>DOGZ01000006.1 GCA_003528115.1 Candidatus Omnitrophota bacterium
GACCATTGACCATCGACTATCGACCAAAGACCTTAAATAGTCTATGGTCTATTGTCTATGGTCTATTTCAACAATGCCATTTTTATTCCCATGAGGATCAAAAATACCCCAAAGGCCCGCTTTAAAACCGCCTCCGGCAATCCATGAACGAAATTCGCGCCGATCAATGCGCCGAAAATAAATCCTAACGCGATCCATAAGGCTATATCAATTTTTACATTGCCGCTTTGATAATATCTCAACACAGCCAATGCCCCCACCGGCACCATCAAAACCGCCAGGATCGTCCCCTGCGCCTGATGCTGTGTTAACGCAGCAAGATATACCAGCGCCGGAACCATGATCGCTCCTCCGCCGATACCGAAAGCACCGCTGAAGATACCACCGATGAGGCCGACGAGAATATATAATAAATGTGGCATGGTCACCTCCTTTTTAAAAGAAGCGGGAAGCAGGAAGTCAGAAGACAGAAACGACAAAATTTTTTCTGACTTCTGATATCTTGCATCTGACTTCTTACAAATCAAAATAAGACTTCTTGCAGATCAAATATCGGCCCGTCGTAACAGACGGTTTTAAAACCCTTTGTGGTCTTAATCGAACACCCCAAACACGCGCCCAAAGCGCAGGCCATGACCTCTTCGCACGCGGCTTCTCCTTGGATGTGATGCTTCTTGGCAAAATCCTGGACCGCGTGCATCATGGCATGCGGCCCGCAGGTATAAATAAAGGTCGTTCTGGGATCTGTATTAATTTTAGAAAATAAGGCCGACACACGCCCTTTAACTCCTACGCCGCCGTCATCGGTTGCGACAAAAACCTTGCATCCGTTTTGTTTAAATTCCTTCATCGGCCACACGTGATCTTTTGTGCGGCCGCCATATAAAAGAACGAGTTCTAAATTCTTCGCCTTTTTTAATGCATCCGAAAGGATCAAAAACGGCGCCACACCGATCCCGCCCGCGACCATGACGACTTGCTTTGTCCCCGGCGGCGGCATATGAAAGGGATTTCCCACCGGGCCCAATACATCTAGAACATCGCCTTTTTTCTTAGTCGCCAACATTTTTGTACCCGGACCAACGGGTTCGTAAAATATTTCAACATACTTTTGGGCACGGTACACGCTGAACGGCCGGCGGAAGAAAGGTTCCAGCCCGTCGCTCACCCGGATATGGATAAATTGGCCCGGCTTTATTTCTTTAACGATGGATTTCGCGTCCAGGCAAAGCCGGTAAAACCGCGGGCAGAGCTTTTCGTTTGAGATGACTTTAAAATTATTCTGGATCTTATCCATGATCGTATTATTCGCGTATTTTCAATTTGATCCACGTCGCTACAGCAAAAAAGGCAAAGGCCGCAAGAAAGGTCTTAACCGTCAATACAATATCACTCCCGTAATAAAGGATATTTTCCTGCGCGGTCTCAAAAAGGACGGCCAACAGCGGCCACCCGATCAGGCCGTATTTTTCTTTCGTGCTTAAAGCTTCCTGCATATTAAAAATATCTTTGGTCTTAGTTTGGCTGAGAACGGCAAGCGATGGAAAAACACGCGGGACCTTCTGGCAATACGTTTTATATTCTTGCCCGAACATTTCCGTCAGGAATTTTTCTTCCTTCGCTACCTGAATACGGAAGCGCAGATAGAAAAGAAGGGCGAAAATAAAGATCGCCCACCACGGCCAAAGGATCAGAACAAAGCCGCTGCCGATATAAAAACTTCCTAGATACATGGGATTTCGCGTAAGCGTATAAATACCGTTGCAGACTAAGGCCTTGCCTTTGCTGGAATTCGCTTTTTTATATCCCCGGGCGATCATGCGGATAAAGACACCCTTTAAGAGGCACAGCGCTCCGAAAAAATCCATCATATTGTCAAAGGACCTGTCCCGAGGATAAAGGTCGGGAAATTTATAAAGAACGACCGTGAAGCCGATCATGGCGACTAAGATAGTCGTGTCAATTTTAATTCTATCTTTCATAATTTACTCAATACGCAGCAGGATGTCAGTGGTCAGAAGTCAGAAAATGCCTTTATCTGACTTCGTGCCTCTTGCTTCTGGCTTCTGTTATTTCTGGCACCCCTCGCAATAAAATGTGCTGCGCCCGGCTTGAACAAAACGCTTGATCACGCCTTTGCAGTCCACGCATATTTCATTTTCCCGGGCATAAACCAGGATCCTGTTCTTAAACTGCCCTTTTTCGCCCTGGCCGTCCAAGTAATTACGCATGGATGTCCCGCGGGAGGAAATAGCTTCTTTTAAGATCATCCGTGTCGCCTTGTGCAAAGCTTGCAGCTCTTCTTTCCTTAAGGTATAAGCCGAACGCTGGGGATGGATCCTTGATCTAAAAAGTATTTCAGAGGCATAAATATTGCCGATGCCGGCGACGAAGTGCTGATCCATTAAGAGGGGTTTGATGGGCCCTCTTTTTTTAATAATGGCCTTTTGAAGCCAGGGAACGTTAAATCCTTTTTCCAAAGGTTCGGGGCCGATCGTGCGGAAATAATCGATCTCTCTTAGATCAGCCGTGAAATACACTCGACCGAACAATCTTTGGTCATTATAAATTAAACGCCCGCCATTGGAAAGCGTGAAGATAACTTTCGCGGCCTTAGGGGCCTCCAAGGTGCCGTTCTTTTGATAGATCAACTGGCCGGTCATCATCGGCTGGACCACGAGAAACCCCTGCCTGTCCAAAACCATAACAATGGCCTTGCCGCGCCTTTGGACATCGATTATTTTCTGCCCTTTGGACCTCTTAATAAAAAGGGGCACGGAGGATCGCCGGATGACCCTTTTGTCATGGACGGCAATGTCCTCGATCGTTTGATTTAAGATAAATTTGCTTAAATCACGTCGGATCGTTTCTACTTCCGGCAATTCGGGCATTTCTGGCATTCCTCAATGTAAGAAGCAACATCCTGATGATCGACCTTTAATTCAACGGCTTTATGATAATACTCCAACGCTTTCACGCAATCATTTTTTTCATAGTAAAAATACCCTAAATTCTTATACAAAACCGGATTCGACGGTTCTAAAGCGATAGCCCGTTTCCAATGCTTGAGCGCCGAGGGATCATCACCCATTTTATAAAGAACAACGGCCAAATTACTGTGGGCCTTCACATCATCCGGCTTCAGGGAGATCGCTTTTTCATAAGATTCTTTCGCTTTGGGAAAATTTTCTTTGCGTTCATAAGCAACCCCTAAAGCAAAATAAGCAAATGAGGAATTTGGGGCTTTGTCGGCCACATCCTGCCACAATCCTGTCTCTGTCCGCCATATTTTATTACGGTTATAGGCAGCCAAGCCCATGAACACAATAATTACAATAAGTAAACCCTTGAAGCCAACCTTATCTTTTGTGATCTTAGAGATCATAATAACTAAAAACAGCGCAAACCCGACCATCGGAAGGTACAGCCAATGTTCATATATAACCCCCCGATTGCCGAAAACAACACTCATTGTTTCAACCGATAAGGCCACAAAGAACCAAACAACGCAAAAACTTAACAGCCGCTCTTTATTGAATGATCTCACGGCCCCGAAGGTCAAAACGATCAGCAGAAGCAATGAGAAAAGAAATTCACCGTCAAAAATATTTTGCACGACCGGATAATCATAATTATGGTTCTGATCAATGGGCAGGACCAACAGCCGCAAATATGTCCGCAGCACATTGATCTCCGTGAAAAGATACCACAGATCGAAACGTTTAAGGTTAATGTGGGCATTCCACTGTGAAACCGACGCGTATTTATCAAAGGCCAAAAGAAGCGAATAAACCGCGATCATGGCATAAAAAGGAATAAAATCTTTGCCTTTGAGGTCTTTAAGACTTATCTTTATTCCCGGCTTTAAGAAGAACCATCCATAGATCAAGATCGCCGGAAAGGCGGTCATGGCCATTTCTTTAGAGAATAGCCCCAACCCAAAGCTCACCCAGGAGAGGATCAAATAACGCCTCTCTTGCGTTAATTGATTTTTAATATAAAAGACCAGCGTTAACAGATAAAACATCGCCGCCATCAAAGTGAACCGCTGGCTGATATACGATACCGCTTGTGTTTGGATCGGATGAACTAAAAAAATAAGGCTGGTGAAAAAGGCGGCATGCGAAGGTTTGAGGTTAAGGGGTTTTATTTTTTTAAGATACGGCGTCTCAAAGGTTAAAACGACCAGGCTGTATACTAAAAGGCTGTTAACCAGATGAAGGATGAGATTGACCAGATGATATCCGAAGACATTAAAACCATGTAAGAAATAATTTGCCGCAAAGGTCAGGCCCACCACAAAACGCGTGTAATAAAACTGCCGAACAGCGGGGATGTTGCCGAAATTCTGGGAGATCCTGCTGTCCGCGATATACACATGATCGTCGGAGACAAATTCGCCGCGAAGAGAATTGGAATAGATCAGAACGCCTATCAAAAAGATAAGGCCGATATTCTGGACATCCTGCCTTGCCGAGGATCTTAACTTAAACTTCATTGGCTATTGCATCCAATATTGTCTTTATCTCCTGGACTTTTCCCTTTTCATATCTTTTCTCATACAGTTGCATGGCCCTGTTCAAACAGTTCCTCGCGGTGGAAAAATTTTTCATTTCCAAATAACATTGCCCCAGGTAAAAATAGGCATTGGCGTAATCTCCGCGAAGGTTCAAGGCCTTAAAATAATGGAGGATCGCCCGGCCGTAATCTTTCTCCAGATAATAAATGTAACCTAAATTATTATGGACGGCCGGATTGTCAGGCTCCAAATTAAGCGCCTCTTTTAAATTCCGCATAGCCCGTTTAACGTTCCCCGTCTGATAATAGGCCACGCCCATGTTGCTGTAAGCCTTGACTGAACCAGGGTCCGAACGGACCACCTGCTGATACTGTTCGATCGCCTTTTCTAAATTATTCTGTCTTTTGTAAGCATTGGCCATCCCTAGGTGAGCGGCCGCTTTATTGGGAGCTTTTTTCAGAACATCCTGCCAAAAACCGATTTCATTCTGCCAAACCTTATTTCTTTGATACGTTGCCAGGCAAAAGATCACAATAATGACGGCAAATAATCCCCTTATTCCCATTTTATCTTTTGCTATTAAATGAATGAAAAGCCCGAGGAATATAGAGAACCCCACCATCGGCAAATAAAGCCAATGGTCATATATCACGTTTCTATGGACCAGGCTTACGTTGATAATTTCCACTGAGGTCGTCACAAAAAACCAAACGATACAAAAACTTATCAGGGGTTTCGATCTAAAAGTTTTGACAGCTAAAATCAGTAAACCGATCAATAACGCCAGCGACAGGATAAGATCCACATCCAAAAGGCTCCCTACGATAGGATAATCATATTCGTGGCTTAAATTAACCGGAAGAAACAACATCCTTGCGTAGGTCCGCAGAACGTTTATTTCCGTCAGAAAATAATTCCAAGAGAAACCGCCTGCTTTTATCTGTCCAGTAAAATCAGGATAAGATACGGCTTTTTGCTGCAAAATGATCAAGGGCAGCATGCACGACGCTAAAACAAAAGGCCTTACGGTGCGCCATTGAGTTATTTTGATCTCTTTCCAAGAACTGAAACAATAGAGTTCTATGACGAAAAGCATTAAGGGAACAGTAACGATCATTTCTTTCGTAAAAACACCGAAAAGCATGCTAAGAAGGGCCAAATGGATGAGATCATTTTTTTCATCAAGCCTGCCCCTGATATAAAAAATGAGGCTTAATAAATAGAACATCGTCCCCATCGATGCCAGGCGCTGTGAGATGAAAGAAACGCCCTGTGTTTGTACCGGGTGGGTCAAAAATATAAGAGCGGCAAAGACGGGAAGCGCGTCTTTATATTTTTTATAGGCGTCGGTTTTGCCCTCTAAAGCTTTTAATATTAATAAGGTAAATTGATAAACCAGGATCGAATTGATGAGATGTATGACAATATTAAAGAAGTGATACCCGAAAACGTTTAAACCGCCAGCAGAAAAATTCAGGGCAAAGGTCAGGCCGGTCAAAAAGCGGGAATTGAAAGAATGCCAGAGGCCCTGGAGATCAAAAATATTGCGGACACTGGGATTATCAACGATATAGACATGATCATCCGAGACAAATTCGCCTTGCAGGGCATTGGAATAAATGGCCAGGCCTAAAACAATGATAGTTAGAAAAAAAATCCATGCCTGGTTCCTTTTACGCGTCATATTTCAAACGGTTTTCTCGAATTTTTTTAATGAGATCTTTTATGATCTTCTGCGTTTCTTTGATATTATGCGCCTTGATCATCCCCGGAAGGTTCCAATTTCCAAGATCGATAACTGGCCGGTTAAAAACTAAACCGTAACAAATCTCTGAATTCGTCCCGTGGCTTCCGGGCAATGCGATAATAATATCGGCGCTGCAGGCCACAATGGCATTTCTGGCAAACCCGATGGAAGTCGGCAAGGCAATATCAATATAAGGATTGGCGTCTTTTTTGGACACCCCGGGGAGAAGACCGATCGTCAGACCGCCGGCCTCTTGGGCTCCCCGCGCGGCCGCCTCCATCGCGCCATCCAGACCGCCGCAGACGAGGACAGCCTTCATCTTCGCCACAAACCGGCCGATCCTGTACGCCAACTCTTCCGTTTCCTTCGAAATAGCGTGTCCGCCGATCACTGAGACGGTAATTTTTTGCGTTCTCATAAACCGGGGACTCCTTCTCTTTGATAAACAACCCTCCCCTGACAAATGGTCGCCTCCACACACCCCTTTAATGTGCGGCCAATAAATGGTGAGTTCTTAGATTTAGAAACGAAATCCTGCCGGCGGACTTCCCATTCCCGATGAGGGTCAATCACGGTAATATCCGCTTCCTTCCCCTCGCTGATCTCTCCTTTATGACATAACCCTGTGATGCGCGCGGGGGCGGCAGACATCCTTTCTACCATCTGGGCCCATGAAATTATTTTGGGATCCACCAATTCTGTGATGACCAATCCGACGGCAGTCTCCAAGCCGATCATCCCGAAGGGGGCATGATCAAAATCCGCTTCTTTATCTTCCTCCGTATGCGGCGCGTGGTCTGTGGCGATACAATCAATGGTCCCATCTTTGAGCGCCTCCTTAATAGCCTCCACATCTTCCTTGGTTCTTAAAGGAGGATTAACCTTGGTGTTGGTATCAAAGGACTCGTGGGCTTCTTCCGTCAGAGTGAAATGATGCGGCGCCGCCTCAGCGGTTACCCGGATCCCCTGGCTCTTGGCAAAACGGATGAGTTCAACGGATCGTTTTAAACTGATATGCGCCAAATGGATTCTTGTGTTCAAATAATGGGCCAATTCAATGTCCCGCGCCACAATCACAGTCTCGGACACGCCGGGATCTCCTTTTAATCCCAGCAGCGTAGACGTGCGCCCTTCATTCATGACCCCGCAGCCCGACAAATTCGGATCCTGGCAATGTTCAATCAAAAGAACTTCCGCCATACGGGCGTATTCCATGGCCAGACGCATAAGCTGACTGTTGACAACGGACTTCCCGTCATCAGAAAGGGCCCGACATCCAGCCTCTTTCAACTCAAACATGTCCGACAGCTCTTCATTTTTCTGACCTCGGGTAATAGCGCCGATCGGAATCACATTCACCAGCCCGACTCTTTGAGCCTCATCAAGGATCGCCTTAACGATCATGCCGTTATCAATCACAGGATTTGTATTGGGCATACACATAACCGTCGTGAACCCGCCTTTGGCCGCGGCCCTGGAACCCGTCTCGATGGTCTCTTTGTCCTCACGGCCGGGCTGGCGCAGATGCACGTGCATATCAATGAACCCCGGCATAACCAATTTCCCCTGCGCGTCGATACTGTTGACCGCCCCCCCCTTACTTAAGGTCTGCGGCGTATCTGATGAGGCGGTGATCTTTTTAATGAAGCCTGCTTCGATAAATATGTCCTGCGGTTTGCGGCTGATTTTATCCGCGTTGACGATGATAGCGTTCTTGATCCATAACGACATTTCTAAACTCCGTTTAAGAAAACCAAATGGGATTATTCCCCCGCGGGCGCCTTGCCATGCGTCCCCAGCAACAAATATAAAACCGCCATGCGGATGGCCAAACCGTTGGCAACCTGATCCAGGATCACGGAGTATTCCCCGTCGGCAACTTCAGCCGATAATTCCACGCCTCTGTTTGTCGGCCCTGGATGCATGATCAGAATATCTTTTTTCGCGTGCCTTAATTTTTCCTTATTGATCCCAAACATGCGGGCATACTCTCGTATGGAGGGCAAGTATTTGTCCCGCTGACGTTCTTGCTGAATTCTCAAAACCATTAAGACATCGCATTGCTCGATCAATTCCAGCACATTATACGTGACCTTAACGCCCGTGGATTCTATTCCCGGGGGCATTAATGTCGAGGGACCGCAAACCGTCACCTCAGCTCCCAACTTGGTGAATCCCATGATATTGGATCTGGCCACCCGCGAGTGGAGAATATCCCCGACGATCCCGACTTTGAGTCCTTCAATGCGACCTAACTTCTCCTTGATGGTAAACAAATCCAACAAGGCCTGGGTCGGATGTTCCCGGCATCCGTCGCCGGCATTAACGATCGAAGTCTTAAGATTTTGCGCTAAGAGATTCGGCACTCCCGCGCAGGCGTGGCGCACGACAATCATATCCACATTCATGGCCTCCAAATTCCTGGCGGTATCCAATACGCTCTCCCCTTTGGACATGGCGCTGTTATTCACGGCGATGTTAATCGTGTCCGCCGAAAGCCTTTTGGCCGCCAATTCAAACGAGGTGCGTGTTCTTGTCGATGATTCAAAAAATAAAAGCACCACCGTCTTCCCCCGAAGGGCGGGAACTTTCTTAACCTCCCGCAGAGACACCTCTTTCAAAGATTTAGCCGTCTCCAGGACCATCTCGATCTCTTCCTTGTTTAATTCTCTCAAATCCAGAAGGCTATGTTTATTCCATTCGATCATGTCTTACACCTTATGTTTGTTTTGAATAACAACCTCATCCTCCTGCTGATCCGTCTCTCCCAAAATAACCTGAACATCCTGATCCAGAGAGGTAGGGATGTTCTTTCCGACGTAATCCGCGCGAATAGGGAGCTCCCGGTGTCCACGATCCATCAGCACGGCCAATTGAATAGTGGCCGGCCGGCCAAAATCGATCAAAGCGTCCAAAGCCGCACGGATCGTCCGTCCCGTAAACAAGACATCGTCGACTAAAATAACCCTTTTATTCGTAATGTCAAAATGGATCAGCGTCTCATGAATAACCGGTTGGGTGGCCACCAGGGTCAAATCATCCCGGTAAAGGGTGATATCAAGAACCCCGACAGGGACATCAAGGCCTTCTATTTGCTTAATATAACCCTGGATACGTTCGGCCAGGACAGCCCCCCGTGTGCGTATGCCGATAACACAGAGATCTTCAACGCCCTTGTTCTTCTCCAGGATTTCATGGGCAATACGCATAAGTGCCCGGCGCATGCTTTCTTTATCCATAATTTTAATAGGAGGATTCATAGGATTTTTCCAGGCCCGCAATGCTGAGAAAATTAAGACACAAAAAAAGCCCGCCCTCCATACAGAGGAACGAGCCAGAATTATCTTCAACCAATCTATTGAAGGTCATCCTTGATCCTTACCGATCTCACCGGATCGAATTAAAGGTTAACATTGGGCAAACTATATCACCCGGCCCGTGGTTTGTCAAGAAGCTGGACCGTTTCCTTTGGACGGAATCCTCTGGACGAAAGAGTATAAAAAAAATACATACGCCTCAGGCCCTGTTCAAATTCAACAACAGGACAAATTCTCCACGAGGGTTGTGTTCTGTAAAGTGTTGGATAAGCTGGCTCACGGTTGATTTGAGCGTTTCCTCAAATTTTTTCGTGATCTCCCGGACGCACACGATTTGCGGATCCTGAAATACTACCTTCATATCTTCCAATGTTTTCAAAAGCCGGTGTGGCGATTCATAATAAATCATCGTTCTTTTCTCGGCCCTCAATTCCTCCAACCGCTTTCTTCTCGCACCTGATTTAACCGGCAGAAAACCTTCGAAAACAAAACTGTGCGCCGGCAAACCTGATAACGACAAGGCCGCAATCAACGCGACCGGCCCGGGAATAACGGTCATCGGCAGGCCGTTATCCTGCACCAATTTCATAAGCCGGTATCCCGGATCGCTAATTCCCGGAGTTCCGGCGTCAGTGACTAAAGCGATTTTCTTGCCTTCTTTTAATAGCTGCAGAAGCTGCTCCGCCTTCTTGATTTCATTGTGCTCGAAATAACTGGTTAAAGGAGTCGTGATGTTATACGCCTGAGTCAACGTGCGGGTGTGGCGGGTGTCTTCACACGCGATCAAATCCACCTCTTGCAAGGTTTCAATGGCGCGCAGCGTGATATCTTTTAAATGACCTATAGGTGTAGAAACGATGTAAAGCATGGGGGCTGTCTGCTGAACGTATTCCTGAAATATTATTCCACGGTGACTGATTTGGCTAGATTTCTCGGCTGATCCACGTCACATCCGCGATGGACAGCAATATAATAGGCGATGAGTTGTAACGGCAACGCCACAAGAAGGGGCGTCAGGATATTGTTCGTCTGAGGCACATAAACGACATGATGGGCGTGCTGCTTAATGGCCTCGTTGCCTTCGGTGGCAATGGCAATGATCTTGCCCTTGCGCGCCCGGATCTCCTGCATATTGGAAATCATCTTGTCATAGGTCTCGGATTGCGGGGTAATACACACCACTGCCCGATATTCATCAATAAGGGCAATGGGACCGTGCTTCATTTCCCCGGCGGCATAACCTTCCGCGGGAATGTAGGAAATCTCTTTCAATTTCAAAGCCCCTTCGAGAGCGGAGGGATAATTGATATTTCTGCCTAAAAACAAGAAACAACCGAAGTGCGAATTCTTTTTGGCAATAACCGCGATCGTCTTCTTGGCCTTAAGAATCATTTCAAATAACCGTGGAATGCGCCTGAAATCTTGAATAATGTCCTGGCGCTCTCGACTAGAAACTTTATCTTTTAAAGCGCTTAATTTGAGAGCCAGCAGATATAACATCCCCAATTGAGCCGTGTAGGCCTTGGTTGACGCCACGCCGATTTCCGGTCCGGCATGGGTATACAAAACCCCGTCCGACTCACGCACCAGGGACGATCCGACCACATTACAAATCGCAATCACCTTGGCCCCTTTGGATTTAGCCTCTCGGACCGCCGCCAGTGTATCCGCCGTCTCCCCGGACTGGCTGATCGCCACCACCAACGTGCGTTTATCCACAATCGGATCCCGGTAGCGGAACTCACTGGAGACATCCACACTGACGCGGATTCCACTTAAATGCTCGATACAATATTTCCCGACAAGTCCGGCATGATACGCCGTCCCACAGGCCACAATCACAATCTGGCTCACCGCCTTCAACTGTTTATCCTTTAACCGAATCCCGTCTAAATGAACATGCCCGTCTTTTAAACGGGATTGACACATCTGCTCAATAACATCCGGCTGTTCATGAATCTCTTTCAACATAAAATGCGCGTAACCCTGCTTCTGAACAGCTTCAACGCTAAATGTAATGGTATTCACCTTCGGGCTTACCTTCTCGCCGGCAAAAGTAAAAACCTTCACCGCCTCTTTCGTCAAACGGGCCATCTGCCCGTCTTTTAAATAGATGATTTTCTTCGTGGCTTCCAATATGGCGGGCACGTCAGAGGCTATAAAATTTTCCTTATGCCCCAGTCCGATAATCAGCGGGGAACCGACACGGGCCGCAATGATGGTGTCCGGATAATCGGCGCAGATCACCCCTAAGGCAAAAGTGCCTTTGAGTTGGGCAATCGCTTTTTGAACAGCGAGCTCCAAATTCGTATCATAGGATTCTTCAATCAGGTGGGCGATAACCTCTGTATCCGTATCTGAAGTGAATTTATGATTTCTTTTTTGAAGAGCGGCTTTCAGCTCGGCGTAATTTTCTATGATTCCATTATGAACAATAAGAATCTTTCCTGTGCAATCCGTGTGCGGATGGGCATTGACGCGATTAGGGACACCATGCGTGGCCCAGCGGGTATGACAAATGCCTATAGAACTACGCGGAATAGAATGCGATTTGATGAGATCCTGCAGATTTTGAATCTTCCCCTGTGTTTTGCGAAGATGCACCTTACCATTCTCAAGGGCAATAACCCCAACGCCGCTCGAGTCGTATCCCCGGTACTCTAATTTCTTAAGGCTTTCCAGCAATATCGGAACAGCCTGTTTTTCACCAACGTATCCAACAATACCGCACATTTATTATGAAAGCCTCTCTCCGCAGTTGAGGACAAGTTTAAAGACCCGAACCCGTCCGTCCATAACTTGAGAGCACAAAAGCCGCGACAAGTTACCCTTTAACCGGTTGAACCTGAGAACTTGGTTTAATATTAATGTACGTCGCTAGCCGGCTGTAATTATTCTTTTTCTTCGTAAAGAAAACCTCGCCGTCACAAGCTGCGGTCAGGTGAGTCCTGCCGATAACATTAATCCCCGGCTGCCACCTGTCCCCCTGTCGCGTTAAGACCGTTCCGGATTTGACTTGTTGCCCTCCGCTGACCTTAACGCCGCGGGTTTCCACATAAAACCTTTTTGTAATACCACCTTTTCTTGCCATGACTCTTTCTCCTTTAGAATTTCTTTCAAAATTGTCCCAAGTATATCCTGTTTCCTTTTAATAATCAATAATTCTAATTTTGCTCCTTTAAAATTTCATCGATCTCTGTTTTAAACCCTTCCAAATCCCTGGCCATGGTCTTGCGGCCATTGATGTAAAAAGTCGGGGTTCCTCTAACCTGGACCTGCCCTCCTAATTGTAAATCTTTATTAATAAATTCATTATATTTCGCATCATTTTCTTTATAATCTTTCATAAATTTATTTACATCCAGGCCTATCCCCTTAGCCAATTCTTCAAACTTGGCCTCGCTCAAACCCCCGCCATTTTCCAACAAGACATCAACCATTTCCCAATATTTCCCTTGTTCCCCCGCCGCAAATGAGGCCTTAGCCGCCGGCCTGGCCATGGGATGAAAGGAAAGAGGGAAATTCTTTACAATATATTTAACCTTACCTGGATACGCCTTCAGCGTTTCACTCACAGGGATGTGAAAACGGGCGCAAAACGGACATTGAAAATCCACAAATTCAACAATCGTTACCGGGGCTTCTTGATTTCCCCTCACAAATGAATGATCGACGCTGATATCATAAATCTTCGAATAATCCTCTGAGGGAGGCCCCGCTTGTTCCCGCCGATCTTCTCCTACTCCTTTGAGGGCTTTTTCCAAATCCTTCCACTGAGACTCAAGGACGGCTATACGCCCTTCCAAAACCTGTTGTCTCAGCAAAAGTTGCGCCACATTAACATCTCCTTCTCCCCGGGCAGGCAACCCTTTCTCCTCTAATTTCTGCTCAAGACGTTTTTGCCCCTGAAGAATTAACGTCTGCTGTTCGATCAATTCCTTCACCAAAGGATCCCTGGCTTGTTTGGAAACAATACCAACGCCCAAAAGAATACCCAAAGCGGCCACAAAAACAAGTGTAAAAATTCTTCTTCCCATCTTTTCATCCTTTCTTTTTTAAAAAAACCGGTGGCAGAATAACACATCCCCTGCGGGATGACAATAATTTTTCTTATAGAGCCACACCGCCATATCTGGAGACAACGTGCTTGATCGTCTCCCACCGCTTGGAACACCCAAAGACGGCGATAATCAATGTGCTCTCTTCCTTTTTCATCGCTCCCACAAAACAGGCCTGGGCGGCCCTCGTATATCCTGTTTTTCCGTAAATCTTTCTTTTCCAGTCACCGAACAAAATTTTGTTGTGACTTTTTAGAGCAATTTTCCGGCCTCCACGACTCTCAATAGTATTATATTGAAGAGCAATGGCCTTTCTAAAAAAGCCATGTCTTAACGCTTGCCGGAATATCAAATACATATCATACGCGGTCGTGTATTGACTCCGGCGGCTCGGCAATCCATTCGAGTTGACAAACCGCGTTTGCCGGGCCCCTAACTGCTTGGCCCGTTGATTCATTAAATGAACAAAATTCTGTTCTGATCCGGCCACCGCCTCAGCCAGAACGATGCTGGCATCATTAGCTGAACTCAACAGGATCGCGTAAAGCAATTCGCTCACCTTATATTTTTCCCCGGGAATCACGTTGATTTTCGAAGGCTGAACATACGTAGCGTTCCGTCCGACGGTCACATATTTATTCAGCGAAAGCCGTTCTAAAACAAGCAAGGCGGTCATGACTTTTGTCGTGCTGGCCGGCTGAACTCGGGTGTGGACCCCTTTGCCATAAAGTCTTTTTAATTTTGTGCTGTCTGAAAAGATAACGCTCCTGCAGCCGATGGGCCCACTCCCCCTCGATTTTCTCCTTTTCGCGAGCGTAGGAGAGGTAAAGAAAAAAATAAAAACCAAACTGAAAATAAGAATGCGTTTGATAGGATGAGCGTTCGTTCGGCTCAATAAAATCCTGCGTAAATCAGTAAGAAATCGGACTGAGATCAAAGTCATCCCTTGGTTTTTCTGCGAATCATGAATCTTATTCAACGGTTGAGGAGGTCGCTTCGTAAACTAATTTCAAGGCTTGGGCAATGCCCGGCGTTGGAAAGACATTCTGACCATCCGCCTTTCGGATAATCCAGTCCTTTTCTTTTTTGATAATACTGATCCAGAAGTGCTGTGTTAAATGCGCTTCAGCGACCACCACATGAACCATGGCCTTCTGCCTCCCGGCATCGAAAAGCATGTCCTTCAAAACAACAGCGATATCGCCTGTTTGATCCACCCAGCGAAACCGCTCTTGCTGGAAATCTTTTATTTTATATGTTTGCAACCCCGCCTCCGACGTGATTGGGACCTCAAGGTGTTTGTCTTTAAGCAAATTCAGCGCGTGAAATTCCTCCTGCCCCCCTTCAAACCACCTACGCTCGAATTTTGTTCCATATTGAGGCTTAATGACCTCTTGCCGGACTTGGAAACCGGTCCCTAGGGCTTCGGTGAGGATCCACTCCACATAAGGATAATAATCCGTAACGATCTTAACCTCTCCTTGAGGTTTCAAACGATTATTGAGGAGTCTCAAGAAATCTTTTGAGAAAAGCCTGTGTTTGATGTGCCCCTTCTTGGGCCATGGACAAGGATAAAGACTGTAAATTCTATCGATACTTTCGCCCGCGAAGAACCGTTCAAAGACCAACCGCGCGTCAACTTTTAAAATCCGGACATTGCGCGTCTGGAGACCGCCGGCCGATTTTGTCATCTCCCGAAGGGTTTTATGAATCCGTTCCCAGTTAAGCTCGATGCCGACAAAATCCTGGTCCCTGGACCTTTGCGCCTCACGCAAAAGCACTTCCCCGCATCCAAAACCAATCTCGACGTTAAGCGGGGCCCGACGGCCGAAAACTTCAACCCAATCCAAAGGGCCGGACGTCCAGGGGACAGCCATAAGCGGTTGAAGAAAACACTCTCTTGATTTCACCATTGATTCTTAAGCCGAAAAAAGTCATCCCATCCCTTAACAATCACTTTGTCCCCTTGAAAGACAACCGGGGTCAGCTCATCCTCCGCGATCATATCATCCGCTTTCTTAACCGACGTGAAATAATAAAAAACCTGGAACGCTTCTCTATCCGACACATACAAACTTTCTTCCCGATAGGGATTTTTCACCGTTAAGGTATCAAACTCTCCGGGATTTTGATCACTTCGTTGGTATCCAATAACGACCTGAGCGCCCATAATATTGCGGACATCTTGGATCGCCATGCCAGGATAAACCAGATGGATATTTGTCAAAGGACTTTGTCCTTTGCCGGTCACTGGTTCTTTCGGGATTTTTTCAACGCCAACCGTAACACACCCCGAGAGAAAAAGACAGATAATAAATAGTATATTTTTCTTCATAGCGAATCAACCCTAATAAAGGGGCTCAAACCCAAATTCCTTTGGCCGGACATCCTCGTTAATCGGAAAATCTCTGTCGAATGGACATACATGTCGCTAAAAATCACTTCAGAAATCAGGGTCAAATGGATGAGTTGATAATTAAGGAGGTTTTCAATTTCACGGAAGCGCCTCTCGAATCGCGCAAACCCGCTTTAATCTTCAAACAGTTACAGAGTGAAGTCTCCCGTGATTCGCATTTAGTAGCCCCAACGGGATTCGAACCCGTGTTTGAAGACTGAGAATCTCCCGTCCTGACCAGGCTAGACGATGGGGCCAAAAAAATAGCGCTGGGAAATTTTGAAAGCGCAAGGTTTTCAAATATTACCATATATCCCTTCGAGGTCAATAAAAAGTTTCTTGAATAAATTAAACTAAATGGCGTGGACACTCAATTAACGGCTATGTTATATTAATTTTCAAAATTAAGTTAAAAAAGAAATTTTGCGGAGATTCTTGTGGTTACTCACATTGGGATTGGATTCAGCAGAGACGCAAACGCGGAAAACGCCGCTAAAGAGGCCGCCCTCCAGTCAAAGGCCGACTTGCAGGATGGTCGAATCGACTTTGCCCTCATCCTTAGTACCATGCATTACGCCCCTCAAAGAACACTTCCTGTCCTTAATCAGGTTTTAAACCAGACCCGCATGATTGGCTGCTCAACAGCAGGAATCATTTTATCGACCTCTATCGAAACACGCGGCATAGCGGTATTAGCCATTCATTCAGATGATATTCAATTCGGCATCGGCTCGGTCAAAGACATCCACACCCAGGATGTACGCTCGTCAGGGGTCATTCTAGGCAAAAATAGTGTCACGGATTTTGGAAACCCGGGCAGACAGTTCTTCATTTTCTTTGTAGATGGATTTCTAAAAAACAATTCCCTATTTTTAAGAGGACTGCAAGAGGTCTTGGGAAATGTCTTTCCCATCGTCGGAGCCGGTAGCTGCGATGACTTTCACTTCTCAAATTCATTCCAGATATTCCGTAATAAGGTTCTGGAACATTCGGCAACCGGCTTGCTCTTGGGGGGACATGTCAATGTCGGAATCGGGGCCCAGCATGGATGGCGTCCCCTTGGGAAACCGCGCGTCATTGATAAAGCCGACGGTAATGTCATCATTACAATTGACGGGAAAAAGGCTTCCAGCCTTTATGAAGAATATTTTGACAAAGAAGCTGAAAATCTGCGTTCCGCCCGCTTGGGGCAGATGGCCATTCTGTATCCTTTAGGCATAAAAATCGCAGGAGAAAGCGAATATTTACTCAGAAATGCGGTTGAAATTTTAGAGGATGGGAGTATTGTATGTCAAGGAGACGTTCCCGAAGGCCACGATGTCCATATCATGATCGGAAATAAAGATTCCTGTAAGCAAGCGGCCGTTGGCGCGGCGTTAGAAGCTAAAAAGAACCTTAAAGGCGCTCTCCCCCGTTTGATTATTATCATAGAATCCATGGCCCGTCTTAAATTGCTCGGCCGAATCGCCTTTGAGGAAGTCAAAAGGATTAAAGAAATTTTTGGGTTGACAGTCCCGGTCATCGGGATGTACTCTGACGGAGAAATCTGTCCTTTTCAATCTATTGAATCCATCAAAAGACCCCTTCTCCAAAACGAAAGTATTGTTATCGTAGCTATAAGTTAACGATGGAAAACATTTCTACCTATATTTCATTAGTCGTCGGACTGTTGGCATTCTCAGTTATCGGCATTCTTATCTTT
The DNA here is from genome assembly GCA_003528115.1 of Candidatus Omnitrophota bacterium. GTDB lineage: Bacteria > Omnitrophota > Gorgyraeia > Zapsychrales > Zapsychraceae > UBA10174. Next base: position 17,739 of record DOGZ01000006.1, read on the forward strand.
GTCGTCATCAATAAAAACGAACAGCTCAACCTGCTTAAACTAGCCCTGAATAAATTAAAAAATTCTTTTAATGAACTCGATCAACAGGCAAAACTTATCGTTAAAACAGATTTAGAACTTAACAAAGCCCAAGAAGAGCTGGATAAACGGATTAACGGCCTTGAAACCCTCCAAAAAGTTTCCCGATTGATCAGCACCACCTTGGACGAAAATGAAATCTTCAACCGTCTGAATCGTGTTCTTCTGGCAGAGTTGGGCTTTGAAAAAAATCTTATTCTGATTTACGATGAAAACAAAGAGCTCCTCGATAGGATCAATTTAGGATTTCCTCCCAACGATATCCCCTTCATCCTTTCAAAACTTTTAGACGATGGGGACCTCATCAAGGCCTTAAGCGATGGCACGTCTTTTTCTTCCCTGGAATCGTCCCAGCAAAGAAAAGAGGAGATCTCCCGGCTATTTGAGGTGGAACATTTTATCCTCTCCCCTGTTCTCACACAAAACGGCATCATCGGATATGTTTTTGTTGGAAACCGATCGAATGCCTCGGTCATCACGGCAGGTGACGAGGAACTGGTCTCTATCCTGGCTAATCAAATCGGCCAGTCCCTGGAAAACGCCCTCTTATTTGAGCAGGCCTTCCGTTCAAGCCAAATCCTTGAATCCAAAGTGCAGGACAGAACCAAACAATTAGCCTCCGCCCTGGAAGAAGTAAAATCCATAAGCAAAACAAAATCGGAGTTTATTTCCGCCGTTTCCCATGAACTTCGGACACCTCTTACGTCTATAAAAGGATACGCCTCTATTCTTATGACAGGAAAACTGGGAAATATCCCGGATGCCGTCAAAGATCGTTTGGCCAAAATCAATACCCATTCAGATAATCTCGTTAAACTGATTAACGATCTTTTGGACATCGCCAGGATCGAATCCGGCCGCACAGAAATGCACAAAGAGACATGCAATATGACCAATTTAATTGAAAATGTCCATGACCTTTTGACGCCCCAAATGAAAGATAAAAATATTCAATGGATCGCCCTGCTGGATCCGAAGACCCCCGAAATATTCATTGACAAAGGTCAGGTGGAACGTGTTTTTATTAATCTCGTCAGCAATGCCATCAAGTTTACGCCTGCCGGAGGGACCATCATGGTCAAATCACAATTAAATGACAAAATTGTCGAGATTGAAGTCGCCGATACCGGCATCGGGATCAATGAAGAAAATATCAGCAAACTTTTTGGCGAATTCTATCGCGTAGAAAATGAAATTAATCAAAATGTGAAAGGTACAGGGTTGGGCTTGGCCTTAGCCAAGAAAATCGTAGAGGCCCATAGCGGGAAAATTTGGGTGGCAAGCGAGTTAAACAAAGGGACATCCTTCCACTTCACCCTGCCCATTAAAAAAACATAATCCCCGTGTTATCTTTTAACTACTGCGCCGTCAAATTAATTGTTAATAACTACTTTCAGAAAAGGCGCAGTGCTGTACTGTGTTCCACTATTAACAATTAAGTTGACACAGTACTGCTGCGCTGTCATATGAATTACTGAATGCTTATGAAAAAAGAAAAAATTTTAACCATCGACGATGATCCGGACATCCTGGATGTCTTGCATTTAACATTATCTGAATATTACGATGTCCTTCAGGCGAATAACGGCAAGGCCGCCCTGCAGAGCGTCCAACAGCATATCCCGGACCTTATTATCTGCGATTACATGATGCCGCTGATGAACGGTCTTGAATTCAGTAAAACCCTGAAAAAAGACCTTCTGTTGCGGCATATCCCCATCATTATGCTCACCGGAAAAGGGGAAGTGCATGACCGTATCAACGGCATTGAAGCCGGGGCTGATGATTATATGGTCAAACCCTTTGCTCCGGATGAATTGTTAGCCAGAATAAAAATGATCCTGCGACGAACGATTCGCAGCCTTGACGCCAATCCCCTCACACATCTTCCCGGCAACACCTCCATCATGGAAGAACTTCAATCAAATATTGACAGTGGAAAACCGTTCGCTGTTGGATACGCCGACTTGGACAAGTTTAAAGTTTATAATGATAAATACGGATTTGAAAAAGGCGATGAAGTCATCCGTGAAATGGCCAGGATCTTGATTAAACATGTCCGCACAGACGCTCACCCCAACGCCTTTGTCGGCCATATCGGTGGTGATGATTTCGTTTTTATTACGGAAGAGCATCTCATTGATGAAATTTGTCAGAAAATCATCGATGAATTCGACCAGCGGACCCCTTCATTTTATAACGACGCGGACATTAAGACGGGTTTCATCATCGGGCAGGACAGGCAAGGTCATGAGCAGAAATTCGGCATGCTATCGGTCTCAATTTGTATCGTGAGTAACACCACGCAAAAAATCACGCATGTGGCCCAGATTGGAGAGATTGGCGCGGAATTAAAGAAATACGCCAAAGGAATCGACAAAAGTGTCTTCGTGCGCAATAAACGGAAAGCGTAAAAAAAACTTCACTTCTAATATTTCGTTACCTAAATTTTAAAGATATTGATTTGCAGATGGTAGAAGTATTGTACTGTGTTCATCTGTAAATTTAGGCAGCACAGTCACTAGAACAATTGATATTATCTTCCAAGCCCTCACACTTCCCATCCCCGCACTTACATTCATCAATCGGACACCTGGTATTATCTTCAAAATCATCACACTTCCCATTCCCGCACCGGTTCTTCTCTCCCATGATCGCTTTCGTGGCCTCATTAAAAAATTCCTTTGAGGCCTTCCGACTTTGTACAAGATATGTTTTGAATCCAACGAGGACAATAGCGGTCACAGCCGAAAGAAGTAAAATGTATTCGATGGCTGTCTGCGCCTTTTGATGAAATAGAAATATGGACGTATATTTTTTCATTGTTTTTAAATTTGAAGAATTGCCAATCTCTGTTCCCGCTGCAAATATAACACACCCAAGACCATATTTTCAATGCGCGATTCTTACCGCAAAGATTTCAGATACTTAACAACTCCTTTAGGATCCGCCGCGCCAAAAAAATAACTGGCGGTAACTAGAATATTCGCCCCGGCTTTTACGGCCTCAGGCGCTGTCTCTGCGTTGATGCCTCCATCAATAGCGATCTCTCCTTTAAAGACCTTTCTTAAAGCTTGCACTTTGGGAAGAACTTCCGGCATAAACTTCTGTTTGGCAAAACCGGGATTAACCGACATGATTAAGACCCCATGAAGATCCTCCAGCAAAGACCCCAAACAAAGAGGTGTTCCGGGATTGATGACCATAAAGACTTTTTTCCCGCGTTTTTTGATTCTTAATATGTCCTCTCGGGCCTTATCCATATCCAGAGAATCAACCTCTTTGGGATATTGGCCCAACTTTCGGCACCCTTCCCTTAAAGGCCCGTAGCACTCCGCGTGGATAGAGATAATATCCGACCCCGCGTCCATGAAATGATCAATATACATCCCGGGATGTTCAACCATTAAATGCGTCTCAATCGGCAATGTGGTCAGCGGCCGGATGGCCTGGACAATCACGCCCCCTATGCTGATGTTCGGCACAAAATGTCCGTCCATGACGTCCACATGAATCATGGCCGCGCCGGCGTCTTCACATCTCTTAATTTCCTGACCTAATTTTGTGAAATCGGCGCACAGGATGCTGGCGCTCACCTTTATGTTGTCTTGCATTTATTTCTCCTGTTCTCCCGGCACCATTGTTGCTTTCATATTTTTATAAAGATAATAATAAAACACCGCCCCAAGAATACCGGCGGACAAAACAATACAGCCCTTCAGACATTTTCCCGCAAGAAGAATAAAGAAGTATTTGCTCAAAAAAAACTTCATCAGTGTATGCAAAAAAATGACCGGGGGGGCAAACAAACCAAACACAATAATAAAAAAAAATAAAACATAATCAAGATATTTGTTCAACTGCCCCTGGATTATTTTCTTGCTCCAAACAAACGCGTCCTCCCCTATTTTTCCATCCAGCAATAAGGCCACGCCCGAGAAACTGTATTGAATCAACCTCATAAATCCCGGCACGATCAAAAGCAACGTCCCAAGACCGACCTTGACAACATACATAATTTTTACCCAAAGATACGACTTAAAGACGCGGTAAGCCTCCCGATAAGATGAGCGGATCCCCCAATTCTTCCCTTCATCCGCCGCCTGAATAGATTTAAACAGGGCGCTTAAGAATAAAAGGAAAAACATCACTGCCGATAAAATCGTCCCTGAATTGATTAGATGATATACCTTAAAATTGTATTTTAAAACGATCTTTCTCGCAAGAGACGCGTTCTCCCAAAAAAATAATTCCAGGAGAGTATAGGGCACAAAATAAATCAACGCGAGCCGAAACCATTTTCCCCAATGTTTTTTATAAAGCCTAAAACTCTCTTCGCAAATCTTTTTAAATTCCTTATCGATCTTAACCAATGGATGGTCCTCAGATAATGGGCTGAAAAACAGAATGTTTTGTAAAAATTAATCGTGTTAAACCCAGGGTAAGAAAAATAAGAAAAATAAAATACGCTGCATAAACAAAGCGATAAACATACTTGTTGATGTTTTTAAGCGCCGTCAATCCCTTGATCGTGAGCAGTAAAACAAACGGACAAAAGAAAAGAACTGTTCGCGGAACGATGAAAGGATATTTCTTCAGCGCCCCGAGACAAAACAAGGCCATAAACAAAACAAAGGCCAGGGTATGGACGGTCTTCACCAGATGCTTTTCTTTCCTGATACACGCGAAGAAACCACTGAATAATTTAACCAACCCAAATACCATGAAAAAAATCCCGATCTTTTTTATGATCCTTGGTTGTTCAACGAGCCAGCGCGAGAATAAATTCGTCATCCCCTCCCCCAAGGTCTGAAAAAAAGCCCCAACCGATTGGAAAGAAATAAAATAATCCTTCAAAACCCCGTCTGTGTAGACATCCCGCGCGTTGTGGCGAAGATCAAAATAATAGGCAAGCCCTAACGCTGCCAGCAAAGATATTCCATACCCCCCCATGGACCGCCCGTCCCTGCGTGAAGAAAGAAGATTATACAAAACGATCAGGGAGAATAAAAACGCGGGATAAGAAAGAAGGCCCAGGAACGGCAGGACCATCAAGATCAAAAAGTATTTCTTGCGATGACCTTGCCTCAATTGTTCCTCATTGTAAATAAACCAGACATACACGGCGCCGGTCAAGACATCCATGGAATACTGTTTCAATTCCGAGGCATAATAAATCAGCATCCCTGACGCCGTCCAAGACAAGACAAAAGCCAAATAATCTGTTTTATTTTTCAATTCATAACCGGCGAGGCGCAGCCACAGGCCAAAGGCCGTCATCATGCAGACAAAAGAAGGGAACCGAAGGCTCAACACATGAAAATGAAACATCTGAGAAAATTCTTTAACAATGAAAAAATAAAGCCGAGGGAAAACCTGATAGCCCAACAGATGCTCATGAAATATCTGCCTGGTTGAAAAGGCTTGAATGCTTGAGAAAACGGCCTCTTCATCGCCCCATAATGGTCTTTGGTTTAAATAATTAACCGTCGCCAGTAGGACATACCAGAAAATACCAAAATAAATGGCATATTTCAGAATATTTTGTCGAACGGAATGACCGGTAAGTTGATTATCCGAGAGCATAGGATCGGATGTTGGGAGTGATTGAGGGCGATTTTTAAAGCGATTCCCTTTCGCACAACAACATATTTACCATTGACGAAAATCAAAATGCGCGGGGAGAGACTTGAACTCTCACGACTTGCGTCACATGCCCCTCAAACATGCGCGTCTACCAATTCCGCCACCCGCGCGTAAAATAATGACTTCTAACTTTGGATTGCCGCTTCTGTTTCCGCCGGCGCGCAACATTTTTTCGCCTGGGTTGAAACGCTGTACTCTAAAGCGGCGGCGACAAAATCCCGGAATAAAGGATGGGCTCGATCCGGTTTTGACTTGAATTCCGGATGAAACTGGCAGGCCACAAACCAGGGATGATCCACCAACTCTATAATCTCGACCAGGTCCTGCTGACTGTTAAGACCTGTAAAAACCATTCCCTGTTTCTCAAACAGTTTTCGATATTTATTATTAAATTCATACCGGTGACGATGCCGTTCCGAGATACTGTCCTTCTTATACGCCTGAAAGCTCAAAGACTTCTTGGACACCTTGCAGGGATACGCGCCCAGGCGCATGGTCGCCCCCAGGTTTTTGACATGCTCTTGTTCTTCCAATAATGAAATAACCGGTTCCTTGGCGTCCTTGTCAAATTCCGTCGAATTAGCGTCTTTTAAATGACAAATATTCCGGGCAAATTCAATGGTCGCGACCTGCATCCCCAAACATATGCCGAAATAGGGGATCTTGTTCTCTCGGGCGAACTGCACGGCCTTCATTTTTCCTTCAACGCCACGGTCCCCAAATCCTCCCGGGATAAGGATCCCCTGGGCTCCAGCCAGCTTTTTCTCCACCTTGCCCTTTTCCAACTGCTCCGAATCAATCTTAATAATATTCACCCGGGCATTACTGGCAATCCCGCCGTGAACGAGCGCTTCGTAAATCGATTTATACGCGTCCGGCAAGGCAATATATTTACCGACAACAAAGATCCTGACCTCTTTCTTGGGATTCTTCAGCCGCTGAACAACAAGTTCGCTCCATTCCTTTAAATCTTTATCTTCCCTTTTAATATTCAATTTCTTCAGGATTAAATCATCCAACCCTTCTCTTTTGAAAGAAAGCGGGACCTCATAAATATGCTTTACATCCGCCGCCTCAATGACCGCTTCACGGTCCACATTACAAAAAAGAGCGATTTTCTCTCTCTGTTCTTTGGTGATACTTTTTTCCGTCCGGCATAACAAAATATCCGGGGCAATGCCGATCTCTCTGAGACGGCCGACACTGTGCTGGGTCGGTTTTGTTTTATGCTCACCGGCGGATTTAATAAACGGCAACAGGGTCACATGAATGTTCAAGGCGTAATGCTCCCCCAACTCCCAGCGCAACTGCCGTATCGCCTCAAGGAAGGGAAGACTTTCGATGTCGCCGACGGTCCCGCCGATCTCAACAATGGTCACATCAATGTCGTGATCCTTGGAAACCTTTTTAATGCACCTTTTAATCTCATCGGTAATATGCGGAATAATTTGAACGGTCTTTCCTAAATAGTCCCCCCGTCTCTCTTTCGTAATCACCGTATAATAAATTTTTCCGGTGGTAATATTGCTGTCTTTATTGACCTGCGCGTTGGTAAACCGTTCATAATGCCCTAAATCAAGATCCGCCTCAGCGCCGTCATCCGTGACATAGACCTCGCCATGCTGATAAGGGTTCATCGTTCCCGGGTCCACATTCAAATACGGATCACACTTGATCAGGGCCGTCCGCAATCCTCTGGACTCAAGAAGTTTTCCGATCGAAGCCGCGGCAATTCCTTTTCCCAGACTTGAAACGACCCCGCCCGTTACAAAAATAAATTTTCCCATAAAGAAGTCCTGGTTTTCAAATAAAGTACTACAAAAGAATTATGAATACAAATTTTTAATTCACGATTTGTTTCCCGGCCTGGCTCCTTCAAGCAGGTATTTACTTTGAAGTCTCGGGATCGGTGCCGGATATTGCCCCGAATAACAGGCATGACAGAAATTATTCGGCTGCTTCATCACCGACAACATTCCATCCAGACTCAAATATTTTAATGAATCTACCTTCATAAAATCCGCTATTTCTTTGACTGAATGGTTCGCGGCAATCAGCTCATTTTTATTTGGAAAATCAATCCCGTAGAAACAGGGGGATTTGATCGGCGGACAACTGATCCGCATATGGATTTCTTTTGCCCCGGCCCTCCTTAAATCCTCCACGCGGCTGCGGGACGTTGTCCCCCGGACGATAGAATCATCGATGACAACAAGTTTCTTGTCCTTCAACACGCTGCGTATGGGATTCAGTTTGACTTTCACGCGGAAATCGCGCAAAAACTGGGTGGGCTGAATGAAGGTGCGCCCGATATAATGGTTGCGGATAATGCCGACCTCAAACGGGAGGCCCAACTCTTTAGCAAATCCTAAAGCGGCGTAGTTTCCGGAATCCGGGATGGCCATCACAAAGTCCGCCTCCACAGGGTGTTCTTTCGCCAATTGAGCGCCCAGACGTTCCCTGACCCTATAAACATTATCTTCAAAGATATCACTGTCCGGTCTGGCAAAGTAAATATTCTCAAAAACGCAATGCGCCCTCTTGTCCTTCTGACTCGACGGCAAATAGACCGATTCCATCTTTTGACCTTGGATGATAATAATCTCTCCCGGCTCAATCTCCCGGACAAACTCGGCACGGATCAAATCCAGCGCACAGCTTTCACTGGCCAGGACATAACTTTTATCCAATTTTCCCAGACATAAGGGACGAAAACCCTGTGGATCCCGCACCCCGACAATATAATCCCCAATCATCAGAACCAGCGAAAACGCCCCTTTCAACTGGGTCAGGACATCGATCAGCCCCTTTTTCAAGTCCGCGCGTGAAGTCTTCACGAGAAGATGCACAATCAGCTCGGAGTCCATGGTCGTCTGAAAAACTGAACCTTCTTCCTCGAGCCTCGCGTAAAGCTCCTCCGTATTGGTCAAATTACCGTTGTGCGCCACGGCAATCGGCTTGCCTTTATGAATCACAAGAAAGGGTTGAATGTTCTTATAATTACTTGACCCCGTGGTGGAATACCGGCAATGCCCTATCGCTGTGGGTCCTTTAAGCTCTTCAATATCCCGCTCATTAAAAGCCTCCGCCACAAGGCCCTGATTTTTGATCAGGTGACTTTCCTGTCCGTCGAAAGACACGATACCGGCGGCCTCTTCCCCCCGATGCTGCAAGGCATACAACCCTAAATAAGTAATTTGGGCCGCGTCTTTATGATTAGAAACCCCTATGATACCGCACATTTATCTATTTCCATTTTGAAGTTTTTTTTTACCGAAATATCTAAATAGTATTCCTGTAAGGAACGGACCTGCAGGAAATCTTTTGTCCGACTTGATTCGATGCCGTTCACCGCGGCCCAAGCGCCCTGCAGCGTCGTGATACACGGGACATTGTGCAAAATCGCCGCGGCCCGGATAAAACGCATATCATGCTGGCTGCTTTCCCCGGAAGGGGTGTTGACAATCAAGGCTATTTCATTTCCCTTAATCATCGACATTAAGGCGGATCCTTCGTGCTGCCCCTGCGCGTAAGGCTCAACCACTTCCACCTGAACGCCGTTAGCGCGCAAGACCTTGGCTGTGCCGCGCGTCGAGATGAGCGAAAACCCCATATCCATCAGGCGTTTGGCGATAAAAACAATCGCGCGTTTATCATCATCTTTCACGCTCAAGAAAATTTTCCCCGATTTTAATAACGTTTGATTGGCGCTGATCTGCGACTTGGCAAAGGCCTCCCCAAAAGTCATGGCAATGCCCATCACCTCACCCGTGGATTTCATCTCAGGCCCGAGAACAATGTCCACGCCTGAAAATCTTGAAAAAGGAAGAACGGATTCTTTCACGGAGACATGTTTCAACTGCTCCAAATGGTCCGCGGGAAGATCAAAATCACTTAATTTCCGGCCCACCATAATCCGAGCCGCGATCTTGGCCAATGGAATGCCGGTCGCCTTGCTGACGAACGGCACGGTCCGGGAGGCGCGCGGATTAACTTCCAGCACATACACCTTTCGTCCCTTAATCGCGAACTGAATATTTAAAAGCCCCACGACTTTTAAAGCCTGGGCGATACGACAGGTATCCTGTTTAATCTGATTCAGCAATATCTCACTGATGGTCGGCGGTGGAAGGACACAGGCGGAATCGCCCGAATGAATCCCGGCATTCTCAATATGCTCCATAATACCGGCCACAAATGTCTCCTGGCCATCGCAGATCGCATCCACATCCACCTCAATGGCGTCTTCAATAAATTTATCGATCAAGATAGGCCGCCCTTCGGAGACCTCCTTGGCCTCATCAATAAACGCTAAAAGCCCCTGGCTGTCATAGACAATCTTCATGGCCCGACCGCCCAAGACATACGATGGTCTGGCCAGAACTGGGTAACCGATACGGCTGGCGATGGCGACCGCCTCATCCACAGATCGGGCGGAACCATTAGCCGGCTGGTAAATCCCGAGCGTCTTGATCAATTCAGAAAACTTTTCTCTATCCTCGGCGACGTCAATGGCCTCCACACTGGTGCCGATGATCGGCACACCGGCTTCTTGTAAACGCCGCGCTAAATTTAACGGGGTCTGGCCGCCGAACTGGACGATCACGCCGTCCGGCGACTCGACGCCGACGACATTCATCACATCCTCAAACGTCAAGGGCTCAAAATACAACCTGTCCGAAATATCATAATCCGTCGAAACCGTCTCCGGATTCGAATTCACCATGATTGTTTCAAAACCCATTTCTTTAAGAGCAAAGGAGGCATGACAGCAGCAATAGTCGAATTCAATCCCCTGGCCGATACGGTTGGGACCGCCTCCCAGGATCATAATTTTCTTTTTGGCAGGCTCGCCTTTCTTCCGGCTCTTTTGAATCTGCAAAGACGCTTCGTCTTCGGTCTCATACGTCGAATAAAAATACGGTGTGTACGCCTCGAACTCCGCGGAACAGGTATCGACAAGCTTGAATGTCGCGATAATACCTTTTTCCAGGCGCATTTTCCTGACGTCGTTTTCAGGAATTTGCATGAGCGCTGCCAATTGAGCATCACTAAAACCGTATTCTTTCGCCTTACGCAGAAGCGGATCAGGCAGATTTTGTTCTTTTTTCAAAGTCTCTTTCAGCTCATTTTCCAATTCGAGGATTTGAGCGATCTGGTCAATAAACCAGATGTCAATCTTACTGACTTCCGCCACACGGTCCGGACTCCACCCTTTTTGAAGGGCGTATTTGAGATAAAAAATCCTTGAGGCATTCGGCTCCCTCAAGCGCTGTTCGATTTTTTCCTCAGGAATTTGACGGTAATCCACCTTGTTATCCAGCCCCTTATGACCGATCTCCAGACCCCGCAAACTCTTCTGAAGCGCCTCTTTAAATGTCCGGCCGATCGCCATCGTTTCCCCGACGGACTTCATCTGGATCCCCAGGATATCTTGCACTTCCGGGAATTTCTCAAAGGTAAACCGCGGGGCCTTCACCACACAGTAATCAATGGTCGGCTCAAAGGAAGCCGGCGTTTCTTTCGTAATATCATTTTGGATTTCATCCAGGGAATATCCGACCGCCAGTTTCGCGGCGAACTTGGCGATGGGAAACCCCGTGGCCTTGCTGGCTAAAGCGGAACTGCGCGAGACACGGGGATTCATCTCAATGACTACCATCCGTCCGTCTTGAGGATTCACCGCGAATTGAATATTGGAACCTCCGGTCTCCACACCGATCTCGCGGACAATCGCCATTGCCGCGTCACGCATGGACTGGTATTCCCGGTCCGTCAACGTCTGCGCCGGGGCCACGGTGATACTGTCCCCGGTATGCACCCCCATGGGATCCAGGTTCTCAATAGAACAGACAATCACCACGTTATCTTTATAATCACGCATAACCTCCAGCTCATACTCTTTCCAGCCGACAATCGATTCTTCCACAATAATCTCGTTGATCATACTGCTCTCAATCCCTAACGCAGCGATCTTTTCCAGTTCCTCCATTGTATGCGCGATCCCGCCGCCCGTCCCGCCCAGAGTAAAGCTGGGACGGATAATAACCGGGAGCCCAATATCTTCCGCCGCTTTCTTCGCCTCTTCCAGGGTACGAGCAAAATGACTTTTCGGAACCACCAATCCTATTTTTAAAATCGCCTGTTTAAAACACTCCCTGTCTTCCGCCTTCTTAATGACTTCATAGTTGGCCCCCAGCATCTTCACCCCATAACGCGTCAGGACACCGCTCTCATGAAGTTTCATGGCAAGATTCAAGGCTGTCTGGCCGCCGAGCGTCGGAAGAATGGCGCAGGGGCGTTCTTTCTTGATAATCGCCTCAATGAATTCAGGCGTTAGCGGCTCGATGTACGTTCTATCGGCAAACTCCGGATCCGTCATGATGGTGGCGGGATTGGAATTCGCCAGCACGATCTCATAGCCTTCTTCTTTCAGGGCCTTGCAGGCTTGCGTCCCCGAATAGTCGAATTCACAGGCCTGGCCGATCACAATCGGCCCGGAGCCCAGGAGAAGTATTTTCTTTATATCGTTGCGTCTTGGCATATCTTCCCTGATCCCTCAAACATTGATCCTGGCGGTTTTCTTATGCGCTTTCATCATTTCCATAAAATAATTAAACAAATACTGGGCGTCATGCGGGCCGGGAGCGGCCTCGGGGTGATACTGAAAGGAAAGGATGGACATTTTCTTGTGGCGCAAGCCTTCGAGTGTTTTGTCATTCAGATTGATGCCGATCATCTCCACCTCATCCTGACTTAAGCTGTCAATATTCACGCAAAAACCGTGGTTCTGCGAAGTGATACAGACCCGATGATCCAATAAATCCTTCACCGGCTGGTTGGCGCCGTGATGGCCGAATTTTAATTTGTACGTCTTCCCGCCCAGAGCTAATCCAACGATCTGGTGGCCCAGGCAAATCCCGAACACCGGGATAACACCAAAAAATTTCTTAACTGTTTCAATGACGTAGTTCACCACCGCCGGATCGCCGGGGCCGTTGGAAATAAATAGTCCGTCGGGCTGAATGGCCTTTATCTCCTCAACGCCGGCATGAGCCGGAAAGACATGCACCTCACAGCCCAGCCGCGTCAGAATGCGCAGGATGTTGAACTTAATTCCACAATCTATGGCCGCGACCTTATATATCGGCCCGGCAGGGCCCGACACAAGACCTTCTTCCTTCCAGATGTATTTCTTGGGCGCGGTGACTTCTTTGACCCAGTCACTGCCCTCCATGGAAGGAATTTGAGCCAGCTTCCCGGCCAACACCTTGCCGTCAAAATCCTTCGTCGAGATCATCCCCTTCATCGCCCCCTGGACCCGCAGATGACGGGTCAAGGCGCGCGTGTCGATCCCCTCAATGGCCAAAATATTTTGCTCATTCAGATACTCAATAAGGCTTTTGGTCGCGCGAAAATTGGAATGCCGCCGGCAAAATTCCTTAACAATAAACCCTTTGACATGAATTTTATTGGATTCAACATCCTGTTCATTAACGCCATAATTCCCAATGAGCGGGTAGGTCATCACGACGATCTGGCCCGCGTAGGAAGGATCGGTCAGGACTTCCTGATACCCTGTCATGGCGGTATTAAAAACAACTTCGCCCGCAGTCTCGCCTGTTGAGGAGAGGGATCGGCCCTGAAAGGTAGTTCCGTCTTCTAAATATAAGATTGCTTCTTTCATGTAATTTCAGATCAACGTGGGATTGTTGGGCAAGGTAATGAAATGCCGCTTGCAGCCTGGATCACTTTAACATGCCGAACCCTTTTGTCAAGGAATAATCCGACCAGAAAATGGAAAAAATCTGCCGGCGCCCGGCTTTGAGATAACACACCCTGCGACCTTCCGCGCCGCAAGGCTCAACGAATGTTTCTCTGATAATAATGCATATTTAACTCTTGCTTGCTCCTGGGGGCCAGGGCGATTTCAAATTCAAGAGTATGGGCATCTTTGCGGGTGTATTTCAAATTACAGTCTTTCATCTCCCACTCCTGGGGCATGTGCTGAACCAGGGTCAACAGGGCCGGTGTATCTTTAAAATTCTCAATTTGAGCGTTAATCTGCTGCTCTTTATCGTAAAGGACAATGCTGTTATTGGTGTTGCGCCTGACGTTGATCGTTTGATCAACCATCTTACGCTGGGTAACGACGATATCACGGCTGTCGCCTACGTAGGCATCCATATCCTCTCCAACGGAAACAGGCGCTGCCGTGTCCTCTCCCAGAAGAATGGTACTTCCCTGGCCGTCCTGTTGATAGACCCGGACCTTCCCCGCCGAGAGGGTATTCTTCCCCAAACCACTGGCACTCTCATTCTTGATCTTGTAGCTGACCGGTATGCCCACGTTCTCCTGAACCTTTTCCGGATCCCAAACCTGTTGCAGAGAATCCCACCGCCAGATTTTCTGAAAAGGCACTTGATCCTGTCCTAAAAACAGCCATTGCTGGGTCTCTTCATGATTGATCCCCCGCTCGAAGGGCTGGGCGTCATCCAGAAAAACCTGGGCTTTGGCAAAATCCTCGCCGGAGAAATTGCGCAGGACCAAATAACTCTTTAACTCCATCTTCGTTTCCTCTTTATCGGCCAAAGCCTTGTACGTGATGAGGCGGTCGATATTCGATAAAAGATAACTCACCCGTACTCTTTCTTGCTCCGCTTCCGCGCTGCTGATCTCCCAAACCAGGGCGTTTTCATTCGGCGGATAACTGACGTTTAAAAGCCTGACTTTCGATGGGTGCGTGAGAATATGCAGCCGAATAGAATCAGGATCTATGCTGACACCGTTCCACGCGAAGTCTACCTTGTTGAGCCCCTTCTGGAGTGTCAAGACACGCTCCTCTTCAATGAGCGTGTAATCCGGATTATCCAGACGAATAATCGCCTCCACCCTTTGCGGCAAGGCCGCCAATTTGATCCTGGCGTCTGAAGCCGCCGGGAATAACACTCCAAGTCCGAGAAGAACCAGTACAACATATCTTCGATTCATTGATCTCATCGTCCCTCCTTAGCGCTCGGCCCTTCGTCCATACGCGGTTGTCAAAACATATTTGAATTCCTTATTGGATTTCGCGGGCAATTCCAGAGCGTATTTCACTGTGTCCGCGTCGATTTTCTCATACTTCCCGGAATCGCCGGAATTAATAATCTTCCAAGACGTGCCTCCAAAATTTCTTTGAATCTCAACTTTCACCGGTATCCCCCGCGTGTTTTTCACCTCGACCTTAAACTCTTTAACCTCCTCCCATCCGCTGACATTCCCGCCGTTGTCAAAGAGATAATTCTGCGTGCGAAAATCCATCATGACCGGCTTAACGATCACGTTAGCCACCTCGCCCAGATTAAGTTCCGCCTCCTCATCCACGGGGATATACTTAAAGTTCGCCTGTCCTTCATAACTTAAATGCTCAACGGCATCCACCGAACGGAAGACCTTAATAACACCGTCAGGAATCGGAGTTTCTCCCAGCTTGTGTTGTTTATCGTTTTTAAAACTCACAAACCGGACAACGAAATTCCCATACCGTTCTTCTTCATATTTATACAGGTTCACCACCGGCACGCTGTCCGCTTCCAGGCTCGGGAGCCGCTTCGACCAACCGGTTGGAATCGTTTCTGTCCCTTCAATCGTGTAAAGAAAATATTCGCTTAACCCTTCTTTGATGATTTGTTTGGCCTCTTTTAGGACGTCCGCGTCCATACCCACCGCCTCAAAAGCGCGCATAAGAGCTCTGGGGGCTTCTTCCTTCCGATCCACTTCTTGTCGGGCATATCCGTCGTATCCTGGACGGCCGTAGGGATACTCCCTCCGGGCCAATTCCGCGATGTCATCGATCATGTGGACCTTGCCGACAATCAGGCGCACCTGGGCGTTCTCATAATCCTCTCCGCTGTTATTCATCACCCGCACGTACCCTTCGAGGCGCATGGCCTTCTCATCCGGTGTTAATGTCCCAAGATAAAACGCGCGCCACGACAATCCACTGGTCAAATAATTGATGGCCACCGGCACCTGGCCGCTCAGGGCGCTTTGGATATGCCACAAACCGATATTCCGCGTCCTGGGCGGATACGTAAGCTCAGCAATATCGATTTTCCCCGCGTCGGCCTTGGGCCACATCTCCAGACTCGTCGGATCAATCAACGTGTTCGCCCAGGAAAATTGGAGTTCATTTAATCCCTCCTTCAACGTCAACAACCGGTTCTCCCGCACCAGCGTCAGGTCCGCCGAATTATAAATGGTCAACTGGACATCGTCCCGCGCCGGCAACGAAACCAGATCCACCTTGGCCTGCGCGGCACTGACCCAAAGAATAATCAAAGGCAAACTCCATGGGATCGCTTTCACACCATCCTCCTTTTTGTCTCTTGTTCCATTTCTTTATGACGGGGATCGCCCCTCTTGATGGAAATACCCCGCCAACATTTTCCTGACTTCCCTGCGGCATTGGCCGCCGCGGCAGTCATTGTATCCCAAGGTCAGACGTCTTAAAAGAACATCTTCTTCTTTTAACGCCATCTCCACCTCCACCGCATAGACGACCTGCGCCCTTATCACCGGCGAGCACGAACAGATACGCTGTTTGAATTGAGGATCTCTTGCCGTTAACGCGAGGACATCCTGATAACGCGCGCCATAGAATTGCATTAAGGCCTGCGCGGTCTCTTGGTCGATGTCATAGCGCCGGGAGGCCTGCGCGGGGGTCTCTTGAATCGGGCCGCTTCCATAGACCGGGAAGTCTTTTTCTGTGTCCACTATTTTCCCGGGCATGATGGTCTTGAGACAATCTTCCGCGATTTTACGGTACGTCGTATATTTTCCGCCGATGACATAAAAAACACCCGAATAAGACCGCTCAATCACGTGCCGGCGGGAGACCTTGGCGGTCGGGCCTTTTTGATAGGACAACGGCCTCAATCCCGCGAAGGACGTAATAATATTTTCCTTTCTAAACACATGCTCAGGGAAGAGCTGTTCCAGCTCTTGGAAAAGATACACGATATCTTCCTCCTTTACCTCGACCTTGTCAGGCCCGTCTGTATACTCGGTATCCGTCGTGCCGATCAGGGTGTGGGACAGCCAGGGGATGACAAAAAATATCCTGCGATCCTCCCGGGTGGGAACCAGGAGGGCGTGTTCAGAAAAAATTCCCCGGTAGACAAGATGGACCCCCTTGGACAGCCGCATCTTTTCCGAAGCTCCAGGATTGTCCTTACGCATCAAACTATCCGTCCACGGCCCCAAGGCACAGACAATTTTTTTAGCCCGCAATTCCAAAAACCGCCTCTCGATGCTGTCATACGCTTCAACACCGACAGCCCTCCCATTGTCTTTAATCAATCCCTTCACCTCGATATAATTCGCGACCCGCGCCCCTAGTTGATCGGCACTTAAGACGTTTTCCAAACAAAGCCGGGCGTCGTTCATCTGCGCGTCATAGAACAAAACGCCTCCAAGGAGATTATCGCTTTTGACTCCCGGGACAAGCTGCTGAATCTCGCACGCCCGCAAAAACCGGTGGCGCTGGATCACATAGGGCCCGCTTAAGAAATCATAAAGACTTACCCCCATCTTTATCAGCCATAAAGGCCTGCGGTCCTGTTTATAAACAGGAATAATAAAGCCGAGCGGATGAACCAGATGAGGGGCGTTCTTCATTTGGACAAAACGTTCTTTGAGAGACTCCTGAACCAGACCCCATTCAAAATTCTCAAGATATCTCAGGCCGCCGTGAATAAGCTTGCTGGATTTACTCGACGTGCCGCTGGCGAAATCATTCTTTTCCACAAGAGCGGTCTTCAAACCGTTTAAAACCGCCATGTGGGCGATCGCCGCGCCATTGATCCCGCCGCCGATGACCAGGAGGTCATAATGTTCACGCATAAGTTTTTGGATGTCCCGTTTCATTGTATCCCACACGTCCTCTTGTCAATTCGTCCTCCGGAGGACGAATTGGTCCGCGCCCATCAAAAAATCAAATTTTGCGAGCGTCTGCAAAATTGACCACGCGGCCTTATTCTCGCGCCTTTGCCACCGCCTTTAACCAGCCGGCATACAAACGGGTCCTCTCCGGCGTCTTCATCGACGGGACAAACACGCGTTCGATTTTATGCAACTTCGCCAGGTCCTTTTTCCCTTGCCAAAAACCCGAGGTCACACCCGCTAATTGGGCCGCGCCCTGAGCCGTGGACTCGATCACCCTGGGCCGTAATAGCCGGCAACCCAGCAGATCCGCCTGAAACTGCATCAAAAAATTATTTTGACACGCCCCGCCGTCGACCCTCATCTCGGGGATGTTTCTTTTCAGTTCTTTCTGCAGGATGTCAAAGACATCCCTGGTCTGATAGGCAATGGATTCCAGGGCCGCGCGGATAATGTGTTTTCTATCGACGCCCCGCGTCAACCCGCAGATCACGCCACGGGCCTCACTGTCCCAATACGGCGCCCCAAGCCCTGTAAAGGCCGGGACAAAATATACCCCCTGCGTATCTTTTAATCCTTGAATCATCTCTTCCGCATCCGAGGATTTCCGGAGGAGACCCAATTGATCCCTCAACCACTGCACAACAGCTCCGGCGATAAAAACAGATCCTTCGAGGGCGTAGACAGGCCTCCCCTGATCATCGCTGGCGACGGTGGAAAGAAGCCCCTTAGAAGAATACACGAGTTTATGACCGGTATTGAGCATCATAAAACACCCCGTGCCGTAGGTATTCTTCACTGTCCCCGACTCGTAACACCCTTGACCGTACAAAGCCGCCTGCTGATCTCCCAGAACAGCCGTGATCGGTGTCCCGGGGACCAACGATGTTTCTCTATTTTGAATAACCCCAAAGACTGATCCCGAATGCTGGACCCGCGGGAGCATCTCCGGCGGAATATCGAGGATCTTCAAGATTTCGCGGTCCCACGCCAACTCTCGGATATTAAAAATAAGCGTTCGGGAGGCATTGGTCATGTCCGTGACATGCGATTGCCCGCCGGTTAATTTCCAGACAAGCCAACTGTCGATGGTCCCAAAGCAGATATCTCCCTTTCGGGCACGCTGACGAAGCCCACGCATATTATCCAAACACCATTTTATCTTTGTTCCGGAAAAGTAAGGATCCAGCACCAGACCTGTCTTCTTGCGAAAAACCGGCTCGTACCGCTTTAAGGCCGGACTTAAACACATCTCTGAGGTTCGCCGGCACTGCCAGACAATGGCCCGGCACACGGGCTTGGATGTTCGACGATCCCAGAGAACCGTTGTCTCCCGCTGATTCGTTATCCCTACGGCCATGATGCGGCCGGGGGAAATACCCGTCTTGTTCATAGCCTCATTAATCACATCCACGCAAGACTTCCAAATTTCCTCCGGGTCATGTTCCACCCACCCGGGCTTTGGGAAAAACTGTTTGAATTCCTGATACGCGCTGGCCGCGATCCGCCCTTTTTGATCAAATAAAAAAGCCCTTGATCCGGTTGTGCCTTGATCAAGAGCCAAGATATATTTATTCTTCATTCCACACTCTCCCGAGCGCCCCCCTTTGACTCAATCTGCCTGTCCCCAAGGCGGCAGATTTACCAAAGCGTCTATTAGGGGTGTTCGAATCGTTTTTTGTTTTCTTGATAAACCTTCTCTCCTAAAAATTTTCGGGCCAAGAGATCTTTGTCCTCTCCATTATCAAAATCATATTCAATAATAGCCGCTGTCCTGAGAATATATTTGAAAGGGATTTTCAGTAAAGACTTGTTTTGATCAAGCATCGCGTCAATCATCCGCACATAATGTAACGGCGTCTTGCGTATAATCACACCCTGCGTCTCATAGTAATCAATATACCTCGAGACCGTGATTTCTTTAGGGGTCAGGTCAATAATCAAAGGCCATATCTCACTGGAAATCTCCAGCTCCTTCCACACCTGATCGATATCAACCATGTCTTTGCCCTGCGGATCCGTCCCCTTCTGTATATCCGACGCATAGTCCACGACCTCTTGCATCACTTGTCCTTCGGTGACAGCCCCTGCCATGAGTTTTTTCGCGGCTTCCTGTTTGGCCGCGACTTCTTCCAAGGCCTTGTTCTTCAACGCCTCTTGATACGCCGCTTGCTGACTCTTTCGAAGCTCGACGGCCTGTTGATAAGCCTGCTGTTTTTGCTGAATGGCGCTTTGCTGCTGCGCCGCCTGCTGATAGGCTTGTTGCTTGGCAAGCGTCTTTTGTCGCAAGGCCTGCTCGTAAGCCTGCTTTTGCTGCAATTGGAGCGCTTTTTGTTTTTGAACAACGGCGCTGGCCCACGCTGTTTCTCGTGCGCAAAGAATTCCGAACACGGCAAGAATGAGTACTGCTAAAAGACAACCAAGCCTTTTGCTCATTTCTCTTCTCCTTATCATGATCTCTTTCTCAAAATCCCCATCAGAGACGTTCCTAAGGGGGGTCTTTGAAACAAAAATGTTTCCGCGCGCATCACGAATTTTAAACAGGCATGCGCGAATTTCCCGGGTGGTTGAAACCCTTGTTGAACAATATGATCTGAAGATTTTGCCATTTGGTTCAACGCTTTTCTTACAAATAACAACGGCACCATCAGCAATCCCCAATAATGAAGATCGATCATCTCAACATCAAAATCCCGAAATTCTCCCGCCAGACTTTTCTTATTATATCGACGGTGATGTCCGACAACCTCATCGTATTTGCCGAACATCGCCTGAAGAGCCGGAACGTTAACAAATAAATATCCTTGGGGCTTGAGATGAAACAAGCAGGCCTCAAGAAACGGCCCGGTTTCTTTGATGTGTTCCAGGACATCAAAAAGGACAAGAAAATCATACCGTTCCCTGAACGCTTCTGTCTTTTCTAAAATGTTGTAAAAATATAATTCCCCCCGCCCTTTCTCGTTTAATTGAAGACTCTTTAAATGCAGTTCCGCGCCGTCCACGGACCAAGAAGTATGTTTTTCCACCTGCCGACGGAAAATCCCATTCCCGCAACCGACCTCCAACCCTCTTAAAGTCTCTTGGGGAGACAAGGCAATGCTTCCAATAAAATGCTGAAACACCTTAAACCGCCATTGCATCCAGAAATGGTCTTCCTGAGCCATTTCATACCATTGCTCCGCGAAGTCACAATTATCGACTTTTGAAATGATGTGTATGGGATTCTCAACGCGGTTCATGCGGCCACCCGATTGTTTCTTTGACTAAAAAAGCCGGCCTGTTTTTCACCTCATCATAGATATCCCCGATGTACTCTCCAATAATGCCCAACACCAGCAGAATCAAGCCTCCAAAAAACATAATCAAGAGCGCCAGCGATGTCCATCCCGTCAAATGAATCCCCACCGTAAGCTTCATCATCAAAAGAATGATGCCGCCGCAAAAGCTAAAAAGAGAAATATTAATCCCGAAGAGGGAAATGATGCGCAGAGGTTTCTTCGAGAACGAAATAGAGGCGTTAATGGCCAGGAGCAACAGTTTCCCCAAATTATATTTTGATTTACCGGACACCCTTTTAGGCCTCGCGTATTCAATGCCGCACTGCCGGCCCCCGTACCAGGACCGGAGCCCTCGAATGACCGGCGTCTTTTCATTCAAGGATTGAATAAAGCTCGCCACATTTTTATTAAACACGGCAAAATCTCCCGAATCTAACGGCACGTCAAACGGCACAAGAAATCTATAAAGACGATAAAACAATTTATACCCCGCCCTTTTCAATAGGTTTTCTTTCCGTTTCTTTCTGACGGCGTACACAACATCATACCCTTCCCGGCATTTTTGAAAAAGTTGAGGCAATATTTCCGGCGGATCCTGCCCGTCGGCATCTAAAATGGCAATATACTCGCCGGTGCAATACTTGATGCCGGCATAAACCGCCAATTGATGGCCGAAGTTCCTTAGGAATTTTATCCCCCGCAGAGAAGGTTCAACGCGACTCATCTGGAGGAGCATCGGCCAGGTATTATCCGAACTGCCGTCATCAATGCAAACAATCTCAAAGGGTTCCCCCAGTTGTTTCAAGACCTTCATAATACGATTTATGACTTCTTGAAGACATTGCTCTTCGTTGTAAACCGGCAAGACGACAGAATAAATATTCTTTATGTTATTAACGGAATCCTTTATGTCTGATTGCATCATACCTTCTCTCTTCGGCATTTAAATCTGTTCCCCAGATAGACAACGCAGGATTCCCAGCTCCATCCCAAAAGGATGGCAAATAAAGGCATCACCCAGATAAACTGTCTTTGAATAAACCAGTATTTAGTTTTGACATCCATCATTAAAATCAATTCTATAGGAAATATGACGAGAATCAAAAAGAAAGCCAACTGTTTTAACCGGTCCTGATGCGGCAATAATACGGACAGGAGCAAACCTCCATATAAAAAATACAGTTTCTTAAACCCCAACAATGTCCCAAAAACGACCTTTAAGAATTTTTGCATATCCTCGAGCGGATTAGGAATAAATTCAAACGGCCTAATGCTTGGAATCGTACCGCTGTCCAAATGCTCAATAAAAACACTATAAAACCACAGCGGCAGGGCGATCAACAAAACACCGGCGAAGAACAGGATATTTCTTTTAAAGACTTCCCCAAAGCCCTCCGTGTTTCGATTCGCTCCGATGACATAAATCATGCAGAGAAACACCATCAAGATCCCGTAGACATGGAACCATATCACCCCGACAAAAAATGCTCCCATCCAAAACTTTTTCCACCTTGTGAAATTAAATTTCTTATCTATTAAAAGGTGGCCGAAATAAAAAATGCCGAGCGCCAAGGTGGGCATAACCGACCAGGCGCGGATTTCCAAAGCGTGTTCGATGAGCGTGGCATTAAAACAAAACACACTGTACGCGACCAAATACCCCCAGACGGTTTTAAAATATTTTCTCGCGATCAGATAAAACAAATAAAACCCCAAACACGTGGTGATCATGTGCGGGATCGCCAATCCCCACTTGTTATCGCCGAAAATTCTGTAGAAAGGATAGGTTAGAAAATAGTCGCCTTCAAGATAAGAACAAAAGGCCTTTTCCGGAAGCGTTCTAATAAAATCTGAGAAATTTTGTTTGATAATACTGATCTGCCATATTTCATCTGTCCATAAGTCCTTTTGGGCACGTGAAGCAAAACGCAAATACAGGCCCCAGACAGTAAAGAAACCGGCTACAAAGACGGGTAAATGGAGAGCGCTGAATTTATCTATGACTTTTCTAAAGCGCATAGACTTGTGAGGACGTGTTTAACATCGACCTTATTGGGAAAGGATCAACAATGCCATTAGGAAATGAAACTGCTTGTACCGCACTACTGCGCCGTCAAACTAGAATTGTTAATAGCTATTCTCAGAAAAGGCGCAGTGCTGTACTGTGTTCCACTATTAACAATTAAGATGACACAAGTACTACTTCTCTTGCGCTTGAGGAGGTGTCTGGGCCGCTGATTGTTGTTGCATTAAACTCTTCAGTAAAGTAACCGACTGTTTAAATTTCTCTTCTTCTTTTTTACTCATAAAGATTTCAACACTTTTTTGAGCGGCCTCCACTGCCTTATCTTTATTTCCAAGGAGCTCTTGACTAACAGCCAATAAATAATACGCCTCGCCGTTCATTGGATCGACGCGCACGGCCCCTAAAAGACTGTCGACAGCCCGGGCATAATTTTTCAAACGCATGTAAACTTGCCCCAAAACAATGTAATGACTGGGATTGTTCGGTTCCTGCTTAATCGCCTGATCAAAACTTTGTATCGCGCGCGGAATATCTGACTGGCCGAGATATTTCATGCCTTGGGAAATATATTGATTCCCCTTTTCTTCAACACCTTGAAGCGTTGTCTTTTCTTCCCGGCTTCCGCAGCCCGCCATCAAGGCCGCTGCTAATACCAACATCGCGTATCTTTTCATAATTTCCCCCTGACTCAAAAACAGTATTTTTTAATAAAGTAGTCTACTATCCTGCATACGGGCACTTCCTTCAATCTTTAAGCGTCATTAAATATTTATGCGCTCCGGCGGCGGCCCCGCGACCTTCATGAATCGCCCAAACAACCAACGATTGCCCGCGCCTCATATCCCCGGCGGCAAAAACCCCCGGGACATTCGTCATCCTATCCTGGTCTGTCTTGACATTCCCGCGCTCATCTGACTGAACGCCCAGCTCTTCCACAAGGCCTGTCTTAACGGGCCCCAAAAAACCCATGGCCAATAAAACCATGTCCGCCTCGACTTCAAATTCAGAGCCCGGGACTTCCTTCATGGAGCTTCGGCCTGTTTGCGGATCTTTGGGACTAAATTCAAGACGCACGGCGTGCACCTTCTTTAGTTTCCCGTTCTCACCACTGAATCTTTTGGTCAGGATGCCATATTCCCGCTCAACGCCTTCTTCGTGAGACGATGATGTCCGTTCAATCAGGGCCCAGTTGGGCCACGGATTATCCAACGGACGCTGTTTCGGCGGACGCGCCAGCAATTCATACTGCTTCACGCCTAAAGCCCCTTGGCGGTTAGATGTCCCGACGCAATCAGCGCCGGTGTCTCCTCCGCCCAAGACAATCACGCGTTTATCTTTCGCGGAAATCCTCTCTTTGGGATCAATTTTTTCTCCAACATTCATGCGGTTCTGCTGCATTAAAAACTGCATGGCAAAATAGACGCCTTCTAAATTCCGTCCTTCCACAGACAAATCCCGAGGCTGTTCCGCCCCGCAGCATAAAACCAGGGCGTCATATTTTTCTTGCAGCGCCTTAGCCGATGCGTCCCCGCCGACATGGACTTTGGTCTTAAACTTAATCCCTTCCTGGGCCATCCGTTTCAACCGGCGCTCAACAACATATTTTTCCAACTTAAAATCCGGAATCCCCAGAGTTAATATCCCCCCCAACACCTCATTTTTTTCATAAACGGTCACCGTGTGCCCCGCCTTATTGAGTTGATCCGCGCAAGCAAGACCCGACGGGCCTGAACCAATCACAGCCACGGTCTTTCCTGTTCGCGTCCTGGGAGGCTGGGATTTCACCCACCCTTCTTTATACGCCTTCTCAATAATCGATACTTCGATATTTTTAATGGCGACGGGAGGTTCATTAATACCCAGGACACACGCATGTTCGCACGGGGCAGGACAAATCCGGCCGGTAAATTCCGGAAAATTGTTTGTTTTATGCAGACGCTCCAGCGCCTCTTTCCAATGATCACGGTACAAGAGATCATTCCAATCCGGAATGATATTATTAATAGGACAGCCTGACTGGCAGAAAGGAATACCGCAGTCCATACATCGGGCTCCCTGCGTCCTTAAGACATCTTCGGAAATTTCTTTGGTAAATTCTCGCCAATGCTTGAGGCGCTCCAAGACGGGTTCTTTCTCAAAATCAACCCGGCCATATTTCATAAACCCACTGACTTCACCCATGCGTTGTTCCTCATGTCGTTGCTTCTTGCTTCCCCAAAAAAACCGGCTTTAATTTCCTTCCGCGGTCAGGCTTTCTTCTGTTTCGTCGGCTAACGCCTCTGATTGTTTCTTCGCTGCCGCGGCCTCTTCCAGAACGCGGCGATAATCCTCAGGATACACCTTGACGAACTGCGGCAAAAGGCTTTTCCAGTTATCGAGCACTCTTTTAGCGACGGTGCTTTGAGTATAAAAATAATGTTTTTCAATAAGACTTTTTAATTCATGGGCATCTTCCGGATCCTCAACCGGAAATAACTCAACCATGCCCGTATTGCATCTCTTGGCAAAATTTCCATCCGTATTCAAGACATACACGATCCCACCGCTCATCCCGGCAGCGAAATTACGGCCCGTTTTCCCTAACACGACCACCCGGCCTCCCGTCATATACTCACAGCCATGGTCCCCAACGCCTTCAACAACGGCGGCAGCCCCGCTGTTGCGAACACAAAATCTCTCACCGGCCACACCCCTGAAATATGCCTCCCCGCAGATCGCCCCATACAACACAACGTTGCCGATAAGAATATTTTCTTCGGGAATAAAAGTCGCTTTCTTCGGCGGAAAAATTATAATCTTCCCGCCCGACAACCCTTTGCCGACATAATCATTCGCGTCTCCTTCCAGCGCGAAGGTCACCCCCTTGGCGAGAAAGGCCCCAAAACTCTGGCCCGCGGATCCCTGAAAATTAATATGAATGGTATCCTCCGGCAGACCGGCTAACCCGTATTTCCTGGCAATCTCGCTGCTTAACATGGTCCCGACGGTACGATGCGTATTTTGGATCTTACAGTCAAACTTAACAGGGACCTTCGCGTCGATGGCCGCCTGACAGCTCTCAATGAGACGGTTATCCAAAGCATTTTCCAGACCGTGATCCTGTTTGGCCACGTGCCGGATCGCGACATGCTCCGGGACATCCGGCTTATGCAAAACATGCGTTAAATCAATGCCTTTGGCCTTCCAGTGATGAATAACCTCCCGGGTTTCCAGCCTGTCCACCCGACCGACCATCTCTTCGAATTTCCGGAATCCCAACTCCGCCATGATCTCCCGAACTTCTTGGGCGACAAAATGGAAATAATTGACCACATGCTCGGGTTTTCCGGAAAATTTCTTTCTTAAATTTACATCCTGGGTGGCGACCCCCACCGAACAGGTGTTCAGATGGCATTTCCGCAGTAAAATACAACCCATTGTCACTAAAGCAATGGTCGCGAAACCAAACTCATCCGCCCCAAGCATGGCGGCGATCGCCACATCCCGCCCTGTTTTTATCTGCCCGTCGGTCTGGACGCGGATACGCCCGCGCAAATCATTCATCACCAAGACCTGTTGCGTTTCCGCCAACCCTAGTTCCATGGGTAAGCCCGCGTATTTAATGGATGTCTGCGGAGACGCTCCGGTTCCGCCCTCAAACCCGCTGATGAGCACATGGTCCGCCTTGCCTTTAGAGACACCGGCGGCAATCGTCCCGACCCCAATCTCGGATACCAATTTAACACTGACAGCCGCCCGCGGATTGGCGTTTTTCAAATCATGGATCAATTGCGCCAAATCCTCAATAGAATAAATGTCATGATGCGGCGGCGGAGAAATTAGACCAACACCGGGCGTCGTATGTCGGGTCGCGGCGATTTCCCGGCTGACCTTATGTCCCGGCAGTTGTCCGCCCTCGCCGGGCTTAGCGCCCTGGGCCATTTTGATCTGCATTTGATCCGCGTTGACCAGATATTCAATGGTCACGCCAAATCTACCTTGGGCCACCTGCTTGATACGGCTGCGGCGTAAATCGCCGTTGGCCTCCGGTTTAAAACGCGCCGGATCTTCACCGCCCTCGCCGGTATTGGAAAATCCTCCTAAACGATTCATCGCGATGGCCAGGGTTTCATGAGCCTCTTTAGAAATCGATCCATAACTCATCGCGCCGGTCGCAAACCGTTTGACAATCTCGGAAACCTGTTCAACTTCTTCAATAGGAATCGGATGCCCTTTTTTAAATTTCAGCAACCCCCGGATGTTCGCCAAATTCTTATCTTGTTCATTAACAAATTTCGCATACTCTTTATAAATTTTATACTCATTGCTTCTGACCGCGTGCTGGAGGAGGGCTACCGTATTGGGATTTAATTGATGATGCTCACCCGCCTGACGCCACTGATAAAATCCCCCGATATCCAGCATCTCATCATACGTGTTGTAATCGGGGTAGGCTGTCTGATGCCGCCGAATCATCTCCTCGGCCACGATCTCAATGCCGATCCCGCCGATACGAGAAGGAGTCGCCGTGAAATATTTTTTAATGAAACCTTCCCCCAGTCCAACGGCCTCAAAAATCTGCGCGCCGCAATAGGATTGAATCGTTGAGATCCCCATTTTCGAGATAATCTTCAGAAGCCCCTTGTGGGTTGATTTCAAATAATTCTTCCATGCCTCTTTAAACGTCAAATTCTCCCAGTACTCGTTATTTTTGACTTCATATTCGATGGTCTCATAAGCCAAATACGGATTGATGGCATTGGCTCCATATCCGACCAGGGTCGCGAAATGATGCATCTCCCGGGCCTCTCCGGTTTCAAGGATAAGACTCACCTTCGTCCGCGTCCCTTTCCGGATCAGGTGATGATGCACTCCTGAACAAGCCAGCAAAGAGGGCATGGCCACGTGACTCTTGTCGATCTCCCGATCGGAGAGAATAAGAAGGGTATATCCTTTCTCAATCGCCTCGTCCGCTTCTTGAAAAAGTCCTTCCAGGGATTTCTCCAATCCGGAGGGCCCGTCGGCGAATTTAAAAACCATGGACAATGTCGTCGCCTTAAGATTCCCTTCTTTGATCTGGCGGATTTTTTCCAGTTCCTCGTTGGTAATGATCGGACGGGCAAGCCTTAAACGATGGCAATGCTGCGCTGTCTCGTCCAGGAGATTCCCTTCGCTGCCCAGCATCACGTTCTCCGCCATGACAACTTCTTCACGAATAGGATCAATCGGAGGATTGGTAACTTGGGCAAACAGTTGCTTAAAATAATTAAACAAAAGTTGCGGCCGATACGACAGCACCGCCAGCGGCGTGTCATCCCCCATGGATCCCGTGGCCTCACCCGCGTTGACCACCATCGGCTGAAGAATGAGCTTAATGTCCTCCAATGTATACCCAAACGCGCGCTGACGCGCCAGGAGTGTTTTTTCATCCAGTCCGTGAACTTTCTTTGGTTCCGGAAGATCATTGATGTCCACCACATTTTCCTTGACCCATTGAAGATAAGGTTTCCGTGTGGCGTACGCATGCTTCAAATCCGCGTCATCGATGATGACGCCGTTTTCTGTATCGATAAGAAATATCTTGCCCGGCTGAAGTCGTCCTTTCATAACAATCTTTTCCGGCTCTATCGGCAGTACCCCCGTCTCAGAGGCCATAATCACAAAATCATCCTTCGTGACAAGATAACGGGAAGGTCTTAAGCCATTACGATCCAGGACAGCGCCGATATTACGGCCGTCCGTAAAGGCGATCGAGGCTGGGCCGTCCCAGGGTTCCATGAGACACGCGTGATATTCATAAAAAGCCTTTTTCTCATCGCTCATACTTTCATGCCCATACCAAGCCTCTGGAATCATCATCATGATGGCGTGAGGTAAAGAACGTCCGGACAAGACAAGCATCTCAAAGACATTATCAAAAGTGGCGGAATCGCTTCCATGAGGAACCACAATGGGCAACACTTTTTTCAAATCGGCCCCAAAAGCCTTGGACACGAACTGCATCTCCCGGGCGTGCATCCAGTTAATATTCCCCCGTAAGGTATTGATCTCGCCGTTATGCGCCATCATGCGATAGGGATGCGCTAATGCCCAGGAAGGAAACGTATTTGTGCTGTATCGGGAATGAACCATGGCTAAGGCTGAAATCATCTGGGGATCGGCCAGGTCTTGAAAAAAACGGTCGACCTGTTCCGCCATCAATTGGCCTTTATAAACAATGGTTTTACTGGAAAGGCTGCAGAAATAATAATAATTTCTCTGACTTAAGGTGGATTCCTGGACGGTATTATAAAGACGCTTGCGAATAACGTAGAGCTTCCTGTCAAATGCCTCCAAAGGTGTATCTTTGCCGCGACCGATAAAAAGCTGCTTAAACTCCGGCATCACGGACCTGGCTACTTTTCCAATCTTGGAACTATCGTGCGGGACATGCCGCCATCCTAAAAAATTTTGGCCTTCCTCACGAATAATATGTTCTGTCCATTTTTCTATAATGTTACGCTCATCCAGATTTAGCGGTAAAAAGACAATCCCTGCCCCGTAATCCCCTAATGAGGGTAAATCAATATGACTTTTCGCGCATTCTTTTCTTAAAAAAGCATCCGGCATTTGGATGAGAATCCCTGCCCCGTCTCCAGTTTCAGGATCACAACCGCAAGCCCCTCTATGAGTTAAATTCTCCAGGATCTTTATGCCATTACGAACAATTTCATGAGATTTCTTTCCTTTTAGATGGGCAATAAATCCCACACCACAACTATCGTGCTCAAAAAAAGGATCATATAAACCTTGTTTCTTAGGATAGAACAACTCACTCATTTCTTAAAATTCTCCATATTGGTCTTCCTGCTCAAAAATCTGATTGCCCAATTTTACCTTTTTTTATAAATAATTCAACTAAATATTTAGGGTTTAAGCAGATAAAAATCTGTTAAATGAATAATTATTTTAGTAATAATTAGTAACTTTTATATTTATTTGTAATAGGAAGCCGCCAATCCTTACCAAAAGCCCTGGGAGTGATCTTGATCCCCGGAGGGGCCTGGCGGCGTTTATATTCACTCAAATCAATCTTTTTTATAACGTCTTTAACCGCCGCCTTATCTCTTTTCTTCGCGATATAATTTAAAGAACGATGCTTCTCCACATAGTCCTTGAGGATACCATCTAACACATCATAACTGGGAAGAGAATCCTGATCTGTTTGATGAGGACGCAACTCCGCGGAAGGAGCGCGGGCTAAAACATTTCTTGGAATAATTTCTCGACCTTGACTATTGATAAGTCCAGCCAATTCATAGATTTTTGTCTTGGGTACATCTTTGATAACCGCGAAACCCCCTGTCATATCTCCATAGAGCGTGCAATATCCCACCGCTACCTCACTCTTGTTCCCGGTCGTTAACACCAGCCATCCGAACTTATTGGATAAAGCCATCAAGATATTTCCCCGGATCCTCGCTTGAATGTTCTCTTCGGTACTATCGGATTCCAACCCTTTGAATTCATTGAGGAGTGTGGCCAGATACGCCTCAAATATCTGTTCAATGGGGATTTCAAGAAATTGTATGCCCAGATTTTCCGCCAATTTTCCAGCGTCCGTTCTTGATGCCTCTGAAGTATATCGGGAGGGCATGGAAACACCTATCACATTCTCTTTTCCAACGGCCTCTGACGCCACAACAGCCACCAGCGAAGAATCAATTCCCCCGCTTAATCCAATAACAGCCTTCTGGAACCCATTCTTTTTTATATAATCACGCGTCCCTAAGATTAACGCCTGGTAAATCCGCTCAATCTGGTTATAGGCCGTAGAAAGATGCGTCTTACAAGAAGCTTTTTTATTCTTCGATTCTCCCTTCTCCAGAATAATCCGTTTTCTGTCCGCCTTGACCGGCTTTTTGGAACTTAGGCCAATATCCAAATCGGTAATGATTAAATCTTCCTCGAATTGCTTGCCCGAGGCGATCATCCTGCCTTGGGGATCAACGATAAGACTCCCGCCGTCAAAAACTAATTCATCCTGGCCCCCCACAAGATTCGTATAACAAATATGCGCTTTTGTTTCTACGGCGCGTTTTCTCAGAAGCTCTTGACGTAGAGCCAGTTTCTCAACATCGTACGGTGAACTGGACATGTTGATTATCAAACGGGCCCCCCATTTCACTTGCCGTTGATAAACGCCGCCATCGACCCAGATGTCTTCACAAATGTTCACGCCGAAGAGAACCCCTCGTAACAGAAATATTTTTTCATTCTCACCAGGATGGAAATAGCGTTTTTCATCAAAAACGCCGTAGTTGGGCAGTTGCTCTTTATGACATACCGCTTTTAACTCCCCGTTATGAAGAACGGCCGCGGCGTTATATAAATTCTTATTCTTGTCGATGTCGACAAATCCAATAATAGCTGTAATATTCTTGGCCACTCTCATTAAAGAGCGCACCGCTTTAAGATTGTCCCGAACAAAGTATTCTTTAAAAAGCAAATCCTCCGGTGGATACCCGCAGATCACCAGCTCCGGGAAGACCACGATATCGGCCTCGTATCCTTTGGCCTGGTCGATGTAATCCGTGATCTTCTTCTGATTACCGGCCAGATCACCGACGGTTGGATTAATTTGGGCTAAAGCGATTCGTAACATAATTTTATCGTGAAGTTTGCGCGTTATCAGGTTTCCTATTGACGAAAGGGATGAATCGGCACAATGATTCAATGAACTCGTTTATGCATCAACGTATTTTTTTCTTCATACCTTTATAGTATGTCGCGCCATGATTTTCAAAAAATTTTCATAAATTTTATAGGCGGCCGCATTCATTTGGTTCTTTTTCTTCTTGTAATCCTCCAACATGCTTTGTGCCTTTCTCTCAAGCACCGGATCCCCCTTTTTAAAATAGGCGTCGGCCCAGCTTTTAATGCTTTGATCAGTGATCTCAACGTGAAACTGAAACCCGTACGCGCACGGGCCAACTCTAAAGGCCTGATGAGGGCAGGCCTGTGAACGCGCCAGAAGCGCGGCGTTTCCTGTAAGCGGGATATCAAACATGTCCTCATGCCATTGAAAGACCTCCATCTCTTTTTCAAGTCCATTAAAAATAGGGTCCCCGGCGCCGTCTTCGGTTAAATATATTTTATAGAACCCGACTTCTTTCTGTGGGGATTTGCCCACTTTAGCGTGACAGGCCTTGGATAATAATTGCGCGCCCAAACAAATACCCAAGAAAGGAATTTTTTGATCCATGACCTTTTTGATAAAATCATCCTCAGCTTTCAAGAAAGGATACTGATCCTCTTCATAAACATTCATCGGCCCGCCGAGACTGATCACGGCCTCAAGAGAGTTCAGGTTCTCCGGCAACCGCCCTCCATTTCCCAACTCAACGCTATTGATTTGATAACCTTTCGATGTAAAAAAATCCCCGATCGTTTCCGGCCCTTCAATAGAAATATGTTTAATAAAAAGTATCATTGCCTCCTCCCTTAAGCAAAAAGGGGCACAATGGTTTGTGCCCCTTCAAGTTTACGTACTCCTTCAATGGAATCGTCTTTAAGAAAGAAATAACATTTCTGTGTATGAAGGTAGCGGCCAATGCTGAGCCGGGACCAGCCCCTCCAAGGCATCTACGGCGTCCCGAAGCTCTTCCATCGCCTCAATGGTCTTTTTGCTGGAATTTCCTTCTACGGCTATCTCGAGCGCGCTCATCGCCAGCATGGCCTGGTCTGTTTTCTGACAAAGGATCTTCAGTAACTCCCGGCTGGTTTTCGTTTTGTTTGTTTTACTGACTCCTTCAACCGATTTAATCGTCGAAGCCAACTCATTTTGATACGTCAAGACCGCGGGAATAATCAGGGTCTTGGCCATCGTTATAGAACATTCCGCTTCGAACTTGATCGTAGCGTCATACGTCTCCATATAAACTTCATAACGGGAAAGCAACTCTCTCTTTAAGAGGACTCCCTGTCTTTCGAATAATTTAATAGTCTCTTCTTCTTTCATCACCTTCATGGCCTCAGGGGTTGTCTTTAAATTCGGCAATCCCCTCTTTTTAGCCTCGGCATGCCACGCGGCGGAATAATTATCGCCGTTAAACAAGACACGCTTGTGTTTTTTGATAATGCTTTGCAAAAGTTTCTGAAGGGACTCATTAAAATCTTTCTTAGCCGCCAGATCCGCTTCCAGCTTGGCGCATATCTCCTCCATGGCGTCAGCGACAATCGTATTGAGAATAATATTCGGGCCGGCTAAACTCATGCTGGAGCCAACTGCGCGAAACTCGAATTTTGCGCCTGTAAAAGCGAACGGCGACGTCCTGTTACGGTCGGTGGTATCTCGAGGAAGTTTCGGTAAAGCGTCAATGCCGATTTCAATAATACCGCCGGCCTTGGAACTCTTGGCCCCGCCTTTTTCAATCTGCTCAATCACATCATAGAGCTGATCCCCCAGAAAGATAGAAACGATCGCCGGCGGCGCTTCATGGGCTCCGAGACGATGGTCATTGCCCGCGGACGCCACGGAAGCGCGCAAGACAGACGCATACGTGTCCACCGCTTTGATAATGGCGCATAATGTCGTCAAGAATTTAGCGTTCTCGTGAGGATTATTACCCGGAGACAGCCAATTCTTTCCATCAGGCCCGACAATCGACCAATTGTTATGTTTACCGGAACCATTAATCCCCGCGAAAGGTTTTTCATGCAACAGACAGATAAGTCCGTGTTTTTCAGCTACCTGTCTCATGATTTCCATAGTTAACATATTATGGTCTACCGCCAGATTTAAAAATTCAAAAACCGGAGCTATCTCATACTGGGAGGGGGCTACTTCATTGTGACGCGTCGTGGCAGGAATGCCCTGTTTCCATAATTCGTGATCCAGATCCTCCATGAAACCGAGCACGCGGCTTTTAATAGGGCCAAAATAATGGTCGGCCATTTGCTGATGTTTGGCCGGCGGACGTCCAAAAAGCGTTCTGCCCGTTTGAATAAGGTCCAATCTCTGATAATAGAACTCTCTATCGATCAAAAAATATTCCTGTTCTCCGCCGAGTGTCGCGTAAGCCTGTTTGCCTTTGGCATCAATCCCAAACAATTTGGCAAGCCGGCACACCTGTTTGGAGAGCGCCTTCATCGAACGCAGTAAAGGCGTCTTCTTATCCAGAGCCTCGCCATGATAACTGCAGAACACCGTAGGGATGCACAGAGTGGACCCTTGTGGCCCTTCTTTGATAAAAGCCGGACTGGTGGGATCCCAGGCCGTATACCCGCGGGCTTCAAAGGTAACGCGCAATCCGCCTGAAGGAAAACTTGAGGCGTCAGGCTCCCCTTGAATCAATTCTTTCCCGGAAAATTCAAGGACCACACCGCCCTCGCCATCAGGCTCAATAAAAGAGTCATGCTTCTCCGCCGTAAGACCCGTTAATGGTTGAAACCAGTGCGTAAAATGCGTCGCCCCTCGGGACACGGCCCAAGTTTTCATCGCGTCCGCAACTTCATCAGCGATGCCCGGGTCTAAAGGGCCGCCTTCTTTAATCGTCGCGCACAATGAATTATACGCCTTTTCCGAGAGATAATTCCGCATGGTCTTAAAGTTAAAAACATTCTTACCAAATAATTCCGGCAATGACTCCATATCGCCTAACTCAGATAGTCTGTTCATGACATCCTCCCCTTTATTGGACATATCGCCTCCTGACTCCACTTTTGTGATCCTTGATTTCAAACTCATAAATTTCTCTCCTTTTTAATCCAATTCCCTTGAAAACTAAAAAAAAATGTCCTCCCAGTAGTTAACCCTACTCAAGGAGGACTCCAATGCCCTTGAACCCGAATTTTTATTAACATTGATTTTTATTGGCAGTCGTCTTTGCCCGTGAAAGAAATCGTAACAAATATACAGAGCGGCCTATTTTTTGTCAAGATTTATTATTCCCCTGGGCCCCTGGGCAACATCTCTCTTCGTCGTCAAAATCTTGAAATATTCCCTTTTCATTTACTCTTCTGAAACTCATTCACTAATATAATGGATTCTGAGATTTCCTTCATAGATTTGCATGAATCCATACTTTTTTTATGAATCAACCGGTACGCCGCGTCTTCACTTAAATTGTTCATCCGCATGAGAATGCCTTTGGCGCGTTCAACAACCTTTCGTGTCTCCAGCGCCGTCTTGGCCTTGATCGCCTCTTCCATGAGTTTTGTATTTTCCACCGCCACCGCGGCCTGATTCGCCACCAACTGAAGGACATTTATTTCTTCCTGAACAAATAAATGCGGACTTTTCGTGTACACCGTGATGATCCCTATCGCTTTATCTTTCACGATCATGGGAACCGAAAGCATGGAGGTCAGATTTTCTTTGACGGCTAAGTCCCGGAATCGATATTTTTTCTCTTTCTGCACATCATAAATGGCTATGGGTTTCTTTGTCTTAATGACCTCGCCGCTTAAACTGGCATTGACTTTAAGATTTGGTTTCTTCTTATATTCCTCACTTAAACTTTGGGTGGCCTTAATAACCAATTCTTCAC
Source organism: Candidatus Omnitrophota bacterium (assembly GCA_003528115.1). Taxonomy (GTDB): domain Bacteria; phylum Omnitrophota; class Gorgyraeia; order Zapsychrales; family Zapsychraceae; genus UBA10174. Next base: position 53,201 of record DOGZ01000006.1, read on the forward strand.
CCGTTTCCTCCAAGAGCATGATGGAACAAATCTTGGAATTAAGCATCTCCGCCGTAACAACAACGATCAAGTTTAAAATTTCATCCAGATAATCTTCTGATGTAATTGAGTTGCTGACCTTGACAAGGCTGTCAAATTGCCTGGCCTTTTTCTTGGTCTCCTCATAAAGACGCGCGTTGAGGATCGCCCCGCTGACCTGCTTCGCTATTATGGAAATGAGATCGATGGTGTTCTGGGCATACTCATGAGATTTCTTATGCTGGACATTGATAACTCCGATGGCCTGACTGTTACTGACAATAGGAACCGAAAGAAAAGCCTCATATTTATCTTCAGGCAAGACATCAAAGTTCTTAAAGCGCGGATCCTGACAGGCGTTTTGTTTGATCGCCACCGGCTTATTTTCTACCGCCACCCATCCGGTGATCCCCTCCCCCGCCCTGAGGTTAATTTTCCCCAATTCTCGCCGATGAGGGGTCTTAGAGGCCATCAGCGTAAGGTTCTGATATTTGTCATCAAACAAATAAATAAAAACAGAGTCTGCTCCGGTCATGCCGTTTACGACATCCACAACACCGTTTAACGTCGATTGTAAATCAAGCTCGGAATTCGTAATCTCAACTATTTTTCTGAGAATTTCGACTTCCTGAGCCAAGCCGATATTTAATTTCTTATTTCTGACAACCATCGTTCCCTAAAACTCCTCTTGATTTTTAAATCTTTCTTCCATATATTACGTCTGTGAATTATTTAATAACTCTTATGATTTTAGGTGTCTGTTTTGGCCTTATGGCGATTGGACTTATCTTCGCTAGAAAAGTTCTCCAAAAAGGCTGTTCCCTGGATCCCTCTTCCTGCACCTGCCGGAAAGAATCTTCCGAGGGAAACGGTAAGACCCCCCATTCTTCCCCGCGATCTTCGCATTCAGAAAATCCTCATAAAATATTTATTTGCAAAAATAAAGATAGGGGAAAATAACCTTTTCCCCTATCTTTAAATTTTCACTTCTACTCTGCCTTGTCGGTGACAATTTTTTTTCATCAACCAAACGAGTCATACGCTATCATCTCAGGTGGAACACCAAGAGAGTCCAGCATTTTCTTGACAGCGGAGATCATCATCGGCGGGCCGCACAAGTAGTATTCAATCTCTTCAGGCTCTTCGTGATTCTTAAGGTAATTTTCATAAAGAACACTGTGGATAAATCCTTTGCAACCTGTCCATTGATCCTCAGGAAGAGGTTCGGAGAGGGCGATATTACAAGTGAAATTAGGAAAATTCCTCGCGATATTTTCAAAATCGTCCGTATAAAACATCTCGCGTTTGGACCGGGCTCCATACCAAAAACTTACCTTCCGATCCCGCGTTTGGAGCGTATGAAAAAGATGAAAAATATGACTTCGCATAGGCGCCATGCCCGCCCCGCCACCGATATAAATCATTTCGCGCTTGGTCTCTTTCATAAAGAACTCTCCGTAAGGGCCGCTGATCGTTACTTTATCCCCGGGTTTCAGATTGAAGATATACGACGAGGACTTTCCTGGAGGTAACGACATATCCTTCGGTGGCGGCGTGGCAATCCGGACATTGAGTATCACAATCCCTTTTTCAGCCGGGTGACAGGCCATGGAATACGCGCGAACGACCGTCTCGTCATTTTGTGATTTTAAATTCCACAATTTGAATTTATCCCAATCTCCGTGAAATTCCTTTTGAATATCAAAATCCTTAAAATTAATTTTGTACGGCGGAATATCGATTTGAATATACCCGCCCGCCTTAAAATTCAACACTTGCCCAAGCGGCAGCTCAAGAACAAGCTCCTTGATAAAAGTCGCCACATTCCTGTTGGATTTCACCGTACAATTAAATTTTTGAATATGAAAAATCTCATCCGGAATACGGATCTTGAGATCATTACGCACTTTCACCTGGCAGGCGAGGCGATAATGCTCCTTCTGCATGCGACGATTAATCTGTCCTGTCTCCGTAGGCAGTATGTTGCCGCCTCCCTCGATGACCTGGCACTTACACATCGCGCAGGTTCCCCCGCCTCCACAGGCTGAAGGAACGAAAATTTTATTTTCCGCCAAAGTCGTGAGAAGGCTCTTCCCCGAAGCCGCTAAAACCGGTTTCGGATCATCATTAATTAAAATTTTGCACTCTTTCTTGGTCATGACTTTGGCTTGAATTAAAGCAATGAGCGCTACCAAAACAATAATAATACCCGTAAAAACGATCGTGCTCAAAATGATAAATTGATAAATCGGCATTTTTCTCTCTACCTAAATTTTAATAACGATTGCCGCCTCAAATTTATAAACGGATCCCGGCGAAACACATAAACCCCATAGACAAAAGCCCTGAAAGAAGCATGGTGATCCCCAGCCCTCTTAACGGCGCCGGGATATTCGAATAAGCCAATTTCTTTCGAATCGCGGCCATGGATATAATCGCCAGGGCCCAGCCGATGCCGCCGCCGAATCCGAAAACAATCGATTCGAGAAAATTATAATTGCGTTGATCCATGAATAAAGCCGCTCCAAGAATCGCGCAGTTCACCGCAATGAGCGGCAAGAAAATTCCCAAGGCGCTGTAGAGTGCAGGAGAAAATTTTTCGACCAACATCTCCACGATCTGCGTCATGGCGGAAATAACCGCGATGAACGAAATAAAAATTAAAAAACTTAAATCCACATTGGAAAGTCCTGCCCACCCCAAAGCCCCCTTAGCCAGTAAAAAATGCTTGATCGCCCAGCAGGCCGGCGTGCAAATAACCATCACAAAAACAACCGCAACGCCTAACCCCATGGCGGTATCCACCTTCTTCGAACAGGCGATATAAGAACAATTCCCCAAAAAGAAAGCCAGGAGAATATTTTCCACGAATATACTCTTAATGGCCAGATTGACATAATGTAAAATATCCACCGAATCCTCCTTAACTTTCAGAATACCCTGAAATGGAGCGTTGAACCCACACGATCACCCCCAGCAAAAAAAACGCGCCGGGAGCCAAAAGCATCATCCCATTATTCACATACCCATTGGCATAAAAAGCCGGCGGCATGACATGAAAACCTAATAAAGTTCCGGCACCAAAAATCTCCCGGATAATGCCAATGAGGACAAGAACCCCGCTGTACCCTAACCCATTCGCTAATCCATCCAAGAAAGATTTCCACGGAGGATTTCCCATGGCAAAGGCCTCAAGGCGTCCCATAACAATACAATTGGTGATAATAAGCCCCACAAAAACGCTTAATTGCTTGCTGACATCATAGGCAAAAGCCTTGAGGATCTGATCCACTGTAATGACCAACGCTGAAACAACCGTGAGTTGAACAATAATACGGATATTGGAAGGAATGAAGTTACGAATCAGGGATATGACCACATTGGAAAAAGCCGTGACAACCGTTAAACCGATAGACAGAACAATGGCTGTCTTCACTTGAGTCGTAACGGCTAATGCCGAACAAATACCTAAGACTTGAAAAGTAACGGGGTTAGTATCCCACAAGCCGTTTTTAACAATCTTCTGGTTTTTCTTTGATAATAACGATTCACCCATAATCAGCCTCCAGGTTTTCTTCCCGATAAAAAAGGCCCATCGGAATTCCCTGCCGTAAAGTTCCTAAGATCAAATCATATCTTTCTCTGCTTACTAAAATACGGTTCATAGTGACGCACGGATTGATCAATCAGATCGGTCACGCCATTTCCGGTCAGGGTCGCGGCGGTAATACCGTCGACATAATGTTTCCCCCCTTCAGGATCATCTTTGTACATCTCAGAAACTTTCCCCTTGAGCACGGCAATAGGCGTAAGTTTATTCTCTTGGGTTGACCAAATAGTCTTTCCCTTGAAATTGTTTTGAAACCATTCCTTTTCGATCTCTCCCCCCAACCCCGGCGTTTCTCCGTGTTTATAAAATGTTACGCCCCGCACGGTTGTCACATCCGCCTCCAGAGCCATATATCCATAAAGCGTGGACCACAGCCCCTGCCCGACAATAGGAAACGCGTAGGCCATGATCTGATCCCCTTCTTTGTAAACATATAAAGGATAAAAGGCTTGCGCTTGAATATCGCTTATTTTTTTACCCTCCACAATCTCCCCGGTCTCGTCAATCACCAGCTCTTCAATTTTTGTTTCATAAACATTTAAAACCTCCGCGGCCTTCATCTTCGAATCTACCGGTTCCTGAAGCTGAACCGCCTTGAGAATGTTTTTCTTCACGTCAAGCTCTTCATTAAGCTTTTGCTTTTCTTTGAGCCCTTCCGAAATGCCTGAAAGAAGAACAGCGGAAATAACACAAATAATGGTCGCGAATAAAAATGTGTAAGTATTTTGTTTCAACGCCGCACTTCCTTGTTAAGATTTCCGGGCTGTAACCCGCGCCAGCCGCTTCTTGATATGATTTTCCACAATAAAATAATCAATTAACGGTGCAAAGGCGTTCATAAAAAGAATCGCCAGCATCATCCCCTCGGGGTAAGCGGGATTAATCACGCGGATAAGTCCTGTCAAAACACCGATAAAAAACCCGTAAATCCACCGCCCTGTATCAGTAGCCGCGCTCGATACGGGATCCGTGGCCATAAAAACCGCCCCAAAGGCAAATCCCCCCATAACTAAATGCCAATACGGAGGCAAATCAAAGAAAGCCAATTTCTCCGGTCCGCGCAGCAGATAAAAAACGCTTGTTATTGTTAAAAGCCCCAAAACACATCCGGCAATGGTTCGCCAGCTTGCGACCCGAGTAATAAGAAGAAACGCCAATCCTATAATACAGGCCAGAGCGGATGTTTCTCCAATAGAACCGGGAATAAAGCCGACAAACATATTATTTAAAGTAAACCCTGCCTGATTCAGGGCCTCAACAACAGAACTCCCTTTGGCCGTTCCGGCAGCAACAGCTAACGGCGTGGCCTGGGTGTATCCGTCCACAGCCACCCATGCGTTCGATCCAGACATCGAAACTGGATACGCGAAAAAGACAAACGCACGAGCCACCAGCGCGGGATTAAACACATTCATCCCTGTCCCGCCAAAAATTTCTTTACCAAAAACGACTCCGAAAGAAATCCCCACAGCCACTTGCCATAACGGGATCGTTGGCGGCAGTGTTAAGGCATAAAGAATCCCCGTCACTAAAAAACCTTCATTGATTTCGTGTTTACGTGTAACGGCAAAGATCACTTCCCACAAACCGCCCGCCATGTAGCTCACAAGAATAATCGGTATCACTTTTGAGGCCCCCAGGGCCAGGGCCTGTCCAAAATCATACGCCATGTCCTTGGCCTGAAGGATCTGATACCCCGTATTCAAAATCCCCATGAATGTGGCCGGGATAAGAGCGAGAACAACCAAAATCATGATCCGCTTTAAATCCACCGCATCACGAATGTACGGCGCTTTGGGGGTGGTTTTACCCGGGGTAAGAATAAAGGTATCTAACGCTTCGTACAGCGGATACAATTTCTCCAAAGGTTTTCCTTTCTCAAAATTGGATCCTATCCCTTTTAATATTTTCTCGACAAAAGACACGGTTTCTTAACCTTCTTTTTCAATTAAATCCAACCCGGAACGCATAATCTCTCCCACATCCGTTTTCGACGGACAGGCGAATGTGCACAGAGCAAAGTCTTCTTCGTCACACTCCAGAATGCCCAGCTTTTCAGCCTCTTCAATATCTCCGGAAATCACGGCCCGAAGTAAAAAAAATGTCATTATATCCAGGGCAACATACTTATCAAAAATATTATTCAAGACGATCGCGCGATCGCTTCCGTTCTTATCCGTATTTAAAGAAACCTCCCTCTCGGGCAAAAAAGCGGAGGCAAATGTTTTTGAAACGGTAAATTTATTAAAACCTGCCGATAGCCAACCTAAGAATTCGCGCTTCCCTCCCTCTGGAATCACGGTCACTTGAGAGTCATAAAATCCCAAAAAACCTTCTTTGCCGACATCTTTTCCGGTTAAGACACTACCGGAAATATACCGCAATCCATTGACGCCGCCGTCTTCCACCAACGCGGATAATGGCGCGCCCAGGCATGTCCGGGCATAATAACGGTTTTTGGCGCCTTCTCCCGTGATGGCGACTACTCGCTCCGACGCATACGCCCCATTCATAAAAAGAGACGCGACTCTTAAAACATCTTGCGCCTCAACATACCAAACCACATCCCCTTTATTAATCGGATCAACATATTGAATATGCGTGCTGACGTTGCCCGCCGGATGAGGACCGGAAAAACGCTGAATCTGAACTCGCTTGGCCTCTGTTAACGCCTTGGCCGAGGCCCTGGCATGAATACACAGATGCACTTCTCCCTTGGTTAAATGTTTGAGGATATCCAGCCCGAGTTGAAACTCTTTTTCTTTCTTGTCAAGAAGAACATCCACATCCAAGGCGAGGGGTTCTGTATTCATGGCGTGGATAAAAACAGCTTTAGGATGGTTTCTGTGATTGGCTATCTTCGAAAAAGGTCTTTGACGAATGACAGGCCAAAGTCCGCCCTCCAAAAGATACGTGGTGACATCTTTTTGAGAAAGCCCCAAGATTTCATGTTCATTGAATTTCTTGAAACTTTCCTGTTCCTGTTTCCCGTCCGTCTCAATAATAACTCGAAGGAGCGCCCTTTTCTCTCCTCGGATAATCATCGCGACACGTCCACTGACTGGAGAAAGGATTCTTATCTCAGGATGAAATTTATCCTGAAAAATCTGGCTGCCGACTTTCACCGCGTCCCCTTCTTTGATAGAAAGGCGCAATTTCAATCCTTTATAATCACAAGGCGCGACGGCAATCGTCTTGGACAAAGGCAGCGTTTTGATTTCTTTCGCGGCCTGTCCCTTTAATTTAATATCCAAACCTTTTCGAATCTGAAATGTGCCCATAGGAGTGCGTTTAAAAAAAATATCAGCAGTTGTTCTCAAGAGCATCTTGCTCATGAGGCCGTCTGCTGTTACGGATGATCCATCACCTATTGAAAAATCTGGATTGACCTGACCGCTCTGCGATGACGCCAAAATCAAAATGATGAGGAATCCTAACACCTCATCAAAAAAGAATCAATAAAATTTTACTTTTTTTGCCTCGTTTTTTTGCCTCGGCGCTTTAGCACCGTGTCAACTTAATAGCTGGACACAGTACAACACTGCGCCTTTTCCGAAAATATCTATTAACAAAGTTTCGACGGCGCACAAGTACTGTGTCAACTTAATTGTTAATATGTGGAACACAGTACAACACTGCGCCTTTTCCGAAAATATCTATTAACAAAGTTTCGACGGCGCACTAGCAATATTCCAGAATAGCATTAATATCCACATACTTCTTGACGAGACGTGTCGCCTCTTCAATCTTGTCTTTGTCGGTTTTTTGAATTTTGCAAATAATATGTTCTAATTTCGCCGCCACGGTATACGTATCCTCCTGCGTCACAAAAACTGGAATCTGACTTTTTTGAAGAAGGGCCACTATCTTGGGATTGGGTTTCAGACCGCCGGTCAAAATGATGCCTGAGATATGAGACCCGTTCGTTTCTTGAACGAGATGAGAACTAACGGCCAGCAGGATATTATCCACGCGGTCGCCGGAGGTTATCACAAGGGTCCCGTCTTTAAGATAGTGAATCATGTTGTGCGGCTCCATGGCGGCCACAATGGTATGTTTGACACGCCTTCCCATGCTTTCCCTGCCGCCAATAATCCGTAAATTCAATCGCTCTTTAAGTTGTGCCACCGTAGGCGAGCTTAAAATAGGGACCATCGGAACAACTCCCAACAATCGAAGCCCTTTATTAGCTAATCCTTTCCCAAGAATCTCTTTGATCTTGTCATATTTCTCAGGCAGAACCTTATTGACAATGACCCCCAGGATTTCCACCTGCTTAAGATCAAAAAGGGCCTTGTTCAGCATGATTTCATCGATACTCTTCCCAATCCCCCCTTCGCTGATGATAATCACTTTTGAGCCCAGAAGTCCGGCGACATCAGCATTGGAAAAATCAATGACCGAGCCGACGCCGGCATGACCTGTCCCCTCAACGATAATAGCCTCTTTCCCTTTCCTTAAATGATTAAAAGACGCCTCAATGGAGTCGCGCAATTTATCCCTGTGGGGATGAAGAATATATTTCTCCGTGTACCCCCGGCCGATGGTCACCGGGCTCATTTCTTTAAAATTCCGGCCGCAATGAAAGACATTTCCGATCAAATAAGAATCTTTATCAATATCATACTCTCCAACATGGACATACTGCTGACCGATAGGTTTCATAAAAGCGGTCTTTATCTTTTTTTCCTTAAAGACGGAATATAAGCCTAAAGAAACCGTGGTCTTGCCCGCGTTTTGATAAATGGACGACAGGAAAATATTTTTGAATTTTTTTGGTTTCATTTTAAAAGAAAAGGCTGGAAAAACTTTAACTCTATTAAGGACCGCTATTTAATTTTTTCTCTTAAAACTGAAGGGATTTCGTCAGGAAAGTCAACAACGGTCACGCCGCAGGCCGTGAGGATCGTTCGTTTAGCCTCAGCGGTTGTGTCACCGGAAGAAATGATCGCGCCCGCATGCCCCATCCGTTTTCCCGCCGGGGCGCTGCGGCCGGCAATGAATCCAACAACGGGTTTCGTGGCCTCTTTTTTAATATATTCCGCGGCGATCTGTTCATCCTCGCCGCCTATCTCTCCTACTATCACAATACCCGTCGTCTCATCATCACGCATAAACATATCCAGGATATCGATAAAACGCGTTCCTATGACGGGATCTCCACCTAAACCAACACACGTGGATTGTCCCATACCGCTTAAAGTGAGATTATAGACCACTTCATACGTAAGCGTTCCGCTGCGAGAAACAACACCGATAGAACCGGGTTTATGAATATGTCCGGGCATAATACCAACCTTGCTTTTGCCCGGTGAGATAACGCCGGGACAATTAGGGCCGATGAGCCTTAACGATGTATTTTTTAACGCCTTTTTAACCTCAACAACATCCAGCACCGGCAGACCTTCGGTGATACAAATAATCAAGGGGATTCCGGCCTTGATATCCTCCAGAATAGCGTCTTTGGCAAATTGGGCAGGCACATAAATAACGGCGGTGTTCGCCCCGGCCTTATCTTTGGCCTCGGCGACGGTATTAAACACGGGCACGCCGCAAACCGCTTGTCCGCCCTTGCCCGGAGTCACACCGCCCACAACCGTGGTTCCATACTCCAGCATGCGTTCCGTATGAAAAGAACCGTCGCGGCCGGTGATTCCCTGCACAATAACTCTGGAATTTTCATCTAATAAAATACTCATGTGATCATCTTCATTTTGCCGCCAAGGCAACGACGCGTTGAACCGCCTCTCGCATCGTCGCGTATGTTTGAATATGGCTTTGGGCTAATATCTCCTTGGCCTCTTTTTCATTTGTTCCTGTCAGGCGAACGACCAGCGGCACAGGCATGTCTAATTGTTTTTTCGCTTCCAAGATACCTTTGGCAATATCGTCGCAGCGTGTGATGCCGCCGAAGATATTGATCAAAATGGCCTTCACCTTTTTATTACGCAAAATAATTTTCAACGCGTTTAAAACCTTCTGTGGATTGGAACTCCCGCCCACATCCAGAAAATTAGCGGGCTCTCCGCCAAGAAGTTTAATGATATCCATTGTGGCCATGGCCAAACCAGCGCCATTGACAATACAGCCCACATGGCCATCCAGCTTTACAAAGCTCAATCCATACTGTCTCGCCTCTTGCTCATCAGCGTCTTCATACGCCGAATCTTTCATGGACTCAATGTCCGGATGACGGAACAACGCGTTATCGTCAAAATTAATCTTGGCATCCGCGGCAACAATTTGACCGTCCCGGGTCTCCACAAGCGGGTTAATCTCCGCTAAGGAACAATCTTTTTCGAAGAAAACCTTAATCAGTTTCTGAAAAATGTCTTTCGCCTGCTGCTGCAGAGAAGGATCTTCAAAAACCCCCCTGACAAAGACCGTCAACCGTTCCAGATCAACATCCCGGCCGCCTTGAAGATAAAATTTTTTGATCGCCTCCGGATTGATCCTGGCCGTTTCCTCTATATCCACACCCCCGGCTGAACTGGCGATGAGGACAACATCATCTTTCGCTGAATCTACGGTCACCCCGATATAAAATTCTTTTTTGATTTGAATAGCACGGACAACAAGGATCTTCTCTACAGCATACCCTTTAATTTTGAGTTGCTTGAGCGCCCCAAAGGCCTTTTCGAGTTCTTCCTTATTATGGACAACCTTAATACCGCCGGCCTTCCCGCGCCCCCCGACCAGAACCTGTGATTTTAAAACAACGGGATACCCTGCTTTGTCAGCAATCTGGAGTGCCATCCCTAATTCGGACGCCACACCACCGCTCACAACCGGCAGACCGGCCGCTTTAAAAATTTCTGTCGCTTGATATTCGTGAATTTTCATTTTGGAAAAAACATGTTATGAATAAGGATTGAATTGGGGAGCATCATAACATAGGGTTTTCTAATTTTCGAGAAAAAAATTAATCCTTTTGATCATCCACCCATGTTCAAGTGAAATCATTCAAAATAGTCGGCCAACTTTGTCAGGGTTTTAAAACCGATCTTCCCGTCGGCTTCTAAGGCATGGGCTTTCTGAAAGGCCTTAATAGCGGCCAGCGTTTGGGGGCCTAAATTCCCGTCAACTGTCCCCGGGTTAAACCCGGCATTTTTTAAAATTTTTTGAACGAGTTGAACATTGACTTGATTCTCCACAATAAGACCACTGTCTTTAAAAACCTTTAATTTCCCCCAAGTCTCCTGATCCGCGAACCGTGTTTGCTTCAAGTTGTTATCCTTCTGAAACTGCGCGATGGCGTTGCGCGTTCTCAACCCCAAAACGCCGTCTATCTTTCCGGGATTGTACCCATACAGTTTAAGGAGCGTTTGAATTTCTTCAACGGTGGGGTTTTTTTCGTAAGGAACAATCTCGCCGATGAGCTCTTTTTCCTCGGCCCCTTCCTTATCCAAAAGGCTGTACAATTTGTCGCAGCCGGCACAACAGAGGCTGAAGACTAAAAGAAATGAAATAAAAAAAATACGCGTTGCCGCGAATAAATTTCCCATAAAGCTATCTTTAATGACATCTCAATGAATTTATTTTCTTTCCTCATCAAAATTCTGTTGTCATCCACCTCATCGCGTGTTAATACTATCAATAAAAAAGAGAAACGCAAGCCTTGAGGAAATCCAATCTCTTTTGAAAACCATGAAAAACAAACTCATCCTTTTTAGCCTGCTTATTATTTTTTCGGTCTTCTGTCTGCAGATTGTTTTAAATCCCTATTTACATCAGCGCGAAGTCACAAAAATTGTCAAAATAATTCTAAAACATTGGAAAAACGGCGACCTGCCTGAGGCCTTTGTCTATTGGGAAGATCTCAGGCGCGCTCCGCCTATTTACGATCTGGTTTCTTCCACCCTTATAGAAAAAACTTTTCATCTGAAGGACACGCCTCCCTACGCCCAAATTGTCGTCAAGTTGGAATTCCCGGAAGGCAACGTCATCCCCTCAGGCAAGGAATGGGTTTTTGAATTAACCTATACAAAATCCGGCTGGAAGGTAAAAAATTTTCATCCTTTTCCATAGCCTTAAGAATTCCTTCACAAGGCCTGCATTCCCCGACGGCACAATTCTCTGGCATAGTCCGTCCAGATACCTTGCCCCCAATACCGGAAACAGCTTGTCTGCGATAAAAGCAAATAAAGGAAGGCTTCCCTATACGAATGACTTTTTACGTCAACTTTTTTGCCGTCAAATTTCTGATGAAAAGCCGCGCTTAATTTATTGATAGGATCCAGCACATCCTCATACCCCTTGACCCAATTCTTATCGTTGGTCCATGAGCCTTTATCGAGATTAAAACCCGCGTCTTTGTCATGAATTTTCTTGATCGCCTCATCGCAGGCGCCCGGGGCGAAACGATGTATTTCCTTCCATATCCTGTGCTGAGAAATAGGCTGAAGTGGAATAAACGAGGCCTCCTGAACGCCCGATTGTTTTAAAAACTCCAGGTATTCCGATCCGTTCATGGCCACGTTCCCCTCGGTTCCAATCTCCGCGAAGGCGACCCTGTAGGCAGGTGGAAATTCATTCATCATCACCCCTCCGTTTTCCCCGTCACCGATCTGGCAGACAAAAGGAGGAATTTCCCGGCCTGCAACTTCCTGTTTTCCCGTAGATTTTGCCTCGTAACACGGCTGCATCTGGGCCACCAGTTTTGTATCCGAACCTTTTGTTTTGATCAGAGCCGTGATCTCTGCTGTTTCCCCCAAAGAATTCTTCGCCACCAATCGATGAGGCACGTGAGGTCGACGGATGCCGCTCCCGTCCAAATTTTCAACCGTATGCTCCTGGACCATCAGCCATTCATACCCGCACTCTTTTAGAGCCTTGACATATTCATAACAAACATCCGGGTGGATCGGGAGATGCATTTCCGGCGGAGAAAACCCTTTGACTCTTCCGGCCGCCTCTTCTCCAAAGATAGCGGCGAAATGTTTCCGCCAGGCCATGATCTGCAGCTTGATATCCGGGACAGGCGTGGAACTGACAACGGCATGCGACCACGTCGTGCCAAGCCATTCAACATAGCGGTGATATTTCTTTTCTGAAGCAATATGTTTTAAATTTTCCAGCACCCGGCCGCCTTCCATCTGCCGTAATCCCCACAGGAGATTTCCGGAATAATCCAGCATCACCCGGGGATTGCGTCCTTGATCGACGAGTTCCCTCACAATGTCCGACATCCTCGAATAACACTGCATAAAGACCGAGGCGTTGTGGTTATCCCCTATGTGTGGATTCTCCATCATATGCTGAAGATTGGAAATGAGCCCGGCGGTCATGAGGTCGCCTCCTCCGGCAGGGATGGTTGGTTGATGCATATGCAGGGCAATGCCGAAACTCGCTGAAACCCTGTTGAATTTAATATTCGACAACGGGGCATACTGCGGACTTTTTAAACCGGATAATTTCTGAATATCCTTTTCATCAAACGTGATATTAGGTAATCCCTCGATGACATCCGACATCTCATCCTCCTCCTCACTTGACCTTGGACTTCTTTCGCCGCGCCGGTGACGCGCTTTTGGCGAAGGAGGTCTTTTGTTTCTTTGGAAGTTTTTGACTTTTCTTCAGAGCGCGCCTGCGGCGCTCCGGCTTCTTCTCCTCTTTTGGAATGGAATAATACCCCGCGCAATCCATGTGAGAAAAAATATTATCCCTCCATTCCACTTCTTTTAACCATGCCTCATCCAGGGTATTCTCTCTCAGGTCATGATACAAGCGCGTGAATCGCCCGATATGCTGCCTGACTCTTTTTTCAGCGTAAGCGACCATGGTCCCTGTCTTCATAATAAAAGGCCAGTCGCTGGCCTCGGCTAACAATAATTCCCTGGCGGCTTGATTCACTGCCCGGCGGATAAAAGCTTGAGGGCCTGAGCGTTGTCGGGTTCCTTTTTTTCGCGCGGAAAAAAACTTTTGGGCTAATTCCCTCATGCGCTCGCCGGCCTTATGGACATGGCGATAAATCCAATCGTTTCCGCCATTGAGCCAGAATTCATTGTATCCCTTATAACCCCAGCTTGAAGCTGAGGGCACAGCCATTTGATTAACAGGGTTGTCCTCGAGGTACTCAGAAGGCGTCTTTAACTCGATCGTTTCTTGGTCATAAACAATCTTTCGAATAAGAAAATCAATCCACATCGGGCCTTCAAACCACCAATGGCCGAACAATTCAGCGTCGTACGGAGCGACGATGATCGGTTTTCGGTCCATATGGGCCGCCAAGTGCTCAATCTGCTTTTCCCTGTTAAACATAAAATTCGCGGCGTGGCTTGCCGCTTTTTCCTTTGCCCAATCCGGTCTGTACACTTCTTTGTACTCCGTGGGACCGGTAATTCTCCAATATTTAATACCTGTGTTTATTCTGATCCCCTGAGGATGAATATAGGGTTTGATATATTCATAATCAAGTTCATGCCCGATATCTCTGTAATACTCCCGGTAATCGACGTCTCCCGGATAGCCTTCTTTGGAACTCCAGACCTGTTTGGAGGATTCCCAATCCCGGCCAAAAGCCGCCACTCCCGACGGGCAATAAACCGGCGCGTAAACGCTGTACCGGGGTGTAGGATCCGCGTTGACGATCCCATGCGAATCGATAAAAAAATACCGCACCCCGTTCTCTTTCAAAATATCATCTATGCCCGGAGCATACCCGCACTCCGGCAGCCAGATTCCTTTCGGCGGACGCCCAAATACTTTCGTGTAAAAATCCACCCCAATTTGAATCTGCGCCCTGGCGGAAGAGAGATTTTTCCCGATCATGGGCAAAAAACCGTGCGTCGCGCATGAGGTAATCACCTCGAGACATCCAAAATCCTGAAATTTTTTAAACGCCGCGACAATATTATTTTGATACTGCCGCGTAAAGATCTCTTTAGTCCTTTTGAATTTCTCGTTATACATTAAAGCCAACCCGTGATAAAGCGGCTCATACCCTGTCCGGCTGATCTCTTTGTCCGACAACTCAATCAATTGATCAATATGCCGCAGGTAACGTTCTTGCAGGAAGGGATCCAGAAGCATCGAGGCCAGGGTCGGGGTTAAAGACATGGTGATCCGGAAGTTTATGCCGTCACGAACAAGCCGGTCAAAAACTTCAATGAGAGGAATATACGTCTCGGTGATCGCCTCGAAAAGCCAATTCTCTTCCAGGAAATATTCTTCTTCCGGATGGCGGACAAAAGGCAGGTGCGCGTGAAGCATCAAACATAAATAACCTTTGGACATAGACTTTTATCGATAGGTTATTGACCTCCGTACAACTAATGGAACCCCCTCTTTTAGGAAACGGAGGTCGAGATACCCCTGCTTTCCAAATAAAACGCTTAGAGGAAGCAGGGACGTCCCAACTACCTCTGAATGATTCTTTGAGGGAAGTTGGGGCTGACTGCCGTAATGTTCCATTACTTTTAGGGAAGTCAGTAGTTAAATCGAAAGCTTCTTTCAAGGGGCGTATAAGGTCTGGCTGCGTTCCACGGATGTGGAAATACTTCGGCTATCCACTTTGTCCGATGAAACGGCCACAAAAGGAAACGGGATTTTCCCGTCGGGTAAGGCATACCGCAAACTGAACGTTCCGTCTTGACGTAAAGGGATTCTTTGATCCGCCAAATGAACCTCGGCATCCGGTTCCGTGCGGCCATACACAATAAGTTCCGTCCAAATTTCAAAAAAGAATTTTCTTCTTTTTTCTTCGGGCGCGCTGGAAATCCCCTGCGGCCGCGACTGACTCAAGGACTGGCTCGCCCCTCCTTGGATGGCCAGCTCCTCGGAGGATCCCAGGATAAATTTCTTATAAAATTCTTTCCATGTTAACCCACCCAGCCAATCTTCATCCAGAAGAACCCCTTCTTCGGAATATACCCTTCGAGCGTTTTCCCTCTCTAATATGAAAAGATTTTTCCCGTTCTTTCTTTCTGAACCTCTCCCTACAACCCTTTTAAAAAGAGGCACAAGTCTTTCATAATAACTCCTGACTTCCTCCGCGCTTAAAGGGATCCTCCCTCGGGCAAATGTCCTTGGACGTCCCTTGCTTTTAGCCAAGAACCCCGCGCCTTGAACACCTCTCCCGGAACTTTTCTGAATTTTAGACTCTCCCATCACGAACGGGGCTGGAGGCTCCATCGGGTCGCTCTTCCTCTCCATCCAAATCATATCTTTTCGTCCCGAAAGTCCTCTACGCGGCGTGATCACATTATTGGACCTGGCTAAAGTGAAGAAATCCCCGCCGGCCATGCGAAGGCCTATATCACAACAGTAGGACGTATTTTCGCCCCAGACATTGACATACCAATTGTTGGCCAAAGGACCGACATCCATATCAAACCAATGATTGGCATTGGCGCCATTAAAATCCTTAAACGTTATGTCATACATCCTTAAAACATAAACCGCTTTATTAAAGTCCTGACCGGTCTTTTTCTTCATCTCTTCGATAGAAGACGGGGCAATCTCCCAGTAGGCATAGAGCCAGTAAGGATCTCGGGCCATGAGCGTCACACTGGTTGTGTTATAACTGGAAGGAAGCTCGTAACTGTCGATTTCTTTTTTAAGAAAAGAATTTCCCGGGGGAATCGGATTGGATTTATCTAAAGGGAGCGGTAAAACAGACTTGTGTTTTTCCGGCAGAGGTTTTGACAGTTGTTTCTTGGGTAAGCGGCGTGGAGGATGTTGACCGCTTGAAAAAACGTTCTTTTTTTTTATCAAGACATCCTTTGGACTTTTATCTGTCTTGGATTTTTGCCGAATCAAATTCTATTCTCCTTAACTCTGATAAACGGTCAAGACTTCATCGGCGATGGTGTCCCAAGAAAAGACCGTTTCAGCCGCCACGCGGCCGTTGGCGCCCATCCATCGGGCGTGTTCAAAATTAGCAAACAACGTTCCTATTCCCCACGCGATAGAATCCGAATTAGCGTTGATTTTAAAACCATTGACATCGTGCCATACAATTTCCGAAGGTCCCCCGTTTATGCTGGCAATGACCGGTTTGCCGGCGCTCCAAGCCTCCAGAATAACGATCCCGAAAGGCTCATTGCGACTGGGGATACAGACGCAATCACAAGCCTTAAAAAGATCCACCAGCTTCCAGCCGCTCAAATGTCCAAGGAATTTCGTCGCGTGACTAACGCCCCTGTGCCGCGCCGTGTTTTCAACACTCTGACGCATCGCGCCGTCACCGACAAAAACGAATTTAGCGTTATGATAATATTTCAAGACATGGGGAATGGCTTCGACCAGAAGATCCGGCCCTTTCTGAACGGCCATTCTTCCCGCGAACAAAACCACAGGATCCATCGTCCCGATCTCATAGGACTTTTTCACGGCCCCTGGATCAAGCCAACCGTCGAAATTCCTGTAACTAATGCCGTTATATATGACATCCATTTTCCCGTCGGGAACGCTGTAAATCCACTGGACCTCATTTTTCAGCGCGTTGGAAACCGTGATCACATGGTCGGCACAATAGGCTCCATGCCATTCAATATGCCGGATCCGTTCGGAATTCCCGCCCCAAAAATGGTTACCGCTGCGTCCATATTCCGTGGAATGCAGGGTAAAAACCGCTTTCCGGCCGCGGCCTTCTTTGATCCAGGACATCGCGTTCGCCGTCAACCAATCATGCGCGTGAACAATATCAAAAGCGCCTATGTGATCCTCCGTCTCAAAAAAGGTATGCACGAAGGAACGGCACATATTATTCATCTCTTCAACGAAATCCGGATGATGGGCGAAAGGACAACGATGATAATGAACGCCGTCTATCCGTTCATACAGGGCATGGTCATGCCGTCCCATCCTGGTAAAAACATGCGTCTCATGCCCCTTGCGTTCCAGGGCGCAGGCCAATTCCGTCACATGACTGGCCACCCCACCGATATAAATAGAATGAGCGGTTTCCCAGGAAAAAAGAGCGATGCGCATTAAATAGAAATTTCCTTTAGTGAGTTAACCGTTCCGCTCGGGCTCATAACCGTTTGCTTATTCGCCGGATCTGTCCACCACTGCTGATCCACAATAAATTTATATTCATACCGTCCCGGCGCCAACTCAACGCCCACTCTCCAAAGGCCATCTTTATCTTTCTTCATGGGAATTCCGTTCACATCCCAGGCCTTAAAATTACCCGTTAGAGCGACCTTTTTGGCCGCGGGAGCCGCAAGTTCAAAATAAATTTTCTTTTTGAATAAGCTCTTCTTTACGGTCTTAAATAACTCTATCGTCGATGTTTTGGACGTAATACCTTTCGTTATTTTTTTCACTCTGTTTTGCATCTTCCGTCTCCTTTCAAGATTTGGCCGTATTCTGACATGACATTTTCATTCTGTCAAGAAATGGGTACTCTAAAACACCGGCTTTTCAAACACCTGGTCCTTGCGCGCAGATCTTTCGCGCGGCTCATCCAAACTAAAAGTCCAGACACAATTTTTTTATCTGCGTGCTGGGAACATTTCGCAATCTTTGCTAAAATACCTTTGAGTTTTTCACAAACTTTCCTTATGAAAAAAAGAAAGCGAACTAAACCTTATGAAAAAGCTTAAAACAACCAAAAAAGTGCTTCAGCTCATTTTAGACTCAACTCTGGCCAGTCTGATCATGGTCGATCTGGAAGGGAAGATCGCCCTTGTCAATTCTTCAGCAGAAATGACATTTGGTTATAATAAAAAAGAACTGCTTGGCAAACCCATAGAAATCCTCGTCCCTCATCCTCTGCGCCAACAACACGTCAAAAACAGAAAAGAATATTTAATAAAGCCCGAACCGCGCTATATGGGAAAAGGCAGGGATCTGCGCGGCCTGCGAAAGGATGAAAGCGTGTTCCCCGCGGAAATCGGCCTTAATCCCCTCACCACCGAAGAAGGGCTTTTTATTATCTGTACCATCATCGATATCACCGACCGCAAAAAGGCCGAGGAAAAACTGGTCGAATCCGAAAAAAGATACCGCCAGCTCTACGAAGGAAGCCTTGACGGTTATGTCTTAGTCGACATGAATAGCCGTCTACTGGCGTTTAACCGCGCCTTTCAAAATATGCTCGGCTATACGGAAGAAGAACTATTCCTTTTAACTTATGCTAAACGCACCCCCAAGAAGTGGCATGCCATGGAAAGAAAAATTATCAAAGAGGATGTCTTAAAAAAAGGGCATTCAGAAATTTATGAAAAAGAGTACCTCAAAAAAGACGGCGCGATTATTCCCGTTGAATTAAGGACATATCTTGTCAAAGACAACGCCGGAAAACCGGCCGGCATGTGGGCCTTTGTTCGGGACATCACGGAACGCAAAAAAAACGAAGAAGAGCTTCAACATCTGCAGGATCATGTGAAGGCTGAAAAACGAAAACTGGAACAAGTTCTCAACATTGATCAGCGCATCAGTTCGATCCTGGAACTGAATCATCTGGTTGATTTCGTCATTGAAAAAGCGACCCAGATTCTCGAAGTGGAAAAATGTTCCTTGATGCTTCTCGACCCGGAATCCCAGGAACTCCTGATTAGAGGAGCGGTCGGTCTCACTAACGAAATCATTAAATCAACCAGAATTAAATTAGGCGAGCAAATTGCCGGTCTTGTGGCGAAAGAAGGAAAACCTTTACTGATTAATGACATTGAGTTCGATAAAATGATCTCCAGGAAAAACCGCTCAGCCTACAAAACCAAATCTTTCTTGAGCGTCCCTATCAAACTGCATAACAAACTCATCGGTGTGGTTAATGTGTCTGACAAAAAATCCAAACGGCATACCGAGTTTACAGAAGACGATTTAAAAATTCTGTCGATGATCATCCGCCAGGCCGCTATCGCCATAGAAAACGCGAATTATTGCCGGAAGCTGGAATATTTAACGACGGTCGATCCTCACACGGAGATTTATAACCACAGATATTTTATCAAGGCCCTGGATCAGGAAATTCACCGTTCTCAACGTTATGGCCGTCCCTTATGTTTGATGATGATAGATATTGATGATTTCAAAACTTATAACGACACCCACGGCCATCCGCAAGGCGACCATCTCCTCAAAGAGGTCAGCAGGATTTTAAAAGGAACCTGCCGTATCGTCGACATCGTCTGCCGTTACGCGGGAGATAAGTTTGTTGTGATCTTTCCTGAGACGGATCTGCCTCAGGCACAAATCGTGGCGGGGAGATTGACAAACGCCCTCACCAATCTCAATGTAAAAAGTAAAATCACGGCCTGTATAGGAATAGCCGTTTTTATGAAGACCTCTGACCGCCGGGATCTCATCCTCAAAGCCGATCAGGCCCTCTACCGGGCGAAGAAAAAAGGGAAAGGCGAAATCTGCTGGTAAAAAAACGCCAATTCGGCAGGCGCCTGTCGAATTGGCGAATTGGTAATCATCTTGGTTTTAATCAACTTACGCCAAAATTTCAGCGTAACCCAAACGTCTCTCTACCGGTCCAAGACTTAAGTTGTAACCCTGTTCCGTTGATTTCTCATCTTGAGCGGCATTAAAAGGTTTGGATTTCTGCTCCTGACCGTAATCCGAATCAAACAGCCGAGGGTCATCAAACCCTAACATCATCGGGATTTGCATATTATTCATGATAGGCTTGATCTCGATCAAGACCGGTAAAACGCCCTGGATATTGATCTGCTTGATAGGCTGCTGCCAAACCGGCAAAGGCTTGCCGTCAGGATCACGCAGAATCTGCATATCCAGCATCGTGGGATCTAAATTGATACCACCCTGGCGTTCAACGCGATCTGCTCCTGCCTGACCACCGTCACTCTCCAAGGATTTAATCAATTGATCTAACTCGCTTAATCCATTTTTATTGACTTCAACCATCAATGCCCTGTCGAGCTTGCCATCGATTTCTATCAATCGATTGTATTTTGCGGTTCGATCAGACCTTGAAAGAGAACCTGTTTTTATCCAGACCCGAGGCATTCTTTTTGTAACAGAATGCCGACCTTCCATCAACGTTGTAGCCCACTTTGCCAGATCAGCGATGAGGGTATCTTCTGTTTCTCCGGACCTGTGGGAAATCTTGACTGATATACCCATCAATAATGCCAATCGTATTAACTCTTTTGTTTCTTTAATGCTTCCAACCTGGTTTACCTTGACCAGAATTGAGTTGATGGTATGCGGCGGGAAGGTCAAAATTTTTCCGGCGAATTCTATTGTTTCACCACGAACCGCCGCCTTCAATTGCCTCAAATTTGTCACCAGTAAATCATCCCCAACTGTATCTATTCCCATTTTTCTCTGCATATCGAAGGCCAGTGATTCATACTCGGGTGTCCCGGAAAGTGATGCCTGATTAGCAAATGTCGTTAACCCTTGGTGGCCCTTCATATCATTTTGATCAAAGGAGTCTTCCAGGGAAACAATAGGAAATCTGCGAACTAAGTCTATCCAGAACAATTGAAGTTCCTCTCTGTTTAGAACAAGAACATCACGTCCCTCATATTTGTCGATCTTTCCAATTAATTTTTCCTCATCTCCAGCTTTTATTGTGATTGGCTTAACATTGCCTTCCTTGTCCCTCTCTCCTTCTAACCAATAAGTTATCTCACCATCCTTACCTATGAAAGATCTCTCGCTAAACGCCCCATCTGTGGCAAAACCTATTTGTTTTCCAATAAGGTTACCCCATGGTGATTCCTGAACGACTTCTGAGGCAATCCTCAAATAATCACTATTAGTAGGAACATTCGGCGCGAATCCTCCTTCATCCCCCACGTTTGTGTTAAGCCCTAATTTCTTTAACTTCTTTTTTAAAAGTTGAAATAATTGGGCCTTAACAAAAATGGCTTCTTTTTCAGTCCTTATCGCGTTAGCACCTGTTGCCTGTGTATCTGGCACCACGACAAGCATGGTCTCTTGAATATCAACATTGTTATCAGCATGCTCTCCACCATTCAAAATATTGGCTTGTGCTATAACATCATTAACAGGCTGGGGCCCTGGGTTCAACTCAAAGACTTCCACACCCTTGAGAGCAGCCGTCAAACGCAATGCCGCTGAAGAAATGGCCAAAATCGCGTTGGCTCCGAAGTAATTCTTCAATTCCCAGTTCCCTCCAAATTGTTCTTCCATTTTTTGTAACCAGTCATCAATACTCCCCTCAAGCCCGGGGTAAACTTTCTTATCCCATATCGCTTGCTCTAGTTGTCCAATTAAAAATTCCGCTCGCAAAGCTGCGACCCTCGTTCCTTTGGACGAATACTTCTGAAGCCAGTCAATGGCCTCTTCTTTTGTGTTGGCTTTACCATCAGTCAAAGTTTTTATGACAGATGCCTCGCTAAGGTAAACAGTGCCTTTGGTATCTTTAATAGCAAACTCCGCCTGACCAGTCTTCACTCTTTTGGCAAAAGCATCGTCACGAATTTCTAAGGCCTCTCGTTCTCCTGTGGATGCCCCTGAAGGAACATAACCAAACCCTTGCTTCTCATTAAACCACAGTTTCACTTTTAAAGTTTGATTGCCGCGTGAGTCCAAAATACGCAACACCCTGTTTTGCTGGGAAATCATCGCCGTGTCCTGTGACCGGCTCTTTTGATAATCTCTTACCATTTCTGCCGACCCATTACTGCCAAAGGCCTTGAAGTGTTCGATGGCTGACGCCTCAATCGCTGCCGTGATCCTGTCTTTCACCCATCCCGGCAACGCCTCCAACTCTCCCATAAACTTTCCAAAAATATTCTTCAATTCTTTTCCAATGAGCTTGTTCAGCTTCTTCGCTTCCGCTCCCTCACGCTTCTCAACTCCATAATTCTTACCACTGTTCACAATCAAATCATCAATGATCCGATTCACTAAATCCTGCACCTGTTCGTCTTTTTCACCAACTCTAACCAACTGCTCCCACACAATATTTTGCCAGTGGGTCGCCACATGCGCGGATCTGATCCCCGCTGCCCTTAAGTACGGCAAATTCCTTAACGGCGTACCGGTCACCCCATGCTGGACGATCTCTATCCTATACGGCTTTAACGCGTCACTAATCGCCTTGGTCATCTGTAAATTCATCTGCGTCTCTATCGGGTTACCCTCTTTGTCATACGTGTTGCCATGGGATGTTCCGTTGTTGATCGCCAACCGCTCAATCTTGACACCATAATCCAGCAGCCCCTTACCTTCTTTCTCAACGATTGGATTTCCTTCATTGTCTAACACTAATTCTGATGAGATGACAGCCCCCGTCTTCTCATCCTTGACCAATCTCTCTTGATACCTCTTCCCTGTCACAAATTCCAGGGCATCGGCTACCGTCGAGTTTGCATCGTCACCAATCTCGCCAACCTCGGCCTCATGACTGGCGTTCTCCGGCAAGAATCCATCCAAGAATGCCGTGATCAATACATTAAGCCGCGTCGGCATAAACGAAGCATCTAACGCAAAGACCGTAAACCCGGCGTCCACTTCCGCCTTCACCAGCTCATATGCCTTCTTGATGGCTTTTAACGCGTTGGCCACATTCTCGTTCTCCTTTAACACCTCATCTCCTGTTGCCTTCAAAAACGCCTGGGCACGTTCTGACTTCCCAGAAATCTTCAGGATATCCTCGAATAAACCCGCCACAATGTCTTGCGCATTCTGATCTTTGATAAAATTATCATTTACCTTGACCGTGATATGATCACCCTTTAAAACATAGTCTGTAAATTGGTTCCTCTCTCCTGCCTCCCGCACCGCATCGGCCAATAACCGTGCATTCTCCGGCTTGTACCCGCCCGGCCAGGTATATCCAAACTCACTCAACGCCTGCTGGAATATCACCACACTCCCGGTCTTCTTCGCCGCCTGCATCATCCCGGGCAATATCAGCAGCGTTCGGATATTTACCGCCATCGTCACTACATTAGACCCTGCCTCACTCTCCAACGCTTCGTATAACTCCCGACCGGTCAATTTATCCGCTACCATGGCCGTGTCCGATGTGGCCGCGTCTCCCATCGCCTTTCGCATCTCAACAGCGGTTTGACGGATTTGGGCTTTAACCGGAAGCGCTCCGAAATGGATATGCCGTATCCCGTCGCCATGTTTCTGTTTCAAATCATTGATATCCTTCATAACCTCCGCGATAGTGGTCTCTTTATTCATCTTAATAACAAGGTAAACGGAGTTCTTCGACTCTTTATAGTCTTTTACAAGCCTTTCCAATTCTCCTGTTTTATTACCTCCTGCTTTATAGATAATGCTCTTATATCGCCCCCCCAAAGCACTCAACAAAGCTCCAGGAACACGTTCATCTTCCCTCACCAAAGGTGTTATGCCGTTTTCAATAAAATTCGTTATTTGTTTTTGTACTCTTTTCGGGTCACTACTATCAAGGATTGCCGCTGTAACACCCATTTTCTTAAGCAATTCCGCCGACAGATGCGCTGTATAGGCTCCAATTCCCTGTGTGCTAACCCCATCTGTCGCCTCAACGACAAGGTCTACATAATTCTTTGCGTTTGGATCTAAAGGTTGAATATCAAATAACGAAGCGGCGGACTCATCTCCCTCCAATACCTTCTGCCAGGCGCGATAGTCAGTCATAGGAACGGCATGAATAACCTTCACTTTGCCCTCTAAATTTAATTTCTTGGCTTCATAAGCCTTCAAATACTTTTGGGCTGAAGGTGTATCCATCTGCTTGCCATTAAAAATAACAGTTAATTCATCTCCTGATCGAAGGGCAGCCTCAACTATGTTGGCTGTCGAATCTTCCCCTTCCTGGGCTTCTGCCTTTGCTGATGCCCGTCCGATAAAAGCCCCAACATATCCAACCTTCTTGGTTAACCCGCCGATATTTTTCACGTTGGCACCACCGCCATAAATTAATGGAACGTCCGTCTCTGCCACTCCAACTGCTTTGGCAATGGCCTTGACAATGTATTCTTTTCGATACTGAGCCAAGGAATCAGGGATAGCCGTTGTCTTGATACCATTAACCGGTTCATAAGGATTGTAAATACGGCTCATGTATTCGGCAGGCATACCTTTGTACAAAACATTGATCTGTCCTTCGATTTCACCCTGCGTACTTAATTCTTCAATAATTTTATTCCGCAGTTCAACGAGGGCAAATTTCTGAGGGGCGGATAAATCATCCTTTGTATATCCCCAGGCCGTCAGCATCTCCTTCAATTCTGTATCCGATGTTAAACTCTCAAACGTGCCGGTTTCAATCTTTTGCTTAAATTCAGGGGTATCAGTGATTCTTTGTTTATTCCTATCCTTTAAAAGACTCCTCAACTCTTTAATGGCGAACTCTTCCTCACGCACGTCCTTGGAATATCCAAAGGCCTGCAATAATAAGGAAGATTCTCGCTTAAAAGCATCAAAATCAATCGTTAAATATCCATCCATCCTTCTAATAAAATCATCCAGACGGTTCTCGAAATCAGTACGTTGTGCCACTGGTTTATCAGAAACATATAACTCCGTAGCTTTTAATTTTATATTATTCTGAGTGAAATTTCTTAAGGCTGTATAATCGTTTGTGATTTTTGTTCCTTCCCACATACGCTCAGGAAAGTCGCCAAAAGGATAAATCACATTAAAACCAGCCTTTAGAAATAGCTCCGCCTGCTTTCGGGCCATTTCGGCCGTAACTCCCAAATATTCTCTTGTCTCTGAATGATTGATCACAACGGTTGACGCGTAGGGAACATCTTCGGGCCTTACATCAGGTCCAATCTGAACGGCAATACTGATCGGACTTACTCTATAAAACTCCTCGCCATTCTCATCTCTGTAAGACTCCACATTCTTGGTGACGTTCATTAAATTTTGAAGCTCTTTTGTTCCTTTACGTTTATCAATTTTTCTGGCTTCCATAAACCGCTCTAAAGAAACCCCCTTATAATTAGCCTTTCCAATAGTTTTTAAGGCATCAAGAACATCTCTATTGATTTGGCTCAAAATCGCCTTATCTGATTTTGGTATAAGAACACCCTCTTTGTTGATGTTAGTCAATACAGCCGGATCAGCCTTTTCCCCAACGGTATAACCATCAAACGTTGTTATATATTTATTCGTCGCTGTTATCAATGCTGGATCAACCTTCACACCTTTAAGCGCATCCTTGCCTTTAATTGTAGTCAATTGGGCTTTATCCACACCGAGAAGCCCGCCGGAGAAATACTTTCTTGGCAATACTTCCTGAGCCGCCGCGTCATAATCTTCCCGGATATAATCAAAGACACCCTTCTTAAAAGCCTCGAGATATTGGTTGTAAATCTTGATTTTAACGTCCTTGTCCGCGATATCAACGCCGGTGGTCTTGTTTTTATCCATATAAATCTGGCCCAAAAGACTTTCTTTGAGGTTGACCTTGTACCACGTGGCCAATATCATGGAATTGTAAATCTGGCGGAGTTTGGCAAAGTTCTTGCCTTCATTGACTTCTTTTTCGATCTCAGGGATAAGCACTTCCCGGACAACATCCGAAGAAATACCGCTAATGACCTCGGTCTCCCCTGTGCTTAAGTCATTCATGCCGAATTTTGCGCTGTCTTTATTCTGTTGCAGGGCTAAATAGTCCTCTTCCAGCATGACCTTCAAATGGCTCTGCAAAACAAAGATATTGTTCTCATTCTCATAAACAACTGCCTTATTCGGCACAATCCAGACTTTGTTAAAAGTATTCAGCGGAATATCGGTGGAACCATATTTTTCCTGGGCTTTAGCGTAAACCCTTTCCCAGAATTTCTTTCCAAGCTCATCTTCCGGATAAATAAGAGAAGCGGTCAATTGCTTGAGGATGTAGTCTTGCGCCAAAAGATCACGGCCTAACTCGGTCTGACCTAATTGATTAGGAATGATCCGGTTTTTTTCATACGGAGAAAGGTTGACCCACATTTCTTTTTCCGGGGTTGTCAGCGTGGCCAGGAAATATTTAACGAGTTTGGTGGATTCCGCGGCCAATTCATCCCCCTGAATCCCTGTATCGCCTGTATCGACAATGAAATCAAAGCGTAACGGATTATCTGGATACAGAGTCATCCCCTGAATCATAGTAGGGGTAAAGCCTTCACTCACAGGAACCATGGCTCCAACGGCAGGCAGATTCAAACCTGCCTGCGGCACAAACTGGGCATAGCTTGCCTGCGGCGGCACGATCATGCTGGAAATGAATGTAACGGCAATGAATGAAGAAATGATTTTACTCATGAAATTATTCTTGGTCTGGGGAACGATAAGATACATTGACAAAAACCTCCGTTTAAGGATAAACGATTTTATATTTAACTTATTGGATTAATTCAAGTTAAGTTGCTAAAGATCTAATAGTTGCAGAGCAAGAAGGTGAGAAAACGTTTTTTTAATTAGTTCAAGTGGTGAAAAGATAACATGTTTCTACGGGGAAAACAAGGGGGGGTGGTAAGAAAAAAATGGAACTTTTTGCCTTCATTTAAACAGACATGCGTTCAAAAATCAGGATTTAGCCGTGTTCTCTATCCTTCTTTTCCTTTAACGATTTGAAAAAGAAAAAACCAATGACCATAAAAGTCATCACAGGGGCCACGTAATGAGGCACATGGATCCCGAATCCTTCCAACAACATCATCATCCCTAAAAAGAAAATGGAATACATGGCGCCGTTTTTTAAATACACATATTTTTTGATTTTGTCCACACCTCTGATCGTAAATTCCCTCACAACAAAAGCGCCCAGGCCATTACCCAGAATGATCAGAGGAACCGACATCGTAAAGGCAAACGCGCCAACAACGCCGTCGATGGAAAATGTCGCGTCCAAGACCTCAAGATACATAATTTTACTAATGTCGGATAAATCGCTTTTATTTTTCAATTCCACTTCCGCCTGCTCCGCGTATTGTTTAAAACCGTGCGTGATAAAAAACGCGCTCGCGCCTATAGAGGCCGCGAAAGCCAACATGGGATCTTTTTTAAGGGCATGCCAAATAATGACGGATAAAAGGGTGGAAACAACCGCGAAGAACCACACCCCCTGACGCCTGAAAAAATATTCGAGAGGCAATCCGAATTTTTTATGTTCCAGAAACAGCCAATGAAAAAATAAAAAAACTAAAAATATCCCGCCCCCCATCATCAATAATGGAGACGATTGTTCCAGGGCTGTTTCCACCTGCGGGTCGCTACTGAAGGCCGCCATAAAAGATCCCCACGGGCCCAAGGCGGGACTTGACACCCAGATAATAATCCACGGGAGCAAACCTCTCACAAGAAAGACCCCGAAAAAAATTCCCCAGATTAAAAACCATTTCCGCCACTTTTTATCCATGGTGGCCAGAACATCCGCGTTGACAACGGCATTATCAATGCTGGAAATCACTTCAAACACGCAAAGCCCCAAGACACTTAAAATGATTTGACCGATTCCCATATTATTTCTTAACCTCCAATCAGTTTCATCTTCTTTACGCGCGGCCAAGCCTTGATTTCAGCTTCCCGCCTTAGCGCTTCGCTTTGATTCAAACACGTTTCCGAATAAAGCAATTGATCGACCCCGAATGTTTTAGTAAACCGCCCGCCTCTTCCCCGACGATGCTCATTGAGCCGTCTCTCAAGACAGGTGGTGATCCCCGTATACAGGCTGCCCCGTTTTGTCTTTAAGATGTACACATACCACATCATGTCTTCTGATTTTCTTTCGGGAAGGCTTTTAAAATAATCGGATTAAACGCCTTTGCCGCGACCAGCACATGGTCTCCTGTGCTCAATCCCCTGACTTCATTCTCGGCCGCCACAACCTTCGTCAGGTTGTTTCCAATTTGCACGGTCACGATATAAAGAAAATCCTCCTGCCGCATATCCACAATCACGCCGGGGAATTTAAATTTACCGCTGATGGTCTGCGCCGCGAAAATCTCGTCCGGTCTTCCGGACTTCTGGATCCGGCCTTTATCAAGAACTAAAATACGATCGGATAATTTAAAAATCTCGCTGAAATCGTGACTGACAAAAATCACCGACGCGTTATGACGCTTATAAATATCCAACATCTCCTCTTGCAACTTCAACCGCAATTCCAGATCCTGCGACACGAACGGTTCATCCAAAAGTAAAACCTTCGGTTTACGCAACAAAGCGCGTATCAACGCGACCCGCTGCTTCTGCCCGCTTGAAAGCTGAGCCGGCCGCCGGCGCTGAAATTCCGTTAAATGAACCGCCTCCAGCAGCGCCTCAATCATGCCAGCATCTTTTTTGTCTTGCAAGGCAAAATGTAAATTTTCCTCAACGGTCATGTTCGGGAAAAGATTATGTTCTTGAAAAACAAACCCGATCGACCGTTTTTGAACAGGCCAATTGATCTTCTTGCGGCTGTCAAACCACACCTCCTTGCTTACTTCAATATACCCTTCTTCCGGTTCACTTAATCCGGCCATCATGCGCAGAATCGTGGTCTTCCCCGCGCCGGATTTTCCGAAAAGCGTGACAAACTCGCCGACGCCCGATTCAAAACAAACATCCAATTCCATCGGGCCGTCGCTTGTATGCAATTTCTTTTTGGCTCTGACACGAATCATATCACGCGTACCAATTGATTGACCTCCGTATAATTAATAGAGTTTTATTCTTCAGAGAACGTAGGTCGAGATACTGACTGCCACAGTGTTCCATTACTTTTCCGGAAGTCAGTAACCGGAGCCGTTGTCGCCTTAAAACGCTTTTACTGACCCCTTTTATTTACCAGATTGAGCGCGAAAAGAATGCTGAAAGATATCATAATGAGGATCCCTGAATAAATATGAGCCTCCGCGTATTTTAAGGCCTCGACTTCGTTAAAGATGGCAATGGAGGCAACCCTCGTTTCCCCCGGAATATTCCCGCCAATCATCAGGACCACGCCGAACTCGCCGATGGTATGCGCGAACGACATCACAATACCCGTCCAAAGCGCCGGTTTGATATTGGGTAAAATGACTTTAAATAACGTTTCTTTCTCCGTTTTCCCCAAGGTATACGCCGCCTCCCGAAGAGAAGAAGGAAAATTTTGGAAACCTGCTTTAAGGGGGTTTACCATGAACGGAAGGCTGAAAAGCACGGATCCGATCACAAGGCCCAGGAAGGTAAAAGGTATTCGGACGTGAACAACATTTTCGAGAAACCGGCCGACCCCTGTCGATGGACTAAACAAAAGCAGGAGATAAAACCCCAGGACCGTCGGCGGTAAAATGAGCGGCATACTCACCAAAGGTTCAATCAGGGATTTCCAGGACCGTCGGCTGACAGCCAGCCAATACGCCAGCGGAATGCCGGCCGCCACGAGGATCGCCGTGGTCGCGAACGCCAATTGAAAGGTTAAGACTAAAGGACCAAAATCGAATTTCATTGGGGGATCGGCATTAAAGATACTTCATTGGTTTTGACCAGCCATTCAACATGGTCATCCTCCTTAAGCCCCATGTCCCCAACGGATCTCGTGGAAATGATTGATTCAATCCATTTGCCCCGGTAATCCAAAATAATTTTACTTAAGACCGGCCCCGTTTCCACCTTCTTTATTCTCGCCGGAAAACGGTTCCTAAAACTGATAAGTCCTGATAAATTCTTGGCAATACCGACTTCTGTTTCTTTAAAAAGAAGGTGCGCCTTCTCGGCCAACTTATAGTGAAACGGCCCCTTTTTCCCTTCAAGAATGATCGAACTGAAAATGTCGCCGTCCACATCCACATTGATCATAGAAATCATGTCTGAAGAATGGATATCGACGATAGTTCCCATGAGCGTATTCATCAACGTTCCCCCTCTTTCAATTGTCATGGTGCTACGGTAAAACGTACCCGTGTTTTTGATAAATTTCTCTGGCCCGGGAAGAAAACAGAAACGCGTAAAACTTCTCCGCCGCCAAAAGATTATGCTCTTGGGCGTGTTGCAGGATCACGACCCCTTGCGCGATCGGCTCATAGGTTTCTGGATCGATTTCCATCCACCATCCCTGATTTATCATCCTCGGCGACCGTACGACCGATTTGGCCGTGAAACCGATATCAACGGCCTTTAAGGTGATGAACTGATTCACCTGGGCCACACTTTCCCCGTAAACTATTTTCTTGTTCACCGCTTCATAAAGCCCTTCCTGCTTGAGAACTTGAACCGCTTGCCGGCCATAAGGAGATATTTTAGGATTGGGGAGGGCGATTTTTTGAATCAAAGGCGACTTCAGGATATTTAACCCCGCCGATAAATCCATCTTCTTCCCTGTCCACAAAACCAGCGTTCCGTAAGCGTAAACTTCGGGTCGGCGCGGCGCGAGGCCTTTATGATACAACCCTTGCGGATACTCCATATCCGCCGAAAGAAACAGATCAAACGGCGCCCCTTGTTCAATCTGGGAAACGATTTTACCGGAAGAACCTATGACGCCTTTCAGAGGGATCTTTTCCGTTGTTTCAAAAACCATCTTTAATTCCTCAAAGACATACTGCGCGTTGGACGCCACGGCAACGGTCAATCCGTCGGCAAAGCAAAGGCCGGAAAATATAATACTGAAAATAAATACGATGACCGTCCGCGCCAATTTTAGCCCGCGTTTCTCAAGAGAAAGGACGTTATGATATCCCTGCTTTCCTAATAAAAAACTTTTCATCCGCCCTCTTTTGCCGAACCCTTATTCAAAATCCCCGAAGACCAAATATCCATTACGGATTCAATGGCCTCGGGAAACGAGATCCTTTCTTCCCGGAGGAACTCCGGATTCAATACCTGGTCAATAGCGCCTAAATAAACACCCACGGCAACTGAGGGATGCACATTTCTAAATGCCCCCGCTTTTATCCCTTTTTGAATCTGTTCTCGAATATTTTGGATTTTCTCATTCCTGAACTTCGTAAAATCCTCATACAACAGCGGCACTTCTATCTTGATGTCTCCTAAAAAATGCTCGAACCATGGACCGAGCTGTTTTTGAATAAAAAACACACTCTTGCTAATAACCTCAAGGGAATCCGGATGAGCTTCTTCTATAAGATGCAACTCTTGATTAATCTGATCTTTCAATCCCGAAAAAAGACCTTGGGCGATATCCTCCTTGCTGGGGAAGTATTTATAAATCGTATTCTTACTCATCATGAGGCCCTGCGCGATCTCATCCATCGTGACTTTACGATAACCTGAGCGCATCATCAGCGTCATGGATACATTCAAAATTTTCTCTTTGATCCCATCGTTTAACTTCATAGGAGATTATCATAAATTTATAAATACTCATTTAGTCTTTACAGTATTCTATTAATAAACTATTCGCTGTCAAGAGGTTTTTTTGTGATCAACCCAAATCAAATAAAAAATTATCTTGACAAAAAGTAAATTAATTCTATACTCTACTCATTCTATGGGATATTAGATTATGTTATCAAAGAAAACCAAATACGGCTTAAAAGCTCTTATTTATTTAACACGGCATTATACCAAAGGCCCTGTTCTTATCACGGATCTGGCCGCCTCTGAACACATTCCAAGAAAATTCCTGGAAACCATTTTGCTGGAATTAAAAAATAGGGGCGTATTGCAAAGTAAAAAAGGCCCTGGCGGAGGGTATTCCCTGGCGCGTCCTCCCCGGGATATTAAATTAGGCGAGATTGTTCGCTTGCTCAATGGGCCGTTAGCTCCGGTGAGCTGCGTGAGTCAGACAGCCTATCGGCGGTGCGAAGAATGCGCCGATGAAAACTCCTGCGGGATTCAAATTGTGATGAAGGATGTCCGGGATGCCATCGCCCAAATCCTTGATTCAACGAGTTTTGACGATATCGTCCGCCGGATCCAGGAACAAACAGAAAAAGATATTTTTAATTTTATAATCTGAGACAACGCTCATGAAACTTAAATTCCTTTTAATATTTTTCTTACCGGCAATTTTATGGATAACTTTCTCCGGCACCGTTTCACGGGCAAAAAAAATAACCCTCTTAAACCTCTCTTACGATCCCACCCGCGAATTATACGAGGAGTTTAATAACGCCTTCGCCAAACATTGGAAGAACCAAACCGGTGAGGATGTCACCATTTATCAATCCCACGGCGGCAGCGGTAAACAAGCCCGAACGATCATTGACGGTTTGGAAGCGGATGTCGTGACCTTGGCCCTGGCTTATGACATTGATGCCATTGCGGAAAGGGCCGGCCTCTTGGATCAAAATTGGCAGTCGTTGTTACCGAACAATAGCTGCCCGTACACCTCAACCATTGTCTTCCTGGTCCGCAAAGGGAATCCCAAGAATATCCGGGACTGGGACGATTTAGCCAAACCAGGCATCCAAATTATTACTCCCAATCCCAAGATCTCCGGCGGTGCCAGATGGAATTATTTGGCGGCCTGGGGGGTCGCCTTGCATAAATGGGATCGTGATGAACAAAAGGCCATGTCATTTTTAAAAACCATTTTCAAAAACGTGCCTGTCCTGGATTCCGGGGCCCGGGGGGCGGCCACGACATTCATTGAACGCAAAATTGGAGATGTCCTGATCACGTGGGAAAATGAAGCTTATCTGGCGGTCAATAAACTCGCCGGCGATCAGTTTGAAATTATCGTCCCTTCATTAAGCATTTTAGCAGAACCGCCGGTGGCCCTCGTTAAGCGTAACGCGGATCAGCATGGCACGCGCCGGATGGCTGAAGAGTATCTCAAATATCTTTATTCTGAAGAAGGGCAAATAATCGCGGCGCGACATTATTTTCGACCACAATCAGAATCAGTCGCTCAAAGATACGCGGACCAATTTCAACCTGTTAAACTCTTTACGATCAAGGATGTCTTCGGCAGTTGGAAGAAGGCGCAAAGAACGCATTTCTCCGATGGCGGCACCTTTGATCAAATTTATGAAAATTAAATTACCCTAAAAAACTTTTAACAACTTCTCTATTACTATGTTTCTCCTTAAACAACGCTCCTCACTACCCGGGTTTCATTTGGCTTTAGGCTATACCGTATTTTACTTAAGCCTGATTGTTTTGATCCCGTTATCGACGCTCTTTATCAAATCTTCCTCTTTGGATTGGAAGACGTTTATAGACATTGTCTCCGCCCCGCGCACTTTAGCCGCCATCCGGTTGAGTTTCAGCACCGCTTTTGTGGCAGCCTCGGTCAATGTTTTCTTCGGGTTCATGATCGCGTGGGTCCTGGCGCGCTATCGCTTTCCGGGCAAAAAAATTATCGACGCGCTCATTGATTTCCCCTTCGCCTTACCCACGGCGGTGGCGGGAATTGCCTTAACCGCGCTTTATTCCCCCCACGGCTGGGTCGGCCGGTATTTATATTCCTGGGGCATTGAATCCGCCTATAGTCCTCTGGGGATTACCTTGGCGCTCATTTTTATCGGCCTGCCTTTTGTTGTCCGCACGATTGAGCCGGTTATCCAAGAACTCGACCCTGAACTGGAAGAAGCCGCGGCCAGCCTTGGCGCCGGACGTTGGCAGACGTTTGGACGGGTACTTTTCCCGGTTTTGCTGCCGCCGCTTTTGACGGGATTTAATCTGGCTTTTGCCAGGGGCATTGCGGAATACGGATCCATTATTTTCATCGCCGGCAATATGCCCGGCAAAACCGAGATCGCGCCTCTTTTAATTATCACGAAGCTGGAACAATTTGATTACACCGGAGCGACCGCGATTGCCGTCGTCATGTTAACCATTTCATTTATTCTTTTGGCTATAACAAATTTCTTACAATGGTGGGCATCTAAACGCATTGGAATCAATTAACATGTCTCAATCTCGACAGGAACCAACCATCATCCGACGAATACTCATTACCATCGCCTTATGGTATATAGGGTTTTTCTTGGTTTTACCTTTAATGATCGTCTTTGCCTCGGCGCTCCATCAAGGCGTCGGCGTTTACCTAAGCTCGCTCCATGATCCTATGACCCTGGCCGCCATTCGCCTGACGCTCCTGACAGCGGTTGTCGCTGTGCCCCTCAATCTTTTTTTCGGCATTGCCGCCTCGTGGGCGATTGTGAAATTTGATTTCCGGGGGAAGAATCTCCTCCTGACGCTCATTGATTTACCTTTATCCGTTTCCCCGGTGATCTCCGGCTTAATTTACGTTTTACTGTTTGGCGCCCATGGCGCGTGGGGGCCTTGGCTAAAGGCGCACGGGATTCAAATTATTTTTACACCCGCGGCCATTATTCTGACGACGCTTTTCGTCACCTTCCCCCTGGTGGCCCGTGAACTGATTCCCATGATGAAAACCCTGGGCAACGATGAGGAAGAGGCGGCCATCACCCTCGGCGCCGGCGGATTTAAAACATTCTGGTATGTGACGTTGCCGAATATCAAGTGGGGGCTGTTGTACGGTGTGCTTTTATGCAACGCGCGGGCTATGGGGGAATTCGGCGCCGTCTCCGTCGTTTCCGGACATATCCGCGGCCTCACCAACACCCTGCCGCTTCATATTGAAATTTTGTATAACGAATATCAGTTTACAGCCGCCTTTGCCGCGGCCTCTCTTCTGGTTTTTCTGGCCCTGGTCACATTGGTGGCCAAGTCATTGATTGAACTAAAATTTAAAGCAGAACAGATGCCGCTGCTCAAGGGGAAATAACTGACCTGCCGACTTCCATAAAAAGCAATGAAACACTTTGGTCGTCAGCCCCAACTGTTCTGCGTTAATTATTCATGGGAGAACATCTATGAGCATTGAAGTCAAAGGCGTATCCAAGACATTCGACACATTCAAGGCCCTGGATCGCGTCGATTTAAACATTGAGACCGGCGAACTCCTCGCCCTTCTGGGGCCTTCCGGATCAGGAAAAACGACCCTCCTGCGCATCATTGCCGGGCTGGAAGTCGCGGATGAAGGCCAAATTCTTTTTCACGGTGAGGATACCAAAGAAAGGAAGGTCAAGGACCGCCAGGTAGGGTTTGTTTTCCAGCATTACGCGCTGTTTCGCCACATGACCGTTTTTGAAAACATTGCTTTCGGCTTACGGGTTAAACCCAAACATCTGCGCCTGTCCGACGCACAAATCAAAGAAAAAGTTCACGGGCTTTTGCGATTAATCCAGTTGGATTATATCGGAGAGCGTTACCCCTGGCAACTCTCCGGCGGACAACGCCAGCGCATTGCCCTGGCCCGGGCTTTAGCGGTTGAACCTAAAGTGCTTCTTTTAGATGAACCTTTTGGTTCTCTGGACGCGCAAGTGCGTAAAGAACTGCGTCAATGGCTGCGCCGGTTTCATGATCAACTGCATATCACCAGCCTGTTTGTCACTCACGACCAGGAAGAAGCGCTGGAAGTGGCGGATAAAATTGTCGTCATGAATAAGGGGCGTCTGGAACAGGTGGGAACGCCGGAGGAGGTGTATCATAAACCGGCGAATAAATTTGTCTTAAACTTCTTGGGGAACGTCAACTTCTTCCATGCGCGGGTTGTAGACGGAAAAGCCTACCTGGGCAACGCCATGATCGACCTGCCGGATCTGCATAAAAACAGCAAGACGGCCAGTCTTTTTGTCCGGCCGCATCAGTTTGAACTCACCCGTCAGCCTAAAGACGGTTCATCGCTCAAGGCTGTCGCACTCACCATTAATCCCGCCGGCTCCGTCGTCAAAATCGATTTAAAATCCGAGGGAGGCGACACTTTCCAGGCCGAAATCACGCAAGAGGAATTTCAGGCCCTGCGTTTTCAGAAAGGCGACACGATCTACGTCTCCCTGCGCCAGGTAACGTATTATGAATATGAAATCTGATCCTTCGTACTAACCGTCCCATTCCTTGCCGCGGTTAACCAGGAAATTATTCCAGATGTTGAATCCTTAAATCGCCGAAGGAACGGATCACGAAATACAAAGACGCGAGGAAAAAGAGAATCGCTAAAATAAGATTGACCTGGGGATCCAGCTCAATGGCGATCTCAACAGCCAGAAGTCCGAACAGCGTTGTAAATTTTATCAAAGGATTAATCGCGACTGACGACGTGTCTTTAAACGGATCTCCAACGGTATCTCCGATCACCGTGGCCGCGTGAAGAGCCGTTCCTTTTTGATCTTTGTATTTCACTTCAACCAACTTTTTCGCGTTGTCCCACGCCCCGCCGGCATTGGCCATGAAAATCGCCTGAAACAACCCAAAGATCGCCAATGAGATCAAATACCCGACAAAAAAGAACGGATTAAAACAGGCAAAGGCCAACGTGCTCAAAAGAATCACCAGAAAGATATTCACCATGCTTTTCTGAACAAACTTTGTGCAAATTTCCACAACCTTCTTGCTGTCCTCAACCGAAGCCTTTGTCGCGCCTTCAAGTTTTATATTATCTTTAATAAAAGCGACCGCGTGATACGCCCCGGCCGTCACGGCGTGCAACGACGCGCCGGTAAACCAATAAATCACCGCGCCGCCGGCAATTAATCCCAGAAAAAACGGAGGATAGAGAAGAGAAAGTTTTTCGATATTCACCGTTAACCCGTGCGTAAGGATGACGATGATCGAAAAAATCATCGTCGTAGCCCCAACGACCGCCGTCCCGATAAGGACCGGTTTGGCCGTAGCCTTAAACGTATTACCGGCGCCGTCATTGGCTTCAAGATTATTTTTCGCTATCTCAAAATCAGGCGTAAATCCGAATTTTTCTTTGATCTCTGTCTTGATATTCGGGATTCCCTCAATGAGAGAAAGTTCATAAATGGATTGGGCATTGTCCGCGACGGGCCCGTAAGAATCCACGGCAATCGTCACCGGCCCCATCCCCAAGAAGCCAAAGGCGACCAGTCCGAAGGCGAATATCGCCGGCGCGATCATAAGATCCGCCAAACCCTGCAAACTTACCCAATACGACATCCCCATCAAAAACATAATCACCATCCCCATCCAGTACGCGCTGAAATTACCCGTTGTTAATCCCGCGAGAATATTGAGAGACCCGCCGCCCTTTTTAGAAAATTCAAAGATGTTTCTTACATAAATGGACTCCGTGGAGGTGAACACTTTGACTAATTCCGGAATCAAGGCCCCTGCAATGGTGCCGCACGAAATAATAGCGGCCAGCTTCCACCACAACGTTCCGCCGCCAAGCTCCGGGATTAAAAGATACGATGTGATAAACGTCAAGATAATCGATATGATCGACGTAATCCATACCAGCGAGGTCAACGGGATCTCATAGTTCATTTCTCGCGCATTTCCAAAACGGGCAAAGGAGATCATGCCATTGATCCAATACGCGAGACCGCTGGCGATAATCATAATCAGCCGCATAACGAAAATCCAGACAAGAAGCTGAACTTGAAGAACGGGTTCAGGGATAGCCACCAGGATAAACGTAATCAGAGCGACCCCGGTGACGCCATACGTTTCAAAGCCGTCGGCCGTCGGCCCCACCGAATCACCGGCATTATCTCCCACGCAATCAGCGATAACGCCCGGATTACGGGCGTCGTCTTCCTTAATATTAAACGCGATCTTCATGAGGTCAGATCCAATGTCCGCGATCTTTGTAAAAATCCCGCCGGCGATCCTCAGCACGGACGCCCCCAAAGACTCCCCGATCGCGAAACCTATAAAACACGGCCCCGCGTACTGAGGATCGATAAAAAGGAGGATACACAACATGATAAAAAGTTCGACGCTTACCAACACCATCCCAAGACTCATCCCCGCCTGCAAGGGGATAGAATAAACAGGATACGCTTTCCCTCTGAGACTGGCAAACGCGGAACAGGAATTAGCCATCGTATTAATCCGCATCCCAAACCAGGCGACAAAATAAC
The DNA here is from genome assembly GCA_003528115.1 of Candidatus Omnitrophota bacterium. Classification (GTDB taxonomy): domain Bacteria; phylum Omnitrophota; class Gorgyraeia; order Zapsychrales; family Zapsychraceae; genus UBA10174. The sequence goes on from DOGZ01000006.1 coordinate 91,499, forward strand.
TTCCCGCGATACCTACCAAACTGGAAGCAACGATCATCGCCACCTTCGCGGCCTCAAAATGACGCAACACGCCGAAATAACCGATAATAATAAGTCCTATGACCAGCTCCAGCCAAAGAATAAATTTTCCCTGCTCAATAAGATATGTCTTGCATGTGGCATAAATAAGTTCGGCAACCTCGCGCATAACTTCATGAGTTTCAATCTTCCTGATCTGAAGGAACTGGACCAGGCCGAAAAGAAATCCAAACCCGCAGATGATCATCCCCCAGAGAAGGATCGCGTGACCGTTCATTTTCAAGAACGTCTCCGAAGACAAATCCGGGATAATCAAATCCGCCTCGCTCGCCCAAACGGGCTGGGCGACGGCCATCAATCCCATCAGAATCATAAATAAAATTGTCCTAAAAAATCTTCCTTTTCCCGCGTCGAAAATGCGCATTATCATTTCAACTCCTCTCTTTGTTTTATATTATTAGCAGGCGTCATTATAACAACCACCCCCGCCCAACACCAGAGAAAATCAGGCTTTTTTTGGCTCTTTTTTTAGTTTTTCAAATACTTTCTCTGTTTCCCATTCATAAAAAAATGGCGAAGCATGCTTTTCAGGGGTGCTTCGCCACTAAAATCCGCCACTACCTATTGCTTCAACGACTACTGCATTAATTGTTGAGGAGGTCTTCTTTCTTTTTCTCAACATAATCTATGAGCCCTGCCAGGCGCTCAACTTCTAGTTCTAGATCTTTGCTATGACCACCGTACTCAAACCATACTTTATTATTCTTGTGCCATTCATAAAATTGTTTGCCGAGATCATGAAAAAAACGATTATTCATAGACGTTACTCCACGCAATTAAATAACGCACACAAGACACGCTTCGTCATGCCAGAAATTCTGCCCGCACCGTAAGCGGCATCATCGATGAAATCCCAAGGATGCACATCCTTGAGGTTGGTTTTAAACTGCTTTGTCACTTCCTTAAACATCGAAATTGTTTCCTCGGTGATCTTTTTGGTCTTGGGGCCTTTAACCTTATGATGATCGTCAAGAATGATGTTCGCAACGCGCTCCGCGCTGCGCGAAAAACTTTGACCAATTCCTGTCACGGATTTCTTTATGGCTGAGGCCTTTCGGTCTTGCCCTTTATTTCTTTTTTGTTTCGTTGCGCCTGCTATAGTTTCATTCACGGTATATGTCCGATTATAAGCCATAAATTTTTTACTTATGACGTTTATCTTTCTGACTTCTGCTGTTTGTCCCCTTGCCTCCCCTGCCCCGAACGACGCCGCGGGATGCGCTCTGCGCTTTTGGAAGGTTGTCCTTGTTTTTACGCTCGTGTTCCATGCGAAGATCACGCAAGAGGCGGGGATGCATATAACTCTCTTGAGCGAGCGCTTTCCATGGCCGCGTCTGGCGCTCACGCTCCGACTCGGACGCCGCGTAATCATATCCGAGATCGGTACCCGCCATGACTTTAAGCATCATGATAGCTTCTTTACGAATTTTAATATTCGGGGCTTCGAGTTTCGGCACAAGGTTAACGAAGGCAAAATGATTAGCCATTGACCCGAGTTTTCGGATCGCGATACGCGCGACACTCTCATCGCTGTCATTCGCTAAACTCGCGATGGCCGTCGCTTCAGGCTCCCCCCCTGTGTGCTCCAGATAGTTCACGATAAATCTGCGGACATGAGGGGCATGATCACCGATCGCTGATAGAACAACGTGCTTCGCTTCCACGGAGCCGAGTTTGACAAGCCCCATCATTCCCGCAAGCCGCAACGAAGAATTTTCGTCCGTTATAAACCGGCGGTAAAGGCCGACCATCGTCGGATAATCCAGCAGGCTCAAAAGAGACAGGAGTTGTCTTTTGGAAAATATATCCGCGTCCCTAACTAATTCATAGAGAAAGAGGACTGCCCTTTGGGGGGCATTACGGAAAAGGGTGTGCAAAACCGTCAGTTTCTCATCATTATCAGCGATTTCACTTTTCAACTTGCGAGAAGCGGTCTCAAAAAAACCGTAGTCATCTATGTCATCGGTGCCCTCTTCCGTTCCTTGTTCCGCTGTGGGAAATTCTTCCACTTCTTCTCCGGAAGATTCTTCAACGGCCGTTTTTTCTGAATTTTCCTCAAACGGGCATTCATCCAGGGTAGGCGATTCTGTGGAATCCTCCGACGAAGTTATAGGTTGAGGGACCGCAGACCTCAGGGCTTCCCGATCCTTTTCTTTCTCCCGGGCTAACCGACCCTCCTCAAGGTCTTTTTCGTACACCTCCTTGATATTCTTAAAAAGACCGACGACTTCATCGATAAGAACATCTATGCGCTTGGTTGTCTGGACCACATCCTGGTCGACCCGTGCGAGAAAATCCTCTTCGGTTTTCCATGATGTGCTTTCAGTGTTTTCGGTAAAGAATTGTTTTTTCTTTTCCATCATGAATTTTATCACCTCCCGTTTCTTCTCCATCAGTAAAGTAATCGTTTGTATCTTTTCATCCACGGCGGCCTGATAAGCCGCAGTCCTCTCACCGGTCACATGCAAAAGACCGCCAGAGATACAGTCGTTAAAATCCCTTCGGACCTCATGGAGGCTATTTGCAAGAAAACGGAGGTCGACCATCAGTTCAGTATATGGCTCCAGTTGGCCCCGCCGTTCGATACCAAGACTGTGTCGTCCTTTTTCTTCCGCAGCCGCCATTGGGCGATCGGAGCGAGAGGGCGGCGGAGTGCCGGATCCAGGCGATTTGGCCAAAAACACGTTCTTGACGCCCTTTAAAATCGCCGCCACTTTATTTTTTTGGGCTTTAGGTCTGGACGTGGCGACTGAAGGTTTGACCGCAACTTTCATCTTTGACGCTTTGGTTGGCGCTGTCCGCTGAGAGGTGGCGGAGAGGCCAAGTTTAGGTATTTCGACAGGCTCCGCGCGCCGCCTGAGCCTGTCCTGGGCCTTGGATTGAGAAAATCGAGGGGTTGGTTTCTTGTTAGAAATCTTCTGCGCGACAATATCTCGAATAAGTCTCTTGGCCTGCGTTGTTAATGCGCCGTCAGTTGGATCGAAATAGTAAGAAATAGCGCCGGCCTGAATATTCTCGTATAGCAATCTACCGAAAGAGGTAAACAGAGAATCTACCTGCGTGTCGCATTCCTTAAGAAGTTCCTGTGTCTTTTTTGTGATCATAATTTTTAAGTACTAGACCCTCTACACGTCCTTTACATCCTCGGTCATTTTTTCGATTTCTTTTTCAAGATCAACGTTGACCGGCGCCTCTTTTTTAACAGTTGTTTTGTTCCCAACCTTCTTAACCTGGCCTTTAGCTTTTCCCTTAATCATACCCTTGGCTTCTTTCTTCACCATCTTCGCCGGCGAAGAAAGAGAAGAAATTTCTTTTTTTTCTTGGCTTTCTTTCCTAGTTTTACTCTCGGCATGGCCTGTTTCGACGGATTCCATCCCCGCCTTAAAGGACTCCCCCATATCTTTCGTGCTTTTCTTAACGGTCTTTTCCACCTTTTGAAACACGTCCCCGGCCTTCTCGCCGACCGTCTCACACAACTCCTGTGTTACGGAGACCATCTCTTTCCAAGGTTTCGTTTTCGCGACCTTGCCGAGCCCCATGACCTTCCGACAAAGGGTCCCTGTGCCGTAAGCAACGCTTTTCATGAAATTTTTTCCTACAGCCTTTTTACTTTTTTCTTTTGTCATGCCGCCACCCCTTTTCGTCCCGGTATGAGTTTTTTTAATGCCTTCTCAGCCGCTTTTTTGACCTCTTCCTCTCTATCTGAAAGCAAATTTTTAATCGTAGTAAGCGCTCCTTCAGGCTTAACAACCGATAGCATTTCAATCAGGCTGATGCGTACATACGGACTCTCATCCGTCCATGCCATGATGGCCTTCCTGATGCCTTCCTCTCCGTGATAAATCCCCAGATACGTCACGGCCAGCCCTCGGATATGTTGATCGCTGTCCTTGAGGAATCTTTCAAGGATCTTGCGGTACTTATCGCTCCCATGTCTCCCGAGGCTCTTAATCGCCGCTATCCTGACCTTCGCGTCGGGATCGCTTAAGCCTAATTCAAGAAAATCTTTACTCTCACCTTCCTTCATCCGAGAGATATTCTTTATTACCGCCAATCGAACACGGCTGCTGACATCCTTCATAGCAAATTCGTACACTTTTCGGAGAGCCTCTTTCCCAGTAACATGCGCAATCTGACTGACGCATATTTCGCGCTCGCGCTCGTTGCCCTTCTTAAGATGCTCAAGGTTTTTTTTAAAAAGTTTTTTTTCCGCATCAGAAGCAAAAATTGCCGTTTGGAAAATATTTTCAAGGATATCTTCGTCCCCAAATCCCTCTCGTGCAAGCGGGACGCTCCTCACGCTTTCTTCTGCGACGGCCCTCTTCACTGCAACTTCTGCGGACACGCATTCCTCAGTGGCTGCCGCCGCGTTCTCCGCAGAAGGCAAGGATTCTTCTACGACGTTCTGGACTGCGCCCGGTGAAACGAAGTTTTTTTGTTCCTCCTTCTCGGGCTCAAGCACCTTCTCGCATCGAGACGCCTCTTTATCAGATTCTTCTTCAACAACTTCTGAATCCTCCGTCTCGATGGGCTCTTCAGGATCCTCTACTTTTGGGGGTTCCTCTCCTTGTGAAGTTTCCTCTTCCACCGGTCGTTTTTCTTCCTCTTCAACTTCACTTTCCCCCACGGGATGCTCGTCGTCGTAAATCTCTTCAAACTTCTGTATCCTCTCCTGTAAATAATCCAAAAGTCTTACGAGTTTTTCCACCTCTTTTTCTTTCGCTTCCCCTTCAGAGGTGCCGAGGAACCGTACATCCTGAGATTTATAAAAATGATACATTATTTCTCCAAACAAGAAAATTAATTTCTTCTGTTTGAGCTTTATTTCTTGTAAGTGTTGCGCCATCAAGTTTCTCCTTTTATTGTCACAGCCATACTCTTTCAATTATCCTATGCGTTCCTAGGGCTAAAACGGCATACAACATAAACGCCAGGATAGAAGCGGATGATGTCATATTCATGATCATCGTTGTCAGAAGCGTCAAAGGTTTTTGTAATAGGGCTCCCCAGGCATGCGCGAGGTTTACGAAATACACATTATTCACCGCCTCACTCCTCGGCAGGGAATCAACGGTGTTTAACCATGCCTGCCATGCGGCGTGCTCCTCTGCGGTTAGCCGCTTAACCCGCGACGGTTTCTCAAACTGCGCAACCTGGACCTTCCAGCCCTCGTCTAAAAGAAGCTCATCTTTCATCTCCACGAAATCTTCCGTCAACCCCTTAACAAATATCCTGCTTTCATAATCCGTAATCACAACCTGTTTTCCTTTGAACTGAACGCCAAAAGCTGTACCCCTTACGCCGGCAATGGCCACCGGCGTACGCACCTCGAAGGTCGAACCTTTCTCGAGTTGATTCAACTTTAGCATAATTTCCCCTTTATCCATGAACAGATTCGTCTGCTTCTTTATCCTGGCGCTTTCGAGGACGACCCTGGAATTAGCGCCAATCCTCATGACATCCTTCCTCATGTCATCATAAGCCACTTCGACAAAAGAACCATCGTCCGTCGTAATTTTATCCTGCGCGTTCAAAAACATGCCGACCTTCGGTGTTATTTTTTCATCAGCACGCTCGATCAAAACAGCACCTGACATCCTCAGGATATGGGCGTGATCCGGTGAATCATTGTAAAGAAAATTGACCGCCAAAAGGATTGCCAAAAGCGCGCCCCCAATTCTAATAAAAAGAGAATATCGCTCCATCAGTGAATCTTCCATTAATATCGGTCGGCTTTTCGCATGATTGACTGCCATTATTTTCCCCATAACATCTTCGAAAGCAGCGAGTTATCTTTGGACTTCCCCTTTCCCTTTACTTTACTTTTCGCTGCAGGCACCTCATCTTCCGGCTCTACGATCCCATCGGATACTTCAGACTGTTCTTCAGCCAGCATCACTGGTTCGGCCTCCCCCGAAGAAAAATATTTCTTTTGAGGATCAACTCCAACTCCCCGCAACTGAAAATTAAATTTAAAATCCTTCAACTCAAAAACGCGCTCAAGTTCAGCTTTAAGGACTTCCTCAATTTGGTTTAATTCCTGGTAAATCGAGGAAACGCCGTCAAGAGCGATGGCGATTTGAATCTCGATCTGTGTCCCTTTGCGTTCGAAATCAACGCCGATATCGCTCGCGCACGGATTCTGCTCGACGATCTGCTGGATAAAATTTCTGATTGCCGTCTGAGGAACATTTAAAGCTTTCCCGTTCTTTTCAACCTCGATCATTTGGGGTGCCGGTTTAGCCCTAGAGGAGATGACCAGAAGGATAAATCCTAAAAGGACAAAAAATAACCCTACCCCGGAAATTGTCGCGAGGGCTTTCGGAACCGCGATCAAATGACTATAAAACGCCCCAAGCCTCTCCGGGGAGAGACGGCCTAATCCGAAGGCGATAAGCACGAGACCTTCTAACATGCAGAGCGTCGCCGCAAACACCATAAATATTTTTATAAAAAAAGATTTCATCTCAATTCTTTCCTAAAGATCAAAAAGCAGCTCGCGGCACGACGGAGGGGTCTTAAGGCCCCCCTGCTTCTTCTCAATCCTTTCCTCAATGACTTTGGCTATCTTTTTGATATCCGCTTTGGGGCGCTGCGTATCCTGCCGGCCTAGTTTGATCGCGGCCACTAAAGACAGGACCTTAACCATCTCCGCAAAAGACATCGCCTCGCAGATTTGATGGATGTCCTCCCGGAGAGTCGTATCAACGTCGAGACCATCCAACGCTCGGACGAATGGCGAGTTTTTATCGAGCTTACTGATTCCCGCCCGCGCGGCCTCGCTCAAAAAGGAGACCAGTTGTTGCTTGAGTTGTGCCTTCATGATAATCAGGAGTTCGTGCGGAAAATACTCTCTTTAAATTCGTTGACTTTTTTTTGACTATCCCACCAAGACATCATAATCTTTATCATAAACGACGAAAAGGCGCTAATCACAGTTAGAGCACGAATTTATTTGGGTTGCCCAATAGGCGTAAAGCCTTCCATCTCACCTTCTCCGATTGTAAGAACACCTTGTTTTTTTCTCGAACTCCGCATGAAAGAAATCTTATAATCTTTTTCCGGAGGGGCCTTGGCAACAAGATCCTGGAAATGCGCAAGGCTGGTAATCTTTTTTGTATCAAATGAGAGGAGAATATCCCCGGCCTTTAATCCTGCCTTGTCCGCCCATGAATTCCCCATCACGCCGGTGATTTTGACCTTGCCTCCACCAACGGGGATGACCTCAGCACCCATTTGTTTTATAAGCACAGGCGCCTGCTGTCCCGGGAAAAGAACCGGTGCGCCGGCCATCGCTGCCTGCTGCATCATGCCGCCCTGATAGGGATAATACCCTTGACCACCCTGGTTAGGGTAATACCCTTGACCCTGTTGCGGTAGCGGATAATACGCGGCAGGTGAATACGCGCTTTGCTTCAACATGTCCGCCGTGGTTATCTCATGCAACGTTTCTTCAACCGCATACTGTGCCCTATCGTTACTAAAGAGCGCTATAACGAGCATGACGAGAAACGCCACCCCACATATACTTATAATAACTTCCTTCTTCATCATCACTCCTTTTTATCAGAAAGCCTTCAGCTTTCATCTGGAGGCTAATAACGATTACCGCTAATTACGTGCCTTGCGGGTGATCCTGACGGCCTAACAAAAAATAAAGGATCATCCCTATCAAGGGCAGAATAAAAATCAGTACGCTCCAGAGAATTTTTTTTGCCATCGGCAGATATCCACGTAACACATCCACAATGACGCCAATCACCAGAAGAACGTAAAAAACGCCTAATAAAGATTCCATGGCTTTCCCTCCTTCTTTTTATTGTTGTTGATCCTTACGGCGCTAAAAATAATTTTATGGCAAGCACTACCAAAATAATTACGAACAAATAAAGCGTTACTTTCGTATTTAGCTTCGGCGCAATGCGCGCGCCGGCCTGGGCGCCAGCCACTACACCAATCCCCATCCAAAGGGCCTCGGCATACATGACATTACCCAAAAAAACATGGGGCAAAAGAGCGATCGCGCAGGTAAGCAGCGTTACAAAATGGCTCGTCGCCGTGGCGACATGCGAAGGATAATTCAAAAGAAAAATCAGAATCGGCACCTGAAACACGCCTCCGCCGATACCTAAAAACCCGCAAAAAAAACCCAGCAAAATGTTCATCGATATGCCCAGTCCATCGTTCGCGTAAAAATCATACTTGACACCGAATTGGTCGATGAATTTCACCCGTCGGAACCCTGAGGCCTTAGCTTCTTTAAGATATTTCTGCTTTTGATCGGTTGTCTTATCTATCCTGCCGACGCTAAAAAAAGTATACACGGCTAAAAAAATCAAAAAGATTCCGAAGATATGGTCAAAAAACGTAAGATTAACAAGATGATGGGTAAAGCTGGATATCAGGGCTCCCGGCATTGCTGCGAGCGTAAACTTTATACCGCCCGTATAATCTATCCTTTTTTGCGCGGCATATCCGGCGCATCCGGATGAGGCGTTTAATAAGACGATAAAAAGCGATGTGGCAACAAGAAGCTCATTCTCCCACCCATAAAAGAAAACCAAAAGCGGCAGAATAATGGGTCCCCCGCCTATTCCGACGATCGTTCCATAACAGCCGATAGCCAAACCCGTTATAAGTAAAATCCACCAGGCCGGTTGATCAGCAGCGACGGTCGGGGAGAGCTGTCCAGCCGGTTGCGCGATGGCCGGAATCTGCAGAGACGGCGGGACACGCGATGTGGATGAGCTAAACATCGCAAAAAGGGCAAGGATCACGAACAAACCCGTGAGACCTATCTTTGTATAATCTGTCCAATCGTATACAACCTCATTCTTAACGCGCATGCTGTAAATCTCCTTAAGGGATGATGCTTAAAAATATAATGTAAAAAGTCGAGAGCACAAGAATGACAATCGTTATCGGTATTCCCAGACGGCTGTAATTAGCGAAGGTCAGGCCTTCCTTTTTCTTCTGATCCGTCCCCAGTTCCTCAGCAAGAGTCTGAGCTATGATGCCCGCGCTGGCGCCTGAAATACACGCGCAGGCCCCTGCTATTGATCCTAAATTTAAAGCCCACCACACAACATCCGTAAAATCCGCGAATCCTGAATGCATGACAATAGGGACAAGAAACGCCGATGCCGGTCCGGAGCTCATCAGCGCCGTAAGAAGCGTCGTTACCAACATCAAAAAGATCGGATACAGAATCTTATTGCCCATCGACATCGCGATGAGACCATCAGAAACAACCTTTAGAAGTCCGGAGTACAACGCGCCGCCGACGATCAAAAAGAGCGCGAAAAAGAATAATATGTCCGTGAGGCTTATCTTTTTTATCACCTCTTTGGCCTTTTGGTTCTCGATGGCCAAAAGGATAAAAGCACCGCCCATGGCTATCGGCGCAAGATGTATCTTAAAACTCGGTAAAACTATAAAGGCCAGAAGAACACACCCCAAGATAAAAAGGACTCTTTTAATGTTAGGCCAATCCATCTTCATGGCGCCAACTTCTTGTTCGACTTTGCTGAGGAATGCTTTCTCCAGTTTAAGAGACTTGACTTTTCCCTTATGCCGCAACTCGAAAAACCACAGATACCAGAGAAAAACAGCTAAAAACACAGCGCATATAGGTCCCATGACGATGAGAAAATCCATGAACGTTAATCCCGCGCTCGAGGCCATCAGCATATTGGAAAAATCTCCAATCGGGGTAATGTTTCCGCCGATAACGGAAGAAATGATTTCAGCAATAACAACGGTGACAGGCTCGAAGTTCAATCCCCGCGAGGCATAAATTGTTATGGGAATAATGACCAAAATAACCGACATATTGTTAACCAGCGCTGACGCGATAAAGGTCATGATACACAAAGAGAGGATCACCTTGACGGAGTCGGCTTTTGACGTGATGATGATTTTCTTTGAAACATACTCAAAAAACCGTAAATCCTCGAGAAATATGGTGAAAATACTCATTCCCATAAAGATGAAAATCGGGCTCATCCGGATAGAGTCGAACGCCTCGGTTTGGTTATAAAAACCAAAAACCGAACCGGCGACCAGCATAAGGACCGCGCCCAGCGTCACACACACCGTACGATTAAAGAGATTTAAGAAAAGCATGGAAAAGGTAATAAAGACAATCACCAGGACGACTAATATATCCCTGCCATTGGGCCCAAAGATGTCGATGCCGGCATGGACGGGAATTTTATCGGCCATATTCATGATTCTGCCATTACGCCAAATAACAAAGCTGACCTTCTCACTTGGCTTACTCTGTGACATCAAATACGCGAGGTGATTGGCGGACTGGACATCAACGCCATTGTATTCGAGGATCACATCCCCGCGCCTGATATCGATAAGACGCCTGGCCGACCCTTTCGGGACATTGTTCACTAAAACCCCGCCCACATTAGAGAGATTAAATTCCTTGGCGATGATGGTATTGACGGTAATGACATCAAATTCAAGGGCATTGGTGCCGCCGGATTGAACCAGACGCGGTTTGCTGGATCGAGGCATATTTCTGGTATCTATAAAAAGCGCCGCGAGCACAACAATGACAACCAGGGCAATGGCCGCCTCCATAAACGGAAAACTCTTGAAACGCTCCAATTTATCTTTTTGCAAAGATCTTGACCTACTCAAAGCCATTGTTTTCTCCCGTCATTTTTCCTCATTTCCTTTTATGTGTGAAGGGAATGACCTGCCTCACCTGATTCGGCGGCCTCTCATCAATTCGTCGATTTCTCCGCAGAATCGACTTGCATGGGAATAGGTTCTTTGAAATTTGGATCAATTTGTATTCGAACCGGTGTTTTAAGATCTTGATCCAGTTCCGCGTAATGAAACATTTCTTCCTTATATCCAAATATAAACGCGAAGAAACTCGCCGGAATCTGGCGAACACAAGCGTGAAAAACGCTGGCAGCCTTGTTATACTCCATGCGGCTGGCGGCAATGCGGTTTTCACTCTCAACAAGCGCGTCCATCAATTTCTGAAAATTAGCGCTTAATTTAAGATCAGGGTACGCTTCGGCAATGGCCATGAATTTAGAAAGGGCATCTTCGATATTCCCCGCCTTCATTTTAGCCAATTCATTAAGGCCGTTCTTTTCGATCGCATTCAGGATCCTATCCGTCTTTTGCAAGGTGTCTGCCCGCTTGTCCGCCATATACTGGTACATCATACGTTCATGCTGCGCATAAACAATAATCGTCTTGGCCAGATTAATCGCAAGATCTTTTCTCCTCTGGAGCTGTACCTCGATTTGGTGTTGCTCCATTTCTGTAAACCGCGAAAGTTGAATAAATTTGTTATGGTAATAAACGCCCAGGAGTATCATCACCACGGCCAGCAGAGAGGCCACAAGTCCTTCTTTCCTTTTTAAATTACTGAAATTGATTTTTTGCCACCTATGTTTTCTTACCGGTTGGAACTCTTCCAAATCATTGGCAAAAAGTCTCTTGATTGTCTCTGATATCATCCTGCTCATGGGTTTTTCTCCCGCCTTTTTTATTTTTTCATAACTGCCCGCAAAACACGTTCAACATAAAACCCTACACAATCGCAATTCATTTCAAAGTCGGAAATCCCCTGATAAACTCAGGCTTCCAAGCAAAGTCGCCGGCCACTCCGACCCCTCAAACATTTTTTAAACCCTGGGTCTGTATTTTTCCCCCCCCCCCCGCTTAACTCCTCGTTGGATTCTCTCCATATCCATTGCCTTCTTGAAGCACGCCACGGCGTCCTTATGACTGCCGGAATTTTCATACAAAAATCCAAGGGCTTGATAATATACCGCCTCTCGGGGTTCGAGGTCGATGGCTTTCTTATAAAAATTCTTAGCCTCTTCAATCTGTTCAATCTTCTCGTAACAGGTGCCTAGTTGATAATAGATGTCGCTATTATCCGGCTGGAGCTCGCTAGCCTTATTAAGAAAAATGATCGCTTCAGGATAATCTTCGCTCATAAAGAGGCAATCGCCGAGTTCGCTAATAATGTCCGGGTCATCTTTATTAAGTTTTTCCGCTTTTCGCAAATAGCGCATCGCCTCTTTAGTTTGGTCCATATTTTTGTGGCACATGGCAATCATATAGAGAATCTCGGCATCGTTCTCTTTTCCATTTTCGATATACTCGAGAAAATAGTCCTTGGCCGTCTCGTAATCGCCCTTATCAAAGTATTTGTAGCCCAGCTCCTTGTTGAAATTAACTTTGTTTTCTGCGGGCCCAACAAAAATATTCTTGTAACCTTCCGTGAGGCCGTTAATGAGCCGCTCGGTCGTCGAAAGAGATGCGAAAGCGGCAACTTGTAACTTTTGGCCGAGGGAGGGATTTCTTTTTTCTTCTTTGCCCTTTTTGTTTTTTTCGGACTTCCTTACCGTTTTTTCTTCTTTCACTTCTTCGCCTTCGTCAACTGATTCCTCTTCTTCTACCTTATCGGTTATATTGCTGTCTTTCTTCATTTCGCCGTGCCGATGATATTTTTTAAGCTGTTCCATATTTCCTCCATGCGTTTATTAAGCGACCGGATTAAGCTGATTCTTTGCGCCCAGCGGCCTATTCGTTTTTGTAACCAAATTTTCTTTACAAGTAAAAGAAATGGTCACCTCTTTTACTTGATTAAATCGGCGCATGATCGCCTGACGTACTTCGCGGGTTATGGCATGCCCCTCTTTAACTGTTCTTTTGGGATCGATAATAATCTCCATATCGATCCAAGCCTTCTGTCCAACCCTGCGGATATGGATATAATTTACGCCCTTGACTTGCCTGTACTGGAGCACCACCTTCTCGATAAGCTTTCTTTTCTCACCTGGAAGCGATTCGTCAATGAGATTTTTAAAGGCCTGGAGACCTAAGATAACCGCCGACTTGGCGATCATCAACCCGACTAGAACCGCTGCCAGCGCGTCGAGTATAGGAAAGCCGATGTTCGCCGCAAAAACCCCGAACAAAACCGCGACGCTTGATAACATATCTGACCTGTTTTCTTGGGCATTGGCAATCATGGCCGGAGAGTTCATCTTTTTCCCAGCGCAGAAACCATAAGAAGACAGGATATAGTTAGCGATGACGGCCACAAGCGCGGCAAAAAAAGCCGCCATGTGAGGAGGATGGATAACGCCGCTTGCGATCACCGCGAGCGCGTCCAAGAGAATCATACACGCTATTCCTAAAAGCAACACGTAGGCAAAGACCGCGCCTAAAAATTCGGACTTCCCCAGACCCCAAGGATATTTTTTATCGTCCCTATGCCGCGAGAGGCCGACGGTTATAATAACCATCAAAGTGGTTACAACGTCTGTCCCGGAATGGATCCCGTCGGCGACAAGACCTTTTGACTTTGCGACATATCCTATGTATATCTGAAAAAGAGCCAGTGTCGCGTTCCCCAGGAGAACCACCCAGGGGACTATTTTTGAACATCGGATACATTTCTCTTCCATAACCAGTCGCTTACTCCTCTGGAACAACCTGTATAGCGATGTTCCCTATATGTTTATCTTCACCGCGTAAATACGCCTTGACCGATTGATTTATCTTCTTCGCCTCGAGGACGCTTATCTTCGGATCCAGTTGCATGATAACATCTAGAACAATCTGCCTTCCTGATTGACGTCCCCGCACTTGGTTAACTCTGCTTACGCCACTGACCTTAAGAATACAGTTTTTTATATTTTCAAGATAATCAGCAGGGAGATTCGTATCCATAATGCCTTTAAGGCCTTCTTTAAGAATAGCAAAACTGCCGTGCAAGACGTGGGCGCATTCAAAAATGGCTATAGCCGGGTCAACCCAATGCATCCCTTTGCGTGTGACGATCACGCCGACAGCAACCAAAAGAGATGAGATAACATCAATCTTATTATGTTCCGCGTGCGCCTTTAACGCGGGACTGTTCAGTTCCTTGCCGCCACAATGCGCGAACTTATAGAGAAGTCCGTTGATAACAGCGCTCAAGATGGCCACAAAAAATACAACCATGTGCTGAACAATAAGAATACGTTTCGCGATAACAATGAACGAACTGAAGATGAGTGCGACCGTGCCCAAAATCATCGTGGCGCTCATTATGACCTGGGCGATAAACTCGATTTTGCCGTAACCGTAAGGGTACCGATGATCCGCCGGCTTTTTTGAATACTTTATGCCGGTAATAACGACCACGGAGGAACTTATGTCGCTTAAATTACACAAGCCGCTTCCGATTAAGGCGCGACTGCGTCCCAAAAAACCGACGAAAAGCTTAAAGGCCGCGAGAAAAAGATTCGCCAGAAGTCCCAACAGGATGGTCTTACGCGCGCAGGCCTCACATTTTTCCGGATTTTTTGTTGACTCATGCCTCATCTTCAAACAGTTCCTCGTCCTCTTCCACCAATTCGCTTAATTTCCGTTTCTTCTTCATCTTAGCGCCAATGTGGACCATAAACCAAAATATGTTTGACGCGCCAATCAGGTACGAAATCAATATGATAACGATCAACCCGCATTGCCGACCTCTAAAAAGCGGTATCCATATCGGAACGGGCGTGAGATTCTCAAAGATAAACATGCCCAAAAAGGTAAGGATCAAAAGCAGCGCGATTATCTTCAATACCGTCTTTATCTTCATAAAGATCTCTTCCTCTGGCCAGCCTCCCTAGGGTAGACCTCCCATTTTACTTTCTATTCTAATGAAAGGTTCGTCCTGTCATAGGACGGCCTTGTTATTTCTTTAAAATGATATGACACGTGTTGCATTTACCGCGATATTCATGCGGAGGAATCGCCCCCCTAGTTATCGGCGGCGGGTTAGGCAATATGTCCCCCGCGTCTGTCGGAAGTTGACCGCCGGTCGCCATAAAAATATGGCAAGCCGTACATGGCTGATGCCTGATGCGATGCGGACTTAAGGCATTTGGCGTTATGGGTTGGGCAGCCTCATTTTGTGAAAATCCCAGTGTCCTTGTTGATGAGAATGTAAATTCCAGTAATTGCCCGCGCCGGGAAACGAGTATTTTTGCTTTATACCTATTTTTCACTCTTCTCGTGGCTTCGGTAAAGGCAATGAGGTCTGGTGTGGCAATCCGATTTACAGCAACGACCACATCTCCCGCCAATATCCCGGATTCAGCGGACTCAAGCGATATCTCATCAACGAGAAGCCCATTGATTTCCGCAGGAACCTGATATTCCTTGGCCAACTCCGGTGTAAGCGGAATAAGTTCGATCCCGAGCCAGTGCCCCTCAATGAGTTCTTTGTGGACGGCGCCCTGTTCTCTCGGGCTAGGGAGTTTCAAGGGAGGAGTATTCTGGCCGCCCATAATCGCTCCTGCCTCGCCGGCAGCCGGACCTGCCTCGGCTGTTTCAGCAGGCGAACGATTCGCAAACGCTGCCTGCGTCATCCCCTGAGGAATACCGGCAGTACCGGTAATCGCCGCATCAAGATTCAGCGCTTTTTTATCGTTGATTCCTAATTTATTTTCCATGGTAATATAAAGCGGCTGCCCATTGCGCAGCATATCCAAAAGGACGCCCGTCTCTAAGTTTGCCGCCTTGGCTCCTTTAAGAAATTCAGATATGTTCTTTACTTTTTTATTGTTAATCGCCTTCAAAAGGTCGCCGCCGAGCACGCCTGCCGAATAGGCCGGGTCCTCACTCCAGTTGACAACGACACCTTGCTCATCTTTGGGAATGTTGAACTCCATCCTAAGCGCGGGCGTGATGTTTGAGACCGACATACCGGCCCACTCGGCATCACCAGCGCCTATATGCATAAGCGCTGCCATAAAGAAAAGCGCCATGGCTCCAAGCGTTAGGAGAAGAAGAAATCTCTGTCTATTTTTGTGACGGTGTTGGTTAAGTTTATCAGGCATCAATACGTTGTATTATTTTGAGGTTGTTTTAGGTTTAAGTTCAATACGCTCGATAGCGGTATTGCATTCCTTGCAGACCCAAAGCTGTCTCTTGGCTCCCATCATATATAAACCAATCACAAAGAGTGGAATCCCTAAAACCGCGCCGATCCAAAAAAGCGTCGCGAAAACACCGCCCGCGACTAAAAATCCTCCAACTTTCCTACTATAGCGAGGTCCTGTATAAGACTGCATCTCGCCATTACAAAGCGAACAAATTAAAGGCTTGTTTGTCATCTCTCCCTCTTTTTCATGGTTTCATTGTAATCGTGACGAGTAATCAATTCATCAATGGCTTTTTCTTTTTCGACGTCAATAACCTCTTGAGCTCTTTCTTCGGTGTGTTCTGCAACAATTTCTTGCCCCTTCATCGTCTTATCGCTTGAAACGCTCTTAGAAGTTGTGCAAGATGGTCCGTTGGGTTTTTTAGTAACGATGGACACTATCGCGCCCGCTGTCATTGATATAACAATAACTCCCAAGATCGAAAATGGCTCCATGCTTTTCCTCCTCGTTAACCCACGTTAATAACATTTATGAGCCTGCCTTAATATAAACGCTCAATTGCCGCCACCAATGACGACGTGCGCGGTGTTTGGGTCCTGCATTACGTTATTCTGCGTCTGACTATTTTGCATCCTGCTCTGAATATTCTGCGCGCCCGCCGGGGTTCCCAATTGATGGCAATTGGTGCATGATCCCCGGTACTCATGAGGCATAATGATAGGGGGTGCAACTGCTGCCCCTTGCGGTGTGCCCTGGGCCACAAAACCTGCATTTTGCGTCATAGCGACCTGGTTTGTAAAATTACCGGTACCGCCAAAGCCTAACGGAGCCGCATTGTTTGGGATATTTTGATTCTGCGAATACGCGCCACCTTGTGCCATAATCTGGTCACAGTTAGGGCATCGAGGATACGGATCGTTTGGATCTTTCTGGGCATACATCCTCCAGTTACAATTTGGACAGAGAAAAAAACCGGTTGATTCAGGGCCCTGCCAAAAATTTGGCTGGTTGGTCATCTGGTTCATCTGGGGCCGAAGTTGTGTCATATCTGCCGCCCATTGCCCTTCTGACCACCACTTCCCGATTTTATTCTGGTTAGACATATCGAGGGCCAAGGGAGAAGCACAGTTCGGACAATTCGGAAAGTTATTCCCCTGACGGGTCGCTTTCATTCGCCAATTACAATTCGGACAAACAAAAGCCTGTTGCCCCCAACCAAAAGC
This sequence comes from Candidatus Omnitrophota bacterium, assembly GCA_003528115.1. Classification (GTDB taxonomy): domain Bacteria; phylum Omnitrophota; class Gorgyraeia; order Zapsychrales; family Zapsychraceae; genus UBA10174. The sequence continues at coordinate 108,714 of DOGZ01000006.1, forward strand.
GGCCTGAGTCCCCGCCGTAGCAAAATTATTCCCCATGCCCATACCATCCATCACGCCTTTGTTGTATATGTCCTGTGTTCCCCAGCCGGCTGGCACCCCACCATATATGCCGCCGCCCTGCATTCGATTCGGAATTGGGCAGAAATAATTGTTCATTCCCATGCCCTGCATATCCTGCATTCCCCAACCAGTTTGTGTTGCTTGTTGTGCGACATTTTGCTGCATCATCAGTGTTCCTTGCCCGTGGACTGCTTGCGCATTGCCCCAAGTCGGTTGAGGCGTTTGCATTATCGGTGAAATTTGGGGAATATTCGCCGTAGGTTGCGGTACTTGTGCTATCCGGGCTTGCCGATAAAGCTTGATGACATTGCGCGTCTGACCTTGATACCCGCCAAACACCCGTATGTCGAATTGCAAAAGAATGTTATAACTTTGCTGGTCTATGCTTCCTACGATAACGGCTTCCTCCCCTTTGCCGGCTATTAAATACGCGATCTGAGGATTAGGCTCCGCGCCACGATAAGGATTCTTTATGGCCTCAACGAGTTTTCTTGACAAAGGATCGACCACCAAAAAGAAGCTCGCCTCAGACAATGTCGCGGATACATTTGAAGCCAAAGACGGTCCGTCCGTAGCAACAACGATTTTCCCGCAGGCGGGATTTCCCAGTCTTGAATTCTGGGATCCAGGTGAGAATAGGGCATACACACCGACGACTAATACAAAAACAATTGCGCCAAAAATAAAATAAGTATTTAAGTCGGTATTTCTTACACGCGCTGTGAATTCCTCAAAGAATGTCTTGATGATTTTCTCTTGGGGTTTCTTTACCATAATTCTCTCCTCATCTGATATATCGACATCAGCAATTCATAAGAACTGATAATATCACTTAAAAACAGGACCGTACTGAAACACTTTTCCAGAAAACGGCGAACCAAGCTGCCAACTCCCCTTATTTGGTCCTAAAAGCGGGCCGTATTGATATTCGAAGGGGATGGCTATATATAAAGTCTTTCCATCCCGATTAATGTCTAAGAGAATTCCTTCCGTATATTGAACACTATTAGCCACTTTGACAAAGGCACGGGCCGTCGCAACGGGCTTCCGGCCAATGGCGACGATAACATCACCGGTCTTTACTCCGTATTTTTGGGCCAATTGTTTTCCCTCATCAATAACGAACATCCCTTTGATTTTAGCCTGGATATTGAATTCCTTCCTGATACTCCGTGAAAGAGGGGCCAGCTCCATACCGACCCACATCAAGCTGTCTCCTTTTTCAATAACCATGCCTTTTGTCACTTCCTTTGGTTCCTGCTTCTCTGGAAGGATCTCTAAGGAAGATAATAATCGGAAAAAGACAATGATCCCGAAGACCACGATACCGGCAAAATACCACGGCTTTTCTAACGCAAAATCTTTAACCTGTTTTTGAAATTTTTTAAATGTAGGATTCGCCCTGGACTTTGTGTTCATTGTAATTTTATTAACACCTCATCGACCTTACCGTTTCTAAGGACACGCACGTTGACGTTGTCCCCAGTCTTAAAATGCGCGACTATTTTTGGAATATCGTCTTTCCCGGTAATCGGCACACCGGCTACCGCGACAATGATGTCTCCGCGTTGGATACCGGCAAAACTGGCTGGAGATTCGTCAATAACTCTATTGACTAAAACACCCTGCCGCTCGGTAATCCCGAACTGTCGCGCTATGACAGCGTCCACCGGCATGACCTCAATCCCAAAATGAACAGGAATTGGGGCTTTTTGCGTCTTATTAAGATCCCTAAAGTCTCCGACCAGCATCCCTTTTTGATCAACTGGGAATGAATAGTTCTTGCCGAGATTTTCCGCAAGAAAATCTTTACAGTCATTGATCGGTATGGCAAACCCTGTCCCGCTAAAAACTCCTGTCGGCGCGTAAATAGCCGTATTGATTCCAATAACCTCTCCTCTTAAATTAACAAGGGGGCCTCCGGATGATCCTCGGTTTATGGGCGTGTCCGTCTGAAAAAGGTTTTTATACCGAACACCTTCAATCGCGATGGATTTCCGTATGCCGCTGATAATCCCGCTGGTAACTGTCTGCTCAATACCAAAAGGGCTGCCCACGGCGATGACATAATCACCTAACTGGCTGAAACTGGAATCCCCTAATTTCGCTTCGGGAAATGGGCCGTCGGCTTTGACTTTAATAAGGACCAGGTCGTTGTCGGGATCCTGCGCGATAATATCCGCGTGATAATCACGGGGAGGCGTACCAAAGATTGTTACAACGATATCCGTTGCATCGTGGGTCACATGACAGTTCGTCAGCACATATCCTCGTTCATCAACAATGACGCCCGCGCCGATATTCTCGTATCCTTTATTTTCAATAAATTTATCAACACTACCGTCAAACGAAGGGATAAATTTTAAATTTTGCGCATCGATGGCTTGCCGATTGCCGGGTGAACGAACAATTCTTCGGGCATGCACGTCACACACGGAAGGGATGACAGCATTAACAGCGTCTTTCAATGAATTCTGAAAAACGCTGTGTGATGAATTGGCCACAAGCTGCATATTCCCGTAGGGTGTTGCCTTAGTGATGCCCGCGAGTGCATAATCCCCGGCAGATTGTGGACTGTTCACGGCGGCCTGCGTAACCGCTTTGGGGAAGGACGGCTCACCGGTAATAGGAGAAGTGACCTTGGGCACGCGCTCCTTTTCCATCTCAACCCCTTGAATGATATCTTCCCTCTTCATCATAACCCAAAAAACTAACATGACGCAGATAAGAGCCACGCCGGCAATCCAGGGACCGATCGGTTGATTACAAAATTGACCTCTGTTTTCATCCATCACATAAACTCCGCTGTCCGTCCCCAACCGGTCTATTGCAAATTTGTTGCTTAGTTTTCCCGGTAGAGTTTCTCACATAACAATACCGTGTCAACTTAATGATGATTAGTTAGGCACGGTACAACTCTTCGCTCTTTCTGAAAATATCTATTACTGACCTCCACGAAAAAAATGGCACTGGCATTATGAGTGTCGTCAAATTATCAAAAGACAAATTTGTTGGCAGCATCAACGTCCGTTGATGGATTCGGAAAAGCCGCCTGCACTGCGGCTTTCTTGGGTGTCGCCTTGCGATGCGCTTTACCATGCTTACGGGTGCCTTTGAATTCAATGAAAATCGCGCCCGCCATGACAACGCAAACCACAACGATGACCAAGAATCCGAGCCAAGGACTAAAACATTTTTCCTTCTTACCGATCATGATACCTCGCAGATATTATTTTTTGTCCTTTTGGAGTTTCATCCCGGTGTTGACCGCGATAAGTCCTCCGATAAAAAGCACCAGAGGTAGGAATCCCCGCAGAAAATCGCCGAAATTATCCCACCATCCTATAATCCCGATGAGTCCAAGAACTGCCGCAACCGCTCCGCCGATAATATGTACCATTCACTTTCTCCTTTCGTTATCCAGTTCAACTTTATCCTTTAGTTTCAGAAAATTTTTCTATGTGAAAATTTTTAAGAGCGCGTTCTTCGCCGAAGCGAAATGTTTGCCGGATAAATAAAACCTTTCTCTAAAAAATTCATTAATTTTGTCCTTTTTCGCGGACATAAGGACGTTTGAGGATTCCGCCACCGCGTTTTGTTCCATCCTCTTAAGAACTTTTTTTCTCTGAGGATAGTCCCTGGCAAGATATTTAGGGTCTGCTGAAGTAATTTCCTTTGATTCCAAACAAGACACGCTTGGTGAGTCAGTACCGGATTCGGTGGGCTCTTGTTTAATCGATTGGCTTTCTTTCTTGAGAAGAACTAGGATGGCTTCTCTGGGTATTCTCTGGTGCCCGCCAAGGGTGGAAACAGCTAAAAGTTTACCTTTTTTGATCCAATTAAGAATTGTAAAACGTGTTACATCGCAGATCTTTGCCGCTTGCGATGTCGTTAAGTACTCGTTAGGCATAACTGGCATGTCTTAATTTAAAATGTTGAATAGAACAGATTGAAAAATTAAATTACACAGTTTAAAGCGGGTGGCGCGTAATGTTTTATATAAAAACGTCCGCGTTGTCAATTTATATTTTCACTTGATAAAAATGTTGAAATTGTTGAAGTAGTTTCATACGATTTTTATTAAGGGAAATCGAGTTTAAAGTTAGAAATATCCTCGTTAACTCAGGATGGGCAACTATCTGGCATCATTGGGATAATGATGCTTGCCGCTTTGGACTAACGAATGTTGAAATTGCCGAAGTCATCATCTCTTAAAACCTGAGATACTTGCGGCAAAGGCCGGTAAGAAAGAGAGGTAAAATAAAAAGACCGCTAAAAGCTTCGATAACGGCAACCGCTTTACTAAATCCAATAGGAATTACATATTCAGCGCCCACTTTAGTGAACGTGGTAAAACTAAAATAGGTTGCCTGAAATAAATCAGGTTTTATGATCATATTGTCCCTGCTAAGGTGTCCGCGGGTATATAACACCGAGCATAAGAGAACCAACAAAAAGCCGAAAAACGCTGTACGGTGAGGTCGCTCACCATGCCCCCATACGAGGGAAGAAAAGGTCAAGGTTATAAGGGGAACCAATCTCCTGCCAACTAACTTGAGGTTGAACTTAATTTCCACATTATCATCTTTCTTCGAAGCACGAAACAAATCAAAGAATAGAAATTTTCGATAAGATTCTTTGGACCTAAAAAAACATTCGGAATAGGCAAGGTAATCATGATCCCGCTCATAACTGACTGCCGCATATTTATAGAGCATGGAGGCATACTCTAAATCCATGGAAACCTCTGCTTCTCGGGCGGCTTCCTCATAAAGGTAGGCGATACGCTGAAATGTTTTTTGCCCAAACATAAGCGCCAGGCTGCTTGCCGCGGCAGCCAAACAAATCGCCGCCTGATTATGTTTTTCTTCCTTTTGAAAGGCCCTGGCAGCTTGAAAATATAAATCCCCCGCATCTTCATACTTATGTTCCCCAAGAAGCTGTTGGGCTTTTTGCTCAAGCGATTTTAAATCTGATGCCATTTTATAGCCCTTTCAAGGCATCTTCGCGATTCTCAAAAATACCGAATAACTTATGCACTTTGGTAATCTCAAATACACCTATATTTCTTTTATTGACATGACATAAGCGCATGCGCCCGCCGACTTTTTCCAAATTTTGAAACATCTCGAGAAGGGTGGCAATCCCTGAGCTGTCAATAAAGCCAACCTTTTCAAAATCAATTAAAACCTTGATATTCCCGTCTTTTAAAATTTTTTTAAAGGTCTCCCGCAACATATTGGAATAATTCATATTGAGTTCACCCTCCAATTTAACAATGACATTATCGTTTATTTTCTCAATTTTTATGTTCACTTTCCCCTCCCTTGCTTTCAAACAACTTAATCATTTTAATCGTTCGTCCTTTACTGAAGAATTTCACGTCATTCATTATCTTTCTGATTAAATATATCCCGCGACCTTGATGTTGCATAATATTCTCCGGCGTGGTGGGATCCGGTAAGACACGATAATCAAATCCTTCTCCCTGGTCACTCACTTCCAGGGTCAATTGGCTTTTATCAATTTTGATGAGGACATGGACACCTAAAGCACTGTTCAATTTATTCCCATGCTTAACGGCATTAACGACTGCTTCATGCAAACAAAACTTTATGTTAAAAATGTCGTTTTCCTTCACGGGCAGAAGACGCAACTTTTCAACCGCCGAAGAAATAAAATCAGGCACAAGGGCCATCTTTGAAGGAATGGTTTCATTAAGAATTATTGTTGAGGCCATTGGATTGTTTTGGGCTTGCTGAAGAACATTAACCATACGGTTTTAATTAAGGCGGTAGTATATCAAAATATCCCATCTGCGCAAAATAAAAATAATCTGCCTTAACAATGGATAGCTTAACGGCCTAAACAATTTTAACAACGACCAGGGTAATATCGTCATGCTGTTTGGATTTTGACTCGAATGTTGTTACATCTTTTTCAATCACCTCGCGCAGTTGTTGCGCTGATAAATCCCGGTGAGCATCCGCTAAAGACGCAAGCTTCTCGGCCGTGTACATCTCGGATTTGGCATTGACAGCCTCAGTTATCCCATCCGTATAAAAAATAAAGATGTCGCCTTGCTCATATTTTACCTGATTACCCGAATAAGGCCTTTTGATCATCCCTAAAGGCAATCCTTCCGCCACATCTAAAAAAACTGGTTTTTTATCTTTAGCTAAATATAAAACAGGAACATGTCCGCCATTGGCATACGCCATGACCCGGCTGTCAAGATCAAAAACCCCATAAAAAAGAGTCACCAAAAGATTCGCGGAAGATTCTTGAATAATTTTTTCATTCAAATGGCGCAACGCCTCCTGCGGGGCAATCTCCGGCTTGGCAAAAAACTTAAATGAACTCGTGACCATGGCCATAAAAAGGCTGGCGGGGACCCCTTTCCCCGTGACATCCCCTATCAACACCCCGAATTTCCCCTCATCAAATTCAAAAAAATCATAGAGATCACCCCCTACCTGACGGGCAGTAAGCATAGCCGCAGTCATATCAAATCCCGCAATCGTAGGCACTATCGCGGGGAGGAAACTTTGCTGTATCTGTTTGGCAATTTGCAGCTCTTTTTCCAAGACAATGCGTTCCTTAAATTCCATAATATATTTGAACAATGTGCAGGAAAAATAAAGAAGACTGGTAATGAACATGGGATAAAAGATGTCGATCCAAAGGCCTCGCATATTAAAAAACAACACGCACGATAAAACAAAAATAGAATTGACTCCCAGAAGAATTCCCAATGCCCGCAGAGGAGAAGTCTTGGTAGAAGATGCAAAGATAAATAGAACCAAAAGAAAAAGGATACACAAATTGACTGCCTTCGATTCTCTTGTAATAAAATTTTTATTGATGATCGAGTTAAAAATTTCCGCGTGTATCCCTACAGCAGGGTAAAGCGACTCGAGCGGGGTTGAATGCAAATCCGTTGTTCCGTCTGCCGTAAAACCGACCAGGCATACCTTGCCTTTAAAAACATTGAGATCCAGCAGGCCTTCTTCTCCCGTGGTGTGGGCCTTATACGACTGCAGGATATCTACGTATGAATAGTGTTGACACTCGCCTCCCCATTTCCCGGAAAAATTGATAATAATGTTTGAGTTTTCATCCAATGGTATTTTTTGGTGAGAGCCATACGCGAAATGCCCTCCCGGTACCAGACGGCTATTGTGCTGGCCCAATCCCAAATAATCATAACTTACTAAGAAAGCCATGGAAGGGTACATATCTTTTTTATAGCGAATATACAAAGGGACTCTTCTAAATTTTCCATCAAAATCAGGAATAATATTAATATGCCCTGTCCCCTTGGCGAGACGTGTGAGGTTTTCTAAATTTTGCGCGGAATATTTAACGGCCTGAAGCATGTTCCGTTCCGTTTTAGGGACAACTTCAAAAACATAGGGCAAATAGACATTCCCGGCAGAACGCATGGCTTCCTGTAATTCGTTATCCCCTCTCTGGGGCTCGCTAAAAAAAATGTCGAAGACAATGGCCTTGGCGCCAAATTCGGAAAGGGCTTTGATGAGCATTGCGTGATACCCCCTATCCAAGGGAAAGCGACCGAGTTTTTCGATGGTATCATTGCCAATTTCAATAATAACAATTTTATCTGTTGCTGGGATATGGGGACGAAACCGAAACCGCAAATCGAGGGTGCCCAATTCATAATTATCGAAAAGGTGGAAGTATGACCCCGCAAAAATAGAGCTGATGATTAAAAGGATTGAAACGGCCAAAATACCGCGTTTGAGAAATTTTGTAAACATGCTGAGCCTTTTAGGACTTTCGCGTTTGGATGAAATGCGAGGCGCAACCGAGGAGTCCCGGGAAAAGCTCGGGATAAACTCCGCGAGGCGTACTGTTGTGTACGCTGAACAAGCGCAGAAGGTTGCAACTTTCTAACCACTCCATAGCTATTAGCTTACCTCAATATCTTTGTCTTGGAAATGGTATCTATTGAAAAATCCGGGTTAAATAAATAAGCCCGCTTGTTTCAGCGGGCCTATTTTCCTTAATGTTATAAAATCCCTATCGAAGTAATCGAAGCGCATTAAAAACAACGACGATAGTAGCCCCCATATCCGCCGCAATCGCCATCCAGAGATTTGAAATCCCTACAAATGTAAGAATGACAAAAAGTCCTTTAACGCCAATTGAAAAGGCAATGTTTTGTTGAATAATCTTAAGTGTCCGATGGGAATGTTGGATTAACCAAGGAATTTTTTCAATGTTATCGGACATCAAGGCGATATCCGCAGTTTCGATTGCCATGTCCGTTCCCATCCCCGCCATCGCAATGCCAATGTGGGCAGAGGCTAAAGCCGGGGTATCGTTAATCCCATCACCAATCATGCCGGTTTTATATTTTTGAGAAAGATCGTGAATAATTTTGACTTTATCCTCCGGTAATAATTGGGCATGCACTTCATCCATCCCCAGGGATTTTCCGACCGCTTGGGCGGTTTGCCAATTGTCCCCCGTCAATAAAATCACTTTTTGAATTCCCAAAACTTTAAGCTCTCGAACAATATCTTTGACATCCGCTCGGATTTGGTCCTTCAGCGTTATGATGCCGCAAATATGTTCCTGATCGCAAATCCCAACAATGGTATGCGCCTCGTCTTCAAGATTTTTTGCAAGCGTATGAAATTCTTCGGTTTCAACACCGAGTTCGTCCATCATTTTATGACTGCCAATCCAGTACTTTTTCCCGTCAACGAACCCGTAAGCTCCTTTCCCGGGAAGAACGGTATATTCCGTTGAAGCCAAGGATTTAATTTGTGATTGTTTTGCCTTCTTTAAAATGGACCGCGCTAAAGGATGGCAGCTGTGCTGTTCTAAGGCCGCGGCGAGTCCAAGCAGTCGGGTTTCCGTATTCCCATTTAAAGGAATAATCTTTTCGACTTGAGGTTTTCCATACGTGATCGTCCCCGTTTTATCCAAGGCCAAAACCGACATTCGACCAATGCCTTCCAAAAAGACACCGCCTTTAATTAAAATTCCGTTTCTGGCCGCGCGGGTCAACCCGGCCACAATACTAACGGGAGTCGAAATCACCAGCGCGCAAGGACAACCGATGACCAAAAGAACCAAGGCATCATAAAACCATTTTGACCAATTCCCCAAAAATAAAGGCGGTATGGTAGCAATGACAACAGCAATCAGCAGCATAAAAGGTGTATAGTAACGCGCGAACTTGTCTACCCATTGTTCGCTGGGTGCCTTGCGATCCAGCCCTTCTTCAACCATTCGAATAATTCTCGCCAATGTGGTGTCGCTTGCTGGTTTGGTCACGCTAAATTCAATAGAGCTTTCCTCATTCAAGGTCCCTGCGTAAACGTTGTCCCCTATCGTTTTGGTAACAGGGACGGCTTCTCCCGTGAGCATGCTTTCATTGATCGCGGACGTTCCTTGAGTGATTGTCCCATCCAAAGCGATCTTTTCCCCCGGTCGAACCAGAACAGTCGAATTAAGAGGAATCTCTTCGACAGGTTTTTCTGCAACGATGCCGTCTGAAGTCCTATAACGCGCAACCGGCGGAGAAATCTGTAACAAGGATTCAATCGCGCGACGCGCCTTGGAAACGCTCCAGGACTCCAGATAAAGAGAAATCGCAAAAAGAAAGATGACCGTCGCGCCTTCAAACCATTCGCCGATAATCACGGCGCCGATCACGGCAATCGTCATTAATAGATTAATGTTCGGACTTAACGTTCGAATGGCATACATAGCCCCGGGAAGAACAAAACAGATCGCCGAAGCGATGGAGAGACTATAAAAAATTATACTTAATAACGGCAAGACATGCTGTTCATGGCTACCTTTGATAATATCGGCAATATTTTTATGGAAATATACCTGTGAGAGGAAACCTAAAAGAAGAAATGTCCCAGATATGACTGTCATTACAAATTTCTTATCAAAAACCCGGGATTTTGACGCGTGTGATTTCTCGAATAAAACCTTCTCCCACAAAACGGCCTCCATGCCGGTTTTTTGGATAGAATTAAATAGTTGCTCGACAAGTCGTTCGTCTTCCAACTCCGCGGTCATTTTCCCTTTCAAAACATCAAAAGAGAGACAATCCTCTCCCCCGACCAAAGGACCGACAGCTTTTTTTAAGATGGCAATCTCCTCAGCGCAATCCATGCCGATGATTTTTAATTCAACCTTCATCCTTTAGAATTCGATTTGTGTTTGTACATAAAAGTAATCAATTGGTTTTTTAGATCCGGTTGCGTCTTCGAAGAACTTTCCGGTAAAAAACCTGTTCGCGCTGGCAATGATATTGCAGTTCTCAAAAAGATTGTATGTCGTGATGAGGTTGATTTCATCCCCCAGATTCTTGCTTATCCCATTGGGCGTTTTATCCGAAAGTAAATAATGGTTATCCAGATTCAAATTCAACTTGGAGGTTAAATCCAGCGATAGGCCCGCAACGAATATATGCATACCGCTGGCTCTGGCGTCGCCCACCGTAATACCGCTAAGGTCTGGAATAAGACTGGTATCACCCACCAGATAATTATCGTTGTAAATGTTACCGTGAAATTCCCTAAATTTTTTATCTTGGGCATTATTGTCTCCGCTTCCAAAGGCGTAAGCGGTAAATATACGGGTCTTATGTTCAGAATCCATGGTGTAACCTGCCTCGATATGCCCGCCATAGGCGCTGATAGTATCCTGAGCCAAACGCTCGGAGTTTTCAATCTTACCAAATTGATAGAGCGGTTCTATCTCATAATCAAATCCACCCTTAGTCTTACCGGCTAATCTTGTTCCTAAAGTAAACCATTTATCACTAGCCGGAAGGTCGGTATGAAAAAACTGAAAACCGCCTTTGTGATAAAAGAAATATAAATCAACAGCCGAATCGTGCGTTAGTTCATAACTCGAATAAGCGCCGTATAAAGCAGGCTCGTTATCGCTTGTATTTTCATTGAGTTTAACGTAACGGGCGCCGATTAAATCTACCCAAAAATTGTCTTTGGGAGCGATTTTGATTTTTCCCCCATCCCAAACAAGCCCCTCGTAAAAGTCATTCGGGCCTAAAAAGAACGACGTTCCGTAAGAAAGTTCCTGCCGTCCAACCTTAAGGCCTACGGGAAGATTTTCCATGCCGGAGAATTCAACATACGCCTGATATAGATTCACCTCAGAGTAATCGTCGGGATTCTCCCGCGTATAGAATTGGCCTTGGATAAAGCCTGCTAATGACTTCATCGGCTTTACGGACAGATTTAGCCGCGTCCTCGAGACGACTTGTTCATCGTGTGTATCAGGGCTAAAGCCAAAGTCGCTTAAAAGCTGATTTCGAACAAAGTCGCCACGCACACGCGCTTGAGCCCCCATGTGAAAGATATCACTGATTTTCTTTCCAGCATCAATTTCATGACGTTCTTCGCCGACCTCCTTTTCCTCATCATGAATACTCGCAGCACTGACACTATGGCCCTGAACGAATACCCCCAAAGCTAAAAACAAGCAAATTCCCTTAATTTTAAACATGCTTGCCTTCATATTTCTTTCATTTTAATTTTATCCTTTATCAAAAATGTTGGTCAAAGCGGCATTTTCTTCGCCCACTTTATCCAAATCGGATTTGATAAGTTGAAAAGCGTCCAGTAGTTTACGTACCCCTTCTGTCAGCGAACGCGAAGAAATCGTGGCACCCGTCACGCCGTCAATATCCTTGCGCACCTGTAAGGGATCCTGCGCTGTTTTCCCCAGATACTGACGCAGAAAACGCCGTTTCGCAATGGGCTTCCCCCTGATTTCTTTATAGTCCAAAATAACCACTTCGACAACATTCCCCTCGAGGGTGAGGGCAACCAGATAGTGGATACCCCCCCACTTCCCTTTCACTGTATCTTCCAGGGCATAACCGCCAACCTGCGCCCCCTCTTTGACCGAATACGCGATGACTTTCACAGAATGTCCCTCGCTAAAAATCACGCCGGCGGTTTCTTCAATGCGCCGTATTTGCTCTTCGGACAAAGCAACAATCTTTTTGTCAAAAGCCAAAGCCTTAGGAAAAACCTGCCTTAACGCTTGATCGGTCGCGATCAATTCTTCAGCGATGGAAAAGCGGCAAAAAAAGAAAAGGCTGCAGATCACCCAAACGAAGATACACAGAGTGTTTAAGTGGACTCTTTTCATGATTCGATGTGATTAAAATCCCATGGCGACAGAGGTGATAAATCCATCATTGTTTCCTGCTTCCAGGACTTCACTCTTTGTGCGGTTCCACTGATATTCAAATTTAAAGACAACATTATCGATGGGTCGATAGTTGAGGCCTAATGTCCATCTATCCTCACGATTGTTCGTATTACCGGCGTCCGAATCATCGCTGATGAGCGCCCAATCATATCGCGTGACGGCGGTCAAGGTCGGATCTTTGAAGTTGCTCCCCAGAAATGTGTTATTCAAAAACTCCGGCCAAAAATGATAATTGAACTGGGTGTAGGCCCCTTGGAAGAAATTGGCCAAATCGCTGGAAAGCGTTGGGCTTTCCTCGACTCCAAAATACGCATATTCACCGACAAATTCCAATGGACCCCAGTTCGATAACCAATCCATTCCTATTCCTGAAATACTATCATCCGTCTTATTGTAGTCGCCCCAATAACCACTAAAAGCCACCTCATGGCCCGATATCGGCTCTACACTAACACGACCAACTATGGACTTGCCTTCGTTATTGTCGATTTTAAGGCTATTCTTCGCCCCACCCATACCTGTGTCAGAAAATCCGGTATCTAAACCATTGACAACATAAACTTCATATTTCAACAATAAATCTTCATAACTTCCGATAGAGGGATTCATATCACCGAAAAATCCATAACCGGCTTCTGTCCAGGTTGTCGGAATAATATCTCTAGCCAAGATGGGTCTATCGGATAAATCCTGCAAATCAGAATCATGATAAAGATTATAACGCCCGAAGGGAACCAAAAGCGCGCCTGCCCGAAGATTAACCATTTCGTTAATGAGGTAATCTCCGTAGGCCTGTTCAACCTTGATTTCGCCGTCACTGCTGGGCGTATTCGGTCCGCCGTATTCAATTTCCAATTCCGAATTAAATCTCAATTTGTCATGCATGGCCGCGCCGATATTGATAATCCATCGATGCTGCTGAAATGTTGAATCGGTTTTCGCTAAATCGCGATACTCCGTGTCAAAATAACCGCCCAGGGTTACATCCCCAAAACCAAAAGGGTTTCGGACAAGAAGGCCGCCGCTTCCCACGGGCCCCTGGCGCCGTCCGACATATTCAACATTCAGGGTTTCCGCCTTGACTTCCTCTTTAATCTGGTCCCTGATTTCGTCCACTTTATCACTGACCTTCAGCTCCTGATTGGCCTCCAACTGGTCAACCTTCGCTTGTAAGGCCTGGATTTTCGATTCGTAGTCATCCTTTAACTGCAGAATCATGGTTTTTAACTCTTCGATTGAGTCGGCGTAAACAGGCAGGCTCACCCATGCCAAGATCATCATGGCCACTACTGTAATCCTCAACACTCTCATCTCATCCTCCTTTTTTTCGATGGTTGTTAATCCTTAACTTCTAATTAGAAGTTCGGGGTCAACGAAGGTTATTAATACTTGACTCGACATTTGTACTACGCTAATATAACTTTTAAAAAAATGAATCATACCGATGGAACTTACGCTACCGAATTTATTTCACAACTTTCTTAACCTCCTCTCGATAGGATCAAGTGACCACGCGAGCCTTCATGTGCTTGTTGTTCATTTCCCGATTGCCTTATTTTTTACGGCGCCCTTATTCATTGTCCTGGGATTAACCTTTGAACGGCTGTCCAAAGCCTTTTACGCGGCTTCCCTCCTGCTCATGGGACTGGGGATGCTCACCTTATTTCTGTCCATCTCGACGGGCGAGGCGGCCAGCGAAACGTTAAATCTTCTTCCTGATGCCCTTGAGACGCTTGAGGCCCATGATCGCCTCAACTTACAATGCCGCTTCGTGTTTAGCATCCTCACAGGGATCTGGGCTGTTTATGTTTTGTCCTTTTCCCGGCTGAACAAAGTATTTTCCAGAAAAATTCATATCGTCATTCTACTTTCTTTCCTGCTCATTTATTCGTATGGCCTCCTCATCCTCTTGAGTGCTGCCCATCAGGGCGGCAAACTTGTCCATCATCACGGGATTAAATCAAAACTTTTCGACCGACCCGCACTGAGCGTCACCCCTCAGTAGTACTGTGTCAACTTAATTGTTAATATGTGGAACACAGTACAACACTGCGCCTTTTCTGAAAATGTCCGCAATTAATTTGACGGCGCACTAGAGGGAGCGTTTGTCCGGCCATGCTACGAAAACCGCGTTAACAAAAAGCAGGTTCTAACCTTCCCGCCGCGGGCAGGCTTAAATCTTCCTTGGCTCATGGGAAGGATCACATTTTTTACACGCCGATTGATGTGAATGACAATTCTGACACAGCTCGCCAACTTTGATAGTCCGCCTGATATAGCTAATAATAAATGTCATCGATAGGGTGAACATTATGACTAAAATAATAATTTCCATCTTGCGACTCCCTTTTAACCTTTAAAACCTAAAATCAATCCTCCCTGGTAGACGATGAACGCCACTATCCAAGCCAGACTGATGCCATAGACAACCGCAAACAGTGTCCATCGAGCTGAACCAAGTTCGCGGTACATGATTCCCATTGTTCCCAGGCATGGGATGTAAATAAGGGTAAAAAACATAAACGCTAAGGAGGTGAGAGGCGTCATATTTCGTTTGACAGCTTCTCTTAATCCATCACTCTTTTCATTCTCTTCTACGCCGGTTTGGTAAAGGACGCCAAATGTAGAGACGACAATCTCTTTCGCCGCTATGCCTGTTATCAACGCGATCCCGGCTTTCCAATCAAAACCCAAAGGTCTTAAAACAGGTTCTATAAATTTACCGATCCGGCCAGCATAACTTTTGGATATTCGTTCGTTTTCTTGCTGAGCTTGAATTGTGTCAATCTGGGATGTTTTCTCAGCAGTAATAATTTCTATTTCCTCCGGGTTGTTTAGCGTGGCCATACGGCTGTCATATTGGGTTTCTATAGAGGCGACGCGCTCGCTATAATTTTTTGAATACTCAACGTTTCGAGGAAATGCCGAAATAAACCATATGACGATAGAAGCCGCGAGGATAATCCCTCCTATTTTTTCTAGAAAAATGGACCCTTTTTCCCACATGTGAATGAGGACACTTTTAAGCAAAGGAAGCCTATACGGCGGGAGTTCCATAACAAACGGCGAGGCCTCACCTTTAAAGATAGTTTTTCGAAAAAGTTGACCAACGAGAATGGCAAGAACAATTCCCGTGACATAAATCCCGAATATGACATTCCCCGCCTTTTCTTCAAAGAAAGCCCCGGCTAAAAGAACATAAACGGGAAGCCTCGCGCTGCAACTGATCAATGGATTGATCAAAATCGTTATCATCCTGTCTGTTTTGTTTTCTAAAGTTCTTGTCGCCATGATCGCGGGGGCGTTGCACCCGAAACCCATAATCATCGGAATAAAAGATTTTCCGTGAAGTCCGATGGTATGCATGACCCTGTCCATAATAAAAGCGGCCCTGGCCATATAACCCGTATCTTCAAAAAGGGAAATAAAAAAGAAAAGGATTAGGATATTCGGTAAATAGACCAAAACGCCTCCTACTCCTGAAATAACGCCATCGACAACAAGATCCCTAACAAGGCCCTCTGGGATGATATTGGTAAAAAAACTGCTGATCATTCCCACGAGACCATCAATCCATTCCATGGGATAAGAGCCTACGGTGAATGTCGCTTGAAACATCACCCAAAGTAAACCAAAAAGGATCGGGACGCCTAGAAAGCGGTTCGTCATGACTTTGTCGATCCTATCCGATATCGTTCGTCGATCAGCATTTCGATGACGATAGACTTCTTGCAGAAGTCCTTTAATAAATCCGTAACGGTTGTCGGCCATGATGATTTCGGTTTCATCGTTCAACCGGATCTCAATGTGAGTTTGACTTTTTTCAACCTGTTTCAAAATGGCGTCTTGATTTGGAAAGGTGCTGCGAATTTCCTTAACGATTTCATCATCGCGTTCAAGGAGTTTTACGGAAAGCCATCTGGTTGAGAATCCGTCAAGTAATCCCCTGTCTTTGTTGATCTCTGTTTGAATCTTTTGGAGCTCTTCTTCTACCTCATGGCCGTAGTTAATCTGTTGGTCTCGCACCAAAGGCTCTTTTTTCTCATAGATGGCAACAACCTCTCCCAGTAATTCTCTAATCCCATGACCCCTGTTACCAACCGTAGGAATGATCGGCATCCCTAAAAGCTGACCGAGTTTTTTCTTATCAATGCTGATCCCTTTGTGTTCGGCTTCGTCATGCATATTAAGAGCGATGACCGTTTTGGCCCCAAGCTCAATTAATTGTGTTGTTAAGTAGAGATTTCGTTCCAGGTTGGTTGAGTCAATAATATTGACGATCACATCCGGCTTTTCCTTAATAATAAAATCCCGGGCAACAACCTCTTCGATAGAATACGCTGTCAAACTATATGTCCCCGGGAGATCAACAACCCTTATCTCATACTCCCCAAAATTGACCTTCCCTTCTTTCTGTTCAACCGTTACCCCCGCCCAATTCCCGACATGCTGACGGCTTCCGGTCAACGCGTTGAAAATACACGTTTTCCCCGAATTAGGATTTCCACAAAGACCGATTTTGATTATCTTTCTTTTCTGTTCCACATTAGACTTCTTTTCAGAGGTGGTCTCAGTTAACATTGCCTTCCTCCTTCAATCATATCAATATGAATGTGAAGAGCCATCGTTCTGTCTAACGCCATTCTTGTGTTTTCTAATTTGATAATAAGGTTATTGCCGAAGGTTTGCTGAAGGATCTCAACAGAATTTCCCAATAAAAATCCTAGCTCTGTTAGATACTGTCTCAAGTTTGAATGCCCGGTTAATTTCACGATCTTCGCTTTCTCACCGATACCTAATAAGGTTAGCGGCATACCGTGTCCCCCCTCTTATAATTTTTCAATAAACACATGTTTTGCTTCATCGCGTCTTAAAGACAAATGGTACCCTTTAAGAACTAATTCCATGGGATCACCCAAAGGCGCCACTTTCTCGACATAAATCTCAGTTCCTTTCACAAATCCCATCTCGAGCAATCTCTTTTTGATTGCCCTGTCCCCAGCAATCTTTAGCACCTTACAATCTCCTTTTACAGCGAGCTCGCTTAAAATCGATTGTTCCATAGAAAATATCCTTTCCCGACATTGTTATGCCGATGACGCTTCGCGGTTTTTGTTCTCCATCCGATTCGCCACCGGCCCTCTCATGTTTCTTGCTTCTATTATATATGCACACATATTCATATATACAACTAAAAAAAATCAGGCCTGCGTCACATGCCTTAATCCTTCCTCAAACAAACTATTAATATGCCCGTCATCTAGGGTGTAGTAAGCGACTTTTCCGTCTTTGCGGCATTTTACTAAACTCATATTTCTGAGCACTCTCAACTGATGAGAGATTGCGGACTGACTGATGCCTAAAAGTGAGGCGATATCGCACACACATAATTCCTCTTCTAAGAGAGCAAATATGATTTTCGTCCTTGTGAGATCCCCCAGCACCTTGAAAGTCTGAGCGACCTTAGTCATAACCACATCCGTCTTCATCTGCTTTTTGACAGCCGCGACTCTTCCTTTGTTTATACATAAAACTCCAAAGGAAATATTTTTTCTTTTGGATCTTTTGATCATTTGCCCTCTTTTATATATGCATATATGCTCATGCAAGAATATAGCCGACCTTTTATTTTTGTCAAGTTTTTAAATTATTTTTTCTTTACGCTTTCTTCCACTTATTAACAATCGCGCCGATTCTTTCCTGCACTTTGTTTTTCGCCTCGGCATCATTGAGGATTTGATCGACCAACGCCTGATGCTCTTCGGCCATGCGCAGGATATCGAGTTGCATTTCTTTATTTTTTTTCTCGAGCCGAAACTGCTCAACGGCATGCTTTAAAGGAAAAATAACCTTATCCTTATCGTCAATGGGTTTAAGGATGTAGTCAAAAGCGCCTTCGCGTACGGCTTCCTGACAGGATTCCAGCGTTCCGTATCCCGTCAGAAAAATGACAGGAATTTTTCTCTGCGTTTCGTTAAGATACCTCAGCAATTCGATGCCCGGTTTTTTAGGCATTTTTAAATCACTGATAATCGCTTCGACATCGGTTTCGTTTTCCAGGACTTTTACGGCGTTATCGACCGAATCCGCCAGAGAGACATTAAATCCACACTCGGTTAATAATTCACCCAGCGATTCCCGTATGGCCTCTTCGTCATCGACCAGCAAAACCCGCCTTTTTAATATATCCTTTGCCATGATTCCTCCTCCAAGTTTTACAAAAGTTTCCATTCGCCTTTCAGGGATTCAGCGAGTTCTCCATCCGTGGATAAAATTTTATCCTTTCCGATAGGGAGCACAAAATAAAAAATCTTCCTCGCGTTGTTCAACGGCGTAAAACCGATCAAGCCGTTATGATTTTTAATAATGTTATAACAAACGGAAAGGCCTAGACCCGTCCCTTTCCCGGGTTCTTTCGTCGTAAAAAAGGGGTCGAAAATATTTTCCTCCGTGCCGGTTTTCACAACGATGCCGTTGTCGATAATCCCGGTAAGGATGCCTTTGCCGTCTTTTAATTTTTTGGAAACGATGTCGATGGTGCCCCCTTCTTTTTGATTAAAGTGTTCGTCCACGGCATCGCGGGCATTGACTAAAAAGTTAATAACCACATCCTGAATCTGATACCGGTCGATGGGAATGGCGGGAAGCTCTTTTTCAAGATTCATCGTTACCGCAATATTATGATCTTTAAGTTGTTGCCCTAAAAGGAAAACCCCATCGGTAATAGGACGATTGACATCTCCTTCAATAAACCCTTCTTTGCGGCTGCCGGAATAATCGTGGATCCGTTTAACAATCGTGCCCAGCCGGACAAATTGGTCTTTAATCTTGATGATTTTTTCTTTAAGCGCGGGATGACTGATGATGTCTTTGTTCATCAAAAGAGATTCCATGTGTGTTGAGATCGCCATTAAGGGTTGGTTCATTTCATGCGCGACCCCAGCGCCCAATTCACCGACCGCGGTCAATTTTGCTGCCTGCAAAAGCTGAGCCTGCTGGGTTTTCACCTGTTGACGAAGTTTTTGGTTCTCCAGCGCTCTTTTGATGTTCAGACTTAGCTCGTCAAAATCAACCGGTTTGGTCATATAATCAAATGCGCCCTTTTTTAATGAAGAAATGGCGGTCTCAATGCCGCCGTGCCCGGTCAACATGATAATCTCGGCTTCAGCGCTCACGGCTTTAATTTTTTCTAAAAGTTCAATCCCATCCATGCCGGGCATTTTTATATCCGTAACAATCACCTCGGGCTTTTTTTCATTGAAAACCGCGAGGCCCTGTTGGCCGCTCTCGGCAATAAAAACCTCATAGCCGTCAAGCTCTAAGAGACTTTTCATCCGTTCTCTAATTATTTGCTCATCGTCTACCACCAAAATCTTCGCCATACGTTAATCCTCTGGAGGTGAATCCTGCCCAAAAACTAATTTTCTAACAGGGCAAATAAACTGTACTGGTTGTTTCCTCGCCTTGCCGGCTATCTATTTCAATTTTCCCTTTATGCGCATCTATGATACCGTAAGAAATCGATAAACCCAGTCCCGTCCCTTTTCCAACTTCTTTAGTGGTAAAAAAGGGATCGAAGACCTTTTTTTTATTTTCCTCGCTTATACCGATACCGTTATCCGTAAGCGAAACACGGATTCCCTTCGGTTCTTTCTGACGGGATACTGATATGATAAATTTTTTACGGTACCCGACAACGGCAAGTTTTCCTCCCACGATTCTTTTCTGTTTTTCATCCATAGCATCGCGGGCGTTACTAATTAAATTAATCCACACCTGTTCGAGCTGGAATGGCTCCCCTAGTATTTTGGGCAAATCAGGCTCGATGGTTTTGGCAACCTCAATCTCATGAAGTCTAAGCTGCTCTCCTAATAAATTCAAAGCCGAATCAATGGTCTCTGTCACATCAATCTGCGCGAAGGTAAGTGTTTCCTGACGGGCAAAAATGCGAATATGCTGGATAATCCGGGACATCCTTTTAACGGAGAACTCGATATCCTTTATGCCTGATTCAAGTTCGGCGTTGGTCAGTTTTTGCCTTTCCATAAGTTTACGGAAGTTGGTCGCCACCAGCAAAATGCCGCCAAGGGGCTGATTAATCTCATGCGCCAGGCCGGCGGCCATTTCTCCAAGGGTGGCGAGTTTGGAAGTCTGAAAAAGCTGGGTCTGCGTCTTATTAAGTTCTTTGGAGCGCTCTTCGATTCTGCGCTCTAACTCTTCGTTCATTTTCATCGTAATTTCTTGGCTGATTTTAAGTTCGCGCGCCCGATAAAGCCGGGTGCGATTCAGATTAATCCGCTCAATCGCCCTATTAATTGAAAACAAAAATCCCTCCAAATCAATGGGCTTGGTAATATAATCGCTGGCTCCAGCTCGCAGCGCCTTGATTGCCAAATCTCCGTCGCTAAAGCCGGTAACTACAATTCCTTCAATATCAGCGTACAGCCCCTTGGCGCGTTTGAAGAGTTCGATTCCGTCCATCTCTCTCATTTTTATATCGGTCACTACCACATCAATCTTATTGTGTTCGATGATTTTAAGCCCCTCGGTTGGGGTAAATGCCCCAAAGACCAGAAATCCCTCTTTTTCTAAAAATCCCTTGAGTAAGATCACCATGTCTTTCTCATCATCAACCAGAAGGATCGTATTTTGATAGGCCAGTTCCCGGGTCTTCGCCAGTTTTTCCTCAGCTCTGCCTAAAGCCGCGGCTAATGCTTGATTGCCAATGGGCTTCTCAATATAATCAATGGCTCCTCGTCTTACGGCCTGAATGGCCACTTCTTCAGAACCAAAACCTGTAATGATAATGACTTCGCAGTCCGGTTGCTCTTTCTTGACTATTTCAAGCAACTTGATCCCTTTCATATCCGGAAGATTTACATCTAGAATGAGGATGTCGACTTTTTCGCGGTTTAGTATTTCCAAAGCACTTCGGCCATCAACCGCCGAAAACGTCGTAAAATAGTTTCGCTTTAGCTCTTTCGCGAGCTGTTCGCTAATAAGGATATCGTCATCGACAATCAAAACGGTTCTTTTGATGGCAGCGTTTTGATTGCTGTCCAACCCTTTAGATTGATTATTTTCCGAAAATTCCATTATGATCTTTCTCCTCTGATGACCAGGAGGACCGCTTCTTCTCGTTTTTCACCTTCAATCAAAATTAATTTAACCAAAACTATATATGCCCATTCCCCGATTTTTATAGTCTCCGTCATTCCCTCTTTTCTTTTAAATGCCTCCTCGATAACAGACTTTAATTGCCCGTAGGCTAATCCAAGGATACGTATCTTTTCAAGTCCCTTTAGTAACGGTTCATCGAGTTTCTTCATCTCGCCTGTCACGGTCGAGGTTACAGATTTATTTGCATAAAGGACATCCATGGCCTTGTTCACCAAAACGATCCCCGCCGGTACGAGATCAAGAAACCTCCGACCGGCATCAGATAATGAGGTGTTTGAAGGAACGGGGAACCCCATGATTAGCTCCCTATCGCCTATAAAACATTTCATTATATCGCTGACCATGTCAAACTCGAATGAACGATATTTCAAGGCCCTTTTCAAGTTCAACGCGTCCAGCGCTTTTTGTAGAAACAGATGCATTTGGTTCAAATCGATAGGCTTTCTCAAAAAATTTATCGCGCCCGCCTCCAATGCTTTTAAAACCATCTCTTCTTCGCCGTAACCTGAGACCATGATGGCCTCAAAATCCTTACTTAAGACCCGCAGCTCATGAAAAACGGTTAAGCCGTCTTTCCCCGGCATTTTGACGTCCAGAATTAATAAGTCGACCTTATGTTCCTTAAAAAGACTTATCGCCTCTTGGCCGTCTTTGGCTTTTAAGATTTCCCAGTTTTCCTTCTCCATCACTCGTCCCAAAATATCCCGCGTCTCCGTATCATCTTCTACAATTAGAAGAACCGGAGAAAAGTTAGTTTCTTTCCCTTCACGAATCCTATCCTTCGCCACGGCTAAAACCTCTACCAATTCATTCAAATCAATGGGTTTCTTTAAATAATCAAGCACGCCCTCACGCAGCGCCATAATCGCGGTATCAATATTGCCAAATGCCGTGACCAGGATCGCTTGGGAATAGGGTACGACTTTCTTTGCATGTCGGATAATCTGAAAACCATCACCGTAAGGCATGTTAAGGTCAGTTATGACAATACTCGGTTTTTCGGCATCAATTTTTTCGAGACCTACCTTAGCGTCCGATGCTTCAACAACGTCGAATCCTTCCTTGGTAAGAAATTTAACGAGCACCTTAAGAGCGACGGCGTCATCCTCAACGACAAGTACTTTTTCACGCTGCATTATATCTTCCTCCTTTAGTTGTTCCGCCATCCCGGGCCTGTCAATCAAAACTAAGGTCAGAACAGCCTTTCATCAGCGGCCAGATGAAAGCTCATAACGGCCTGCTTATCCTGCCACAGGCAAAAACACCCTGAATACAGAACCCACTCCCTCTTGGCTACTGACTTCAATATTGCCTCCGTGTTCTTCTATTATTTTTTTGCTCACCAATAGCCCCAAACCTGTACCGACTCCCGGCGCCTTTGTCGTGAAGAACGGTTGAAATAGCTTACCTTTCTGGTCGTCGGTCATGCCGATTCCGTTGTCGGCAATTTCGAGGACAACATTTTTCCCTGGGGGCAACGCGGGATATGTCTTTATTTCGATCTTCATCTGGCTTTTGCCTGAATGCTCGACCGCGTAAAGGGCATTACCGAGAAGATTGAGGCACACCTGTTCAATGCGAATCGGATCAGCTAAGACAGGGAGAAGATCAACGGCAAAGTTTTCGACAAGATCAACATTGTGGTCTTTATACTGCTGTCTTAATAATCTCAATAAATCGTTCACCAACGCGTTAATATCGTGTTTTTCCAATCCCATTTTATCGCTGCGACGGGTAAAAATACGCATATGCAAGATGATCTCTGCCAACTTATCCATTTGTTTCAGGATTTGAGGTAAATCGTTTTTAGCCTCTTCTTCCGAATACCGGCCTTTCTGAATATCGCGTAATATCCCCTGACAAATGATCTTGGTCACATTAAGAGGCTGGTTCAGCTCATGGGCAATACCGGCCGTCAGTTCTCCCAGCGCGATCAATTTCTCCGCTTGTATTATTTGCACCATAGAGTCTTGGAGCTGCTTATGAGCGTTTTCAAGCGACTGATGTGCCTTACCCAACTCTGCCTGCGCTCGTTTGCGTTCAGTAATATCCCAAAAGATTCCCATGACCCCAACAACTTCCCCGTTGTCATTTCGGACCGGCGTTTTAACGGTCTGGATAATCGTTTCAGTTCCGTCCCGCACATACTGATCTTCAAACTCTTGTGTCGTGCCTCCCTCCATGACTTGTTTATCATCAGACCTGTATTTTTCGGCCAATTCCTTGAAGAAAAAATCATTATCAGTTTTTCCTATAATATCAACAAAAGAACGGTTCAGATCCTGCGCGAAAGCCTTGTTGCACGCGACGAAAACCGAATTATTATCTTTGTAAAACACCTTTTGAGGCAAGCTGTCAAGGAGCAGTCTAAACTTAATTTGGCTTTTGCGCGTCAACTCTTCGCTTTCCTTAAGAGCCTTTTCTGCCAGTTTCCGCTCAGTAATATCACGGATAAAAGCATAGAATTGATATTTACCTTTCGCTCGGACAGTCCAAATAGTCATTTCTGTAAAAAATTCATGGCCGTCATGATGCAGGGCAGAAAGCTCCAACGTTTTTCCAAAGACTTTCCCTTCTCCTGTTTTAAAAAAACCTTGTAACCCTTTTTTATGCGCCTCACGATATTGGGCAGGGACAATTGTTTCTGCCACCGATTTCCCCAAAATCTCCGAGCGGGTCCAGCCGAAGATACGCTCTGCTTCACGATTCCAATCTATGATCGTTCCCTCCTCATTCATGGAAACAAAAGCATCCTTGGCCGTTTCAATAACAGAACGGCTTTGCTGTTCACTGGCACGCAAGCATTCTTCGATTTGTTGTCGTTTTATAATTTCATTATCCAGCTCATTCCGGGAAGCCGTGACGCTTCTTAAATTATTGATTATTGTATTAAGGGTTCTAGATAATTCAGCGATTTCATCGTGTACTTGTGATTTAACACTCACTGGCGACGTCAAATTACCTTTGCCAATCTTATCTATCGCGATCATCAATTCCTGAAGCGGATCTAAAATACCTTTCGTAATAAAAAACACAAGCAAAACAGATATCATTAAAGACACAAGCGCCAAACTCAGGGTAAGAAAACGTGAATGTTCATAATAAGAAATGCGTGCTGCAAGCAGTATGTCCAATTCATCCACGGCGATATTCCAAAGGCGAAAACTTTCTTCTATTGCCTCAAAACCAACCGATGTAAAATCTTTTTGGAACGATGGATCTATCGTTTCTGAGTTCGCTATGTGAGTCACCAATTCGATAAACTTTTGCGTGGCCTGCCGATAGGTTTGAAGTGCTGGTGGAATATTTTTTTGCAGACTTGGGCTAACCCCGTAAAAATTTTTATCTTCATTCAGGTACGTTGTCGCATCCCTCACAATATGGGTTAGGTCAGCTTCCTTCAAGAGAACGGCATTAATAACCAATTGCTGTCGCTCTTCTCTTGTGAGAACTCCATCTTTTAGAGCTTTTTCGCCATCACGAAGCATATCGATAAGTCGATTTTGAGTCTGGGGAAGGATTAATAACGTAGAATCCATTAAGTAATAACTGTCAAGATCTGGATCCAGAATTAAGTTGGATGTGTCGCCGCAATGCGTAATCATTGTCCGAATATCTGTGACTAAATGCTGATGTTGTTCAACAGAAGCATCCGCCGTCAGGGTTGAATAGTTCTTTTTGAGGCCTTCCCACTCGGCTTTGACATTTTCCACGCGAAAATGGTCGCGCTTGCGTTCTTTCAACCCTTCATCGGTAAATTGAAGTTGTTTTCCGACTTTATCGTTGATGATTTCCAGATTTACAATTGCCTTATCGATCTCGGCCTCCACATTCAAGATTTGTTCCTGAATGCGTTCATTTTTTTCAGAATAAAGGCGTACCAAGTTTTCATGCCTTCCAAGATAATAAAGAAATTCTTCAAGCGGCCGTTGATATGCGTTTCCATATTTTTCAAAAGTCGCAAATTGGATACCACCCGTGACGCTTTGAACAATTAAATACAACATAACGCCGATTGGAAGTAAAAAACTGAAACTAATAGCTAGAAGTTTGTGGGGTATTTTACAATTGGAAAACCAACCGGCTGGATTAAAAAAAATCATCGATTAGCTCCTAGCACGCCGCCGAATTAATTATTAATGGATATTTTTTCAGAAAAGGCGCAGTGTTGTACCGTGCCCCACTATTAATCATTAAGTTGACACGGTACTGTCACTGCTTTGTTAAAAAATACTTTTTTGACACATAATCTCAAATATTTCTCGATGCCGTGAAGCGTTGCAATGCGTGGCTTGTAATTTTCGACAACGCTTCAAGCCCAACTTGCTCATTGCAACTCTAAACAGTGCGCCCAAGTTTCTTCTCGAGTTCCATGTTTTCTATCTTAAGATCCTTGATTTCGCCCTCATATTTCTGGACTATTTCATCAAGGTGAATGGACTTGCGGAATTCATCAAATTCCTTGCCTTGCGCAAACTGAGCGATAGACTCGACGGCATCTTTTGTCTTTTCATTTAAAAGCGCAAGTTTCATTTTGCCCTCCTGAGCGCGCAATTTTATCTCATGCAGCGCTTTCTTCTCCTCATTAAGCGAGACTTCCATCGCGTCTATATCCGGCGTGACCTCTTTAAGTTTTGCGATGTGCTTTTCATAGTCTTGATGCGTATCATTTACGCGTTTGAGCTCCGCGGTAAGCCGCTGGATTTCTTTTTCTTTGAGCAATAGATCTTCACCCTTAACCTTTGCCGATTCCGCCTTGAACCGCTGCATCTCTTCTTCCAAACGCGCCGACTGAATCTGCTTCTGGGTAATCTCTTGATGCGTATCATTTACGCGTTTGAGCTCCGCGGTAAGCCGCTGGATTTCTTTTTCTTTGAGCAATAGATCTTCACCCTTAACCTTTGCCGACTCTGCCTTAAACCGCTGCATCTCTTCTTCCAAACGCGCCGGCTGCATCTGGTAGCGGGTAATCTCTTCTTTTAATTTTTTTAGTTCCTCGGCAGAAATTATTTCTGAATTACGCGGAAACCATACGTAAGTTACGAGTACGATCAATATAAGCGCGATTTGGCATAAAGCTGCGTATGCCATCAACACCAAATCAATAGTATGTGCCGTATGCATATCCATTATCTTTTACTCCTTCTTATCCTCTGGCGTATTGCCCGGCTTAGGTTTTCCCCTAAGCTGCCTAATCCTTTCCAGACTTGATTCGATCCCCTTTGATTCCTTCTCTTCAACGCCGACTTCGCCAAGATTGCTTTGCACTTCCTGGTTCTTATAAAGCGACGAGAAATCGACCGTGTCATACTCGCCCGATTGCTGATACTCGCGGATCTTGATCTCGCGTGCGGGGCCTGATAAAGTCCCCAGCTCTTTCAGCATGGCCGCGATCTTATCCGTGAGCTTGTCGCTGACCGCGTCTAGGGACCCCTGCAGGATGGAGCCCATATGCGTTTTGAATTCGTCAAGCGTCATGCCTGTCGGCGAGGCGGGGGCCGGCGGTGGATTTGGCGCCGCAGCCCTTGAGGGCTCGGCCTTGATCCTTTTCAAGCGCTGACCTACGGCATCCATCGACCCGATGAATTCGTTCAAGGACAGCTCTGTCCTCTTGAGATCTTCTTCAAGCTCATTGCGGACTTGGCGGATGCCGTCGATCTGTTTGACCAGCCTCGTCAACACGGCGACGGGATCATCGCTCTCGTTTGTGAATCGCGGAATCATCTTTTCTTCCCTACCTCAATCGCGTTAAACAGGCACCCCCGCACCACGCTCGTAAATGGCTCTTTGGCGTGCAGGATCTTCCCAAGAGTAAATCCGAATTTGGCTGTCTTGATCTCTTCCTTGACGACATCAAGAAAGCCGGGGACCAACGATGAGCCTCCGGCAAAAATAATATCGACGGGGTCTTTAAACTGCGAGGTACCCGAGCTTTTTCCGAAAACACGAGACATATTCTCGAGAAGATAATGGATATAGTTTCGGTAATAGATAACAATGGCTTCCTCTTCGCGATTTTTAGGATTTTTAAGATTCATGCCGTGTTCTTTGATGGTGGTCACTCGGCTCGAGGGGACACCAAGGACAGTCGCGGCACTTTTATCAATCCAATCCCCGCCGCGCGTGATCGAGAATGACAGTACAGGGATCGACTTGAAGGCCGCGCAGATGTTGACCATCCCCGCTCCACAGGAGACCCCGATCCCGGTAAAATCCTGGGCCTCCAGCTCGGAAAGGACGACCGCGTACCCTTCGTCGATGATCATGGGCTCAAATCCGATACTCCGCAAAATACCTTCAAAAACACCCCGATGGTAAATGGTATCCTGGTCGCGGTCGATCGGCTGGGCAGGAATGGAAAAACAGCAGACCTCGCCCTCCTCCCGCGGAGGCCATAAGATGTTTTGCACCAAAAGTTTTATGATCGGGATGGATTCCGCTTCCGAAGGGTTGAGGATCCCCATGTTCATAGACCGCTGGGTCTCCCGTCCGAAAATGTCCGCCAGTTCCAGGGCCATGCTGCCCAGGACATAAAGCTTATCCTGCAGGGAGACGTATTTAACCTTAAGGCGGGTCAAGAGTTCCTTCGTGGATTGATCGCAACGCACGGACAAAAAGGCGTTCCGCTCATTCTTAACAAAAACTTTTTTTTCTTCGACCTCGCGGCCCGCGACAATATAGGCCGTCCCAAGGTCAAGACCGACACCTAGTCTGGCCGCGGTTTCCTTTCTCCCACGGGTCATCAACTCAGGAATTTCAATGGTGGTTGTTTCGTCAGCGACGATTTCGCTCGACTCTTCCAGGGATTCGCCAATTTCAGGAACCGGTTCTATGACGATCTCACGAGAAAGCTTCTTAAGGGGTGGTGCGGGCCTTTTAATGACTGGTGGTGAATGCCTTTCAAAAACAGGAGGGTCGACGTCTTTTCCTAAAGCACGATTCCGAACATACTCATTGATGGCGTGCAGTTTGGCATGCATTTCCTCAATAGGAATCTCTTTGCCAAGAAGATCATTGGAAGGGGTGTATTCTTTTCCGTCGAAGGGGCGAGAATTTTTTTGAAGGTTGGAATATTGCTTTATTTTTTCGTTTACTTTTAATAATCTCTTTCTGACCCTTTCCAGTTCATCATCGACCAATTCCTTACCTCTTCTTTCTCCATCATCCATGTTTTTCGCATATCTACTTTCTTAAAACCTTTTATTCAGCCTCACTTAAGCCCGCTAAAAGGCATCCTTTCGCGGTGGCGTATAACGGCTCTTCAGCTAATCGTACATCGCTGATCGGTATGGGGAAACTCATCTTCTTCAGCTCTTCCTTGAACAGATCGATAAACCCTTTGATCATGGAGGATCCGCCGGCGCACACAATATCTACCGGTTCAGGAAACTGCGGCATCTGCTCGGCCTTTTCAAATTTATTCTTGATGTTGGTCAGCGTGTAATTGATCAAGTTTCGGTAATAAATAACAACGGCTTCTTCTTCACGGTTTGCCGGTTTGCTGATATTGATCCCCTTTTCCTTAATGGCTGTTGCCCGGTTGACTTTGATGCCGAGAACTTGGGCCACGTTTTTATCGATCCAATCGCCGGCCCGGCTGGTAGAGAAACTGACCGCGGGAATAGTTTTATAACAGACACAGACGTTAAACATTCCTCCGCCGCAGGATATCGCTATCCCTGTAAAATCCTTTTCCGCTAATTCCGCAAAAACAACCGCGTGCCCTTCGTTCAACGGCTTAGGTGTATACCCGAGGTTCTTGAGTGCCCCCGCAATCACGCTAGAGTGGTATACAATATTGTAATTCGCATCAATAGGGTCAGCGGGTATGGAATAATAACAGGCCTGTCCTTTTTCGTCAGGCTTACCCAGAACAGCGTCTACTAAAAGTCCGAATATCGGAAGGGCATCCACCTCATTGGGACTGATGACACCGTCTTGCATAGGCCGGCGCACCGTTTTGTTCATAATGTTGGCAAGCTCAAAGGCAGAATCACCGAGAACGTAAACCTTATTACCGAGTTCAGCGTATTGAACTTTCTGTTTTTTTAACATGTTTTTGGTAAATGTATTCACGTCGATGTCCAAAAAGGTATGGCGGATCAGCTTCATCTTGATCTTGCCGTCAGCGCTCTGCTCGGCCCCGACCAGATTCATCGTTCCAACGTCCAAACCTTTGACTAACTGTCCCATATGAAAACTCCTTTAAATGAATGGTTGACCTACCAGACCCTTCGCAAAGAAAACAGATACACCGTGAAATCATCCGCACGTTCACCATCCGCCGCGAATCTTGCAATGCGGGCCCGCCAGATGTTTGCTGAAATTTGTTTACCTTATGCGTTTCTGTGTAACGTTAAAGCGAATAGTGTCCTTATTTGTAAATTAAACCTTTTTACTCTTGGTTTTGTAGTACTGCTCTCGTACCCGCGTACGCGTATCGGCGAGCATGATGCGGATCTCATCAAGATTCTCTTTTGCCCGCTCCAGTTCTCGCCGGGCCTGGTCTCTTTCGGTAATAGTACTGCTCAATTCAGTATCCGATGCTTCGAGTTTAGAGGAAATAGCGTCTTTCTCGTCCTCTAAAAGCGAAATTTGGTGATGCAAGCTTTGAATCGTCTTATTGGTGCTGGAGAGCTCAAGTTCAATTTGCTCAATTCTCGTATCGCGACCTTCGACCTCCTTGCTAAGAGCCGCTATCTTATTTTCCAGGTCTTTGATGACCGCGTCTCTTCCCTCAAGCGTTTCTTCCATGGACTTTATTTTTCCGACTGTATCAAGCCGGTCATTCTCAAGGAACTCCAACTCTGAATTCAACTCTTCCTGAGAAACCAAGAGCCCCTTCAGCTCTTTAAGCTTTGCCTCAGACATCCCGGCTTTTTCTTCAGTCGCCTGGAGTTTCTCCTTCAGGTGCAGAATCTCCTTCTCCTGGGAATCCTTGAGGCTAAATGCGGTGTCAAGCTGCTTCTCCAGATCGGAGATGATTTCAAAAACGCTCACCTTTTCTTCGTCAGGAGACATAATATATTTCGGCGAGTCTTTGGTCGGCTTAAAGGATGGATGAATGGTTTTCTTCGGCGCAACTGCAGGCGTCATCAACTTCTGCGGCGATGATTTTAATGTTGATTGAAGAAGCGGGTTATCAATAAGTTTTCTTTTTTTTGTATCCATTTCCTTGCTTTCTTGAACCTTTTCTAAAACTTTCATGCATAATCTCCTTTGCCAATTGATGGTACGCTTCCGCCCCTTTCGATTTCTTATCATACTTATATACCGGCAGATGGGCGTTGTGGGCCTCTTCTATCTTTATATTTTCTGGTATCACAACGTCAAAGACTTTTTTGCCGAAATAATTTCTGATCGCGTCTCGGGCCTCATTGGTCACTAAACGCTCGCGGTAACGGGTGATCACGACACCGGTGATCTGGATATCCGAACCGAGTCCCTCCCGAACATTTTCAACAATCTCTTCCAAGAGCTTAATTCCTTTTAAGGAAAAGAATTCGGGACAGATAGGGACGACAAGTTCATTGCAGGCTGTGAGGGCATTAACCGTCAAAAGCCCCAAAGAAGGAGGCGCATCTACTATCAAGAAATCATATTTGAGTTTCTTCGTATAATGATACAGGACCTTTTCACGGCCTATGTGCTCGTTGATCCGTAACGAAGCTCCTGATAACTCAATGTCACTGGGCACGACATCAATACCGAAAGCATCAGAATGCTGGATTACCGAATGGATATCCATCTTATCGACAATGACATTATAAATATTAAATTCAAAGTGTTGGTTACCAAAGATAGCCGCCGTGGATGAATACTGGGGGTCCATATCGATCAAGATAACTTTTTTGCCCGCTCGGGCAAGTTCCGAAGCCAAGTTTAAGGCGGTGGTGGTTTTCGCAACGCCCCCTTTTTGATTTGCTATACAGATTCTTCTCATAATATCATTCTGCCGTTTGCGGGCGAAAACACGCGGTAGCGTCATTGAGCAAAGTACCCGCCCAGAAACATACCACATTTAAATATCCCTTGTGTGAACAACAAGCCGTTTTTTGCTTACGTTTCATTCCAGTAGAAAATTTGTCCTTGAGTCTAATCTCTTTGACGGATTCATGATGTGCGGCGCTTAACTTCTTTATCCGGGACACGACATCTTTGACATGGAGGGCAGATGATTCCTTTTTCACGATAACTGCTGCGAGGAGAAGCTTCGCATGCTTCCGGCATTTCCCATCCCTTAGCGCTCTGCCGCGGCAACCTTTGACGGAACATTTTTTATAAGTTTTTTTTTGTACCAATTGGATGTTCTTTTGCGTAGCGCTATCCTTGCGCGTAGCCTTCGTAGAAGGATTCCTTCGCAGCATCAAGGACCGCTTTCATTTTTTTGCCGGCGTCCGCAACGGCTTCCTGGGCATTCTTAATAAGCGCAGGATTTTTCTTCTGTACGATTTTATATCCAACAAAACCTGCAAAGACCGCTACGACAGCTATACATAATCCTTTCTCCATAACCCATCCTCCTTTACGATGTTTTCGTTCGTATTCCTATTCAAGAACCAAAATGCTGCGACTTCGAGCGTTCGAATTCTGTCTGGTTTTCACGCCACCAGAACCGCCAGGATTCGATTGCATCTTCCTTGTTTTTCTTCGTGGCCGTGACCTTGAAATTAAAATCCTCTCCGGTTATTTTCTTTAATGAAGCCGCGGCGCTTCCCTGGACATCATTTTTGGGATCGCTTAACAACGTAATGAGTCCTGAGATGGCTTGATGCGATTTGAGGGCTCCCACAATCTGACTAGCGGCTTTCCTGACACTCGCGTCTGCGTCGTGCAAAGCGTTGAGAGCAAAAGGCAAACACCGCTCGCCGAATGTCCAGCAGAGACAATTTTGCATCTGCCGCCGCACTTCAGCGTCTTTATCTTTCATATAGGATGTTAAGATATTAAAGCTTTCCTCATCTCGGTATTTTGATATCGCCCGCAGCGCCGCCAAACGTATCCCAGACTCCTGGCGTCCCGCATAATCCTTGAATATGTCTTTTGAAATCAGCGTCTCATCGCCGATGCCAGCCAAAGCGTTTAAGATCTCGATGATCTGCAAGGTATCATGCTCTATGGAAAGCATCTGTTCAAGAACCGCTACCACGGTTGGCCGCGAGAGTTTTTTAATCTCACGCAAGGCCTCCATGCGTATCGTTCTGCTCGATGACTGAAGATCCCGAAAATAAACTTCTGCCCTGACTTGTTCGGCTTTATTTTCAAATTCGACACCTTTCAAACCAAACACTTGACTAACAGTTTTTTTCTCAAGAATTGGGGCAGGTGTTATTTTTTCCGGGGTTACCGGCGATGCCTCTGTGCGGCCTACCGGCGGCAAGGGTTTCGTCGCAAGGGCTTGAGCATAACTTTCCTTTTGGGTGACAGGAGGCTTTTGGGAGGATCGGCCGGCGACACATTTCGGGAATGGGAAAAGACGCCTAACATCATTTTCCACGCGTCTTATTGTCGAACCTAAAAAACGCGCAACATCGTTAGGGACAGCCAAAAGATTGTTTGTTTTCACTGACGCCTCGTTCCATAAGCTTATCTTTTAAGTTAAAGCCTAGTATTTGATTTTCACAAATTCTTCTTCATTATTAGAGATAGTCATAAAAAGTCAAGGAATTTATGGAGAATATTTTCCTCCCGAACGTCCTAATTTAGGCAACACCGCACTAATAAATGTATCTATTCAAATTATAAGAAATACCACCCGGATCAGTCACGTTTCATTATCTGACTTTTTTATTTCAAAAAACTCTTTTTTTATTTTTCTTAACGCGAGTTCGACATAAGGTTCCTCCTTACTTGATGAGAGGCCGGGTCATAAGGAAATTGGATCGTCGAGATTTTTAGTCATTCACGAAATCTTTAATCGGGAATCTAAAAAACTATCGATGGAGATTCCCGATTTTACTGGAATGGCACGCGTCCTGTAAACCAGTCTGACGTCTGATGAATTCGTCCTCCGGAGGACGAATTCAAGAATCCGTGGCTCAATTAGCCCTCCGGAGGGCTAATTGACCACTGCCTTTTCCCTCTTCAGAGACCGGATCATAGGAAAATTAGATCCATGCCTGTGGGGGAGGAGAATTTTTATAATGAAACGCCGCGCTCTTTAAGAATCAATTTGGTTTTTAGGTCAAACAGGGCCTTTTCCAAACCGACAGGATATTGGTGCGGATGAACGAAACGTTTAATTCCCGGATGAAAACGGTTCAAGTTGTCTTGGGCATAAACGCGGATGTCATGGATGGATGGCGTGGTGTACACCCGCTTCCCTCTTCGGAAGATAGGGATCAAAAGATCTTCGTATTTCACATCCGGGCCAATCCTCTTGCGTCGGGTTAGATCCGTTGGATCAACGATCGTGCATCCCCCGGACAACTCCGTCCCCTCCAGATACAGGGCGTCGGCGATATTGCCTGTCTCATCAAAATAACGCCTCACCTGCAGAATGCCGGGATTCGAGACCTTGACGCTCTGTTCAGATAATTTGATCTTGTTTTGCCAGACGCCGTTTTCATCCTTAATGGCCGATAATTTATAAACACCTCCGAGGGCCGGCTGGTCGTAAGCGGTGATGAGTTTGGTCCCCACCCCCCAGACATTAATCTGGGCTCCCTGCTCTTTGAGGCTCTGGATGATCTTTTCGTCCAAATCATTGGTCGCGAAAATCTTCGCTTGAGGGAATCCCCCGGCGTCCAAAATTTTTCTAGCCTCTATACTGAGATACGCCAAGTCGCCGGAATCCAACCGGATCCCGATCATTTCATGGCCGCCCGCCCTGAGCCGCCGGGCGACCTCAACGGCCTTGTGAACACCTTCAAGCGTATTATATGTATCGACAAGAAAAACGCAGTTATTCGGCATAGCCTCGGCGTATTTCTTGAACGCCTCCTTTTCATCATCAAAACACATCACCCAGCTATGGGCATGGGTCCCTTTGACCGGAATACCGAATATTTTTCCCGCCAGGACATTGGACGTTGCCGCGCATCCGCCGATGTAGGCCGCCCGGCTGGCCGCCAGGGCGCCGTCCATCCCTTGCGCTCTTCGCAAACCAAACTCCAGGACATCCTCTCCCTGCGTCGCGTAACAGACGCGCGCCGCCTTGGTGGCGATCAACGTCTGGAAATTAATACTGTTCAGAAGGATTGTTTCCAATATCTGGCATTGAATCAACGGCCCCTTCAGTCGAATCAGCGGTTCGTGCGGGAAAACTCCCGTGCCTTCTGGAACGGCGTCAACATCGCAGAGGAACTTCAGACTCTTAAAGTACGCCAAACTGTCCTTCTCAAAAAGCGGCTGCCCGTCATTTCCCTTTAAAGTGGCCAGATAAGCAATATCCGAGTGGTCGATTGAAAATCTTTCTAAGAAATCAATAACGGTTTGAAGACCGCACGCGATCGCAAAGCCTCCCTGAAAAGGATTTTTTCTATAAAACATATGAAAGACCGCTTCCCGCTCATGCACCCCCGATTTCCAATAACCATACGCCATCGTGAACTGATACAAATCCGTTAAAAGCGCGAAGGACCCCTCATAGGAATAGTTGGACTTTGTCATTGTTTACCTCTTTCGAAAGCCTTTGTCGCGTTTTCGCAATTTAAGACCGTAAATTCTTTCCCCTTATATTCATCTCCGGCATGGATCACAACTGACCTGGAGACTTTACCTTTAAAAAGTTTCTCAAAATATTTAAGCCCTTTAAGAAAATCGGCGTGGAAGGTAGAGCTGGATTTTATTTCAACGCCTGTGAGCATATTGCCGGTCTTAATAACAACATCAATTTCGTGATGACGCTCGTCTCTGAAAAAGTAAAGATTGTGGTCTTGCCCGCGGTTAAACCGATACTTAACCAGTTCCATAACGACCATATTCTCAAACAGGGCGCCACGCAAAGGATCACGGCTCATCTGCGTCTCATTTTCAATTGCCAAAAGATATGCGGCTAATCCGACATCGTAAAAATAGAGTTTGGGTGATTTCGCAAGCCGCTTTCGGATGTTGGCATAATACGGCTGTAATAGGAAAACGACGTAGGATTCCTGTAGAATGGAAAGCCAGGAATTGATCGTCGGGACCGAAACGCCCACCTCGGCCGCCAGAGCGCTGGCATTAAAAATTTGCCCTACCCGACCGGCGCATAAACGCACAAATTTCTGAAAATGATTTAACTCCCGCAAATGAATAAGCGCTTTAAGATCGCGCTCGATATAGGTCTGATAATAATTACGGTAAGCCTTGGTCGGATCTAAATTTTCCGCATGAACGCGCGGATAGAAACCTTTAAGCAAATACTGATCAACCATATATGCGCTATGCGCTGTCTTTAGTTCATTAATGCTCAAAGGAAGCAGACATAAAAGTGCGGTTCGTCCAGCTAAAGATTGAGTCACGGTTTCCATGAGCTCAAAATTCCGGCTTCCCGTCAGAATAAACTGTCCTTGTTTTTTAGTTTTATCGACGATTCCCTGGATATATGACAAAAGCTCTGGAACACGCTGAATTTCATCCAGAATAAAACCTTTATCCTTGCCGGACAAAAATCCCCGCGGGTCCTCCTGTGCGATTTCTCTGGTATCCGGTTCTTCAAGATTGTGATATTGATATTTTGGAAAATGTTTTCTGACCAAGGTTGTTTTACCAGACTGACGTGGACCTGTTACAGTCACAACCGGATATTGCTTAGCATTGGCTTTTAGTTCAACACCTAATTCGCGCTTGATCATGGCAAAATCATAGCATAGAACTGCGTAAATTTAAGGTTGAAGTTTAAAAAATCCGAAACGTCATTTGTCCCGTCAAATGGCGTTTACACCTGCTCAAAATAGAGCTACTTCCACGGAAACATCCCAGAACTGTAGTTCGAAAAAACGAAATTGGAATCAAGAAACTAAAAGCCAAATCGGAGATATCAAGATAAAAAACAGCGTAGTCCCGGAGGGATCTGGCCTGATTTCAGAACGGATTTAAACGCTTCCTTTGAAAATTCAAAATGACGTTTGTAAAATCGTGCAAATTTTTGACACACGCGGGCATAAAAAAACCCTGACGGGGATGACCACATCAGGGTTTTCCTTATCTCTCGATGAAGATTCTGAGAGATTTATTTGGTTGCCCGATACGAATACAAATCAAACTATCGAGCCCCTAGAGGTTCAACTGGTTGTGAACCTTTACCGCAAACGTAAGAGGTCCGTAACTTTCTTTCTCGACGTAAACGACGACAAACAAGAAACACCAAGAGCATTCAGGAACAAAAACATTTTAGCCGAGGCCGTCGAGTATCGCGATTATCTTAAAGGAAATCCATCCTGCACTCACGCCAAGATCGCCCAACATTTCAATGCCCAACGCGAACGCGTTTCCCGCCTTCTTAGCCTCGTAAGGCGCCTTCCGAGCGACTTTGTCGAGCAAGCTGTCCTCTTACCCGACACGACGCTCATTGGCAACGATGTTATCGATATTGCGAAAATCAAAAATCGACAAAAACAACAAGCCGCGATTGAGAGACTTTTGCTGACCGCAAATGAAAGAATTCCTTAGACAAACGTTACAATGTTACAAATTTCGATGATTTTCGAGGCCCTTACGTCGGTATTCCTCATATCCAGTAACGTAACATGACAAAAATTATTTTTTGCGGACGGGCTACCTGCGCCTCGCCCGACCCGCAAGCCCGGCCCCGCCTGGAAGGACCCTAAGACGACGCAAGGCTGCCCCGCCCTTTCTCGGTCGTCACATACTTCTGACGGGAACTCTTTGGTTTATCAGGAATGGTCAAAGCCAACAAACCGTCGTCAACTAACGGCCTCACATATTCAACCAAAACGTGCATCCGATTTTTCAATCCCAGATGATCAATGATTTCCTTTAAAGAATGGGGGTTCACACAAAATTGGAGGGCATTCAACTTGTACGGTACTTGATCGGTACTTGCATGGTACTTGATCGGTACTTGATCAGTACCCTTCCCCTTTTTCGTTAAAGGAAATATCACCTCAAACATATTAACAGGTTTATCGTCCTGAAATATGGGCTTGTCATAGCCCATGCTCGTCCAGCCTGTGGTGATTTTCTCAATGCCGGAACCGGAACGATCTGCCCAACCCAGCAAACGAAAAACCTTGGCGATGACCGGATTGCGCGGTTCGGTCAAATGCTGTTCGATGCGCTCAATGGGAAATCTCAAACACCCCGCGTTGCGAAAAAGAATCTGGTCGTCATAACACTTCACCACCGCGCCCTTGGCGTCGAAATAATCCATGTGCATGAGAAGATTAACCAGCGCCTCACGCGCGGCCTGTACCGATGGTGGATCATCATTGCGCGTATACCCGTCCGCTTTTAAAGCAAACGGCACAGGGATTCGCTTTCTTAACCGATCATAAATTTGCACGTACGTCTGAATAATGCTCTGCTCTGAACTGTACCGCTCAACCCAACGCGTTTCAACATCCTGCCCATGCTTGGCCGGTATCACCAAGAAATCGATAAAATAAGACGGGAACTGATTTAATATCCGAAGTGATTTGCCGAACAATAAAAGCCCGGCCGCGGTCAGGCAATGCTTTTTCTTTTTAGACCCATCAATCGCCTGCAGTCCAAGAAGCATTTCAGTTTTTGTACAGGTGTTAAAAGGGTGATCCGGATGTTCCAATTTCAAAACGTTTCTAAACATCTCTATCGCTTCATTGTCCAGATCTTCAATATCGAAATCTTCCAGACGCATACTGTCGCTGGTTTTCTCACTCGCTTCCCGGAGCATGCGCTCAACTTCAGATTTCGATGCCTTCTGTGTGCTGGCCGCTATACGCACATAGGAATTACGAATATCTCCGCCAAAATAAATCGGTTTGGCCTGACGGGGCATTTCTTCAATGCGAAACACCAAAACAATTTTGCNNCATCCTCTTTAACTCCAAACACGACATACCCGCCTATAGTGTTTGCGAATGCCGAAATCGTTTTGGCAATGTCCTGAGGAAGCGCGGCTCGGGATTCCTTAACTTCAAAATCATCCCATTCGATGCCGGATAACTTTTTCAATAACTGGTTTTTATTCACTTAACAATATCCTCACTTAATGAAAATTTTCTTCTTAGCTTACTCAACATCTCTTTTTTTAAATACGAATGAATAAAATATTCCTCACCGTCAATTTCAACGCCGCGAATGCCGATCTCAAGCATGTCCTCAATATGCAGCTTGTCCGTCAAAAGCAAATACCAGTTCCGATCCTTCCTTAATATAACCCTAAAATACGATTTTGACTTCCCATTAATCTGCCGCACAACATCCTCAAACGGCTTGTCTGAATAATCCTTTCTAACATCTTTAGCCGTATCTGAAGAAAAAATATCCGTCCGCATAGCCCGCTTATGCGCCCAGTTTAACACAGCGCGAACTTCCGTAATCGTCGGGCGTTTAAGCCATAAAAATAAATCCTGATCTGGAGGATACTGGCTTTTCATAATGACATCCACGTTTAAAAATTTTATATCACTGACAACACGCGCCTCGCTCGACCCGCAAGCCCAGCCCCCACTTAGAAGGACCCATTTCCTCAATGACGAGAGAACAGGTGCGTGTCCCAGATTACCGTTAAATTTAATACCGCGTGAACTTCCGCAATCGTTAAACGTTTAAGCCAATAAGAAAGGCGGAATGCTAAAGTTAGTT
>DOGZ01000031.1 GCA_003528115.1 Candidatus Omnitrophota bacterium
TGCACTTCAAGGTTGAATGTGGGCGTTATAAAATAGAAGAAATCAGCTCTAGTTTAAATGCAAAAATAAAATATTGACAATTTTTAACATAATGCTATATTGTGGCTTCCATATTTAAGTCGGACAAAATTTATATAAATGCAGAGAGAAAAAAATGATACAAAAAACTTTTATGGCCAAATCTCCAGAGATAGATCGTAAATGCTATCTTATAGATGCTAAAGATAAAATTTTAGGAAAAGTTGCGACAAAAGCGGCAGTACTTCTGCGTGGAAAACACAAAACAATTTTTACGCCTCATGTAGATACGGGGGATATGGTTGTCATTATTAACGCGGAAAAGATTAAAGTAACAGGAAAAAAGTTACAACAAAAGGAATATAAAAGATATACGGGATACCCTTCAGGTCAAAGGACGGTGACTTTGAAAGAAATGCTCCAGAAATCACCAACACAAGCTATGCATTTAGCCGTATCCCGCATGATTCCACCCGGCCCTCTTGGCAATAAAATTAAAACAAAATTAAAAATTTATGCCGGGGATCAACATCCTCATTTAGCGCAAAAACCAATATCTGTTGAAATTAAATAAAATACGTAACAAGAAATAAATCAGAATTATCTAGGAACATTTTCAAACTGATATTAAGAAAGAGGAGAAATATTTATGGTTGAAGTAGTCAAATACGGGGCCACCGGTCGACGAAAAAGCTCTATTGCCCGAGTTAATTTAACTCCTGGAACCGGTAACATACATGTTAATAAACGCCCTTTTGAAAACTATTTCCCCCGAGAAACAGACAGATTGATCATATTAGAACCTCTTAAACTTACAAACACATTGGGTAAATTTGATATCGATGTTTCAGTCACCGGTGGCGGCAGTACTGGACAGGCTGGCGCTTTTCGTTTAGGCCTTTCCCGCGCCTTAGTATTATGCGCTCCCGAAAATAAATCTGTTTTGAAAAAGTCAGACTTATTAACACGCGATCCAAGAATGAAAGAAAGAAAAAAGCCGGGTCAAAAGGGAGCGAGAAAGAAATTTCAATGGGTTAAGCGTTAACTTCACAGCGAATTTCAATAGGCTATTAATATTGACAATCAATTAGCATTAATTTTGACGATTTAAATAAATTCTAAAAGAAAAAAACCTATCTCCCTCGATAAAAGAGTTGACGAGATAGGTTTTTTATTTTATTATAAGCCCCTATTTGTTTCGTCTCAATGAGTTGTATCATAATATTAACCATGAACCATCTGTAAAATGTACCTATCCCAAAGTATGATTAAAGTTGGTATTGTCGGAATAAGTGGGTATTCAGGGTTAACCGCCCTTGAAATCTTATTAAAACATCCCCATGTCCGTGTCACTTATGTAAGCGCCAATAATACCGAAGGATCACTCAGCGATATTTGGCCACAATTGACCGGTCGTACAAACCTTTATTGCAAAAAGTTTGATCTTAAAACAGCGGTTGATTTATGTGATCTCATATTTCTAGCCGTGCCACACACGGCTTCACTAGAAATTACACCAGGACTTTTAAACGCTAACAAACGTGTCGTTGACTTAAGCGGAGATTATCGCTTAAAAAATATTAAAGATTATGAAAAATGGTACGGTGCTAAACATGGTGACGCAAAAAATCTTAAAAAAGCTGTTTACGGCCTTCCGGAACTTTATCGCCAAGACATCGTCAAGGCACAACTTATTTCAAATCCTGGATGCTATCCAACCGCCGCTTTATTAGCTTTAGCCCCGTTAAGCGCTTTTCATGGCCATGACATTTCTTCTATCATTATTGATGCTAAATCTGGAGTTAGTGGCGCTGGAAGAAAGGCTAAGCTTTCCTTGAACTTTACCGAGGTAAATGAAAATTTTAAAGCCTACAAGGTGCTCCATCATCAACATGCCCCTGAAATTGATTTATATTTGTCCAAATTTTCAAATCACCAACTCAATGTTCATTTCGTTCCTCATTTACTCCCAATTAATCGAGGGATTTTGGAGACGATTTATGTGCACATAAATGAGAAGATGGGGTTCAATGAATTATATAGCCTTTATCAAAAATTTTATAAGACAGAACCTTTCGTACGCCTTCTTCCTAAAGGGCAGCAACCTGAAATCAAACATGTCACCGGAACGAACATGTGTGACCTTGGGTTGGAAATAAGCGCGGATAGCCGTCTCATTGTTATTACCAGTGTTATTGATAATTTAGTTAAGGGGGCCGCCGGACAGGCGGTGCAAAATATGAATATCATGTGCGGATTTAAAGAAGCTGAGGGATTAGTCTAAAATGTCCATAAAGGTTATTAAAGGTGGCGTAACACAACCAAAAAGATTTTTAGCCAATGCCGTAGCCAGCGGCATCAAGCGTTCAGGCAAACTTGATCTGGCCCTTATTTACAGTGAAACCCCTGCCGTCAGTGCGGCTGTTTTCACAAAAAATTCTGTTAAAGCCGCCCCGCTTCTTGTCAGCCAGAAACACTTGCTCAACCACAAAGCCCAAGCTATCGTCGTCAACAGCGGAAACGCCAACTGCTTTACCGGCCGGTTTGGCATGATCTACGCTGAACGAACAACGGAACTGATTGGAAAATTGTTAAGAATCCCCAAACAAGACGTTATCGTTTCATCCACCGGTATTATCGGCAAACCTTTGCCTTATGTTAAAATTCTGAATGCGGCTCATGCGTTGGTACAAGGTTTATCTAAGACCGGGGCAACCAAAGCCGCGACGGCTATCATGACCACGGACACGAAACTCAAAGAAATCACAGTTCAGGTGAATTTAGGAGGAAAGAAAATTATCATCGGTGGTTGCGCCAAAGGATCCGGCATGATCGCCCCCAACATGGCTACTATGTTAGCCTTTATCACAACCGATGCGGCTATAAGCGCCAAAATGCTGAAACAGGCTCTGCAAAAAGCCACTGAGTTATCTTTCAATCGCATCACCGTAGATGGCTGTATCAGCACTAATGATATGGCGGTCATTATGGCAAACGGTCAGGCTCAAAATGAACCGATCACTCATCCAGGAAAATCTTTTGATATTTTTTGCAATGCCCTCAATCTTGTTTGTCTCGATCTTGCCAAAAAGATCGTCCTAGATGGAGAGGGGGCAACAAAATTTA
Organism: Candidatus Omnitrophota bacterium; assembly: GCA_003528115.1. GTDB lineage: Bacteria > Omnitrophota > Gorgyraeia > Zapsychrales > Zapsychraceae > UBA10174. The sequence goes on from DOGZ01000031.1 coordinate 3,145, forward strand.
TTGAAGTCATTGTGAGCGAAGCCCGGAGCGAAAAGCAGGCGAAGAATATCGGATTAGCCATTGCAAATTCGCCCTTGGTAAAGACAGCCGCTTATGGGAATAATCCTAACTGGGGACGCGTGGCCGCTGCCGCAGGATCATTAGGGATCCGAAAGGTCTGTGAAGAAAATCTAAAAATTAAATTTAGCCCTTTTGATAAAAAGCATATCAAAATTATGGTCGACTTAAACTTAGGGCAACATCAAGCGACTGTTTATACCTCGGATTTATCATACGAATATGTCAGAATCAATGTGGCATACACTTAACCAACCATTTTTTTAAGCCGGTATACTGACACTGCAACATCCCTATTATTCTTACGAAAATCAGTTAATATAAAGGATCATTCCCTATGGAAAATGAGATTAAAAAAGCCAGTGTCCTGATCGAAGCTATTCCTTATATTCATGCCTTTAGGCGGAAAGTATTCGTCATTAAATATGGCGGAAGCATCTTAGAAAATGACACTATTCGAAAGAATGTATTAGAAGATATTGTCTTTCTTAGTTATGTCGGCATCCGTACGATCCTCGTGCACGGCGGCGGGCCGCATATCAGTAACCGCCTCAAGGAATCTGGTTTAAAATCCGAATTTCATGAAGGGATCCGTATCACGGACAAAGAAACTCTGAAAATCGTCAGCGAAGAATTGGAAAAACTGAATAAACGAATCGTTCAGGAAATCAGAGATTTAAAAGGCGATGTCACGGGTCTCAAGGGCGATGAAAACATTGTTCACGTTGAAAAAAGAATTGCCGCCAAAGATCTTGGGTTTGTTGGGTCGATCACATCAATTGATAAACTCGCCTTGGACACACATTTGAAGCGCGGATACATTACGGTTATCTCACCTATGGGAATATCTGTGGAAAAACAACCGCATAATATTAATGCCGATGAAGTTGCCAGCGCTATCGCGACCTCTCTTGAAGCAGAAAAGCTTGTCCTGCTCACCAATGTTCAGGGAGTCATGCGTAATCCTGAAGATCCAGGCTCACTCATCTCGACATTAACTGTTGATGAAATAGCCAATCTAATTAAATTGAACGTCATTCAAAGCGGGATGATCCCGAAGGTCAATTCATGTATTGAAGCTTTAAACGGCGGGGTTAAGAAAACGCACATTATTGATGCCCGCATCCCGCACGCCCTTTTACTTGAATTCTTTACCAACACCGGTATCGGAACACAGATCCTTAACGCTTAAGCACTCCTTTTAAATCACATTGATCGCAAGGCGATCTGTGACTGAATAGAAGGTAAAGTTCTCTTATGAAAAAAAACCAAATATTAGATGGATATGACCAATATATCCTCTCAACGTATACACGTACCCCTGGAATTTTTGTCAAAGGCAAGGGGATGGACCTGATCGACATTTCCGGCAAGAAATATTTGGATTTCTTCCCTGGATGGGGAGTCAATAACGTCGGACACTGCCATCCAAAAGTCATGTCCGCGGTGCGTGATCAAATTTCAAAGCTTATTCATCTTCCCAATAATTTTTATCATCCCCATCAGTTGAAATTAGCGAAAGAAATCATCCGCTGCTCATTCCCGGGAAAGATATTTTTCTGCAATAGCGGGGCGGAGGGTTGTGAAGCGGCAATTAAATTCTCCCGCGCCTATGGAAAAGGGAAGCGCTATAAAATCATCACTATGGAAAAATCTTTTCATGGACGAACCTTAGGGGCTTTAGCGGCCACGGGGCAACCAAAATACCAACACGGATTTGCACCTCTTCCGGCTGGATTCACAACAGTCCCATTTAATAATATCCAAGCCCTGAAGGAAGCCATTGATGACGAAACGATTGCTATTATGCTTGAACCCATCCAAGGAGAAGGCGGTATCCATATCGCCGGGAACGATTATATAAAAGAAATCCGGGACATCTGCACGCAAAAGGATCTCCTGCTCATTTTTGATGAAGTGCAGACAGGGATGGGACGAACCGGAGAGATGTTCTGCTACAAGCACTATAACGTACAACCGGACCTGATGGTCCTAGCCAAAGCCTTAGGCGGCGGCTTACCTATTGGCGCCCTAGTCGTAAAAGAATCCATAGCCGACACATTTAAACCGGGGATGCATGCCTCCACATTCGGCGGAAGTCCCCTTGTTTGCAGGGCTTCTTTAGGGGTTTTTAAAGCCATTTTCAGCGACAAAATGTTAAAGAACACCAAACTCATGGGGGCTTACATCCTAAAAGAATTAAACAAATTGAAAAGCCGATTTTCGTGTATCACAGATGTCCGCGGTCTCGGGCTCATGATAGGCGTTGAGTTAAATGTCGAAGGGAAGGCCGTCTTTGAAGAATGTTTCAAGAATGGCCTTATTATCAACTGCACCCAAGGAAACATTTTACGGTTTATGCCTGCGCTCAATGTGACTAAGAAACAGGCGGATAAAGCGATTTACATTCTAGAAAAATCCCTAAAGAAATTAACACTACTGTCTTCATAGACGGGATAAAATAATACCGGTGAATATATTATGAAACGTGATTTAATTAGTCTCCAGGATTTAACGCGACAGGAAATTTCAAACCTTTTGGATCTCACGGAAGAATTGAAAACGCATAAAGAACTTTCTCATGACAGGTTAAAAGGAAAGACGATCGCCCTTGTATTTCAAAAACCTTCTAACCGCACACGTGTTTCCTTTGAAGTCGGCATAGCGCAGTTGGGGGGGCATTGCATCTATCTGGGGCCGGAGGAAATCAATTTAGGGGTGCGAGAATCTACCGCCGATGTCTCAAAAACATTATCCCGCTATTTAGACGGTATTGTGGCACGCACACACACCCATCAGGATATCATTGACTTAACACGACATGCCACGATCCCAATCATTAACGGTCTTTCTGACCTTTGTCATCCCTGCCAGGCCCTGACAGACATTTTTTCTATCAAGGAAAAATTCGGACGGTTAGANNTGGGTGAGTATGGGGCAGGAAGAGGAAACGCACAATAGACTCATTGCCTTTAATGACTATCAGGTTAACGCAGAGCTTGTTAAATTAGCCATGAGTGATTACATCTTTATGCATTGCCTTCCAGCCCACCGAGGCCAGGAGGTGACAGACGAGATCATTGATGGTGGACATTCCATTGTCTTTGACCAGGCTGAAAATCGTCTACACACACAAAAAGCCATTTTAATTTTTTTACTAGGAAACACCCATTCCTAACTGGAGTACTTTGTAACCTAAATTTCTGAATTGTGGAACAAAGTACTCCTCTAGAATTTTGTAAAGAAAATGTTCAGAAAATAATGTAACAGCGCAGGAGCTACTCATGAAGAAAATAGTCTTAGCCTATTCAGGAGGATTAGATACCTCCTGTGCCATTAAGTGGTTACAAGAGCGCGGGTATGAACCCATCGCCTTTATCGCGGATGTTGGACAGCGGGAAGATTTCGAGGCCATTAAAAATAGAGCCTTGAAAACCGGCGCATCGAAAGTGCATATTGTGAATTTACAGAAGGAATTTGTCGAGAATTATATATTCCCGACGATTAAAGCGGGAGCTATATATGAAAACAAATATCTGCTGGCTACCGCCTTATCCCGCCCTTTGATTGCCAAACACCAGGTTCTCATCGCCCATAAAGAAAAAGCACCGGCTATCGCTCACGGTTGCACAGGAAAAGGGAATGATCAAGTCCGTTTTGAAGTCACCGCGAGACTGATGGATCCCAAATTGGAAATTATCGCGCCCGTCCGCATCTGGGAGTTTAAGACACGTGAGGAAGAAATGGATTATGCCAAGACTAAGAAGATTCCTATTGATGTTACCAAGAAAAGTCCTTACAGCGTCGACATCAATCTTTATGGACGAAGCATCGAATGTGGAGTTTTGGAAGATCCATGGATCGAACCTCCTGAAGAAATATATAAATTAACTGTTAATCCTCTCAAGGCGCCTAACAAGCCCACGCACATCGAACTGGAATTCTCCCAAGGGATCCCTGTCAAAATCGACGGACAGAAATACTCCGCCGTTGACCTCATTCATAAACTCAACGTGATCGGCGGGAAAAACAGTATCGGCCGCGTGGATATGGTGGAAAACCGTCTGGTAGGGATTAAATCCAGGGAGATCTACGAAAACCCTGCCGGGGCCATCATTCATACCGCCCATCATGAACTCGAATGCCTCGTGTTAGACCGCGAGACCATGCATTATAAACAACCCCTCGCGCAAAAATACGCTGAATTAACTTATTACGGTTTATGGGAGACTCCGCTCAAGAAACAACTGGATGAGTACTTTAACAAGGTGCAAGAAAACGTCACAGGTCTGGTGAGACTAAAACTCTACAAAGGCAGTTGCACCGTTGTGGGACGGAAATCGCCCTATTCACGTTATAAGGAAGAATTAGCCACTTACGGGAAAAAAGATATTTTTGACCAAAAATTGTCTGAAGGCTTCGTCCGCATCTGGGGCATGCCGTTCAGTAACTGATAAAGTTTTTAATCCTCTTATCAAAAGGAATAGTATGAGCAAACTCTGGGGAGGACGATTCAGTAAAAAGACCCATACCCTCGTAGAAGAATTCAGCAAATCCATCCATTTTGATCATAAACTGGCCAAATACGATTGTATTGGATCTCTCATCCATATTGATATCCTCAAAAAAGCAAACCTCTTGACGTCCGCCGAGCACAAAAAACTCAAGACCGGACTAAAGAAAATTCTTGCCGAGATGGAGACCGGTGATTTCATCATCCAACCCGAATTCGAAGACATCCATTCCTATATTCAACATGTGTTGGAACAAAAGGCCGGGAAATCTGCCCTAAAATTACACACCTGCCGGTCCCGTAATGATCAAGTTGTATTCGATACCAAGCTATACTCTTTGGATAACATTTCCCATCTCAAAAAGCTGATTGTTAATTTCTGTCGAGTCCTTACCAATTTAAGTTCTCAAAATAAAAATTTGATCATTCCCGGATTCACGCATCTGCAGCACGCCATGCCCGTCAAACTATCCGATTATTTCCTGGCTTTCGTCGAAATGCTTAAACGGGATGATAAACGGCTTTCCTTTATCTTTAATAATATCAACTTGACGATGGGTTCCGGGGCCTTGGCCGGGACATTTATCGATGCCTCTAAATATCAAAAAACGCACATAGCGCACCTCCCGGATTTACCATTTGATCTTAAGCCGACGGAAAACTCGCTGGACACAGTCAGTGACAGGGACTTTGTCATTGAAATCTTAAGCACCCTTTCCATTGTAGGTATGCATTTATCCAGACTTGCCGAGGAGATGATCCTGTGGGCGACAAAAGAATTTGATTTTATCGATATCGATGACGCTTTCTGTACAGGCAGCTCGCTCATGCCACAGAAAAAAAATCCCGATGTCCTGGAACTCGTCAGGGGATACTCTGGCCGGCTGTATGGCAATCTCATCAATGTCCTTGTCATGATGAAAGGGCTGCCTTTAACGTACAACCGGGATATGCAACATGATAAGGAACCGCTTTTTGATTCATTTGAAATCATTCAAAATGAACTTAACATTCTCACGGAACTATTTAAGAACATCCGGTTTAAAAAAGAGAATATACGTAAACAGATTATGGATGAAGCCTTATATGCCACGGATATCGCTGATCATCTCGTTAAAAACGGTATACCCTTTAAAGAGGCCCATGCTATTATCGGGCGTTTAATGCAACTCAAATATTCCAGCCGGCAAGCTATCCTCGACATGCAAGACAAAACATTAAAAGAAATTCATCCTTTATTAACATCGAAAGTGATCCGTGCTATCGTTGATCCAGCGACCTCTGTTCTCTCAAAAAAGTCAATTAAAAATAGGAAAGTATCGAAAAGAAATGCATGATTTCCATTATAAAAAGGGGGACCTCTACTGTGAATCGGTTAAAGTAAGCGCCATCGCCCAAAAGGTCGGTACCCCATTTTATCTTTATAGCTATAAGACCCTGGTGGATCACTTCACCAAGATCAAGACCGCCTTTCAAAAAATCAATCCGCTTATTTGTTTTGCCATGAAGGCGAACGACAATTTGGCTGTTATTAAAGCGTTGGTCAATCAAGGAGCCGGGTTAGACATTGTTTCCGGGGGCGAATTAAAAAAAGCGCTTTATATCGGAACCGATCCTCAAATGATCGTCTACGCCTCGGTGGGAAAAAGCGACGAAGAAATCAAGGAGGCCATCCTAAGCGGAATCCTTCTATTTAACGTGGAATCGCTCCCCGAACTGGATGCGATTCATCAAATGGCCAAAAAATTAAGAAAAAAAATCAAAGTCGCCCTGAGAATCAACCCTGATGTCGAAGCGGCGACACACCAATTCATAACGACAGGGACTCTGAAAAATAAATTTGGAATTGATTTACAAACCTCCCGTAAAATTTTAAAATCGTTTCAAAAATATCCTCATATTAAATTTAGCGGTCTGCATATTCATATTGGTTCGCAGATTACCTCTAAAGCGCCTTTTTTAAACGCCATAAAGAAAGTCATTGAATTTATCCATACCCTCCGTCAAGATAACATTGAACTTGAATACCTGGATATCGGAGGAGGGCTGGGGATCATCTACAAAGATGAAACACCGCAGACAGCGCAGGATTTTGCCAACAGTGTTTTACCCTATTTAAAAAAGACCGGCCTAAAAATTATCATGGAACCAGGCCGTTTTATCGTTGGTAACGCGGGCATCTTTGTCACAAAAACCCTTTATTTAAAAGATAATGGCTTTAAAAAGTTTCTGATCGTTGATGGAGGTATGAATGACTTGATCCGGCCAACGCTTTATGGCGCTTGGCATGACATTCTTCCAGCAAAAGAAACCAAAGCCAAGAAAGTCAAAATGGATATTGTCGGTCCCATTTGTGAAAGCGGCGATTTTTTTGCCAAAGACCGCATGTTCCCCCAATTAAACAAAGGCGATTTATTGGCCGTGATGAGCGCCGGGGCATATGGCTATGTGATGTCCAGCAACTATAATGTGCGCGGCCGCGTGCCTGAGGTTATGGTTAAGGATAACAAATTTGAAGTCACGAAAAAAAGAGAAGTTTTTGAAGACCTCATCCGGGGAGAAAGCCTTCCCACTTTTCTGAAATAAAATGAAGATACTGCCTTTCATAAAAATGTCCGGAACCGGCAATGACTTTATTATCATGGATGCCGTTAAAGGAATGAACCTGAAACAACTCGCCGCCCGCGTGTGCGATCGCACAAAAGGAATTGGCGCTGACGGTTTATTGATCCTGGACAAATCAACGAAGGCTGACTATAAAATGCTGATCATTAATGCGGATGGTTCAGAGGCGGAGATGTGCGGCAACGGAGCCCGTTGCATGATCGCTTATATCGCTCTTCATAAAAAAATAAAAAAAAAATTCATGACCCTAGAGACTTTGGCCGGCCTCATTCGTGGAGAGGTAAAAGGTAACGTTGTGAGTATCCGTTTAAGTGATCCTGTCGATTATCAACCTGACATCCCGTTGAAGGTTAAGGAAAGAAGTATCCATGTCAGCTATATTGATACCGGCGTTCCGCACACCATTGTTTATGTGGATGACTTAAACAGGATCAACGTCCAACAGATCGGCCAGGCCATCCGATGCCATGAGAGATTTCAACCTCGAGGCACAAATGTTAATTTCGTTGAACAAGTGGACACAAAATTGATTAACGTACGCACCTATGAACGCGGCGTGGAAGATGAGACAAAGGCCTGCGGGACCGGGAGTGTGGCCTCGGCCATCATAACATATTTAAAGGCCAATCCGGCCGTCGACACTAAGGAAAGGGCCAAAATGAAGGTCCACACCAACGGACAGGATTTATTAGAGGTCACTTTTGATATAACGGAAAAAAAAGTGTCAAACGTATGGCTTAAAGGGAATGTCCTGTTGATTGCCGAAGGAGAGTATTATCTCTCTTGATCAGCGATAGACGACCTTTTAAAATTGGAAATATTTTTTGTGTCATCATGAAACGCATAACAGGGAGAGTTTAAGATGTTCAAAGGTTCGATCGTCGCTTTAGTGACCCCGTTCAAGAATGGCCGAGTTGATGAAGAAGAAATAAAGAAACTGGTGGAGTTCCATATCCAAAGCGGAACAAACGGTATTCTACCCTGCGGCACAACGGGGGAATCGCCCACTTTGTCGCATGAAGAACACAAAAAGGTCATAGAGATCTGTATTAAAGCCGTCGCCGGACGCGTACCGGTCTTGGCTGGAACAGGATCTAATGCCACAGATGAGGCTGTGACACTCACGAAGCATGCCGCCAAAGCCGGGGCTCAAGGCGCCTTGATCGTTTCGCCTTATTACAACAAACCCACGCAAAAGGGATTATATCTTCACTTTAAAGAAATCGCTGACAATGTGGATATCCCGATTATTTTGTACAATATCGCCGGAAGGACAGCCGTTAACATAGAACCATCAACGATGGCGAAACTGGCGAATGATTGTAAAAATATTATCGGCGTCAAAGAGGCCTCGGGATCGCTGGATCAAATGCAACTGGTTAAAAGCCTCTGTCCCAAAAATTTTCTCTTGTTTTCCGGAGATGACGCGCTGACCCTCCCGGTTCTCAGTATTGGCGGTGTAGGGATCATTTCGGTTGTCGCGAATATCATTCCAGCGGATGTGGTCAAGCTCATTGAATTATTTAACAGCGGACGATTGAGTGAAGCCCAGAAGCTCCATTATAAAATGCTGCCGCTGATCAGAAGTATGTTTATCGAGACAAATCCTATTCCCATTAAGAAAGCCATGGAGCTTTTATCGTTGTGTCGCGGGGAATTAAGGTTGCCGCTGTGTGAAATAAGCGAAGAAAATGCCGTGAATATAAAGGCGGCGCTTAAGGAATACGGCCTATTAGATAATAAAAATGGAATCCGCAACAAACTATCTGAATAAAGGAAGAGCATCATGATCAATTTAGCCGTCAGTGGTTGTCTGGGACGAATGGGACAAAGTATCACAAGGCTCGCTCTGCAAGACCATGAATTTAAACTCCACGCATTGCTTGAAAGAAAAGACCATCCGAAAACCGATGAATGGATCAATGGCGTCGCTATCAGTACGGATGGATCCTCCCTCAATGGTTGTGATGTCCTCATTGAATTCACAACGCCTCAAGCCACGATTGATAACCTGCAGGTCTGCCTTAAACACAACGTCAAAATGGTCATCGGGACAACAGGGCTTGAGCACGACCAGATAATGCGCATTCAAAAGGCCTCTGAAAAAATCCCCATCGTTTTTTCTTCCAACATGTCCGTGGGTGTCAATCTTTTGTTCAAACTCACCCAAATAGCTTCGGAGAAAACAGGGACAAATTACACGATTAACATCACAGAAGCACATCACATTCATAAAAAAGACGCGCCTTCAGGCACAGCCAAGACACTGGCCGAAGTCGCTGAAAAGGCATCAGGTCAGAAAGTCAGAAATATCGAATCCATCCGAGAAAATGAAATTATTGGTGATCACACGATCACTTTTGAGAGTAACGACGATATGATCTCCATTTTTCACCATGCTAAAAGCCGAGATATCTTTGCCAAAGGCGCTTTGGTGGCAGCTAAGTTTGTGTCGAAAAAGGACAAGGGATTGTTTAATATGCAGGATGTCTTGGGGTTAAGATGAAACATGTCCTAGAAAATTTTATTGAATACTCAAAAGAAAGGACGTAGGCATGTCTGTTGAGATTAAATTCTCCGACAGGTTGAATGAACTGCCGCCTTATTTATTTCTTGAAATTGATAAAGCCAAAAGAGCTGCCGTTGCCCAAGGACGCGATGTCATTAACTTGGGGATCGGAGATCCGGATTGCCCAACCCCGCAACATATCATCGACGCCATGAAAGAGGCCATTCAGGACGGAGCTAATCATCATTATGCCTTTGACGCCGGCCTGCCTGAACTGAGAAATGAAATCGCGCGTTGGTTTAAAAATCGTTTTCAGGTCGGATTAGATCCTGAAACAGAAATTTATCCTTTGATTGGATCAAAAGAAGGCCTCGCTCATTTCCCGCTCGGATTTGTTAATCCCAAAGATAAAGTCATCATAACCGATCCCGCTTATCCGGCTTATCGACCGGCTATCCAATTCGCCGGTGGAAAGACAGTGCCTGTCCCTCTAAAAACTTCCCATAATTTCTTGCCAGATCTTGAAAAGATTGAAAAAGTCAATGACGCCAAAATGATGATCATCAATTATCCGAACAACCCCACCGCGACAATCGCGACACGGGAATTTTATACAAAACTCGTTCAACTCGCCCACAAAAAGGGATTTATTCTTGTCTCAGACATGGCTTATTCAGAGGTCTACTTTGACAATGAAAAACCTTTAAGCATTCTTGAAGTGGAGGGAGCCAAAGATATTGCCATTGAATTTCACTCCTTTTCAAAAACCTATTACATGACCGGATGGCGAATCGGATGGGCCTGCGGCAATCAAAAACTTATCGCTTCTCTCGCCAAGGTTAAATCGAATTTTGATTCAGGTATTTTCCAGGCCATTCAAATAGCCGCTATTGCGGCCCTCAAAAGTCCCTCGGAGATCACCGGGGACATGCGCAATTTATTTCAAGAACGTCGGGACTATCTCATTAATGGATTGAGAAGCTTAGGCTGGAAGATCACACCCCCTCAAGCAGCGTTTTATGTCTGGGCTAAAATCCCTAAAGGATTTTCCAATTCCATGGACACCGCCAAGTCCTTTTTGGATAAAGCGGATATCGTCATCACACCCGGGAACGGATTTGGTGCAGCCGGTGAAGGATACGTGCGCATGGCCTTAACGGTATCCAAAGAACGCATCAATGAAGCGGTAGATCGTTTAAGAAGGATTTTATAATTGTGGCCATCGTTTATATCGGTATCGGATCGAATTTAGGAAATCGGAAAGGTAATATTGAATCGGCTTTTGCATTATTAGAAGAAAACGGTATTCACATTCTAAAAATCTCAAGCATCATTGAAACAGATCCTGTGGATGGCCCAACACAGGAAAAGTTTCTTAATGCGGTGATTAAAGCAGGAACGCATTTGTCTGCTCAAGAGTTACTAACGCAATTAAAATTCATTGAAAAAAAACTAGGCAGGGTTCCTACCGTCCGAAACGGACCTCGAACGATTGATTTGGATATCCTTCTTTATGATCAAGTCACCCTGAACACGTCCCAATTGACAATTCCTCATCCGCGGATGTTTTTACGTGATTTTGTTATGAATCCTCTAAAGGAAATCGCCCCTGAAATGGTTGGCGTTGAATTGAATAAATCCAAGGACGCCTCTTTCTTTGGATAACTCGATTAAATGAAGGACCGTGAACTCATGCGTGTGATTCGATCCATTCATTCCCTGCGGCAAGTCATCAACAAGGCCAAACGCCAAAACAAGAAAATAGGTTTTGTCCCCACCATGGGCGCCCTTCACGATGGCCATCGTTCTCTTTTAAAGAAATGCCGTCGAGAAAACAATCTCGTTGTCCTCAGCATTTTTGTCAACCCCCAACAATTCGCCCCCCACGAAGATTATGCCCAATACCCTCGAGATAAAAAAAAAGATGAATTATTGGCAAAAAAAGAAAATGTTGATATAATTTTTTATCCGTCGGAAGAAATAATGTACCCTAAGGGATATCTAAGTTATGTTACGGTCGAATCCATAAGCGATCTACTTTGCGGGAAATCCCGACCGGGTCATTTTAAAGGAGTGGCGACAATTGTGGCCAAATTATTAAATTGTGTCAGTCCTGACATCCTTTATCTAGGTCAAAAAGACGCTCAACAAGCCTACATTCTTAAGAAAATGATTGCCGATTTAAATTTTCCAGTAAAAGTAAAAATCTGTCCCATCATTCGTGAAAATGACGGATTGGCCATGAGCTCACGCAACAGATATTTGACCCAGCAAGAGCGCAAAGAGGCGCCCATACTATTTCAATCTCTTCAGGAAGCGAAAAGAAAAATTCTTGCTGGGGAGCGCAATTTAATAACCATCAGCCGCCTCATGGAATCTAATATAAAAAGATATTCCCATGGGAAGCTTGACTACATCGAATGCGTTGACCCCGGCACCTTGGCCCCCTTGGCGCAAATACAAAAGAAGTTCATGATTGCCCTTGCCGTAAAATTGGGTAAAACAAGACTTATCGATAATATAATTATTCAAATTTATGCCATGGGCCAACGAATAAAATGAGACTCCAGAAACAAAAAATAAAGATTGGTATAGTTGGTTGTGGAGCCATAGGTTCGGGTATAGCACGAAGCATCGTCAAAGATTTTAAAAAAAACTGTCTTTTAACGGCCCTTTTTGACATTGATCAAGAAAAAAGCAGTCAACTCGCTAAAAAACTCTCGTCAAACCGCATCACTAAATCGTCATTAAGTGAAACTATAAAAAAATGCGATCTGATGGTCGAATCCGTCAATGCCGAAAACACACACCGGATTATCCTTGAGGCTGTAAAGGGCAAACGCAACGTCCTTGCCATGAGTGTTGGGAAATTATTAAACGCGGACAGTCTTTTCAGACTTGCTCAACGAAATAACTGCACGATCCTGCTCCCTTCCGGAGCTATTGCTGGTATCGATGCCATAAAAGCCGCCAGTCTTGTCAAAATCCATAAAATTACCCTGACGACACGCAAACCACCGTCAAGTTTTCTCAACAACGCATACATTATGAAAAAAGGAGTCGATTTAGAAAAACTCAAGAAGGAGACGATCCTTTTTGAAGGAGACGTCGATACGGCGGTCGAATGCTTTCCTCAAAATGTTAATGTTGCCGCCACATTGGCCTTGGCATCTCACGCTAAAGAAAAAATTTTTGTCCGTATTCTGACATCTCCAACATATACAACCAACACCCATGAAATTGAAATGGAGGGGGAATTTGGCCGTTTGTACACGCGTACGGAAAATGTTGTTTCTCCCGATAATCCTAAAACGAGTTATCTGGCCGTTCTTTCCGGTATTCAGACGTTAAAACAATTCTGCGAAGGCATCATGGTCGGTACTTAATTGGGAAGAAACAGCATTCTTTTGTAAAATTCAAAATCATAGAAAGGGGGTGAATTCATGGCTAAGAAAGTTGCTAAAGTAGGTATCAAAAAAGAGAAAGGATACCTCTATTTCGTAGACAAGCAGGGCGACATTTCTTGCGCACAGATGTCCCGCGGTAACAAGAAAGGCGGAAAACCAAAAAAGGTTGCTAAAGTTGGAGTCAAAAAAGAAACTGGTTTTCTGTATTTCATCGATAAAGGCGGTGATATCTCTTGCGCTGAGATGGTTCGCGGCGGGAAAAAGAAAAAATCCGCTAAGAAATCTGCCAAACCTGCAATGAAAGCAAAGAAGAAAAAGTAAACAGCTTTTTCTCTCATTAAACAACCCCTACACATCATTCATGTGTAGGGGTTGTTTATAAGTTCAAACTAATTTTAAATTGACGACAATCATCTTATGAGTTCTGATTATATAACCGTCCGCGGCGCCAAAGAGCATAACTTAAAAAATATCAATCTGAAGATCCCAAGAAATAAATTTGTGGTCATAACAGGATTGAGCGGATCCGGTAAGTCGTCCCTGGCCTTTGATACGATCTATGCTGAAGGGCAGAGACGCTACGTCGAAAGCCTGTCTGCCTACGCCAGGCAATTCTTAGAGCAATTACAAAAACCTAATATCGAGTCTATCGAGGGACTTTCACCGACGATTTCTATCGAACAGAAGACAACCAGCCGTAACCCGCGATCTACCGTGGCGACCCAGACTGAAGTTTACGATTATTTAAGGTTGCTCTTTGCCCGTGTGGGGACCCCTTATTGTTATACCTGTAACAAGAGGATTGAACGCCAGAGTCCAGAAGAAATTCTTCATCAGATCCTCGGTTGCCCGGGAGGAACTTCGATTCTATTATTAGCGCCCCTCATACGAGGTCGCAAAGGCGAATATCGTCATATTGCCCAACAGGTAACCAAGGCCGGATTTACGCGTCTGCGGATTGATGGAAAAATATATGACGTTCAGGATAATATCAAATTAGATAAATACAAAGTTCATCACATTGAAGTGGTTGTAGACAGACTAACGATTAAACCGGAAATTAAGAAACGCCTGGCAGATTCCGTCGAAACAGCCCTGCAAACAGGGGACGGCATCCTCATCGTTGATTTCAACGGCGCTTTTCCTGAAAGAATATTTAGCGAACACTATGCGTGTGTCGATTGCGGAACCAGTATTCTTGAAATTGAACCCCGCAGTTTTTCTTTTAATTCTCCTTACGGCGCTTGCCCCGAATGCAATGGTCTGGGAACAAAGATGGAAATCGATCCGGAATTGCTCGTTGCGGATCATTCAAGACCGTGGGTCAATGCCATTGCCCCAGCCCAAAAAGGACGCCGCGGTTATTTGATGTATTACCGAGCTGTCATGCGCGAGCTGGCGCATCTCCATCATAAAGATCCCTACGACCCATTTGATAGTTTATCCAAACCATTTAAACACAAAATCTTTTATGGGGGCGACGAGATGATTTGGGGGAAACCCTATGAAGGGGTAATCCGCTATTTGGAAAGAATGTTTCGAGAGACCGACAGCGACTGGCTCAAAGATGAGATATCTCAATTTATGTCCGTTTCGCCTTGTCCGTCATGTGGCGGGACAAAACTTAAAAAAGAATCCCTGGCGGTAAAAATCAACGACCTTAATATCGCTCAAGTCACGTCCTTGTCGATCAAAGACGCTAAGAAATTCTTTACTCAACTTAAATTACCCCGAGACAAGCAAATCATCAGTGAACAGATCCTTAAGGAAATTTTGAGACGCCTCGATTTTTGCGTCAATGTCGGGCTTGAATATATTACACTGGATCGAAAAAGCTCTACCCTTTCTGGCGGCGAAGCAGAGCGTATCCGCCTAGCGACACAAGTCGGATCGGGATTGGTAGGGGTAATTTATATTCTTGATGAACCCAGCATAGGACTTCATCAAAAAGACAATGAACGTCTGCTGGCAACACTGCATTCCTTAAGAGACTTGGGCAACACCCTCATTGTGGTTGAACATGACGAAGAGACTATTCGCAACACGGATTATATCATCGACTTAGGCCCAGGGGCGGGGGAGCATGGAGGGGAGATTGTCTATGCGGGAGATATCCCGGGACTCTTAAAATGCAAAAATTCCCTGACAGGACAATACCTCAGTGGTGAATTAAAAATCTCTATACCTAAAAAACGGAGAGAAATTACAAAAACCCATTTTTTAAAAATCATCGGGGCGCAGGAAAATAACCTGAAAAATGTGGATATAGCCCTTCCCCTAGGAACGTTTATTTGTATTACAGGTGTTTCCGGTTCAGGCAAATCAACCCTTATTGAAGAAATTCTTTATAAAGCCCTGGCTCAAAAATTATACCGATCGAAAGAGAAACCCGGGAAACATAAAAAAATTCTTGGGACAGAGCATATCGATAAGATCATTGTTGTTGACCAATCCCCCATTGGAAGAACCCCGAGGTCTAATCCGGCAACCTACACAGGACTTTTTAGTCCTATCCGCGATCTTTTTACACATTTACCTGAATCGAAGATACGAGGTTATAAAGCTGGAAGATTTAGCTTTAATGTCAAGGGCGGGCGCTGTGAGGCCTGTCATGGTGACGGGATTATTAAAATCGAGATGCATTTTCTACCGGACGTCTATGTTGAATGCGAGGTTTGTCATGGGAGACGATTTACAGAGCAAACTCTCGATGTCCGATTCAAAAATAAAAATATTGCCGATGTCCTCGGTCTGTCTGTAAGTGAAGCGGTCATATTATTTGAAAGTATTCCACGGATCAAAAAAATCCTTGAAACCTTAAATGATGTGGGACTGGGATATATTAAACTTGGACAACCGGCAACAACTCTTTCCGGGGGAGAGGCACAGCGCGTCAAATTGGCCAGTGAACTATGCAAACTTTCCACAGGCAAGACATTTTATATCCTAGACGAACCCACAACGGGATTACATTTTGCCGATGTCGATAAATTACTTAAAGTCCTCCAGCGCCTTGTTGACAAAGGAAATACAGTGCTTGTCATAGAACACAATCTCGAAGTCATCAAGAACGCCGATTATATTGTCGATTTAGGCCCTGAAGGAGGCGATAAGGGAGGAGAAGTGGTCTTCGCAGGATTACCGGAAGAATTAGTAAAACATAAAACCTCCCATACAGCCCGATACCTTAAAGATATTCTTACTTAAAAATCCCCTCAAAAAAACGTTTATTTTGAAAAAACACCAAAACTGATATAATGGCAGCCATGTTAAAAAAAAGTATTATTTTTTCTAAATTTTTTTTCATTTCCATGACGACTTGGGTATCTCTTGAGATGGCTCCGGCCGCGTCATTTGCTCAGACCCAAGATCAAGAAAAAGAATTGTTTCTCCTGGCTCAGAAATCCTTTGAAGATGGCTTTTATGATATAGCGATGAACTTCATCGACCAACTCTTCAAAACATATCCCGACACAACACGAGGCGTCGAGGCTAATCTTCTTCTTGGTCAATGTTATTTCTTTAAAAGTCAATACCTCAAGGCCTATGAGATTTTTCAGAACCTTCTGAAATCCACCGAATTGAAAGATGCCACTCTGTTTTGGCTTGGAGAGACTTACTTAAAAGGAGCCGATTATCAACAAGCGGAGAAACAGCATCAACAATTAGTAGAAGTCTATCCCAATTCTATCTATACCCCCCAAGCCTATTACTCCCTGGGTTGGAACTATTTTGAACAAAACAAGTTTGAGAAAGCCAAAGAATCATTCTTAAAAATGATCAAACTGTTCCCCACCCATGAACTCACTGAGGATGCCGCCTTCAAACTGGGCGAGTGTGAATACAATTTACATTTATATCCTCAGACCATACAGCATTATACAAATTATCTCCATGATTTCCCTCAATCCACTCGACAGGCGGAAACTTATTTTTATATAGCGGAATCTTATTACTACACCGAAGACTTTTTAACAGCCATTGCTTATTACGCCAAAACAGCTGAGATGTCCTATGACAATAAATTAATTCTGATGGGCAAGGTCAGCATGGGTTGGAGCTACTTAAAACTCGGCAAATTTAAACTGGCCCAAGATCATTTTGATGAGGCCTTAAGATTTTCTGAAGAAAAGGGGATATTGTCCGATGATGTCTATCTAGGACAGGCGAGCGTTTATACGGAATCAAAAGAATATGACAAAGCCTTAAAGGCCTATTTTCAATTAATTGAAAATTTTCCTAAAAGTCAACGGCTCGCCGATGGTTATCTGGGAGTGGCTAACATTTTTTATATCCTCAAACGGTATCCCGACGCTATTCAAAGATATCAAAAAATTATCGATCAATTCTCTACAGACCTTTCACGTCAAGAAATTCTTGAAAAGGCATATTTTGGTCTGGCCTGGTCGTATCTAAAAGCAGGAGATATCGATTTATGCGTAAAAAGTTTTGAATCCATAAATGAACATACGTCCAATAAAACTGTCAAAATCAGCGCTTTAACTCAAATCGGTGATGCCTACCAAGATGTTGATCAACTGGAAAAGGCCGTTGAGGTTTATGACAGGATATTAAATGATTACCCCGACAGCCCGTACACAGATTATGTTCAGTACCGTCAAGGAATTGCCCTTCTGAAAATGGATCGCATTGAATCAGCCACACTATCTTTTCAGAGCCTTCAGGCTAATTTCCCTGGGAGCAAATATCTTAGTGATATAAAATATTATCTAGCTGTGGCGTATTTTAAAAAGGGGGATTGGACAACCGCTCATGAACAGATTGAAGAATTCTTAAGCGACTCCCTTCTAAATCATGAATTAGAAGCCGAGGCGTACCACATCATGGCGTTATCTCTTTTTAATTTGAACGCTTATGATGAGGCCATAAAAACATTTCAAAAAATCTTAAAAAATTTTCCCGAAGAATCGTCGATGGTCCAAAATGCTGAAATCGGCATCGCCAAATCATTCTATAAAATGGGAGATATCGCTGAAGCCTTAAAACGGTTTAAAATGATCATGAATACTTACCCTAATTCGGATGTTGAACAGGAGGCTATCCTATGGCTGGCAGAACATTATCTCGGCGCATCAGAATTTGACACGGCCATTGGTTATTATTCACAATTTATCGAAAAATTCCCCGGGAGCGAGAAAATAAACGTTGTTTATTATCAAGTCGCAGAGGCTTACCAGGCAAAAGAGGAATACGACCAAGCTGTACATTTTTATAAACAAATCAAGTCTTCGGCGGACCGCTTGCTGTATGCGAAAGCCGAATTGGCTATTGCCGACATTTTTTCTAAAGAACTTTCTCCTGAATCAGCCGTTGAAACTTATCAAAACATTATTTCAATTTCCCCTGAATTCGCACGAGATGCCTACGTGAAAATCGCGGAAGTTTATAAGAAATCCAAACAATATAACCCGGCTATTGAAGCCTATAAACAAGCCCTCCAGTCGGACAAAGTCTCCAGTCAATGGCAGAATGTAGAATTGCAATTTCACATCGCCGACACCTATGAGCTAGCCAGCCAACCCGAGAGAGCGCTAGAAGAATATTTAAAAATCCCTTATTTATACACAAATGAAACTTCTTGGATCGTCAAAGCCTATTTGCGCATTGGACGTATTTTTGAAGAAGAAGACAACTGGGAAGAGGCAAAATCGATTTATAAAAAAATCATTCAATTCCAAACAGAGGAATCAAAATTCGCACAAGAACATCTGGATTGGATAAATGAAAATATCGTTGAACAAAAACCATAAATCTATCATCATAGGGGCAATCCTAAGTATTGACTTTCCCCAAAGCAAGAGAATGCCGAGAAGTCAACATTTTCTTGAAACATTTTTTAATTTCATTGTGAGGAGGAATCCATGAATAGTATTTGGGAAATGAATGCATGGTCACTAATCAAAACAGGAGGGCCGATTATGGCGCCTATCCTCCTGTGCTCATTATTAGCCTTAGGGATAGCTATTGAAAAGTTCATCCATTTCTCAGCAATTAAGACTAATGTCGTTGATTTGAAAAAACGTATTTTCGATCTCATCAAATCTAACCGTATTAAAGAAGCCGTTGAGGTATGTGATTTGGACCGTTCACCTGTCGCCCAAATTCTCAAGGCGGGATTAATCAAATTTGGTTCGTCCCGTGAAGAAATTAAGGAAAATATGGAAGATGTCAGCTTATTTGAGATTCCAAAATTAGAAAACCGCCTGAACGCCTTAGCCACGATAGCTCATATAACCCCTCTTTTGGGATTGTTAGGGACTGTCACAGGCATGACAACCAGCTTTCATACTATTCAAGTCCGAGCCGCATCCTTAAATCCCGTTACTCCTGGAGACTTGGCCGGCGGGATAGGAGAGGCTCTGATAACAACAGTAGCCGGCTTAATGGTAGCCATTCCCACTTTTGTTACGTATAATTATTGCGTGAGCCGTATTAACCGTTTCGTCCTCGATATGGAACGAGCCGCGACAGAATTAGTCAATTGTGTGTGCCCCATCACAGAAAGAAAAATCGATTGACATCAATTTGGACAATAAAAAATTTCTCATAAAAAATCTCCTTTATTAACATTGGAAGTTCCTCAACTACTATGAAATTCAAAAGGCATTCAAAGCTTGAACATGGACTACAGCAAATTGATATCGCGCCACTTATTGATGTTATGTTTCTTCTGCTGATTTTCTTCATGCTTTCTTCGTCATTTACTTTTCAGTCCGGCATCAATGTTAAGCTGCCTAAGGCTGTCACAAGCGATGTCATCAAAGAAGAAAATTTGATCGTCACAATTACCAGCGAAGATGTACTGTACCTTAACGGGAAAATCTCAACGCTGAAAGAATTAACCAAAGAATTAAGTGAACCTTCTAATAAAGAACGGTTGCTTTTAATTAAAGCAGACAGAAGGGCATCTGTCGGACGGATAGTGGATGTTTGGGATCTTTGCAGAAACCTTGGCATTGAAAGGATTAATATTGCCACCAATCAAGATCAATAATGGTCACGCTTTCTCAACAACTAAAGCTTCTTCTTGGTAAAACATTAGTATTGTCTTTCCTGCTTCATTTGATTGTATTTAACAGCTTTTCATTTACTCTTTCTACAAAATTTGAAAACAGGAAACCCGAGTTTATTTTCTTGGGCCCTATTTTAAAGAAACAAAACGTTTCCATCATGCCTTCTGAAAAAAATAACTCCTTTAATTATTTTGCCTCAGATGACTTAATTCATAAAACTGTCCAAGGATCCCAAAAGAATCCACCGGATATAACTGTGCGAAAACCATTCCTTCGTGATTCGATCAACCCTCAACACAAGACAACATTAAAACCTCATTTACAAATGACAGAGAAATCAATCGAACATAAACCCAATGAACCAAGTCCATTTGAAATAGATCTTCCCATGGCTCCTTATCGTTCCTTAAGACTACAGACACCTTGATCACAATTTCTTTCCTATGATTAAACTAGACCTTGTAGTAGCAATTTCCATCTTTCTAACTTTCCTAATATTTCTTGTATTTGCAAAATGGATATTTTATACTTCAAACAGCTCGGATAGCCTGAGTGATAAATTGATGTATTTGCAGGTATGTCCTTACTGTATATTTGTTTTTTTTCAATATAACATCGAAAACTTTATAATATGCCCTCGCTGTAAAAGCTATATCATCACGGAGAAAGAAGAACGAAAAACAAACATTAACAAAAATAACAATGGAAAATGAATGCCCATAAAAATTATAAAGAGTGAAAAAGGTGTTGTGTTCATAACTGTGCTTATGATCATCATGGTAATGATGATTTTAGCCATTAGTATTATTAGCATCTCTGTGGGACAAGTCATGATTTCTGAGAAACAAGTTAAACGTCTCCAGGCGGAAATGGTGGCTTCAGGAGCTTTAGGTAAATATTTTGCATCTCAATTAAATAATTCAACAGCCCCAGGTCCTTATTCTGAGACAATAGACGGTCATACTTTTTCTGTCAATTTTACTACATCAGGTACACAGCTTGACATTGATGTGGGATACTAACATTTCCCCCCTTGCGCACGCCACTATTCTCAATTTTTTATCCAAAATAATCCGCAAAATAATTGACAAAATAAAATCATTATAGTCTAATCATGTTACAATAAATTTAATAATATTTAATAGGAATATACTCATTATATTCTGACGATATAATTATTGATCGCTTCTTAAAATTCTCTTCATTAAACATATTTCATATTTTGCTAAGTTATGTCAGATAAAAAACAATTAGGTGTTTTTTGGGGGGAACATTCTCTCTCTTTCATTGAAACAATATCCTCCAATGCTAGTAAACTGTTCAATATCCCCTACCCACCCAAAAATGGAGAGCAGGGCGAAACAATTAGTTATTCCCCAGAAGACACACTCCTACCCTCCCTCATACAAGATCATTTTTATCATCAAAAAATAACAGCCTCATCTATAAATCTTTCATTACCGATGAAAGATATTATTTTCCGGTCTTTTATTATTCCATGGATGCAGGCTAATGAAGTGAGAGGGGTAGTAGAATTTGAGGTTAGTAAATACATCCCTTTCTCTATCGAGGAACTCTCTTACTCTTTTCATTCCCTTACTACTACTGAAAATAATGTCAAACGTTTACGCATTATTTTTGTGGCTATTAAAAAAAACACTTTGGATAAATATATCAACGCTTTTGAACAGCGCGGGTTGCAGATTGATGTCATAGAGCCCGCCGCTCTTAGTTTAATTCGCGTTTTGTCAATAAAAAAACTTATCCCAATAGATCAAACCATAGCGATCATTGAAAAGAACGAATCTTCAGGAAAGATTATTATTGTCGATCAAGAGATCCCTCAATTTTCCAGAGAATTCCAAATTAAGCTAGGCACTACAGTCAAACCGGAATCTGACCCGCAAACAAAGATATTACGTTTCATCAACGAAGCGCGGATCTCTCTTGATTACTTTAACCGTCAACAAAATCAAATACGCGTCAAACAGATCATTCTTTTGACGCCCACCACATCAGAAGAGTTGACAAAGAAAATAGAAGATGATCTCGGTAAACCAGTCATCCCCATAAATCTGACTTCTATTCTTGGTGATAACGCAGGAAAAAACATGGGATACCTCAGCGCCTTTGGTAGTGCGTTGGCCAATTTAGGCGGCCCACCCACCAATTTTCAGTTCTCCAGAAAAAAATCAAAAACCGCTTTTTCCTTAGGCTCAACAACAAATCGTTTGAATAATTACCGATCAGTTGTCTTAACACTCTTTTTATGCATCCCAGCCATAATATTATTTTTTTTCTCTTCCAATAAACTCCTTGATAATCCTAGGATTGAAGAAGCCACACTCACCCAAAAACTGGGTAATTTTAAAAGTTTTAGTATTGAAAGTCTAAATGAAAACAGTGAAAAATTAAAAAAAGAATTACTGACTTTAGAAAACATCCGCATCAAAAGTTCAATTTCTCATTTTTTATCAATAATACCAAACTTATTGCCCGAAGGCACTTGGATTAAGAATTTTCTTATTATTTATGCCAAGCCTTCTCAAGGAATTCAAGTTAATGATCAACAAAGTAATATCAAAGATACCTTGTCGCTTGAACTATCCGGATTTGCCTTCTTAGAAAATACTCAAGAACAATTTCGGCTGGTAAATACTTTCCTGAAGAAATTAAAAGACACTGCCGATTTTTCTTCTTTTTTCGGAAACATTGATCTTGAGACAATCAAATCACAAAAATTAGGCTCAATTCCTGTTACCTTCTTCAGAATTAAATGTCAATGAGTATGAATATAATTAAAACATTGAACAGCATTGATGTCCAAAGCCTGAAAAAAATTGATTTCGCTCAAATCAAAGATATCCTTCAGGGAAAACCTAATATTTTCATTAACATTGGTTTAATAACATTGACATTGTTTTCCGCGTATTACCTTTTTACAAGTAAAAAAAATGAATCCAAAAAATTAAATCAAGAAATATCCCTCATGAAAGACAAATTAGCGATTGTTGAGCAATACAATCAATTGAAAAAACAATATGATGATTTTATGAAAAACTTTCCCGAGTCTGTCTCAAGCGATGAACTGATCAACAAACTTTCCAACATGGCCGTTGATCATAACATCCAAATACTCTCCATTTCTCCGGCCCAAAAAAAGACGGATGATTGGGGAGAACTGACACTCGTTAATCTTAATATCTCATCAGATTCCTATGACGATTTAGTGCGTTTTATTGAAGTGATTGAGAATGCCCCGTTCATGATAAGAATCGAGAAATGGTCCGGGGAAATGAAAGAGGACTACTCCTCCAGACAAAGTACCGATACAGATACTCAAGAAACCCCTATTCTAGCGGACATTGAAATCGGATCCTATAAATTGAAAAATGGTTAGAATCATTTTAGCGATAACAATTTTATCAAATTTTTATTTTATTTCTACGGCCTTCTCCAACGAGGAGGCTTCCCAGGGAGAATTCACGGGTGGGGCACTCACCTCATTACGCAACCCTTTTAAACCACAGTTACCCGAGCCCGAGATTAAAGCTGAAGAGACAAGGGACTATCCTTACGAACCAGCAGTTCAGCCAATCCCTACGGATCAATTCATGCAACCCAATGACATAAATGAATTGCCCAAGGCTGAAAGTCCCACTCTAGTCGAAATGATCATCACTGGTCTCGTATGGAATTCTGATCGTCCTCAAGCCATCATCAATGGCGAGGTGATGGGAATCGGTGACAAGGTCCAAGACGCGGAAATAGTCGCCATTCGCAAGACGGGAATTGATGTCAATTTTATGGGGAAATTCATAACTATTAATCCAGGAGCTGTGAATGATAAATAAAAAAGCCGTAATCTTTTTGCCCGCTTTACTTTTTAATCTTGTATTCGTTCAACCTGCTCTCTGTTCCGTCAACTTAGGTTCAGATCTGGATAGTTATCTCTATCCTGAAACATCCCAGAAAACGATTTCCATGGATTTCAAAGATGCTCAACTCAATGATGTGCTCAAAATATTCTCACAACAATCCGGAATGAATTTTATTGCCTCTAACGAAGTGGCTGACAAAATGGTTAACTTGTATTTGGATAACGTCGGTGTCGAAGAAGCCCTGGAACGAATTCTTTCGGCTAACGATCTCACCTACGAGATCAAACCCGGCAGCAATATTTTTATCGTTAAAGAGATCCTCCAACCAGAGAAAAAATTGCTTACGCGCGTCTTTCCATTAAAATATGCCACTGTTCCCTCTTCCAAAATCAATACCACCTTAAGTAAATCGGCCGATTCTTCCAGTCAGGGAAGTTCAAGCCAGGGGAGTTCAAGTCAAGGAAGTTCAAGCCAAGAAAGCTCAAAATCCCCCGGCATTGTCTCCGCAGTCGAAGCTATATTAACGGAATCCGGTTCGGTCGTTGAAGACACAAGAACAAACAGTCTAATAGTCAGCGATATCCAAAGTCAATTCCCCCTGATTGAACAGACCATCACCCGATTGGATGTTCGAATTCCTCAAATTTTGATTGAAGTGGAGATGCTTGATATTTCAAAAACAACTTCAGAACAACTTGGAGCAAAATTTGGTTCACAACCATTTTCATTTTCAGGGCCGACAAAACAAGGCCTATGGCCATTTAATAAAGGCTCCATTCTCAGCGGTGAAACTCGTTTTGAGAATACTTTTAATTCAGGGGGCGAAGGCGAATCCACTGGTCAATATACTCCCAGCACCATTTCTTTCTCAGGATTAAACATGGCCCTAAACTTCTTAAAAACAAAAACTGACACAAGAAACCTCGCCCGGCCCCGCATATTAACCCTCAACAACGAAACAGCCGTCATTCAAATTAAAACAGATGAGGCGATCGGCATATCACAATCTTCGACATCCTCGGAAGGAACATCTTCCTCAACGATTGAGGCTGAACGGGTTGAAACAGGCGTTTTCCTTAAGGTCACTCCCCAAATAAGTTTAAACACAAGTGAAATAACCCTGGCTATTGAACCCAAAGTGATTCAAGCAAGAACGGGCGAGACATTCCCCACGCAAAATGGGAATATTACTTTTAGGGATCCCGAAGAGCGAGGGTCCAAATCGATTTTACGCATCAAAGACGGCGATACCATTATCATTGGCGGGCTGTTAAGAAACGATCTATCAGACACCCGGACTAATGTGCCCTTTTTAGAAAAATTACCTTTATTCGGCGCCGCGTTCCGGCACAAAGAGAAAAAAGAATCAGAAAGAGAATTGGTCATATTCATCACACCCCATATCCTCAAAGAGGACCAGCCGGCATTGAATAAGTCGCTACTATCATCAAACATTGTGCGTGAACAAGATCTTCCATCCCGCAAACTCAAAGAAATCGATAAAGAATTATCCATCTTAGAAAAAAAAGGCCTATAAGTATGGCTCATCTTAAACTTGGTGAAATTTTAATTAAACAGGGACTGATTAATGACGAGCAGCTCAAGAAAGCCATTGAGTTCCAAAAAAAAGGGAAAGGCCGTATTGGAGAAATTCTTATCAAGCTGGGCTATATCACAGAGGAAAACATGGCTGCCGCTTTAAGCACACAATTCGGCATTCCTTACTACTCATCTGAGAACGCCGAATTATTAATACCTCGAAACGACCAAGATCTGGAAAAGCTGGTGCCTGGAGATTTTGCCAAAAAAAATAATATCCTGCCGCTATCAAAACATTTGAACACACTTACGTGCGCCGTTATTGATCCATTAGATCTCTTGATGCTTGATAACATTAAACGCATAACGGGGTGTGATGTTAATCTCGTGATTGCCATCCCATCACTTCTCCAAAAAGAGATCAATGAATTCTATGTCAAAGACTCCAAAACCGATGGGAAAAGTTCCTTACTCGATCAAGCCGTTGAGAAATCATACACCCATGAACAAAACGAAGAACATTTTGTTCAATTGACACAAGATGAATCCTCCACCGCTGAACTTAGCCTGGATCGTCTCATCGAGAAGGCCGGTGAAGCCCCTGTTATCAAATTAGTGGATCTCATCATTCGTCAAGCGATTGATGAAAGAGCCAGTGACATTCATATTGAACCCTTTAACAATAAAATCCATTTACGGTACCGTATTGACGGGAACCTGTACAATATTCCCCCGCCGGCGCCTCACTTGCATCTTCCTATCATTTCACGCATCAAGATTTTAGCTAAACTGGATATCGCTGAAAAACGTTTACCTCAAGATGGGTCTATTTCCGCTAAATTAGAGGATCGCACGGTTGATATCCGCATCTCAACGATCCCGACCCTATGGGGAGAAAAGGTTGTCCTGAGAATTCTAGACAGATCCGCTGTTCCTTTAGAACTGAGCAGCTTAGGATTTGACACCAATCAAATCAGCCAATTACGCAAGACGCTTTCATCCCCTCATGGTTTATTCTTTGTCACCGGACCAACGGGAAGCGGTAAATCAACCACTCTTTACGCGGCTCTTAATGAAACGATAGATCCCAGAAAGAATATTCTCACGGTAGAAGATCCGATTGAGTATAAAATTGAAGGAATTAATCAAGTAGCCATTAAACCGGAAATCGGGTTGACGTTTTCCACAGTCTTAAAAGCCTTTTTAAGACAAGATCCCAATGTCATCATGGTCGGGGAGGTTCGTGACTTGGATACGGCTTCCATTTGCGTTCGAGCCGCGTTGACAGGACATTTTGTTTTAACCACGCTGCATACCAACGACGCGGCCTCCGCTGTCACACGGCTTATCGATATCGGTATTCCTCACTATCTGCTGACCCCATCACTGATTATGGTCATGGCCCAACGGTTGGCACGCCGGCTCTGCCAGAAGTGCAAGGAGCCCTATGAACCGAACCCTGAACAGCACGGAGGCATAAAATTTAAAAGCGATCTTATCTTCCGAGCCAAAGGGTGCGAGGATTGCAACAACACCGGCTATAAAGGGCGTATTGTTGTCGCGGAAATCCTAGAGGTTACCGATGAAATTCGCAAATTAATTTTCAACAGCGCGGATAACGCGGATATAAAGAATCTTGCAAGAAAGAACGGCATGTCTACGATTTTTGAAACAGGGATCAAACTCATCGATAAGGGTTTGACGAGTTACGAAGAAATCTGCCGTGTGAGTGTGGAATAATCACAACCGGAATAGAAAGGAAAGAATAAAGATTGTCAAAATTCTCTTACATTGTCAAAGACCTGGAAGGCAAGGCCTATAAAAATGTCGTTGACGCGGCAAGCCAGGAGGCGCTTATTGAAAAGCTCCAAAAAGAAAATTATTTTATTGTCAGCATCAAAGAATTAACTGCTGCCGGGGCTTCGAAAACAAAAACGTTTGTTTCTCCAAGCAGGAAATTTACCCACCACAAAGTTAAATTAAATGATCTCCTGATATTTGCCCGACAACTGTCTACCATGATCGAATCTGGGGTCTCCCTGACACGCGCCTTGGATGTTATTCAGTCACAGGTAGAAAGTAAAGAATTCTCCTTGGTTTTGTCTAAAATAAAAACAGATGTTGAGCGCGGTGGATCCTTGAGCCAGTCATTAGCCAAACATCCCAGAATTTTCAATCAGTTTTGGGTCAGTCTCTTGGAAGTCGGAGAGGCATCCGGGACCATTCCTGTTGTCATAACTAAATTAGGATTTTATTTGGAACAACAGGCCGCCTTCCGATCAACCATTGTCTCCGGCCTCGTGTATCCGGCTATACTCTTTATGGTATCCATGGGGGCGGTCATCTTTTTTGCCCTTTTTGTCGCTCCCCGGTTTGAAGCAATTTTTTCGTCCATGAAAGTCGAACTGCCTCTTATTACAAAAGTTTTGTTAGGCACGTTTAAATTCATAAAAGCCAACTTCTTAATAATTATTGGAATTATTGTCGGCATTTTCTTTAGCCTGAAAACGTATTGTAAGACGTATCATGGAAAAATTGCTTGGGAAAAATTCATCTTTAGCCTGCCGACCGTCGGCGAAGTTTACAAAAATATCATCGTGGAGCGATTCTCTTCACAAATGGCCATTCTTATTGACGCTGGAGTCCCCATCCTTTATGCTCTGGATATCACAGAAAGGCTCGTTGACAACAACGTTTGCGCGTTGATTGTCAACAGTATCAAAGAAGGTGTCAAAAAAGGCGAACTGTTTGTTAATCCCATGATCCGAAGCGGCTTCTTTCCTCCCATGAGCATTCAAATGATTATGGTGGGTGAGGAAACGGGTGAACTAAGCAAAATGCTCAAACACGTGGCTGACTACTATCAAAATAACGTTCAAATCTTTATGAAACGATTTAGCGTTCTTATCGAACCATTTATGCTTGTTTTTATGGGGGGGGTTATCGGAACGATTGTCCTGGCCATGTTCCTGCCGATGTTTAACATCGCACAGTTAGGAGGAGGAGGTGGATAATTAAATAAAATCCTTTTTTTGACAAGCTGTCGTCTATATGTTATACATTCGTTAGGATGAACAATAAGGTTATTGTAAAGGTAAACTGCCCGTAAGGGTAGGACACAAAACTAGAGGACCCTGAAGGAAAACGTTCAGGGTAGCCAGTTGCCAAAAGCCTAAAAAATGTGCCTATTCTAGCGGGTGTGGATAGGCATTTTTTATTGAACAAGGACTTTCAAATCTTCACGGATGTGGAAGAACAACCCTAACAAAAGCACAAAGAACATTAATAAGAAGGAGTAAAAAAATGAAATTAAACAATAAAAGCGGTTTTACCTTGTTAGAAATTATTATCGTGATCATCATCGTAGGGGTGCTGGCCAGCTTGGCATTGCCAAAAATGTTCAGAACTGTTGAATATTCAAGATCAACAGAAGCCCTGCAAACCATGAATAGTCTTCGTCAATCCATAGAACGGTACGGACTGGCAAGCAACAGCATTCTTGGAGCCACCATGGCTACAATCGATATGCAAAATCCTTCATCGACTACTTTTGGCAATACAGGCGCCCATTTCAATTATAACTTTGCAGTTGTCGCAGCTGCTGCTCCTTTTAGCTACACAATTACTGCGACCCGGATTGCTCTAGACGGAGGAACGGCTGGAAATACTATTGTACTTACAGTGAATGGCGCCGCAAATACAATTACAAGAAGTGGTACTGGCGCATTTATTGGAATTCGTTAACAGGAATCATAAAAATGATAGCAGCATCTGTCTCAGGCTTTTGCTTGGGCTCAGATGTTGCTATCAATGAAAAGAATAAAATTCAATGAATAGAAATATTACAATCACCCAAAATAGCGGATATACTCTAGTTGAGGTCATGATTTCCGTAGTCATTATCGGCGTTATGGCCTCACTCGCCATTCCAAACTTTAATAACATTATAGAAAAAACACGGACATCTGAGGGGTTTGAGATCCTTACGACATTATTGCATCAGCAGGAAGTTTACAAACTTGAGACTGGAAATGGGGTTAATTACGCGACCTTACTTTCCCAACTAGGCGTAACTTTTGCTACAATCGACAATTTTAATCAACCCACTGTGGCCAATAACGCGACTGCCTTGGCAAGCATTGTCCGCAGCACAGGTGCTTATACACTAACGATTAATAGTTCGGGGACAATTAGTTGTACTCCAACTGCGGGATTTTGTACAAAATTCGGTTGCACCCTTGGAGACGGGAATGATTGTAATTAAATTATTCAATGGTAACTCTGATGATAAAAAGAAATAAGACGGCTTATACATTAATCGAAGTCATGATTGTGGTGGTCCTTTTGGGATTACTCGCCGCGTTTGCCATTCCTAATTTTCAGGGATCCATCCGAAAGGCGCATGAACGGGATGCCGTCATGCAGTTAACACTCATTAATGGGGCTCAGAAAATTTATTTTGCCCAGAACGGATTTTATTCACCCACCGGTGCAGGTACGTACACACAGCTAAATACCGACCTCGGCCTTAATATTATTCCCAATGGGATGACCTATACCTATAATCGGATTGCCCTGGCAACGTATAGGACCACAGCCGCATGGACGGGGGGAGGCGGGAATTTTACAGTTAGAGTCACCCAGGCAGCGGTATCTCAATCGGCACCGCTCAATCCTTGCTGTACTGTTGCCGGCGCGTGTCCCACATTAGGGACTGGATGTTGAGAGATAACCTAAAAAGAAGAGGTTGTTATGTCTAAAATTTTAAATAACAATGGCTTCGGCTCGCTGATTGAGGTCATTATAACGTCGGTTATATTTGTCATTGCCACGTTCGGTATTATTTCAACGGTCTCTATGCTTAAACCCAAAGAATCAGACTCATCTAAAAAACTCGAAGCCGCCTATGTAGCCAAAGGCGTTCTTGATGAACTGCGCGGGAGTGTTGACGCGGCATCTTGGAATACGGTTGGTTCTCCTCTTTATTGTAATGGCATCTCCTCAAGTACTTATTATAGAACGGGGACATTTTCTTCCGGTGGGACATACAACATTACCTATGTCGTAACGCCTGATGCTACCGGGGCCAGAAAAGTGGATGTAACGATATCTTATTAATACTTCGTTACCTAAATTCTGAAAATGGGGAAATAAACAAAATGCCTATCAAAAACAGAACTGGATTAACTTTGACAGAACTTCTCGTCGCGTCAGTTCTCATGATCGTTATTTCTATCGGCGTCATTTCTGTTAACCTCGGCATCAACCGCCTGACAAATCAAAATAGTGTGTCAACCCGGATGGCTACAGAGCTGGAGGCCGCCATGCTGGCTATCACCAAAGACGCGTCTTTAGCCGTAGGAGACGCGACGAATTTTGGGATTTGGACAAATCAACCCGTTCCGTCACTCAATAAAGATATATGTTTCCGGCAAGATGTTCTTAATACCTCAGGCAATTATTCCGATGACACCTATGTTTGTTACTCAGAAATAGGTCGCACTATTTATCGATGCGCCAACATTGCTTCCCCAAGCCCATCACCATGCCCGGTAGCCAGCCGCCAGCTTATTCTTAACGCTGTTAGGGACGTTGAATTTACCAACGCAGATGATTTCTTTGGCATGACTTCCTGGCCGGCCTATATGATCTTTCGCCTCTCGACATCGATAGACGTATTGAGCGCATGTAATAACACAACTAATCCATGCGCATCTCTAACCACGAATATAAGCCCTACGGCTCATGGCAAATAAATTTCTTTTTATTGATCTCATTCAGATATTTCAAAACC
Organism: Candidatus Omnitrophota bacterium; assembly: GCA_003528115.1. Taxonomy (GTDB): domain Bacteria; phylum Omnitrophota; class Gorgyraeia; order Zapsychrales; family Zapsychraceae; genus UBA10174. Next base: position 34,504 of record DOGZ01000031.1, read on the forward strand.
TGCTCAATCCGTCTCTGATCCGGGAGTTTAAGGTTATCCACTCAGATCGCCCGCAACGGCACACGCGATGAAAAATATTTTATGGGCCGATAGTTCAGTTGGGAGAACGCCTGGTTCGCAATCAGGAGGTCGGGGGTTCAACTCCCCCTCGGTCCATTATTTTGTCAATCAAACCAGGGTTTTACTACTGACTTCCCTAAAAATAATGGAACATTACGGCAGTCAGTATCTCGACCTACGTTCTCTGAAGAATACGGTTCCATTAGTTGTACGTAGGTCAACAAATTCGAGTTAAACCATCCATCATGCATCGATTCTTCTGTCCCCACGCCTGCTTTGCCACCGGCCAAACTGTTATGACGGACCCAAGCGAGATGCATCATCTGCGTCATGTTCTGCGCCTGAAAGAAAATGATCCGATTATCCTGTTTAACGGTAATGGAGAAGAGGCTTCCGGCAAAATCACTTCCCTCAATACCAAAGAAGTGGTCATTCAAATTCTCTCGGTCAGGAGAATGAAGAATCAAACGACGTCCCTTATTCTGGCCTGCGCCGTTCCTAAAAGAAGCAAATTTGAGCTTATTATTGAAAAGGCCACCGAATTGGGCGTGGATGAAATTATTCCCGTCAAGACCAAACGTACGGAATTGAATCTAAAAGCTGATCGTTTGGAAAAAAGAATCTTACGTTTCCGGACCGTCGCTATCAATGCTTCAAAACAATCCCGACGTTTAACCATTCCTGTTATTCATCCTTTGACAGAATTTCCAAAAGTAGTTGAAGACTTGACCAAACGGGCCGTGGTCCTGATGCCCAGCTTATGCGGCCCAAGGAAAGGCATTCTTGAAACCTTAAGAAATATTGATCATTCTCGTCCCATCGCTTTTCTGATCGGCCCGGAGGGGGATTTCACGCCTGAAGAATACGCGCTGGCGCAACGCCTAAAGTGCATCCCCGTGTCATTAGGCACCACCATCTTAAAAGTCGATACCGCCGCTATCTGTGCCCTGGCCTGTGCCAGTCAATTTCGCGCAGACTTCAAACCTACTTCCTGAAAGCTGTTTCGAAAGCTGTTTCGAAAAGCTGTTTATAGTATTTTTTGACAACCCGTATGCCCTCATGTATAATTGCCTTCTCGAATTTCCCTTTTGATGAAAAAGGTACCATCGATAACCGGAAAGGAATGCCATGACTGAACAGAAGAAAGTTGTTGATCTAGATAACAGAAAAAAGGCTCTTGAATTAGCCCTATCCCAAATTGAGAAGCAATTTGGTAAAGGCTCGATTATGAAACTTGACAGTAAGGCTCCGATGAACATCGCGGTCATACCAACGGGTTCCCTCTCGCTCGATACTGCTTTGGGCGTGGGAGGCGTGCCCCGAGGCCGGGTGATTGAGATTTATGGGCCCGAATCATCCGGAAAGACAACGTTGACTTTAAGCATTATCGCCCAAATACAAAAAAATGGCGGAACCGCAGCCTTTATCGACGCCGAGAACGCCTTTGATTCGACGTATGCCATTAAAGTCGGGGTAAAACTCGATGATCTATTAATTTCTCAACCTGATACCGGAGAGCAGGCCTTGGAAATCGCTGAAACATTGGTCCGCTCTAATGCCGTTGATCTCATCGTGATCGATTCTGTTGCGGCCCTCACGCCCCGCGCGGAAATCGAAGGGGAAATGGGCGATGCTCACATGGGACTTCAGGCACGACTCATGTCACAGGCCTTGAGGAAATTGACAGCCGCCATCAATAAATCCCATACCTGCATCATTTTCATTAATCAAATCCGCATGAAGATCGGGGTTATGTTCGGCTCACCTGAAACCACCACCGGAGGGAGGGCGTTAAAATTCTATGCCTCCGTCCGAATTGACTTAAGAAAAACAGAGACCTTGAAACAGGGCGAACAATTTATCGGCAATCGTGTCAAGGCCAAAATCGTTAAAAACAAAGTCGCGGCCCCTTTTAAAGAGGCTGAATTTGAAATTTACTTTGACGAAGGCATTTCCAGAGCGGCTGACATCTTGGATCTCGCCGTCAATCATGAAATTATTCAGAAATCCGGCGCCTGGTTTGCTTTTGAGAATGAGAAAATCGGACAAGGAAGAGAGACCGCCCGAACTTTCCTCAAAGACAATCCCAAGATCCTTGACAAAATCGAAAAAGTTTTGCGCGCCAAACTCCTGGAAGTTAAGAAATAAGCGGCTGCGCTTTTGACAATCCTTTTGGGTAAACCATAGGCAGGATATGCACGAGGAGAATTTTTCTAAGAAAGCGAAGACGATTGTCTTCAGACTTTTAAATATCAGACAATATAGTGAAAAAGAACTCCGGGACAAATTAAGAAATAAAAATATTCCTGTGGAGACCATCGAATCTACACTCCGCTATTTCAAGGAATTGGCTCTCATTGATGACGATCAGTTTGCGAAGAAATGGATTTCCTTTCGTCTCTCCAGGCCCTTTGGGCTTAAACGCATCCGCTTCGAATTAATAGGAAAAGGGATCAGCAACGATATTATTGAAAGGGAGATTGAGGAAGCCACATCGGATTATCCCGAGTCGGAAATTGTGACGGCTATCGCACGAAAACAATTATTAAAATATAAAAATATAGACCCCACCAAGGCAAAGCAAAGGCTCTATGGCTACTTGCTCCGCAGGGGGTTTAGCGGTACAGTCATTAAGAAAGTTATCCACAACCTATGACGACAAATGAAATCAGAAAGAAATTTTTGGATTTTTTTGCCTCCAAAGGACACACGATCGTAACGAGTGATTCCTTGGTCCCTAAAGACGATCCGACCGTGCTTTTTACCACCGCCGGCATGCAGCAATTCAAACGGCAATTTTTGGGCCAAATCGGTGATTATACACGGGCGACCACAGCGCAAAAATGCCTCCGGACGGACGACCTGGACAAAGTCGGGAAAACGGATTTTCATCATACGTTTTTTGAAATGCTTGGAAACTTTTCCTTCGGGGATTATTTCAAACGCGAAGCTATTACTTGGGCTTGGGAGTTCTTGACAAAAGAATTAAAGATCTCACCAGAAAAATTGTGGGTCTCGGTGTACACAGACGATCCGGAGGCTAAAGAGATTTGGCTGAATGAGATAAAGATCAATCCCGACAAACTTGTGGCCTTAGGCGATCATAGTAATTTCTGGCCCGCTGACGCCAAACAAAAAGGACCTAACGGCCCTTGCGGCCCGTGCTCAGAGATTTTCTTTGACTACGGTTATAATCCCAACTGCGGCAATACCCCATGCGATCCGAGCTGTAATTGCGGCCGTTTTTCTGAAGTGTGGAACCTGGTTTTTACTCAGTTCGACCGTAAAGAAGGAGGGATTCTCGAGCCTTTGCCGAATAAAAATATCGACACGGGCATGGGACTAGAACGTCTCGCGGCCGTGCACCAAGGTAAAAAGAACAATTTCGAAACCGATCTCTTTGCGCTTATCCTCAAAGCCATTCAGGACAAAATCGAAGCTGACAAATTCACACTAACCTTACAAGATCGACGCGTCATGTCGGATCATATCCGCGCCATTGTTTTTGGGATCAACGACGGGGTTATTCCTTCTAATGAAGGCCGCGGTTATGTTATCAAGAAACTCATTATCGATATCACGGATATTGCCGTGCGCGCGGGAGTATCCCAACCGGTTATCCACACGCTCACGGATTCCGTCATAGAGGCGATGAAAATCCCCTATCCGGAATTGTCCCTCAAAGCCCCTGAAATAGCCGGCATCATTCGTCAAGTGGAAGAGGCTTATCTTAGAGTCAGGAATGAACGCGTCCCGGAGTTTAAAAATCAGGTCCGGCAAATCCATGATCAGACGATTTCCAGCAACGAGAAAGCCATGAAACTCGGCGAGATTATCTTCACCTTCAGAGACACCTATGGCTTAACAATTCCCACGTTAGAAAAAATTGTTTCTTCTCTGGAGATACCTGAAGCCATGTCCGCAGAGGCTTGGAAGACCTTCCATCAACGGATGTCCCGGCAACAGCAAAAATCCCGCGCTTCGAGCAAAATGACCGGAGATGTTTTCGCGGATACCGCCTTGGAACTCGGATTGCCGAAAACGGAATTTTCGGGATATAAACAGACACAAAGCAGCAGCACCATTTTGAAAATGTTCATCAATAACCAAAAAGTTCATGAGGCCTCACAGGGAGATCACGTCAAAGTTGTTCTTGATAAAACACCTTTCTATGCTGAAGCCGGCGGCCAAGTGGGGGACACAGGCATTATTTTTAATGACGCGGGCCGTATCCGTGTTGAGGACACTCAGAAAATCGATGATATTTTTATCCATAGCGGCACCGTTGAAAAAGGATTCATTAAGATCAATGATCAGGTACGTGCTGAAATTGATTGCCAGCGACGGTTATCGATTATGCGAAATCACACGGCCACCCATCTTCTTCAGACGGCCTTGCGCGAAATCCTCGGCCCCCATGTGAAACAGCAAGGGTCTTTGGTCGATGAAGACAGGTTGCGATTTGATTTTACCCATCACAAAGCCTTGACCCGGGAAGAATTAACAAAGATTGAAGAACGCGTGAATGCCCTCATCCTGGCCTGTGATCATGTCACCAAAGAGTATTTACCCATTGAACAGGCCAAAGACAGCGGGGCCCTGGCCTTTTTCGCTGAGAAATACGGGAACGTCGTGCGCGTTGTGACCATCGGGCATTACTCAAAAGAATTCTGCGGCGGAACGCACCTTGATTCCACAGGTCAAATCGGTCTTTTCAAAATAACAGAAGAATCCGCCATTGCCCAGGGGATCCGGCGGCTCGAGGCCAAAACAGGGATTTCGGCCATGGCCTACATCCATGAACAATTGGGCCGGATGGAAAGAATGGCACAAATTCTGAAAGCGCCAACGAGCGAACTGGTGGAACGCCTAGACGCTCAATCGAAAAAAGTAAAACAATTGGAACGGGACATTGAAAATCTTCGTTTTGAGTCTATAAAGAATTCTTTAGATTCTCTTCTCGGCCAGGCTGAGAAAATCCATGGGACACACCTCATCAGCCATTGTTTTCAAGGTATTGAAATGAGTCTTTTAAGAAAAGTCGCCGACCTGCTGAAACAAAAAACTAAGTCTTCGATCATTGTCTTGGGGGCAAAGACACAGGATAATGCCTCCATTTTAATCTCCGTGTCTGAAGATCTGGTTCAGAAAAATATTAAGGCGGATGAGATTATTAAGAAATTCGCCCCCCTGATTCATGGAAGCGGGGGAGGTCGCGCTCAATTAGCGCAGGCCGGCAGCCGAAGGGTCGACACGATCGATCAGGCATTCCTCCACGCCAACCAATTAATCAAGGAAGACTTAAAGATATGAAAATTCTTTCACAAAATAGCCAAGGTCTTCAGAAATTATATAACCGGCATCTCTACGCCCACAAGAAACATGTCGATGAGAAGGTGCGCCGGATCATCGAAGACGTCCGGATCAATGGCGATGAGGCACTGATCAAATATACAAAAAAATATGACAAAGCCAAACTCAAGATAAAGCAGCTCAAAGTCATTGAAAATGAAATCAGCGGGTCATTTCAAAACATTACAAGCGATTTTATCGCGGCCCTCAAAGCCATCACGCATAATGTCTCTCTCTTCTATAAGAAGCAAAACCATAAACCCTGCCGTGTCCGGGATGACGACGGCGTTCTTCTCAAAGAAAATATCCATCCTCTTGAGGCTGTTGGTATTTATGTCCCGGCGGGAACAGCGCCGCTTGTCTCAACAGTTTATATGACCGTTATTCCGGCTAAAGAAGCCGGAGTCAAACGCATTGTCATTGTCACGCCGCCGGACAAAAACGGCCAGATCAATCCGTATATTCTGGCGGTGGCGAATCTCCTCAAGGTCAACGAAATTTATAAAGTCGGCGGCGCCCAAGCGATTGCCGCCTTGGCCTTCGGAACAAAAACCATTCCCAGGGTTGATAAAATTATTGGCCCGGGCAATATGTTTGTCACTGAGGCTAAAAGACAGCTCTTTGGATTTGTTGATATCGATATGTTGGCCGGCCCCTCCGAATTGGTCATCATTGCCAACCGTCACAGTAATCCAAATTATATCATCGCAGATTTAGAGGGGCAGCTCGAACATGCCGGCGGTTTGGCCGTATTAGTCACGACCTCCAGGCAAATTATAAAACAAATCCGCAAGAAAGTGAATAAGGGCTATATAATCTATGCCAAAAATATTGAAGAAGCCGTTGATATCGTTAATCGAATCGCGCCGGAACATGTCCAGATATTAACCAACAACCCTGAAAGTATTGCCAAGAAAATCAGAAATGCCGGTGCCATCTTTCTAGGCCCGTACAGTCCTACAGCCCTTGGCGATTACGCGGCAGGTCCAAGTCATGTGCTGCCGACCATGGGGAGCGCCAGATTCTTCTCGGGTTTAGGGCTTTCTGATTTTATGAAAAAAAGCCATATTATATCGTACTCAAAACGGGCCCTGGAGAAAATAAAAGATCCTATTGAAAGAATAGCCACGATCGAGGGATTAACCAAACACTCCGAATCCATTAACGCGCGATTTTCCGCGACTCTGCCAAATGGTTAATGTCCCCGGCGAGTGCTTCATGACCTACAGACTTCTGAAAAAAATATAATGAGGAATCCCTATGACACAACGTAAAGCGCATATTGAACGCAATAGTACAGAAACCCAGATCAAAGCTGAATTGAACATCGACGGCACTGGGAAAACTCACATTAAGACACCCATTAAAATCCTGGATCATATGCTTGAATTATTTGCCTTTCACGGATGTTTTGACTTAACCATCGATGTCACAAAAGCGGACACGGAAATTGACATTCACCACACCAATGAAGATATCGGCATTGTCCTGGGCAAAGTATTTAAAAAAGCCTTAGGAGAGAAGGAAGGAATCCGACGATTCGGAAGCGCCTTTGCCCCTATGGAATCCACCTTGGGCCGAACCGTGGTTGACATCAGTGGAAGAGGTTATTTGACTCTCCAGATCGGGGATCCGGGCCTGCCGATCCAAGAAATTAAAGATCAGGAAGATTACGCCATAACCTATTTGGAGCACTTCTTGGAATCCTTCGCCCACGCTTTGGGAGCCACCCTCCATGTTGGGATCAGTCAACCCAGCGAAGATCTGCATACCAATATTGAAACTGTTTTTAAATCGCTCGGTCTTGCCCTGGACAGCGCCACTCAAATTGATCCCAGACGGCAGGGCCAGGTCCCTTCAACCAAGGGAATTATTGACTAATTATCGACGTCCGCACAACTAATAGAATTCATTCATTTGGGTCGTCGTTATACTGACCGTTAAGGAACGCAAACTGTGATCGCACTCATCGATTATGGAATGGGCAATTTACGCAGCGTTGAAAAAGCCCTGCAAAAAGTCGGAGCTGATGTTCTCGTCACACAGGACATAAAAGATTTTGAAAACGCCCACAAAATCGTTTTACCCGGCGTCGGGGCTATGCAACCGGCGATGGAACGGTTGGCGCAACTGGGTCTCATCCCTGCCATACAAAAGGCTATATCTGACGGGAAACCTTTTCTGGGGATCTGTTTGGGATTACAACTTCTTTTTGAAGAGAGCGGGGAAGGTGGACGGGTGAGAGGATTGGGTATTTTGAAAGGAAACGTGGAGCGTTTTTCCACTCTTAAAGTGCCGCATATGGGATGGAACACATTAAAGATTAAAAATGATACCTGTCCCCTTTTTAAAGAACTTGAGCCATCCTCCCATGTTTATTTTTGTCACTCGTATTTTATCAAACCGGCTGATCCGAAAATTGTGGCGACAACCACCGACTACGGTATTGAGTTTGCCTCCTCTATTCACAAAGAAAACATTTTCGGCGTGCAGTTTCATCCGGAAAAAAGCCAGACATCCGGATTACAGATTCTTAAAAACTTTCATACCCTATGATTATTTTCCCCGCGATCGATATTAAGGAAGGCAAGGTGGTCCGTCTCCTGCAGGGACGCTTCGATAGAATCACCGAGTACTCGAAGGATCCTGTGGCCATGGCGCAACACTGGCAGGAAGAAGGCGCCCAGTGGCTTCATGTCGTCGATCTTGATGGAGCCAGAGACGGGGAAATCAAGAACCTGAACATTATTTTAGACATCGCCCGCTCTGTTGCGATACCCGTCCAGATGGGAGGCGGGGTACGCCGAAAAGAAGATATCCAAAAACTGCTGGAGGGAGGCATCCAAAGAATCATTTTAGGGACAAAGGTGATTGAAGACCGGAACTTTCTCAAAGACATTCTGCGTTTGTGGAAATCCCACATCGCTGTCAGCCTGGATTGCGCCCAGGGCATGGTCGCGCAAAAAGGATGGACAGCGACATCCGAGTTGAAGGCTGTCGAGTTTGCCCAAGAGTTAGAAGCCCTGGGCCTGACCTGCTTGATTTATACCGATATCGCAAAAGATGGGATGCTGGCAGGGCCCCATTGGGAAGGAATCCAGGAACTGCTTGAAAACATCCATATCCCTCTGATTGCCTCCGGCGGCATTTCGAATTTAGAGGACATCAAAAAACTCTCTCAAATGGAACCCGATGGCCTGATCGGCGCTATAACGGGAAAAGCGCTTTATGACGGAAAGATTGATTTAAAGGAAGCCATCCGGATGGCGGGAGGCTCATGATCGTCGCCAAGCCTGCTCCTGGAGAATTTCAACGCGAGAACTTATGCTGACAAAAAGGATCATTCCCTGTCTGGATGTGAAAAACGGACGGGTGGTTAAAGGCATCAATTTCGTGAATCTGCGGGACGCGGGAGATCCCGTTGAGACCGCCAAGATGTATAACGATCGTATGGCCGATGAAATTGTCTTTCTGGATATTACAGCCAGTCATGAACGACGGTCGATTATTTTGGATATCGTCCGGAAGACAGCCGAACAAGTTTTTATGCCCCTGACCGTTGGGGGAGGCATTAAAAATGTCGATGATATCCGTCAATTATTAAATGCCGGCGCGGATAAAATCTCCATCAATACCGCCGCGGTCCAGGATCCTGAACTGATACGCCAGTCTGCCCACAAATTCGGAAGTCAATGTATCGTTCTGGCCGTTGATGCCAAGAAATCCGCCGACGGATGGGAAGTTTATATCCATGGAGGACGGACGCCTACGGGGATAGATGTGATTCCCTGGGTCAAACAAGCAGCGGAATTAGGCGCTGGAGAAATCCTCTTAACAAGTATGGATTGCGATGGCACCAAAAACGGTTACGACATCCCCCTGACCGATGCTGTTTGCAAAGCCGCCAATATTCCTGTCATCGCCTCAGGCGGGGCCGGAAAAATTGAAGATTTTTTTCATATCTTCCATGAAACTAACGCGGACGCGGCCCTGGCCGCTTCGGTATTTCATTATGGAGAATTATCCATCAACGAGGTTAAACATTATTTAAAGGAGAAAGGAATCGAGGTACGGCTGTGAAAGACAAAAAGATCGAAGATATCCAAATCACTTCCAAAACTATTAAGAAACTCAAATTCAACGATGACGGACTCATCCCGGCCATCATCCAGGACTACAAAACTAAAGAAGTTCTTATGATGGCGTACATGAATCTGGAATCTTTAAAGCAGACCCTTAAGATCGGCAAAACGTGTTTTTGGTCGCGGTCCCGGCAGGAATTCTGGGTCAAAGGGATGACCTCCGGGCATTTTCAGTTTGTCAAAGACGTGTCTTTTGACTGCGATTGTGATACACTTCTTATCTCCGTCCGCCAAGTTGGAGCGGCCTGTCACACGAACAGGAAAAGTTGTTTTTATAGAAAGATAAAAAAATAATCTTCAGAAAATATATGCATTTTCCTTCTCAAGAAGAATTCTTAAAATTAGGCCAAAAAGGGAATCTCATCCCCGTTTATAAAGAAATCCTTGGCGACCTGGAAACACCTGTTTCGGCTTATTATAAAATAGCCCAATCCGCCCGATATTCATTTCTCCTGGAGTCTGTTGAAGGGGAAGAAAAGGTCGCCCGTTTTTCTTTTTTGGCCAAAGATCCTGACCTCATCCTTCAGACCAAAGACGGGTCCGCCCAGATAACGCGATTCGAGAAAAATAAACCAAGAACGGAATATTACGCGGTCAAAGACTCACCCCTGTCGTTTATTCGCTCGATTTTAAACCAGTATCAATTTGTGGATATTCCGGGACTTCCCCGATTCTGCGGCGGCATGGTCGGCTATCTCAGTTATGATGTCGTCCGTTTCTTTGAAAAACTCCCTCGGAAAACATCGGATGATTTAAAATTACCCGATGCCCTGCTGATGCTGGCTAAACACCTGGTCATTTTTGATCACCGGAACCACAAGATCAAAGTCGTCTCATGCGTGCACATTGATCCCAAGAGTTCCGCCCATCAAAAACGCACAGCGTATCATCAAGCCTTACAACAAATCGACCAGACCATCCAGGAACTTTATCAACCCCTTGTCATTACTAAAAAGAATATTGTCCCCCAAAACTCTTCTTATAAAACAAGTGACTTAAAGAAGGCCTCCGTAAATTTGTTTTGCAATTTTGACAAGAAGCCTATAAAATCGGGGTTTAAATCGAACTTCAGCCAAGCGCAATTTGAGAAGATTGTCCAAGAAGCAAAGAAGCAGATTCGGGCCGGAGAGATCATTCAGGTTGTCCTTTCGCAACGTTTTGAAGTGGATTTAAAAACAGCCCCCTTTAATATTTATAGGGCTTTACGGGCGCTCAATCCCTCGCCCTATATGTATTATCTGAATTTTGGTGATATTCAGATTATTGGATCATCCCCGGAACTTCTCGTCCGTTGTGAAGACGGCATTGTGGAAACCCGGCCCATCGCCGGGACTCGGCCGCGCGGGAAATCCGATAAGGAAGATGAACTCCTGGCCAAGGAACTCTTGAATGATCCGAAGGAAAAAGCGGAGCATATCATGCTGGTGGACCTTGGCCGCAATGATTTAGGACGCGTGTGCAACAAAGGGACGGTTCGCCTGACGGAATTTATGCACATAGAAAAGTACTCGCATGTGATGCATATGGTCAGCAATGTCCGGGGACAACTAAAACCCCAACATGACGACCTGGATGTTTTAAAGGCGGCGTTTCCGGCAGGAACGGTTTCAGGAGCGCCAAAAATCCGCGCCATGGAAATTATTGAAGATTTGGAAAATGTCACGCGCGGGCCGTACGCCGGATGTATCGGATACTTCAGCTTCTCCGGCAATTTGGACAGTTGCATCACCATTCGGACCATCGTATCAACGAAAGGGAAGGCCTATATTCAGGCCGGGGCCGGCATCGTCGCTGATTCAAACCCTAAGAAGGAATATCAGGAGACGGTGAACAAGGCCATGGCCCAAATTAAAGCCATTGAATTGGCGCATCATTAACAGGAACAGGACAAAAGAGGAGAGGACAGGTTCATGGAAGTCAGAATCAGACTACAAAAATCAGGAAAAGTTGCCAACAAAAGGTATAACTATCGCATCGTGGCCATAAGCCGCGCGGAAGGACGCGATGGACGACATTTGGAACAGCTTGGTTATTATGACCCGGCCAAGAAACCCGCTGTCATTTCCCTTGATCAGCAAAAATTAGAAAAATGGCTGAAAAAAGGCGCGCAAATGAGCGACACCGTCAAATCCTTCGTCAAGAACTTAAAAAAAAGCTAACCCCTACTTAACTGTAAAAGAAGAGGTCCAGTATGCCGACTGAACAGGGCGGTTTTCCTATTATCTACGCGTATATCTTAATTTTTTTTATTTTTTATTTCCTTGTCTTACGACCGCAAAGGTCCAAGCAAAAAGAACAAAAAGAAATGATAAAAAATTTAAAAAAGAATGATGAGGTCATCACGACGAGCGGGATCCACGGCACCGTGGCCTTGGTCAAAGATAAAACGGTTGTCTTGAGGGTCGATGACAACGTCAAGATTGAATTTGACAAGGAATCCATTTTATCCATACAAAAGGCGAAGACTTAGATTTTCTATTTCTCACGGAGGTTGCTATGAGTAAAAATTTAAGAAACAGACTCCTCATCATCCTGGGAGTCATTCTGGCATGTCTTTATTTTACATTTCCTCTGCAAAAACACGTCAATCTCGGTTTGGACTTAAAAGGCGGAATGCATATCGTCCTTAAAGTCGACAATGAGACTTTGGAAGAAAGCGCTCGCAATGATGCCGTCTTAAAAGCCATAGAAATCCTCCGCAACCGTATTGACAGTATCGGGGTCGGTGAGACCCTCATCCAGCGCCAAGGGGAAAATGAGATCCTCGTCCAGCTTCCCGGAGTCACGAATCGTGACGAGGCGGTGGAGCTGATCAAACGCGTCGCCAAACTCGAATTCCATCTGGTGAATGATGACCCCTCTAAACTCCAAGAAGCCCTTTCAGGAACCGTACCTCCCGGATACCTCCTCAAACGCGTAAAGAAGGAAAGCGATGAAGCCATTTTGATTGAAGAGAAGGTGAGTCTCAGCGGAGAACATGTCGCGGATGCCCGGGTTGATTTTGACTCGACCGGATTTGGTCAACCGCAAATCTCGCTTAAATTGGATGGAAAAGGCGCCAACATATTTGGAACACTCACTCAAAACAATGTCGGACGAAGGCTGGCCATTGTTTTAGACGCTGAGGTCATATCGGCGCCTAATATTAATGAAGCCATCCTGGGAGGCAACGCCCAAATTTCCGGACAATTCACCTTTGATGAAGCTTCCTTACTCGCCTTGGCCTTGCGCTCCGGACGGTTACCAGCACCGATGCATATTGAAGAAGAACGGACCATCGGCCCTTTATTGGGAAAAGATTCCATCAAGTCCGGCATCAATGCCGTCGTCATTGGAGGCGCGCTCGTCTTTATCTTTATGTTCGCGTATTATTGGACAGCGGGTCTTATCGCCGATATCGCGTTGTTCCTCAACCTCCTCATCATCTTCGGCATCATGGGATTTCTGAACGCCATGTTGCCCGAGTCCCAGTTGACACTGACATTACCCGGGATCGCCGGTATTATCCTAACGCTGGGCATGGCGGTGGACGCCAACGTTCTGATCAATGAACGCATTCGGGAAGAGATCAAGAACGGCCATCCCCTCCAGACCGCCATCAGCGCGGGTTATAACAAAGCCCTTAAAGCGATCATCGACTCCAACGCCACGACGCTCATCGCGGCATTCATGCTTTTTCAATTCGGTTCCGGTCCCATCAAGGGATTTGCCGTCACTCTGAGCATCGGGCTTGTGGCCAGTTTGTTTACGGCCATTTTTGTGACGCGGTCCTTTTTCCTGCTTTTGTTGGAATTCAAGATATTGAAATCTCTCCCCATGATGAACCTATTCTCGGCGACAAAGATTAAATTTGTCGCGATGCGTTACATCTTCTTCTTTATTTCTCTTTTACTTGTTGCCGCGAGTATCGTGACCATCATACAAAAGAAAAAAACCGCGTATGGGATAGACTTTGCCGGAGGCCAAATCCAGGAATACCGGTTTTCCAAGCCGATCAACGCTGACCTCTTAAGAGAAACACTCAAACAAATCGGCCTCAAAGATACAGTCATTCAACAATTCGATCAACATCCGGAAAACATCATTATTCGGACTTCCGAAGATACTTATCAAGAGGTTTCCGAAAGTCTTAAAAAAGCCTTCCCGGATAATTCATTTGAAATTCTCCGGATTGAAAAGGTCGGCCCCGTGGTCGGCAAGACCCTGCGTAAAGCGGCCATCCTAGCGATGGTCTTTGCCTTAATCGGAATTCTGATCTATGTGGGATTTCGTTTCAAACACTTTGACTTTGCCACGGCCGGCGTCATTGCCCTTTTGCATGACGTCATCGTGACGCTGGGCATCGCGGTGATGATGAACCGCCAGATTGATCTTCTTGTTGTCACGGCCCTGTTAACCATTGCCGGGTATTCCATCAATGACACCATCGTCATTTATGACCGTGTTCGCGAAAATTTACTCCTCATGAAAAAGAATACCCTGGCAGAAATTATTGATACCAGTGTTAACCAAACTTTAGGGAGGACATTTCTGACGAATTTTGTAACCCTTTTGGTGGTTATCACTTTATTTTTGTATGGCGGTGAAGTCCTCAATACCTTCGCGTTTTGTCTCCTGGTTGGTTTCATCGCGGGAACGTATTCGACGATTTTCATAGCCACGCCTCTGGTCCTGGCCTGGGAGAAACGGCACAAGGCCTCTTTGAAAACGGCCGCGCCCTAATCGTGATTGCCTTATACCCCTGGAAATATGTTTAAGTCCCTAGAACTTATTGTCCATCAAGTCATTGACCTCGATCTTGTTCTGAATAACTTAATATCCTTAGGCTATCGCAAAAGTCACAAGACCCTTCAAGAAGGGGATTTGAGTCAAAGAGGCGGCGTTCTGGATATTTTTCCGTCAGGATTTGACAGTCCTGTCCGTATTGATTTCGATGACGACAAGATCCGAGCGATCGCCAGCGTTAATCCGGAATCAGGCAAGTCCGTCTGGCAACATAAGATCATCATAATCCTGCCGCATAAAACCTCGTCAAAAACAATCTTTCATTCGGATATCCCTCTCAACAATTTTGTCGATATCCAGAAGAATGACTATGTCGTCCATAATTATCATGGAATAGGCAAATTCCTCGGCATTGAAGAAGTTGAAATTAATCATGAAAAAAGAGAACACCTCATTATTGAATACCAAGGGGGGGATAAGCTTTTTGTTCCCAAACATGATCTGCGTTTGGTCCAAAAATATATCAGTTTTCATAAGAAACCTCCCCGAGTTTATAAGCTCGGCAGTAAAGAATGGAGCCGTGTTAAAGCGCAGATACAAAAACGCCTGGAGAAACTGGCCGCTGAACTTCTCCACATCCAGGCCCTGAGGGCCAGCATGAAAGGACACGCGTATTCGCCGGATTCTTCCTGGCAAATGGAGTTAGAAGAATCTTTTCCCTTTGAAGAGACCCCTGACCAAATAAAAGCCACCTCAGAAATCAAACAGGATATGGAATCCTCCTTTCCCATGGACCGCTTATTATGTGGGGATGTTGGCTACGGCAAGACCGAAGTGGCGTTACGGGCAGCCTTCAAGGCGGTGATGGATCATAAACAAGTCGCGCTCCTTGTTCCAACCACCATTCTCGCGGAACAGCACTATTACAACTTTACACAACGACTTAGTGGTTTTCCCGTCAACGTGGCGATGTTAAGCCGCTTCCGCACAAAACTGGAACAAGGAAAAATTGTCCAAGAGCTTTCGGAAGGACGGGTAGACATGATTATCGGCACACACCGATTGTTGTCCAAAGACATTACCTTTAAAGACCTCGGCTTGATTATTATTGATGAAGAGCAGCGCTTTGGCGTCAAGTCGAAGGAACGACTCAAACACTTCCGGCTTCTCGCGGATGTCTTGACCTTAACAGCCACCCCGATTCCGCGCACCCTGCATATGGCGCTGACCGGCGCTAAGGATATGTCCGTTATCTCAACGCCGCCGCAAAACCGCATTCCCGTCAAAACGCATATTGTTGAATTCGATGAAGACCTTCTGCGTGAAGCGATCCAACGGGAATTGCGCAGGAAAGGCCAGGTATTCTTTCTTCATAATCGTGTTGAAGATATTGACCAAATTGCTAGAATACTTCACAAACAGATTCCCGAAGCGCGTCTTGCTGTTGGCCATGGACAGATGCCTGCCAAACAACTTGAGGAAATCATGCTCAAGTTTCTACGCGCCGAAATCGATATCCTCGTATGCACAACTATCATCGAATCCGGCATCGATATTCCCAACGCCAACACGTTAATCATCAACCGGGCGGATCATTTTGGACTGGCCGATCTGCATCAGTTGCGCGGCCGCGTGGGACGGGCTGAACAAAGAGCCTACGCGTACTTTATCGTCCCTCCCAAGAATTCCCTTTCCACTCAAGCTCAGTTACGTCTGGATGCCATCGAGAAATTCAGCGGGTTAGGGGCGGGGTTTCAAATCGCCTTTGAAGATATGCAATTGCGGGGAGCAGGGAATCTTTTGGGCGAAGAGCAGCATGGGTATATCACCGCCATAGGTTTTGATCTGTATTGCCGTTTATTAAAAGAATCCGTCGAACACCTTAAAAAAGAATCTAATCACCCACAGGCTGGAGACAATTTGACACGGAGGTTAAAGACACATGCGTTCTGTAATTAAACTTCTAAGAAAAATCTTTTTGGGCGTCACCCTTCTATTATGCCTATCCGTCCAGAGCTGGGCCCTGGAAGACGCCATTGTGGCCATCGTCAACGATGAGATTATCACATTGCGCGATCTGCGCGATTATATCCACGCCACCTATGTCAGTTTAGTCACCGAAGGCGTCGATCCTAAGACGGTCAGAGAAATTATGACCGACCTGGAGGTGAACGGCATCAATAAACTTGTCGAAGATAAGTTAATATTGAGCAAGGCGACCGTCGCAGGCATCGAAGTCAGGGAGAAATTGGTGGATGAACGTCTGGAGGAAATCAAAAGCCAGTATAAGTCCGCAGAACAATTTCTGGAGGCCCTGGTGAAAAACGGTTCGACCATTACCGAATTAAGAAAAAAAATCCTTGATCAATTAAAAATCAAATTTATCATCGAGAATGAAGTCAAATCCAAGATATTCGTTAATCCTCAAGAGGTCACGCAATATTATGAAAAGAATCTGGAGGAATTCCAGAAGAAGGAACGCGCGAATGTTGATTCCATTTATATCGCCTTTGCCCAGGATAAGGAATTGGCCCGCAAACGGGCCGGGGAGGCCCTGAACCTCATCAAGCAAAACAAAACTTTTGCCGAAGTAGCCAAGGAATATTCCGACACGCCCTCTGTTGGTACCGTGAGCAAAGGGCAACTCTTAGAGACGGTTGAAGACACCCTCTTTCGTCTCGAACCCGGGGAGGTCTCCGCGTTAATTGAAATCGACAGTGGAATTTATATTTTTAAATTAAATAATAAAATACCCGCCCAATTAGCAGGTCTTAATGAAGTTAAAGACGCTATTTACAATCACATCTATAGAAACAAATTCAGAAATCGACTAACGACCTGGATCGACACATTAAAAAAAAGCGCGTACGTAGAGATTAAGAAATGACGCCCTGCGCACCTCCGCGATGGATCGGCATCACCATGGGGGACCCTTCAGGGATCGGGCCTGAGGTCCTGGCCAAAGCCTTAGCCAAACCCTCTATTCGGAACTTAGCGCATTTTAGGATCATCGGTGATTATGAAATCTACCGGATGTACAGCAAAAAACGATGGAAAAATTGTGTCTTTGACGATTTAAAAATTTTGCCCCTGAAAACGTGGAAGGCAGGAACCCTGAACAAAGCCAGCGGCAAGGCGGCCTTGGCTTATTTAAATAAAGCGGTTGAATTATTAAAAAATGGAGAAATTTCCGCCCTTGTCACAGCACCGGTCAATAAAGAATCCATCAGCGCGATTGATCCGTCTTTCCAAGGGCATACGGAATATTTAGCGCGGGCCTTTCATCGCAAGCATGTCGGCATGATGTTCGTCGCGGGTCGATTAAGGACGGTCCTGGTCACACGCCATATCCCTGTTCAAGAAATCAGCAGGACACTCACCCCTTCGTTAATTTTTAAGACCATCCAACTGACTCATCTCGGGCTTAAAAACATTTTTAAAATCAATCATCCGTCTATCGCTGTCTGCGGATTAAATCCCCACGCGGGAGAAGGGGGGCATATCGGTCTCGAAGAAAGGAAGGTGATTATTCCGGCTTTGGAAAAATGCCGGAAGAACGGCATGAGGGTGGAGGGCCCTTTTGCGGCAGACTCACTTTTTGCTTCCCCCGCGCTGAAGCGTTTCGATGCCGTTGTAGCGATGTATCACGATCAGGGCCTCGCGCCCGTCAAAGCCTTATGCTTTAATAAACTCGTGAATCTCACGATTGGTCTCCCGTTTATTCGCACATCCCCCGCCCACGGGACCGCCTTTGACATTGCCGGTCAAAACAAGGCTGACGCTTCATCGATGGGTGAAGCTATTCAATTGGCGGTTCAATTGTCACAACGACCATGAACCAACCCCGCGCCCCCCGGTTTATTCCTAAGAAATCCCTTGGACAAAACTTCCTGATTAACCCCCACATTCGGGACAAAATGATTGCCGCGTGTCATTTAAAAAAAGAAGATATGATCCTGGAAATCGGTCCCGGCCGTGGTGTCTTGACAGAGCCTCTGGCTCAACGCGTTAAGAGCGTCCTCGCTGTGGAAACCGACAAGCGGCTCGTTGATCAGCTCCAAGATCAATTCAAAAATTCTCCGGTGGAAATTGTCCATGCCGATATTTTGAGTTTTCCATTTGAGACGTTGCCTGCCCCCATCAAAATCATTGGAAATTTGCCTTACAATATCGCCACCCCGATCATCGAAAAAGTCATCCGCCATAGAGAAAAAATTGACTCGTTTTATTTAACCGTTCAGTTAGAGCACGGGCTGAGGATGCTCGCCGCTCCGCACTCGAAAGATTACGGGTCATTGAGCTGTTTTGTCCAATACTATGCCAAAGTTAAAAAAATATTTAATATTAAGAATACCGCCTTCGCGCCGCCCCCTAAAGTCCAATCGTGCTTTCTAGAAATTCTTTTCTACAAAGACCCGCCTTTTCAAGCGGACAATGACGTTCTTCTCTTTAAAATCATCCGCCAGGCCTTTGGACACCGCCGGAAAACGATCCTAAATTCCTTGTCGGGCATGCGCGATAAAGAATCCCTCCACGAGGTGTTCACCTCACTTAACATCAATCCAACACTCAGAGCTGAGAATCTTTCTCTGCGCGATTATGTCCGGATCGCAAACGTAATGTCAAATCTTGAATGATCTAAGGCGAGAACGGAGGGGAGGAGAAAAAATCACTGGGGGCCAAACCAGTCTTTATACCAATGTTTCATCAATTCTTCTTTGTTGATTTCAAAGGCATGCTGCAGGATCAAATCCTGCGCTTGAGAACTCGTGTTGAAAAAAATAACCCCTATTTGATTGTACTGATTTTCTTGTTTGGACCACATAACCTCACCGGTTAAAGTGACGCGTTCTTTGTCGGATAAATAAACCGTTAAATTGATTTTCTGATTAAGTTTGATCTCTTTATCCACACAAAGGCACGCCCCCGCGCAACTGAGATCTTTCGTGCTGCCTTCATACATCTGGGCCTCATTCTCAAGTTGATAAAGAACACGATTCTGCACCTGCCACCGAGGAAAATAACGGCCATCCGAATTGCTTGTTCCATTAAGATTGTTGGTTTCAGCACCCATGATTCCCCCCCTTTTCATCAGGCAGCCTACACACATTCTTAACAAATAAAAAAGGCCGCAGTAACTTTCTAAAAGATTAAAAAGTTCCGTGGCCGATTGCTAAGCTAACACAACACACTTTTCCTAACAAGAAATATTTCAATAATTTATGTCGGCTCTTCGTTACGGTTTTAAAAAAATCTTCCGTCGTCCCATAACGCCCTGTTTCTATCCGCCCTTGAAATTATTCGAAGTATTTGGTAGAGTACAGCGTTTTCGGTCAAGAGGGATCGAATCATACGGCGGAGTCACGATCAATCAAAAGGACTAACCATGGAAAAACGGATTTACTATCATGACACGGATGCCGGAGGCGTGGTTTATTACGGCAATTATTTAAAATATTTAGAAGAGGCGCGCACGGAATATCTCGAGAAACAGGGACTGACGATCCAACTATTAAAAGAACGCGGATTTCTTTATGCCGTGCGCAAATGTTCCCTTACCTACAAAAGCCCGGCCCGTTATGGGGACACCATTCGGTGCGAGGCAGAGCTTATCAAAGTGACGGCGGCCCAACTGATCTTTAATCAAAAAATTTATGAAAAATTCACCCGTCGACTCTTGGTTGAGGCCGAGATCACGCTCGTGAGCTTAAATCACGATTTCAAACCTACCCCCATTCCTGAAGATATCAAATCCCATTTCCCGACATTCCTCTAATTTTCCTCGAATTTTCCTCTAGTTTTCCTCTAGTTTTGCCTTGTCATTTCCAGGCATCAATGTTAGGATACACCTTCATTTAATCAGGATTTTACTGTATTACTGACTTCCGCAAAAACAACGGAACACTATGGGAGTCAGCCTCAACTCACCTGTGTTTAAAGGATTGTGATGATTTCAGAAAAAGATGTCCGTTATATTGCCGGCCTGTCGCGCATTCATCTGCGAGATGAAGAGATTGAAAGTCTGACAAAGGATCTGGAGAATATCCTCCACTATGTCAAAAAACTGGAAAAACTGGATATCGCGCATGTCAACCCCACCAGCCACGTGTTACCGCTGAAGAATGTCTACCGGGAAGACACGATTACCCCCTCCTTACAACAAAGCGAAGCCTTGCGTATCTCAGGGGAAACCTCTAAGGGTTCTTTTAAAGTTCCTAAGGTGATCGAATGAAACTCAACGAACTGACTGCCCACGAAATCCTGACTTTGATCAAGGCCAAGAAGACCTCGGCCGATGAAATCTATGATGCCGTCCTGGGACGTATTGATCAATGCGATAAAGATGTCCGGGCTTATGTGCGCCTGAGAGGCGCCCAAATGGATTCCGACGGCGCAAATGGGAATGCAAGCCAGCCTCTTCCCATCGCGATCAAAGACAACATTTGTATTCGGGATGTAGAGACAACCTGTTGCTCGCGGATTCTGACGGGTTTTAAACCTCCTTATGACGCCACCATCATTGCGAAACTCAAAAATGCCGGGGTGCCTATTGCCGGCCAAACAAACATGGACGAATTCGCTTTCGGTTCTTCGACGGAGAATTCTTGCCACGGGCCCACGCGCAATCCCTGGAATCTCGCCTGTGTTCCCGGCGGTTCCAGCGGCGGTTCCGCGGCGGCCGTGGCAGCTCACGAAGCCATATGGGCGATAGGATCCGATACAGGCGGGTCAATTCGCCAACCGGCTTCTTTCTGTGGTGTCGTCGGATTAAAGCCGACTTATGGCAGGGTCTCCCGTTATGGTCTGATCGCCTTCGCCTCCAGTCTTGATCAAATTGGGCCCATTACAAAAGATGTGACAGACGCGGCAATCCTTCTGAACATCATTGCCGGATACGATCCCAAAGATTCGACCTCTGTCGACTTACCCGTTCCGGATTACACCCGGGCTCTGATCAATGATGTTAAGGGGTTAACCATCGGCATCCCTAAAGAATATTTTGTGGAGGGGATAGATCCCGAAGTCAACGCGGCCATGATGTCCTCGATCGAGGTCTTAAAAAAATGCGGAGCCCTATTTAAAGAAGTTTCCTTACCGCATACCGAATACGCCGTGGCCACCTATTATCTTGTGGCAACGGCGGAAGCCAGCTCCAATTTGGCCCGTTACGACGGCGTGCAATACGGCCTGCGTCTACAGCCTTCCCAGGTACGCAAGACGGCCCTGATGGATATGTATGAAGAAACCCGGGATATCGGATTTGGGCGTGAAGCCAAACGTAGAATTATGTTAGGGACCTACGCCTTATCTTCAGGGTATTATGATGATTATTACCTCCGGGGACTTAAGGTCAGAACGCTCATCAAAAACGACTTTGATCAAGTCTTTACCCAGTGTGACGCCATTCTCACGCCGACCGCCCCGACAACGGCCTTTAAAATAGGGGAGAAGACCAATGATCCCCTGGCGATGTACCTTTCGGATATTTACACCATCTCCGTCAATTTAAGCGGTGTGCCCGCGGTCTCTGTTCCCTGCGGCTTTTCCAGGGAAGGTTTACCGATAGGACTGCAAATCATCACAAAACCTTTTGACGAAGAAACGCTGTTCCGCCTCGCGTACACCTATGAACAAAACACCGACTGGCATAAAAGAAAAGCTGAATTAAAGACTTACGCAAAAGTTAAGTAAAGGAAAATAACACCCCATGCACCCGGCGTCCCATCCAGAATACGAAACCGTGATCGGATTAGAGGTCCACTTGCAGTTAAAGACGCAGAGCAAAATCTTTTGCGGCTGCGCGAATGTCTTCGGAGAACCACCCAACAGCCTGACCTGTCCTGTCTGCCTTGGGCTTCCCGGAACATTGCCTGTCCTGAATAAAAAGGTGCTTCACTATGCCGTCAAAATCGCCTTAGCCTTGCGCTGCAGCGTCAACCCCTACATTAAATTTGACCGAAAGAATTATTATTATCCGGATCTCCCCAAAGGCTATCAGATTTCCCAGCATGATCTCCCGATTGCCAATCACGGTTATCTTGAAATCCCCGATGGCAACGGTAATTTTAGAAAGATCCAGATTCGACGGGCGCATCTGGAAGAAGACGCGGGNNAAAAAATATGAATTCTTTTAAGGCGGTCCGGGAGGCCTTGCATTATGAAATAAAAAGACAGGCCGGAATCCTGGAAAGCGGACAAAAGATAATTCAGGAAACTCTTTTATGGGATGAGGTGTCAGCCAGGACTGTTGCCATGCGCAGTAAAGAAGAGGCGCATGATTACCGCTACTTTCCGGAACCGGACTTGGTCCCCTTTATGATAGAAGAAAAAACCATCGCGGAAATTCAACGTTCTATTCCGGAACTCCCGGCGGCCAAATTCGAACGATTCATGAAAGATTACGGCCTCTGTGAATACGACGCCCGGATTATTATTCAAGACCAGGATTCCGCTCATTTCTTTGAACAATGCGCCAAGCTTTACGCAGACACCAAAAAGATCTGCAACTGGATCATCGGCCCCGTGCAACAGGAACTGAACGCTCACAAAACAGGCATCAAAACCAGTTTCCTCCAGCCCGCCGCCCTGATCACCCTCATGACCAAAGTCGATGACGGGACCTTGAATAATTTAACGGCCAAAGATGTCTTAAAATGCGTCATGGATTCCGGGAAACATCCCGATGAGGTTATTCATGAAAAAGGCCTGGCCCAAGGGACCGATGACTCGACGCTGGAGACCCTCATTGAAGAAGTCATCCAAGAAAACACTAAAGTGGTCACGCAAGTGAAAGAAGGCAAAGACAGCGCCATAGGATTTTTGGTGGGACAAACCATGCGCAAAACCCAAGGAAAAGCCAATCCGAAGAAAATCGGTGAAATCATTAAAAGGAGATTACTCAATGGGTAAAAAATTTCTTACCGTCGTAGCAACGACTGTGGCATTTTTTTCTGTCACCTCATTAGCGGTTTCTCAAATAGAAAGAAAGATCAAAGACGATCTCTACACCCAAATGGAACTGTACAGCTACGCGCTGACCACGATTCAAGCCGACTACGTTGAAGATCTCCCCCCCAAAGATCTTATCTATGGTTCATTAAAAGGGATGCTCGCCATTCTCGATCCGCACAGCCAATTTCTCGATCCCACGGAATATAAAGAACTCAAGACGGAAACGGAAGGGAAATTCGGAGGGCTGGGTATTGAAATTTCTCTACGAGACGGCCTGCTGACGGTCATCACGCCCATTGAAGATACCCCGGCCTGGAATGCCGGCATTAAAGCCGGAGACCGCATTGTGAAGATCGAAGATGAAATAACCAAAGATATCACGTTAGGCGATGCCGTCAAGAAACTCCGAGGGAAACCCGGGACAGACATCCGGATTACCGTTCTGCGCGAGGAGACATCCAAAATCCTTGAATTCAAGATCACGCGCGAAATTATCCATATCCAGGATGTCAAAAACACTCAAATCCTCGAGGATAATATCGGGTATATCCGTTTGACGGAATTCCGTGAAGACTCCGCCAAGGAATTCAGAAACGCTCTCGATGAATTAAACAAACAGCAGGCCAACAGCCTCATTGTGGACCTGCGCAATAATCCCGGAGGGCTTTTAAACGTGGCGATCGCTATTTCCGAGGAATTTTTACCCGAGGGAGATATTATTGTTTCCACCAAAGGTCGTCGGACGTCCCAAAACACCATCACGAAATCAACCAACACATCGCATCTGGTCGATTGGCCGATGGTGGTCTTGATCAATGAAGGCAGCGCCTCGGGCAGCGAAATCCTGGCCGGCGCGCTGAAGGATAATAAACGCGCCATCATTGTCGGGATGCAATCCTTCGGGAAGGGTTCGGTCCAGTCCGTCATTCCACTCCCGGACGGTTCAGGATTAAAACTGACCACCAGCAAATATTTTACGCCTTCCGGAGAATCCATCCACGGGAAAGGGATCACTCCCGATATCGTCGTCAAATTCATCCCTCCCGCTGAGGCGAAAGAGGATGATAAAAAAGAAGAAGTGAAGAATGAGAAAGATATTGAGAAAATTTTTGATGATGTCGAAATACACGACACCAAGAATCCGGAAGAGTTAAAACTTTCTAAAAAAGAAAAAGAAATCAGAGAACAGCTTCTGGGAGACAATCAAGTGCAGACCGCCATGAGCGTCTTAAAAGGCATAAAGGTTTACCGTAAAATGTAACGGATAACCCACCGCTTGAATCCCAGCACGATTATCCATGAATATCTTAGGGATCGAAACATCCTGTGATGAAACGGCCGCGGCCGTCGTAAAAGACGGCCGCTTCATCCTTTCTAACGTCGTTGCCTCCAGTCTCCAAGACCATAAAAAATACGGAGGCGTTATCCCCGAGATCGCCTCCCGACGTCAATTAGATTTCATGAATGACGTGGTTGAAAACGCGTTATCCGGCGCGCGCCTGTCTCTCCATGCCCTTGACGCGATAGCCGTGACCATGTACCCGGGCTTAATCGGTTCTCTTTTAGTAGGCATCTCCTTCGCCCGGGCCTTGAGTTACGCGCTGGACATTCCTTTGATCAAGGTCGATCATATTCAAGCCCATCTCTATGCCAACTTCTTAATCTCCCGGAAGAAACACAACGCCCCGTCTCAGCCGGCCGACCTGCCGGACTTACCCGCGATCGGGCTGGTTGTTTCCGGTGGACATACGAGCTTATATCACATCAAAAATTTCCACCGCTTCCGGATCATCGGAGAAACTCTCGATGACGCCGTAGGAGAGGCCTATGATAAAGTAGCCCGAATCCTTGATCTGGGTTATCCGGGAGGACCGGCCATCGACCGGCTAGCTCAACGTCAAACAATGGCCTCCCGCACCCAGGCGCGCGCAAGGGCAAAGACGGGTCAACCGAGATTCACCTGCGCCGAATTGCCGGGCACGTTGAATTTCAGTTTTAGCGGCATAAAAACGGCTGTCTTTTATTACAAACGCGATCATCAAAATGACAGCCATTTTTCCGTTCCAGAAATCGTCTCCTCCTTTCAAGAAAGCATCGTGAAAGTGTTGGTCAAAAAATGCGTGACCGCTTGCATAAAACTGAAATCCCCCACACTGATTGTCGGCGGTGGAGTGGCCGCCAATTCCCGGCTGAGACAGCGGTTGGCCGAAGAAGCAGTCTCCCACAGGATCAAGGTTTATTTTCCACCGCTCTCATTATGTACAGATAACGCCGCCATGATTGCCGGACTAGGATTTCATTTAATCTCACAAAGGAGCGAACTCTATGCTTAATGAAATTGCCGTTGTCTCGATAAAAGTTTTCTTATCCATCATTTTGTCCGGTCTGATCGGCGCGGAAAGAGAAGTCCGGCAAAAATGGGCGGGCCTGCGGACGCACATATTAGTGGGCGTGGGATCAACATTGATCGTATTGACTTCTCTGCATCTTTTTGATATATACAAAGCGTCTTCAACGGTCGTTGACCCTACGCGCATGATTTCAGGGATTGTCACAGGCATAGGATTTTTATGCGCGGGGACCATTATCCGGTCAGGTCCCCAAGTATTCGGGCTCACCACCGCGGCCACGCTGTGGATCGTCTCAGGGGTCGGCATCGCCGTTGGCGCAGGGGACTATGTTTCAGCTATTGTTGTCTCCGTCGTCGTTTTTATCGTTTTGATCGGTTTGCGGTCAATCGAACAAAAGTTAACGCGAAATTTCAAGTCAGAAAATCCGTCGCGACAATAAAAATTTTTCCTCAGGGGGAAAGCATTATCGGACTATTTAAGGAGATGATGGTATGGCTTTGGGAGTACGGAAAGAGCATAAGAAACATGAAGAAGAAAAAACCATTGATATCAGCACAGGGATGCAGGGGTCTCTGGCCTTTAAAGATCCCGTTAATCTCAACATCAACGGACCTTTCAGCGGAAGTCTGGACACCCGCGGGACGCTGTCCATCGGTCAAACAGCCCAAGTCGAGGCCAACATTACCGGCGACAATATCATCGTCGCGGGTAAAGTCACGGGCGATATTACGGCTCATCGCATGCTTGTCTTGATGCCCACGGCTGTCGTCAAAGGCAATATCTCGACGCCAAAACTCAACATCGTCGAGGGGGCTATTTTCCACGGCAACTGCCAGATGATGGAAGGGCTATTAAACCTGGATGAAGTGGCCAAGTATCTGGAAATTGATATGCAGGAAATCGAAGTCCTGGCCAATTCAGGAAAAATTCCCGCGACCCGTAACGGCAACTCATGGAAGTTTGAACGTATGAAAATTGATACGTGGGCCGCTTCAGGAAAAGTTTCGTAGGAATATTAACGAACAGGAGACTTTCACGTTAGGATAAGACGTGCAGCGCTTAAGGGTGTGCCACATATCCGATCAACCACGCGCGAGTACTGTGAGGAATCAAATGACAACCGGCCAATATATCTCCGTACGGGAAACAGCTCAAATCCTGGGTGTTTCCGAAAAAAACGTCATGGATCTGATTGAATCCAGAAAACTTCAGGCGTACAGGATCGCCGATAAATTTCTCAGATTGAAAAAGACCGATGTCCTTAATCTGCGTAATTCCACTCGCTCCCCTCAAGAAAACTTTACAAGCGAGTACACTCCTTCTGAAAAACTCAGGGACTTCTTTTATTACAATGATTTTTATCTTATCGCCACGCTAATTATTTTCGCCTTGTTATTTGTAATTTTCTACACATAAATCTCTCTCCGGACAATCCTTTCCAATTCTCTTTTTGTGGATCATCTTATTTTAAGAACCTTTTAAAGATGAAGACACCGCCGATAAGAAAAACAGCCAGTCCCGCAATAAATGTTACGGGCAAATAATATAGAACTATCGTCTTGTCTTCAGGATTAAGCCTCACTGAAAGTAACCCTTGATAAGACTCTATTGGCTTCGATGAACCGGATCTCCAATTCCAGTCAAAATTCTGATTAACCACTAAAGTGGTCGGTTTTGTAATCTCACATTGAAATTTAATTCTGTTTGGCGACCAATGCGTCATCGCAACACTCCCACTTTCCGGAAATAAAAAAAACTCTCCTTTATATCCCGCACTTCCCACGAAGGCGGCATTGCGTTGGACGGACAAAGGCTCGTAACCATTAACAACCCCAACATTTCTTAATAAAGCATGGTGCATTGAGCTCCAGGCTCCGTAGCGGAATATCTCGCTTCTAGACATTTTGATCTGAAGGAAATCGGCGTTTCGTCCAATGCGTGAGGTCCCCAATTTAATTTGAGACTGCTTATTGATTTTATATTTTGTGAAGGCTTCATTTAAAACCGGAGTGGTGACCGATAAAAGATCAAACAAAATGATAAACAAAACGCCTAACATTACATATTTCTTACATAAAGGATTTTTAAGAGTTTCATTCTCGAGTGTGTTTAAATACAACCCGACAAGAAGAGAAAAGACAAATAGAAACACAAGGGATCCACGCCATGGGCCGTGCATTGAACGGAGAACGGGGAGATGATGAAACAGCGACCATAAAGAAAATCTTGAAAAGTCTCCAATGATGAGGATAAAAAATAATACCGAAACGACCAGCAATGACCAATACTTCCTGTATAATTTAAAACTCAACATAAAAAAAAGAAACGGTAATAGACCTATATAAGCCCCATATTCCCACCAACCTGTAGAAGAAGACGGCGAGAATCGTCGGTAAACGGATTGTAGTTTAGAGAAAAAAAAATCGTAAAACTGTGTAGAAGGGACAAAGTCCCCAGCGCCAGTCAATCGTGGATGTTGATTTAGAAATTCCAGGGTTGGAAAAAGTTTCGGCGCCGTGAATATGACAACGGACACTAAGAGGAATATAACCAAAATAAGAGGCCTGGCTTGCTTTGTCTGAATAGATAGAAACAGCGCGTAAAGCAACAGAAAAACAACAAAGAATATAAAGACATACGTCCCCCCTTCATAGAACATGAGGGATAGAAATGCTGAGGCCCATATGATCCCTTTCGACTCGTGAATCCCTTTAAGAAAGAAAAGAAAAACATACGGGATGTACGCCGCCGCAAAAACAAAAACATGCCCTTCAGCGAATCTTAACGCCCAAGCTCCATTAAACATAAAAATAAGACTTGGGACAAATGTAGATATGCCGCGTACGCCCAAATAATGTGACAGAAAATACATGCCCAATAAACCAATAAAAATATGAGCGATGTACTCGATCCATACCCCTTCGACAACGCCAAAAATTGATGTAAATAAAATCGAAGGGGAAAAAAAGCGTACTTGAGGATTCCCAATGAGGCTCACGCCGCCACAGTAATACGGATTCCAAAACGGAAACTGATGGTACTGAAACACAGAAACTTGGGGGACTTCTTGAAAAAAGAAAGCCTGGTCCCAATCACCGCGTCCCAAATGCTCAAGATTCTCCAAGACCGGGACCGCGTATAAAACCGTCAACAAACAAAATAAAATAATGGCAAAACGCGTCCGCATTGTTTGACCTCCTTAAATATGAAAATGATGATTAATTATATCATCCGGCAATCGGACATCAATTTAAACTCTTGAATTTCTTGGGTTGTCCATGAGTAAATTCTCCGAGATAAAATGCCGAATTTGACCCTAAATTGGCCGAAGAAAAAGCTTGATATTTCCCAACCGTTCACGTAGAATCGGAAAGTTCTTAGACGTAAATCCAGCCTGTATTTACTAAAATATTGAAAATTATCTTACCTTTGAAGATATGTGAACGACGTTTCGGCGGCGTAGCTCAGCCTGATAGAGCAAACGGCTCATACCCGTTGGGTCAGTGGTTTAAATCCACTCGCCGCCACCACTATCACCTTCTTGCGTCACCTATCGAGAAATTTTTCCGCGGCTCCTGCCGCCCGCAGAGCCGTGTGAAAAAATAAAAAATGAGAGGGGTTATTGGAATGAAGGGTCGTGAGAGCGGTATGCCTGAACAAAGGATCTGGGAAAACTTTTTCGATACGGAAAAAATCCTCACGACGATGAACGTGGATCCTACGGTCAATAACGCCGCCGAGTTCGGCTGTGGGTATGGGACTTTTACCCTTCCCGCCGCCAGGAGGATCTCAGGAACCCTTTACGCCTTTGACATTGATCCGGACATGATTGAAACGACTCAAAAGGAATCCCTGAAATATCATCTAGAGAATATTCAAACAATCCTTCGAGACTTCTTATCCGCTGGAACCGGTCTGGGCGATGAAACTGTGGATTATGTGATGCTGTTTAACATCCTGCACGTTGAGCATCCCCAAAGGCTTCTTGCCGAGGCCTGGCGGATTCTCAAGCCGGCCGGAAGGGCCGGCATCATTCACTGGAACTATGATCCCGCCACCCCTCGAGGCCCTTCAATGGAAATCCGGCCTAAACCCGATCAGTGTATCCAGTGGGCCCAAACCGCGGGATTTTCTCACCCAGAACAATATGACTTAAAACCTTATCACTACGGGATAACCGTCGTCAAAGAGAGGACCAAATGAAAATTGGCGTGATTATTTCCAATAACGATTCTGAAACCTGCTGGAATGCCCTGCGCCACGCGAATTTTTGTCTGAGCCAGAAGGATGAAGTCAAAATCTTTTTGACCGGCTAGGGGGTTGAATATCAAGAAGTGAGTAACGCGCCCTTTAACACCGTCGCGCAGGCCGACCAATTTCTGAAAAACGGCGGAAAAATCTTAGCGTGCGGGACGTGCCTTAATTCACGCCAGCAGGAAGGTTCCGAATTGTATCCCGTCAACACCATGAAAGACATGTACGACATCATCAAAGAAAGCGACAAGGTCGTCACTTTTTAAACGCGTTGATCCGGAGATCGTCATGAATCCACGTTTACCCCTAACCATCTTTGCGCACCTCCTCTTAGGGTTGTTCTTCGTCACCCGTTTCTCCTGGGCAGAGACCAATTTAGAATTCTTCCTCGGTGATTCAGAAAAATACCAGGATGTGTTGGTTGAGGCCGTCCTCAGTACAGACACCATTAAACTGGAAAGCGGGGAAAAAATCAGACTCATTGGTTTAAAGGCCCTGGAACCTCCCAAAAAAGAAAGAAACCAGGAGCGCGACGAGTTCGGCTTTGTGAAGAGAGGACCGGTTATGCCCGAAACCTTGCTGGAAGACCGCGCCTTGCAATTTGTCCAAAACCTGCTGGAAGGGGAGAGAGTCCGTCTTGAATTTGATATTCAAAAGAAAGACAGCGGGCACAGGACTCTGGCGTATGTGTTTTTAATAAAAGATAACCGCTTGACTAATGCCGAGATTCTCCGTCAAGGATTCGCGTACCTGCACATCAGCCCCCCTAACGCTAAATATAACGATGCGCTCAGGGAAGCCTATCAAGAAGCGCGCCAGGAACAACGCGGCGCAGCCGGCGAATAATGAAAAATCCCGATATTATCCCCAAAGTTAAGAAATGGATTGAGGCGCATCAACTCTTCTCCAGAGGCGACACGGTTATCGTCGGCGTCTCGGGAGGAGCCGATTCGGTGGCCCTGATCCATCTTCTGAGCGCCGTGCAATACCAGCTCGGCATTCATTTACACATTGCCCATTACAATCACCATCTTCGCCGGGGCGCGGATACCGACCAAAAATTTGTTGAGCTTCTGGCCCGTCGGCTCCATATCCCTGTGACGGTGGGGCATTGGAAAAACCCCTGCCCGACAGCCAAAGGGTCTCTGGAAGACAGGGCCCGTCGGAAACGCATGGACTTTTTCACGCGCCTGGCTGAAAAAATGCCTACGCGCGCCATCGCCCTGGGCCACACCCAGAATGACCTCTCCGAGACCGTCGTGATGCGGATCCTGCGCGGAAGCGGACTTCAAGGAATGCGCGGGATTATGCCCCTCAAAGAAATGGGAGGGATGCGTTTTGTCCGCCCGTTACTCGGCATCACCCGGCGCGAAGTGGAAGCGTATCTGACTAAAAACAATCTTTCTTTCCGCACCGATCCAACCAACCAACACACCCAATTCTTTCGCAACAAAATCAGACTCGAGCTTTTGCCGCTGCTGGAGCGCGGGTACAATAAAAATATCAAAGAAGTTTTAGCCCATCTGGCCGATACGGCGGCCACGGATTACGCTTACCTGGAACAGCAAGCTCAAAAACTTTTTCCCAAAGTGGCTGAAGACGCGAACTCCGCCGCGCACGTACACATGGATTTGAGGAAATTCCAGAAAGCCCACCCGGCCTTGCAACGGATGCTCATCCGTCTGGCCATAGAACGGCTAAAAGGAGACACCAACCGTCTGACGTTAACCCATACGCGTGAAATCGACGACCTTATTCATCACCGGCCGTCCGGAAGCATTGTCCATCTTCCCGATGGCCTCTCCCTGCAAAAGATCGATGCGCGGCTAAATTTCCGTAAGAAGTATAACTTGCATAATCGTTAAGAATATTTATAATAAACACCGTTAAACGGATCCAAAATAATTTTCTTGAGGGTATCTCCATGGCAAAACCGAATTCACCTAAATCGAATTTTTCCAACAGCAGCTTTAAAAAACAACCCAAAGATAATCTTCCTCTCAAAAACCGCCCCAAACAACCTAATAACAATTGGTTATTTTGGGTCGCCCTAGGTTTTGTTTTTCTCATTTTAGTAAGTCAGAATGAGAACGTGACGACCATGAGTTCCACGAAAAAGATGTCCTACAGCGAGTTTTTCGGCCTCCTGCAAACCAATAAAGAAACAGGACGGATTCAACAGCTCGAGCTCATTGAAAGCACCGAAAACATTCTTACCGGGACATTGAACGACGGCACGGAATTCCGGCTCAATATCCCCGAAAGTGACACGGGGCTGCTGGATCTCATCAGGACCAATGTGTCTAATTTTTCCGTTGTCCCTCCTCAAACGTTTTGGACGCAGATGTTCTTCCATTTTATGCCTATTCTCATGATTATTTTCTTTATCTGGTTCATTTCTTACCGCGGCAGCCAGATGGGAAATAAAATCTGGTCATTCGGGAAATCCAAGGCCAAAGTGACGGGGAAAGAAAACTCCAGCGTCACTTTTAAAGATGTGGCCGGAGTCGATGAAGCCAAAGAGGAACTGCATGAGGTCATCGAGTTCCTCAAAGATCCTAATAAATTTGAGCGTTTGGGCGGCAAGATTCCCAAAGGGGTTTTGTTGATCGGCCCCCCTGGGACCGGTAAAACTCTTTTGGCCAAGGCGGTAGCCGGCGAGGCATCCGTTCCTTTCTTTTCTTTAAGCGGTTCCGACTTTGTGGAAATGTTTGTGGGGGTCGGTGCCTCCCGCGTCAGGGATCTGTTTGAACAAGGCCGCCGGGCCTCCAAGGTCTCGGGCAAGGGATGTATTATTTTTATCGATGAGATTGACGCGGTCGGCCGCCAGCGTTTTGCCGGCATCGGCGGAGGGAACGACGAGCGGGAGCAGACCCTCAACGCCCTTTTGGTGGAAATGGACGGCTTTAACACCCACGGAGGGCTAATCTTGATCGCGGCCACCAATCGGCCCGACACGCTGGATCCGGCCCTTTTGCGTCCCGGCCGCTTTGACCGGCAAATTGTTGTCGGTCTTCCGGACATCATCGGCCGAGAAGGCATTCTCAAGGTCCATACCATGAACATCAAACTTGCCAAAGAAATTGATCTCAAAAAAATCGCCCAGCAAACCGTCTTTTTTTCCGGCGCTGACCTGGCCAATGTCTGTAATGAGGCCGCTTTGTTGGCCGCGCGCCACAGCAAACAGTCCGTAGGTCAGGAAGAATTTAATGCCGCGGTGGAACGGGTCACGATGGGTCCGGAAAAAAAGAGCAGGACCATTTCGAAGATTGAGAAAGAGATGACCGCATACCATGAGGCNNCGCGGCATGGCCGGCGGGTATACTCTGACTCCGCCGACCGAAGACAAATATTATCGCAACAAGAAAGAGCTGATGGGCCGGATGACCGTGAGCCTGGGCGGACTGGTCGCCGAAGAAATCCTGACAGGGGACACCTCGACCGGCGTGTCGAACGACCTTGAAAATGTCACCACGATCGCCCGAAGAATGGTCTGTGATTACGGCATGAGCGAAAAACTGGGGACATTATCCTACGGCCAGCATGGGGGGGGACATTTTCTAGGCAGGGATCTCATGGAACAAAAAAATTACAGTGAAGAAACAGCCCGCATGATTGATGAAGAAATCCGGAACATCGTGAATCAATGCCACCTGCGCGCCAGGAAACTTTTGACGGACAACAGCGACAAACTGAATAAAATTGCCCGTCGTCTCCTCGAAAAAGAAGTCATTGATATCGAAGAGACACGCGTCTTGCTGGGTATGGTTACCCCATCCCCGGTCACGGCGCCTTCAGGGCCAAGCGAAACACCGAGCCATCCCCAACCCTTGACTAATGAGACGACTCATCAAACGCCCAACGAGGAAAAAGGATAATCTCTTTTTCCGCCGTCCTTATCACCTCCGGGCCGGATCGTACGACCTTGTCGTCGGCTCCCAAACGCGCATCATGGGGATCGTCAACACCACACCGGATTCTTTTAGCGGCGACGGCTGTTGTGTCTTGCCGCGTAACACCAAGGAGGCGCAGGCCCGGGCGGTTGCTCTGGCCCGGAAACTTATTAAAGAAGGAGCCGATATGATCGATATCGGCGGAGAATCCACGCGTCCCGGCGCCAGGAAGATAAGCGCTCAAGAAGAAATCCGGCGCGTGATACCCACGGTTCAAAGACTGGCTCAACGCGTAAAAGTCCCGATATCCGTCGATACCTACAAAGCCGCCGTGGCCAGGCACGCGTTGGACGCCGGGGCAAGCATCATCAACAACATCATGGGCGTCAAGGCCGAAAAGAGCCTTCTTAAAATGATCCGTAACTATGGCGCCGCGGTAATCCTCATGCATATTCAAGGGACACCCCGAACCATGCAAAAAGAATTTTCGTATCAAAACCTGATGGCCGAAATATGCCTTTCTTTAAGAAACGCGATTGAAAATTGTTTGGACATCGGAATCAAATCAGATAAAATCGTCATCGATCCAGGCATCGGTTTCGGCAAAAACGTGGAAAACAATCTGGAAATCCTTCATCGGTTGCGGGAATTGGTGACGCTTAACCAGCCTGTGCTGATCGGCACGTCCCGTAAATCATTTATCGGAAAAATATTAAATAAAGACATCGGGCATCGCCTGACGGGAACCGTGGCCACGGTGTGCGCCGGCATCTTCAATGGAGCGCATATTGTGCGCGTCCACGATGTCAAAGCCGTTAAGGAAGCGGTCACGATGACCGACGCGATCTTAAATTTTACTCATCTTCACCCCGTCGCGGACGAAACGTCCGCCGTTAAGGATAACCCATGACTTTTTTTCTTTGGTGGAATTATATCAAACCCGCTTTGGAAATCTGTATTTTGTGGATTGTGTTCTATCGTATTTTAGTGTTTTTTGAAGGAACCCGCGCCTTCCAGGTCCTTCGGGGGATCATCTATCTTCTGATCGCGTTTCTGGTGTCCCAATTTCTCGGATTTGATATCCTGAACTGGCTCCTGACAAACTTTTTTGCCATTTCCATCATTGCCCTGATGATCATCTTCCAACCCGAATTGCGCCAGGGCTTGGCCCGCTTGGGACAACAACACCTCTTTAATATCGCCCTGGAAGAATCCGAGATGATCGCCATTATTGAAGAACTGACCTCGGCAGTCTATAAATTATCCCGGCAAAAGATCGGCGGGCTCATGGCTATTGAAAGGGAAACAAAACTCAGGGCCTATATAGAAAGCGGCATTCAGATCGACGCGAAAGTTTCCTCGGAGCTGATTCAAAGCATCTTTAATCCGCTTTCCCCCATGCACGACGGTGGAATCATTATTCATGGAGACCGCATTTTAGCCGCCGCGTGTCTTTTCCCCCTGTCGGACAATCCCAATTTCAGCAAGAGCGTGGGGACCCGCCACCGGGCCTCGCTGGGGATCACGGAACAAACAGACGCGGTGGTGATCATGGCCTCGGAAGAAACCGGAGAAATCTCCGTTGCCCACGATGGAAAATTCATTCACATCACCGACCGGGAGAAACTCGTCCATATTTTGAAAAATTTATTAATTATTCCAAAAAAGAAAAAAAATAATTCCAACACGAAAACGCAGCCTTGAAACCGTACTCCACGGTAACTTTATCAGATGAAAAAAACTTTGACGCATAATTTAGGATTAAAACTCATAGCCCTGATGCTGGCGATCATCACCTGGATATATGTCAATGGGGAATTGAAGAAAATGGGGCGGCAAAAATCGCCGTTGTCCGCTTCTGAGTCGTAATCTGTTCCTTCGTCCTTTAGGATCTGAGAAAAAGTCTATGCCAAAACTCGGTGTCAATATTGATCATATCGCCACGCTCCGCCAGGCCCGACGGGAATTCGATCCTGATCCCGTCCTCGCGGCGCGCATCTGTGAACAAGCCGGCTGCGACAGCATCGTGGCGCATCTGCGCGAAGACAGGCGTCACATCAATGATCGGGACATCCGTCTTCTGAGGAAAACGGTCAAGACGCGTTTTAATCTTGAGATGTCTCTGAACAACGAAATTGTTCAAATCGCCGCCGCTATTAAACCCGATCAAGCCACCCTGGTCCCCGAAAGACGTCAGGAGATCACCACCGAGGGAGGCCTGGATGTGCGCCGTCATTTCCAAAAAATCAAGAAAACAGCGCGCCTCCTGCAGGACCGGGGGATTGAGGTCAGTTTGTTTATTGATCCGGTCCTAGATCAG
Source organism: Candidatus Omnitrophota bacterium (assembly GCA_003528115.1). Classification (GTDB taxonomy): domain Bacteria; phylum Omnitrophota; class Gorgyraeia; order Zapsychrales; family Zapsychraceae; genus UBA10174. The sequence goes on from DOGZ01000031.1 coordinate 70,553, forward strand.
ATCACTCAAGCTAAAAAATCCGGGGTCCCCATGATCGAATTGCACACAGGCCAATATGCCCAAGCCGGGGATAAAACGGCGCTCGATCGCGAACTCAAAAAGTTAATAAAAATGACCCGCTATGCCCGTGACCTCGGCCTGATCGTCAATGCCGGACACGGATTGAAATACCACAACACAAAAGCCGTTGCCCGTATTGAAGGCGTGGAAGAGCTGAATATCGGGCATTCCATCATCTCCAGGGCGGTATGGGTGGGACTGGAAACGGCCGTCAAAGAAATGAAAGCGATTGTGCGACCATGATTCTCGGGACAGGCATTGACATCATTGAGATAGAACGCGTTCAAAAAGCCGTTGAACGCTGGGGAGAGGCCTTCTTAAATCATGTTTTTAATGATGAAGAAATCCAGTACGCCCGTCAACATAAATCCCCTTACCAGCATTATGCCGCCCGCTTTGCCGCCAAAGAGGCTGTTTATAAAGCCATCGGCCATGATCCCCGGCTTGGTTGGAAAGACATGACCATCGTTAACGACGCGCACGGTCAACCGTGCTGTGTCTTTGCGAATCAGGAATTTAAACATAAAGTTTTCTTGTCCATTTCACACAGTAAACACTATGCGGTTGCCAACGCCATTATCACGTCGTGACATCCACGCCCATAAAAATGATTTCGGCCATGTCTTCATCCTGGCCGGATCCCGGCGTATGCTCGGGGCGGCGGCCTTAAGCGGTCTGGCGGCCATGCGCTCTGGCGCGGGTCTCGTCACCGTCGGCATTCCCCAAAGCCTCAATGCCGTCCTGCAAAAAAAACTTTCTCCCGTGGTCATGACCCTGCCGTTAAATGAGACCAAGGACCAGTCCTTGTCCTTATCCGCCTTTCATCGCATTGAAAAACTGTACGACGTTTGTACCGTGCTGGCCTTGGGGCCCGGCTTAAGCGCGCATCCCGAGACGCGGAAATTAGTCTTAAAGATCGTGGCCACGTCCCCGTTACCCCTGGTCATCGATGCCGACGCGCTCAACGCCCTGGCCTGTGACCTGGACGTCCTCACCAAAAGCGGAACCGTTAAAATCCTCACCCCGCATCCGGGGGAGATGGCGCGCCTGACTCAATTAACAAAAACACATATTGAAAACAACAGAAGCCAAACCGCGTCGGAATTCGCGAAGAAATACCACTGTACGGTTTTACTCAAAGGACACCGAACGGTTGTCGCCTCGTCCCGAGGCGATCTGTATATTAATAAAACCGGCAATCCCGGCATGGCCACCGCCGGAAGCGGGGATGTCTTGACCGGCATGATCGCCGCTTTTCTGGCCCAGGGATTATCCGGTTTTGAAGCGGCTAAATACGGCGCTTACATCCATGGCAGGGCCGGGGATCTGGCCGCCGGGTCCAAGACACGCCTGTGCATGATTGCCTCCGACATCATTGATCACATTCCCCTGGCTGTAAAAGGCAGGGAAGGAAGTCAGTCGAAGAAGTTATCCATTCTTAAGAAGAACAATGAAATTGATACCCCCTAATGGAGAAAAGAGAGTGCTCCTGCACTCCTGCTGCGCCCCGTGTTCCGGTGAAATTATGGAAGCCATGGTCGCTTCCGGGATTCAACTCACCGTGATTTTCTACAATCCCAATATCCATCCCGTCGACGAATATCAACGCCGCAAGGAAGAGAATATCCGTTTTACCCAAAAGATGAAAATCCCTTTTGTCGACGCCGACTACGATCAGGACCGATGGTTCCTCCACACCAAGGGCCTGGAGAATGAACCCGAACGCGGGAAACGCTGCGCTCTGTGTTTTTATCTGCGTCTGGCGAAGACCGCTTCCTTCGCGCGTGACAACGGGTTCAAAATCTTCACCAGCAGTTTCGGCGTCTCCCGCTGGAAAAATATTCACCAGGTCAACGAAAGCGGCATGCGTGCGGCCAGCCGCTATCCCGGCTTGATTTACTGGACATACAATTGGCGTAAAGACGGCGGATCTCTGCGCATGGTGGAAATCGCGCGGCGTGAAGATTTCTACCGTCAAAACTATTGCGGCTGTGTCTACTCTCTGAACCGACGGACTCCCGCCAAAGCAATAAAACACTAAGGTAGTACCCCTCCTTAATCCTCCCCACCGTCTGCGTGTGGGGGAGGAAGGGTGGGGGTTGAAAAAATTTATGTTACAGCGCAGTAGTAGTCATTCTCTTTATCCAATGATATACTTGTCACAAAAAGTGTCCTGAGTTAACTGTCAGCAAGGAAGGACGTATGAAAGGCATCATTTTAGCCGGAGGCAAGGCCACACGGCTTTATCCCATCACCAAAGCCGTCTGCAAACAACTCCTGCCGATTTATGATAAACCCATGATCTATTATCCTCTGTCTGTCTTGATGCTGGCGGGGATCAGGGAGATCCTCATCATTTCAACGTCCAAGGCCCTGCGTGACTTTCAAAGTCTTTTTCAAGACGGACGTGACTTAGGGGTCCATTTTTCCTACGCCGTCCAGGAAGAACCCAGGGGAATCCCGGAGGCCTTTTTAATCGGCAAAGAATTTATCGGCCGCGACAGCGTCTCCTTAATTCTGGGCGATAACATTTTTTACGGCGATCATCTGACCGGCATATTAAAGAAGGCCACATCCCTGAAAAAAGGCGCCATCGTCTTTGCCTACACCGTCAAAGACCCGCAAAGATACGGGATTGTCAGCTTTGATAAAAAATTCAAAGCCACCTCCATCATAGAGAAACCAAAATCCCCAAAGACAAATTGGGCGGTGACGGGATTGTATTTCTACGACAACAACGTTATTGCCATCGCCGGGTCTTTAAAACCCTCTTCCCGAGGCGAACTGGAGATCACCGATGTCAATAAAGCGTATCTAAAAAGCGGCGCGTTAAAAGTGTGTCTGATGGGACGAGGTCAGGCCTGGCTGGATACCGGCACCTACGATTCATTGATCGACGCCTCAACTTTTATCAAAACCATCGAAGACCGTCAGGGTTTAAAAATCGGATGCATCGAGGAAATCGCGTATCGCCAGGGGTTCATCCCCAGGGCCCAACTCAAGCGATTGGCCCGGTCCATCCACACGAGTTACGGTGAATATTTGGATAAAATCGCCGCGCACGAAGCATGAATCCATCCAAGCGCACAATATTAGTCACCGGCGGGGCCGGATTTATCGGCAGTGAATTTGTCCGCCAGGGTGTCCAAAGAGGCTATAAAATCATCGTGGTCGACAAACTCACCTACGCGGGGGATTTAGCCCGGTTGAAAGAAAGCGCGGGGGAGATCACGTTTTATAAGACGGACATCAGCCATCTCCGGAATCTGACCGGCGTATTTAAAAAAGAACGGCCTGACGTGATCGCGCACTTTGCGGCCGAAACCCATGTCGACCGCAGCCTCCAGGACGCGTTGCCCTTTATTCAAACGAACATTATCGGGACGCAAAATCTCCTCGAACTCGCGCGCGATTTTCAAATCCGGAAATTTCTCCACATCTCGACCGACGAAGTTTATGGCGACAGCGCTAAGGGACGTTTCAAAGAAGACGCACCACTGAAACCCAACAACCCGTATTCCGCCTCCAAGGCCTCCGCGGAACTCCTGGTGCGCTCGGCGGTGCGGACCTATCATCTGCCGGCCATTATTATCCGTCCATCCAACAACTACGGCCCGTGGCAGTATCCGGAGAAATTTATCCCTGTGATTATCGTTCAGGCTCTGAAAGGACGACGGGTTCCCGTTTATGGAGAGGGGAGGCAAATCCGGGAATGGCTGCACGTCTGTGACTGCGTCCGCGCCGTTGATCTCATTTTACGCAAAGGGGCCATCGGGGAGACGTACAATATCGGCAGCGGCTTTGAAAAGGAGAACCTCACCACGGCCCAAACCATTCTTCACCTATTGGGAAAATCCAAGGATCTCATCCAATTCGTGCAAGACCGTCCGGGTCATGATTTTCGTTATTCCATTGATTATGCCAAATTAAAAAAACTCGGCTGGAAACCCAAAATCCCATTCCCCGCAGGGATCCGGCAAACCATCCATTGGTACAAAGAAAATTTCCGCTGGGTTGAAGGAAAGGCTTTGAGTAGGATTTATTCCACATAAACCAGGATAGCCATCATGCCGACCCCAAGGATAATAAATCCCAATTGCTTCAGAGAAGTTGATAACCGCACATCCTCCCCATGGTGCAGTTCCGGGATAAGATCGGATCCGGCAATATAAAGAAAACCTCCGGCGGTTATCGGAAGACAATACGCTGTGAACGCTGTGACATGGGGACCAATCATCAGAGCCAGAATCGCCCCGGCAAAAGACATCAACGCCGAAAGAAAATTAAACATTAAGGCCTTCGGAAGACTTAAGCCTTTATGCATCAGAATGCCTAAATCACCGATCTCCTGGGGGATCTCATGAAGGACCACCGCCAACGTCGTCGCGATGCCAATCGAAGTACTTGCCGAGAAGCCAATGGCAATAATAACGCCGTCCATAAAATTGTGGACCGCGTCTCCCACCAAATTGATGGCGGCGATGGGATGAATATGATTCTCAGATGTCGGAATATGGCAATGCTGCCAACGTAAGATTTTTTCCAAAATAAAAAATAAAAGTATCCCCAACATGATACAGAGGGACGTGCGCGGTCCTGACCCCAATTGTTGAAATGATTCAGGGATCAGGTGGATGAGCGCGTCCCCAAAAAGGCCGCCCACGGCAAAGCTGACCAAATAAAGAAGAAGCTTCTTTAACCGCTCCATTTTTATCGACAATGTCACGATGCCGATCAAAGAAATCAAACTGACAAGGGTCACGCTGACTAATGTGTACAACCAAACCGCCATAGGATTATCCTTCTCTGTTGAGTCGCGCCCCGTGCGGGCGCGTGGATGGGAACGGGCAAAACTGTCCCTTTCTTAAATTACAAATACCTTTCAACTCCCCCCGTGATTTCTACCGTGTCTAAAGAGGATTTTTGCGGCGCGCGGCCAAAACAGATCCCTAATTGCTCATGCAGCGTAATAACCTCCGCATCCACAAAACGCTGTTTGATGGCCTGGGGCGTGGCCATGTAATTTATTTTTCCATTCTTGACCCCGACCACCGTGACGCCGGTCAACCCCTTGCGCAGAAGGACGACCGCGGCGCTTCCAGCCTCTTTCCCGAAATTGACATCATAAACAGAGGAGTGTCCACAGCGTACCAAATGTCCCGGCGTCACCCCGCGCACCTCCGGAGTTTCATTCGCACCCAGGACATACAACATTTCCCGTTTCATAAAATCGGTTATCTCGGGATCCGCTTTAAAGCGTTTGGAAAGTTCGTTGCAGACATATTTGGCGGCGCCGGCCAGGCGTTTATGGCCGAAGGAATCCACACCGGATGTTTCATCGTACAATTCCTCACCGCTGGAATTCTTCAATCCCTCGGCGACCAGAATAAGGTATGTCCCGGCCTTGACGTCGCTCGATGAAATCCGGTGCGTGTAGCGGGCCTTGCAGTGCTGGTAAAGGACGTCGAAGTGGACCGGCACTTCAGGAATCAGCACAGCATCCGCGTCAGCGGCCACGCCGGCACGGAAGGCCGTGTGCCCGGCGTAGCGTCCGAAGACTTCCATGACCATAATCCGGTTATGCGTGCGGCCGGTGGTTTTGAGATCTTCAGCGAAGGCGGCGATCCTGTTGACCGTCGAATCAAAACCCACCGAATAGGTCTGCAGATCCAGGTCCATGGTCTTGGGCGCGTGCACACACTTGATGCCCTGCGCGGAGAGATCCACCATGACACTGCCGGAATCATCCCCGCCGCTGATGACCAGCCCATCGAGCTGAAATTTTTCCAGGCCTTTCTTGATCCGGTTGTATTTCTGGTCGTCATTGATCTTTTTAATCTTGACGCGGGAATGCCCTGCCTCGGAACCTGCCAGGTTGCAATCAATCGCATCGAGGCGATCCGGCGTCAGTTCCACCAGCTTGTCAAATTCGATTAAATTGTACAGCCCCGCGTACCCATTGGGAATCACATACGCGGCCATCCCGAATTGATGCCCCATCTGGGCGGCGCCTTTGATCACCGCGTTGAGCCCGCCGCAATCTCCGCCGCTTGTAATAACACCGATCTTTTTCATCTTTATTGCTCCTTGTCATGTCGTTCACGGTTAAAATTCAAGAATGTCTAATTATTTCTCCGCCTTGGCCAGCATATCCTTAGCGTGCTGGACGGCAATACGGCTTTCGTCTTTACCGCTCATCATCTGCGCCAGTTCTTTAATTCGTCGCTCCTTATCCAGCGCGTCGACAAAGGTGAGGGCGCGGCCGTCTTTCACCGTCTTCGTCACCTGAAAATGGGCGTCGGCAAAGGAGGCGATCTGCGGCAAATGGGTAATCAAAATAACCTGACGGTTTCTGGAGATCTCTTTTAATTTCTGCCCCGTGACGCTTCCCAGCCTTCCGCCGATCTGGGCGTCAATTTCATCAAAAATTAGGACAGGGATGGGGTCAACCTTGATCAAGGCCTTCTTAAGGGCCAGCATCACCCGCGCGGCCTCGCCGGAAGAAACGATTTCAGACAGAGGTTTCAAGTCTTCCCCGGCATTCGGGCTGATGTAAAAAGTGACCTGATCCTGACCGCCCGCATGAAACTCAACCGGATCTAAACGCGCCTCAAATTTGACATGGGCAATCCCCAACTCGGAGAGTTCTTTTTCAATAACTTTCTTGAGATCCCCGGCAACTTTTTTGCGTTGACGGGTGATCTTGTCCGCCATCTGCTTCAAGGCCTTGCGGACTTCCTCCAACTGTCCCCGCAATTGACTGTCTTGATGCTCAAAATTGATCAGAAGATCATATTTGGTTTTGGCCTGCTGATAAAAATTCCGGACATCTTCTAAACGGACGCCGTATTTTCTTTTAATATTATCGTACATATCACAAAGACCATTAATCTCGTTGGCGCGCTGGGGCTCAAAATTCAGGCCGTCCGCATAATGATGCAAATCCGAAAGCAGATGTTCGCTGGTTGCCTGAAGCTGGCTCAAGGAATCCATGAACGCGGATGTCTTCTCGTCAATGTGATTAAGGCTACGCATGGGAGAGAAGGCCTGACGGATATGTTCGCTGGCCCCATTGTCATCCCCCTCCAGAAGCTGGATCAACTGGGCCACCCATTCATGCAGTCTTTCGGCATTATTCATTTTGACTTGTTCCTGTAACAATTCTTCATACCGGGCTTCGTCTAACGGCACCTGTTCCAGTTCCTTGACCTGAAATGAAAGCATATCCAATTCGCGTTCCCGGGATTCAGCCAGGGCCTGAAGCTCTTGAAGTTTCTTCTGGACATGTCGGAACTGGTGATACACAATTCCGTATTCTTCCAGAAGATCCCCAAAATCAACCAACCGGTCCAGCATCCCCCTGTGTGAATCCGAAGAGAGGAGCATCTGATGATCATGCGGCCCGTGAAAATCGATCAGATGGTTCCCGACATCCTTTAACTGACCGACCGTCACCGTCAGGCCGTTGATCTTGATCTTTTGCCGGCCATCCGAAGAACACGTGCGCTGGATAATCAGGTCTGTTGTGTCTTGTTCTAAAAGAAAATCTTTCAGGATATCCAAAGAACGGAGTTCCGGCCGGGTCACGGCAAACACAGCCTCGATCACGCAGGGTTTTTGCGGATCTCTTAATTGAGAAATATTAAACCGATCCCCCAAGGCAATACGCAGGGCATCGATGAGGATGGATTTCCCGGCCCCGGTCTCCCCGGTCAAGATGTTGAGACGCGGGTCGAACTCAAGGGACAACCGGTCGATCAAACCAAAATTTTGAATAGTCAATTGGGTGAGCATGATGTTAAAAGATGGTTCATTTCCCTTAACTTTGGTCTGGACAAAGGAAATATTTTACGGGTTGCTGATAATTCGGAACAGCAAAAGAGGCCAGCAGCCCCAAGAGGATAACCACACACTAATTGCATTCATTGCCGGCCCCTTTATTACAACCTATGGTTCCGCACATACCCCCGCCGTTGACACAACGGATTCGTCCTGCGCTGTTGATTATCAATCCGTATGCCCCATTGGATCTCCCGAGATGGCCGACAGCGTTGACATTGTTATGAACACACTCGACGGAGAAATTGTTTGTTGACTGGAATGTGACACCCAATAAACGCTGCGCCGTAGCATTCCATGGGTCGTTTTCCAAATAACTTCCATTCTCTACCCTGTATTGCTCCTGCTGCTGTAACAAAACCCTGAGCATTTGATACCCTTCTGCCGCCCGGGTGCGCTCCACTGAGGCGTTAAATCTAGGGATGGCAGACTCGCAATGACACCGACGATAACCACGCTGATGAGGACTTCAAAAAGGGTAAATCCAGATTTGGATGCACATAGCACTTTACGCATTTTTTAGTTTCCTTTCATTTCGACATATACGACATCGGAGCTAATTTAGGTCTAACACCAATAAATTTAGGATAATATTTATCAGCATTAAGAGCTATCCCGCCATAAACATGCCAGTGCATCCGAAAAAAGCAATTAAAATCAGAATAACCCCAATAATCGATTTTTTGTTTAATAAATTATTATTTTTTTCAGGGCGTCCGCGAAACGCAAAAGTTCCTTTAAAATTTTTCATCGAGGTAGTATTATATTAAAAAAAAAATAAAGTTGTTAAACTATTTTTTCCTGTGTGATCCTTTTCAACCGTTCCTGTACCCACAAAAGAGCCCTTTATGCGTATTACGTTTGTTGCGATCGGCTGGGAACAATTAAGCATCGGCTTATTGTCCGCTCTGGCCCAACGGGAAGGTCATGAGGTCGGCCTGGCCTTCAGCGTCGCGCTTTTTAACGACCGGTATAACTTAAGCCTTCCGGCGCTCGCGCCTTTTTTTGATGATCAAAAAGGGGTCTTGGAAACAATCCGAAAACAGAGGCCGGATGTTTTAGTGTTTTCTCCCTTGACGGGAACCTACCAATGGATGCTCTCCATCGCCGAGGAAGCCAAGAAACTGTTGCCGGACGTCCAAGTGCTGTTCGGCGGAGTTCATGCCTCAGCGGTCCCCGAGAGGGTGATGAATCAACCGCAGGTGGATTATGTGTGCGTCGGGGAGGGGGACGTCGCCTTTCCCCTAATTCTCAAGGACATTGAGCGCGGATCCCCGCCATGCCCCATCCCCAACACCAGGTTCCGGTTGCCCGACGGCCGGATCATCAAAGGAGAACAGGCGGGTTTTATTCAGGACCTGGATTCCCTGCCGTTCTTTGATAAAACCCTCTGGGAAAACCACATGAATCTGGGGGATCTGTATTTCACAATGGCCTCGCGCGGTTGCCCCTACCGCTGCACGTTTTGTTTTAACAGTTTTTACGCGCATCTTCCCCGGGAAGGACACGCGGGCAAATACGTCCGCCAGCGCGGGGTCGAACATATGATGTCCGAACTGCGGCTGGCGAAACAGCGGTATAAATTACGCGTCATTGAATTTGAGGATGATGTCTTTACCGTCAATAAGAAATGGCTGAAAGAATTCCTGGCTCAATATAAAAAAGAAATCAACGTCCCGTTTCAATGTCTGACGCATCCCCAATACATGGATGACGAGACGGCCCGATGGCTCGCGGACGCCGGCTGCCGTTACATCCAAATGGGGATCCAGACCATGGACGATGAATTTAAACATCAGACCATCAAACGCTACGAGAATTCCGACCAGGTGCACAGGGCGCTCGAGGCGATGAAAAAACATAAAATCCACGCCAAACTGGATCACATGTTCGGTCTTCCCGGCGAACCCGAGGCCGCGCAAGAAGCCGCGCGGCAACTGTACATCCAATATCCGCCCTACCGCATTCAGACATTCTGGACCAATTATTTGCCCGGGACAGAGCTGACGCGGCAGGCCCGGGAGAAGGGACTCCTGTCGGTTCAAGAGCTGGACCGGCTCAACGACGGACTTGATTGCGATTTTTACAGAAGCAGTTCCAAAGTGCAGGATCCGCGGAAACGGAAGATATACAAGGCCTACGAAGTGATCTTCAAATTGATTCCCATTCTGCCCAAGGCCGCTCTCAACCGGCTGAATCCGGAATTCTTCGCGGCCCTGCCCACGCCGCTGTGCGCGTTCATCAGCTTTTTTAGCGATGCCTTGATAGGACTCATCAAACGTAATCCCGACCATCTGACTTACGCCAAACACCAACTCCACCATCTCACGCGGTTCTTCCTCAGAAAAATGGGTCTCCCATGCCGCCCGGCGACAACGATACGCGCGCGCCGACCTTTCCCCGCAACCCGCTCTCAAGGAATCTTCGGGCGGGACCACACTAGAGGACACTAATACCCTGTAACAGAAATTATTGATTAAGTTTGTACCCCACGTGTGGGGGAGGAAGGGGGGTGGGGGAATTTATGTTACGGTGTATTAATCCACCCGTTGCTGCAGGATTAATTCAGGCTTTTTGGTGTCGATCTGAAAAACAAAATGATTGAAAAACGACATACCCAAGAGTCCGTCACTCTTGCCCATTCGATCATAATCCAGGACGATCGCCCGCACATGGCGGACCCTGACCCGGCCCAGGGAGACCTCGTTAAGATCAACGGCCCTTCCGGCGACAACTCCGCCGCCGGCCACGGTGGCCATCACGCGCTCGCCTTTATTCAGATTGATTTTCAGGCGTTTGGCCATGGCCTGGGAGATCTGCATATCCGACGCGCCCGTATCGACAAGAAACCGGCCGACCGCTTTCTTATTCACTTTGACATAGACGTAAAAACTATTGCCGTCTTTTTCTAACCGGATGATCTGCCGTCCCCGGGCCATGTACACAACCCCGCGGACGCCACGGCCCGCCGCCTTGCCGGTGACCCAGGCCGCTCTGCCGGTCGTCTTGGCGACCTTGCCCGTAATCTTGGCCGTTTCCCAGCCGACCTTGCCCGCCGTCTTAACGACCTTACCCGTCGTGCGTACCACCCCGCACGCCGGCACGGCTAATAAAAAGAAACTCAATAAGAAATACAATGCGTAACGCTGATTCAATGTTTAACTCCTGTGTCGTGGCGCGCTCCCATATTTTTGATTGTTATACCACGTCTCTACCGACGGCACAATGAAAGGATTGTCTTTAATTGCCTTAGAAAAATTCTTTATTGAAATATTCTATTCAGTGCTAGAATAACGCCGTTTCCAAGAAAAGGAGAAATGGATATGAAAAAAACGATTCAGGGTTTCTTATTGTTTCTGTTGTTATTTTGTTTTTCCACGCCCGCCTTTGCCGACCTTAAGGACGGCCTAATCCTTCATTACACCTTTGATGCCGATGACGGAAGCACGGTCACGGACCAAAGCGGCAAAGGGCACAGCGGCACCATTCACGGGGCCGCCTTTAGCGGCCAGGCTGGCGTTAACGGAGGAGCGGCTTACCATTTTAACGGCGTGTCCGACTGGATCGCGGCCGGCAACCTGGGATACCACGACACCGGCGCCATTTCTTTCTGGATGAAGGCGGATACGGTTGAGAACTGGAGAAACCCCTTTTCCACGGATTACGCGAGTTGGGACGACAATATCCGGTTTGAAGAAAGTTCCGACGGCGCTTTCAACGGCGGGGGACACGGCCTGGGACGCGGCGGGGCGTACACGACTTCCCTGACGGCCGACCGCTGGTACCACGTGGTCTATATCTGGGACAACCAATACGTGTACGGTTATTTAGACGGCGACCTGAAATTCAAAAATCCGCACCCGGACCCCAATTCCAAAGTCCACCCGGACATTACCCAGACCGCCGGAGAACTCAAACAAACCACCCTCAATTTCACCAATGTCGCGATCGGCAACGGCTATTCTACCGACGCCGACCGTTACTGGAAAGGCTACGTGGATGAAGTCCGTGTCTACAACCGTCCCTTAAGCGCCCAGGAAGTCCTGGCCCTTTTTCACCAAACCGACGACGGCCTTGTCCTGCACTTTACCTTTGACCAGAACGAGAACGGCACGGTCACGGATCAAAGCGGCAAGTCCAACCACGGAACCGTCCACGGCGCGTCCTACACCAGTAACGGCAAGGCCGGCGGGGCCTATTCCTTTGACGGGGTTGACGACTACATTTCTGTCCCGGCCAGCGCCTCGCTTAACACCACCGACCAGATGACCATCGCCCTGTGGTATCGGCCCACCGAATCCAAAGAAAGCATCGCCCTCGAATACAATGACGACTACCCCAACGCCTCCAATACGGGAGTGCATGTCTTTGTCAATGACCGAAGCCAGCAAACGAACCACGCATACAGCACCGGCGCTAATCTGGTGGATGTGACAGGCAATGACCAGACCAGGAGTATCTACATCGATCAGACCCCGATTAATGAATGGCATCATCTGGTCATTACCTACGACGGGGCCACGGGACGGCTTTATTACGACGGCATCCTTAAGACCGAACGCGCCATGGACGCCACAGACCTGCAGACAAGCTACGATCTGATTATTGGAGCCACCGTGATTGATTCATCCATGAACTTTAAAGGACGGCTGGATGATATCCGGATTTACAACCGCGTCCTGGGAGACAAGGAAGTCCGCAACCTGCACGACGCGCACGGCCACGGGCTGGTCTTTCAGGATTTTGAACCGAATAACGGTTCGGATGCCTACGGCTGGGCCATCAACGGCCAATACGGTGTGACCGCTGCCCTGACGACCGAACGCTTTTACGCCGGCAAGCAATCCTGGAAACTCGTGATCCCCTCAGGGACGCCCAACGCCGAGGGCGGAACCGGCATTCAATCCCAGATACAAAGATGGCATACGGATCTCAAGGTAGATCGCCACGACCGTTTGACCTTCTGGGTCTGGGCGAATCCGTCGAACAATGCCCCTAATAATGTCGCGGTCAAATTCTTCGACCACGACACATACATCTGGGATACAGCAAATAACAAAGACGGCTTTCAGCTCTGGACAACCAAAACCGCCCAGGTGCGCCAATGGACCCAATTAACCGTCCTGTTGACACAATTGCCCGAAGACTTTGACTTCGACGACCTCGACAAAATTGAACTTACCCAATACTGGCCCGGCACCTATTATTTCGACAACATTCAGGTGGTGTCCGGCGACCGCGCCTACCAGGCCTTTGAATCCTGGAGCTGCCCCAACGATACCCCCTCGGATTGCGGATGGTCATGGAACGGCTCAACGGCCATTGCCGCGTCGCCAGTGAAAGAAGGCAAGCAATCGTGGAAACTCACGACCACCGATTATTGGGGAGGGACGGGTCTTAAGTCTCAGGAAAAAAACTGCGCGAACCAGACGCAGTGTTCCAATCAGGATTTCTGGCATGTGGATCTCAATCCCGGGCATCTGAACCCAAAGCCATTTGACCGTCTGACCTTTTGGGTGTATTCCCTGGCCCAAAACGGTCTGGGGAACAACATCGCCGTCCAATTCTTCGACTGGGATAATTATTTCACCAACCCCAAGGTTATCTGGAGCGAAAAAACAGCGGACTACGGGCACTGGTCCCGTCTCAGCATTCCGTTGAGCGAACTACCCGACGATTTTGACGTAACGGACATCAACAAGATTCAGCTTCAGGTCTACTGGCCCGGCACGTATTACTTCGACGATATCCGCTCCGTCAAGTCCACGCCGCCGACGATTCACAAGACCGCGCTCTCTTCAGGACTGGTAAGCTGGGATCCTTTTATCGGCGCGGCGCGGTATACTTTGCAGGAAAGTCCCTGCGGTCCCAACGGCCCCTGGCAGACCATCTACACGGGGTCCAAGACCCTGCACATCCTGACCAGGTTGTCTTCCTCGTGGTTGCGGGTACGCTGGGAGACGGCGCACGATCCCGCCCGACAAAAAGTCGGATACTTCTCGGATTTTAGCGAACCGGTGTTGTACCAACCCAAACCGGTCCTGATCCGCAAACAGCGGCTCCTCAACGAAGGCATCATTGACTGGACGTTTATCCCGCAGACCAGTCACTACGAAATTCAGGAGGCCGGCAGTAAGAACGGCCCGTGGAGCGTTCTTTACAAAGGGGGGTACACCATTAATCCGATTTACGCCACCCTCGGGAAGTGGTACCGCATCCGGGCATTAAAAGAAAATACCGGCGGTCAGACGCGGGATTCCACGGCGTGGAGCCCGCTGTACCTCTACGATGCCGGAAATTACCTCAAGGCCGTTGGAAGGAATCTCCGGGACCGGCGGGGGACAGGGAGCATCGTGACCCTCAAAGGATTTAACCTCGGGAATGCCTTTCTGCTGGAACCCTGGATGCTTTTAGGGAGTGACGATCCCTATCCGGAGATGACCGATGACTGGACGATCCGCGCCACCCTGACCGGCCGTTTCGGTTCTGCCAAAACCAATGCCCTGCTTAAGACATACCAGAACACCTATCTTCAGGAACCGGATTTTGACCGGATCATGCGCGCTAAGGCCAACCTGGTGCGGCTTCCCCTGTATTACCGGGACATCCGCGAACTCGACGCTAACGGAAACTGGACAGGCACCGGCTACACGTTCGATCATATCGACCGGATCATTAATCTGTGCGCGGACAGGGGGCTGTACGTCCTGCTGGACCTGCACGGCGCGCCGGGAAATCAGAGCAAGGAATTTCATTCCGGGCGCAAGGACTTCAATAAATTGTTCGATCCCGACGATGACACGTACCGCCAACGGACCGTTGAACTCTGGAAGGCGATTGCCCAGCGTTACCGGACCAACACCACCGTGGCCGGTTACGATATTTTAAACGAACCCTTCGGCCCGCTCGACCATTACGCGGATCCAAGGGATGCCTACGAGGCGCTCTGGCAGTTGTACGACGATATTTACGATGTCATCCGTCATTCCTCCGCCAACGGCGGAGCCGGGGACACGAATCATGTCATTGTCATCGAAAGCATCCCCAGCGACCAGGATTGGGAGACCCTGCCTGACCCCAGCACCTTTAACTGGAAAAATGTCCTGTACCAGTTTCACTATTACGGATTCCGGCTGGATGGAACCGGCAAAATCACCGGCACCCTGACCCTGGAGGAACATCAAACCTACCTGATTGACGGAGAACTCGACGTGGATCAATGGCCGGGCAAGGTGCGGTATTCCAAACAAGCCCAGTACAATGTCCCGGTCCTGATCGGCGAGTTTAACGGATTCGGCGAAAAGGGGATCTGGAAGCTGCTCCTGAATACCTTCCGGGACCAACATTGGAGCTGGTCGATGTGGTCGTACAAGGTGCATGACGATCCTTCCCAATGGGGGATGTACACGCACGCGTTTGGCGAGGATAGCGTGCCGGATTTCAGCACAGACAGCTATTCCGTCCTTGAGGAAAAACTCAAGCAATACGACACGCTCGACCACCACGACCTCAATGATTCCCTGGCGGATATTTTGAAGAGTTATTTTTAAACAAAACGGATAAAGCAAAATTATGTTTTTTATGAGGGAGAGAAGTTTAGGGTCGAATTTTATTTCACAGCGGAGGGGGAATTGCCGGCCAAGGAATATTTTGACTCTTCGGATCGGCAGGTGCAGGTCAAGCTTCTGGCCCTGGTGAAATATATCGCGGAAGAAGGCAGACTTTTTGATGAGAAAAAATTCCAATCGGTTGACAAAAAAGGAAAGATTTACGAATTTAAACCGATAGCCGAGCGTTTCTTCAGCTTCTTTTACGAAGGGAAGAAGATTATTCTGACCAATGGTTATCGCAAGAAAGGACAAAAAGTGGACCCGAGGGAGCTTGCCAGGGCAGTCCATTCAAAGAAGGATTACGAATTACGGGTCAAAGGAGGCGCATATTATGAGAGTCAATAAAGTCAGAACCTGTGCCGACCAATTGCTTAAAAACAAGCATTTCCGAGAGCAATTCGAAGAGGAGTATAAAAACCTTGTCATCTCGGAAAAGATCGCGGAATTGCGCCATAAGGCCCATCTTACCCAGGAAGAGTTAGCCGAAAAAATCCATTCCACGAAATCCGCGATCTCACGATATGAGAGCAATAATTACAAAGGATACAGCCTTTCGCTTCTGCAAAAGATTGCCGCCGCCTGCGGCGCGGATCTTCAGGTCTCATTTGTCAGAAAATAAGACAACGTTACGAATCTATTTATTTACTCAAGCCCTCGAGGAGTTTTTTAAGATGGATTTTTTATGTGTTTTGAAAGACGCAAAAAAACTTTCCGCCTCAGGATTACGTCCCAAAGCAGAAGCTATTTTTTGTCTTTGCGAGCGTATTTTGCGAAGCAATCTCTAGATTTTATGAGATTGCCCGCAAAGACAGCAGAAAAGAACCAAACGAACCGGAGGGAACCATGTCCAAGAAGGCTGTTACGGCAAAAACCTACGCGGCTCTTTTGACCGAAATCTCGGCGCTGTACGAATCTTCGCGGCAGAAGGCGCAGCGGACGCTTGAGCGCATCCTGATTCAAACCTGCTGGGAAACGGGCCGGCGGATCGTGGTCTTTGAGCAGGGGAATCATGCCCGCGCCCCGTACGGCGACCATCTCCTGGAGAAACTCTCAACGGATTTAACTAAGAAATACGGCAAAGGTTTTTCCTTAAGCAACTTGTTTAATATGCGCCTGTATTACCAGAAAAACCCAATTTTCCAGGCGCCTGGAAAATTGGACTGGAGCAAACAGTGTATTCTTCTGACCGTTAAAGATGATGCACAGCGAAAACTTTACGAGAAGGAGGCGCTTAAACATCACTGGTCCTACCGCCAACTGGCCGACGTCCTGAAGAAGGACAAAGTTCCCCTGGAGGAATCGTTAAAAGAAGATGAACCTTCCGACCCTTCGCAACCCTCTGTTGCCGCGACGCCGCTGAACCCCCAGAAGGGCCGACTCAATACCTACAAAGTCATGAAGGCGCAAGACGGCCGGCTTGTGGTTGACTGCGGGTTCTCGATCCGGCGGGAAATACCGGAAAAATCTCTGGCCTCTTTTAAGGATGAAGACATGGTGGAGGTTGTGCCGGCAGCGGCACCGGACGCTGAACCGGTTTTCAATAAAATAAAAAAAGATGCCCGTCTCCTGTACACCTACAGCGGCTTGGTCGAACGCGTGATTGACGGCGACACCTTGATCTGTGAGGTCTTCTGCGGCCTGGGGACGCGCGCGCGTCTGCGCTTGCGATTGCGCGGGATTGACTGTCCCGAGGCCGGCACCCAAAAGGGAGAGAAGGCCAAACAGTTCGTCCAGAAACAGCTCAGGGCCAACCGCCGCATCCTGCTGCGCACGCACTTAAGCGACAAATACGACCGCCCGCTCGCCGATATCTGGCTGGGCGAGGAAGAGACGTACCTCAATCAGTTACTGCTGGATCAAGGTCTGGCCGAAAAATGGGAGAGCGGATGAAACAATCGCTCCCCCCCTCCCTAACCCTCCCCACTAAAAGTGGGAGGGAAGCCCTCAAAAGGACAACATGAAGATCACTTCGATTTCTCCCTGTGAGACAGGCACGAAACTGCAATTGCCGTTGTTCCTTTCCAGGGTAAGGGCCGGATTTCCATCTCCGGCGGATGACTATCTGGACAAGAAGCTCGACCTCAACGAACATCTGATCCAACATCCGGCGGCCACCTTTTTTGTCAAGGTCAAAGGCGACTCAATGATTAATGCCGGGATTCAATCCGGGGACATCCTCATCGTGGACCGTTCCCTGGAACCCCGGGACAAAAGAATTGTCGTGGCCATCCTCAACGGCGAGTTTACCGTCAAGAGGATCCAAAAGAAAAATAACAAACTGTATCTGGTCCCGGAGAACGACGCCTTCCCGCCCATGGAAATCACGCCGGCCATGGACTTTGAGATCTGGGGTGTTGTGATCCACGTGATCCATTCGGTTTAAAGCCGGATTGACCCATGCCCTTAAGAACAAGATCACCCAAGACAAAATGGCTAAGAGGAATTCAAATGGGAAACAAGATAATACCTGTGACAAAAGTAGCGGTTTTCAGGAGCCAAAAAATTCGAAAAACCATTCACAATAATGAATGGTGGTTTTCTGTGGTAGATGTGGTCCAAGCATTAACCGATCAACCTAATGATTATACAGCCAGAAAGTACTGGAATAAACTTGCGCAAAGATTAAGAGAAGAAGGAGGCGAGGTGGTGACATTTTGTCACCGACTGAAATTAGAAGCGCCTGACGGCAAAAAATACGAAACTGATTGCGCAAATACGGAAGGGATATTCCGCATAATCCAATCTATTCCATCCCCCAAAGCAGAACCGTTTAAGAGATGGCTGGCGCGGGTTGGTTATGAGCGGGTGCAGGAGATTGACGACCCGGAGCTGGCAACAAAAAGGACGCGGGCTTTATACAAAGCCAAGGGGTATAGCGATGATTGGATAGAAAAACGTGTGCGCGGCATTGCTATCCGTGAAGAGCTTACCGATGAATGGAAAAAACACGGCGTTGAAAGAGACAAAGAATATGAAATCCTTACGGCGGAAATATCCAAGGCCGCCTTTGGTCTGACGCCGAACCAATACAAAAAACTTAAAGGCTTAAAGAGGCAGAATCTCAGAGATCATATGACTGACCTTGAGCTTATCTTTTCTATGCTCGGTGAAGCGTCCACAACACAGATTACCAAAGTGGAGCATCCCAGCGGCTTTGAAGAAAATCGCGAAGTCTCACGGCGCGGCGGCAATGTCGCCGGGGTGGCGCGGAAGAAACTGGAACAGGAAACCGGTAAAAAGGTAGTAAACAGGGGAAATTATCTGCAAAAACCGCAGAACAAGAAAATCGCTTCTTGATAACTGAGGAAAATTTTATGTTTGCCCTGGTTGACTGTAACAACTTTTTTGTCTCGTGCGAGCGGGTGTTCCACCCGTCCCTGCGCTTCAAGCCGGTGGTCGTGCTCTCCAATAACGACGGCTGCGCGATCTCGCGTTCCAATGAGGCCAAGGTGCTCGGGATCGCGATGGGAGCCCCGATCTTCCAATGCGCGGGAGTGGTCCAACAGCACAATGTCACTGTTTTCTCCGCCAATTTTGTGCTCTACGGCGACATGTCCCACCGGGTGATGTCGGTCCTCTCAGAGTTCACGCCGCGGTTAGAAGTCTATTCCATTGATGAAGCGTTCTTATCCCTGGAAGGCTTAGAACCCTCGGCGCTGGACGCGGTTGCCCGGCAGATCCGGGCAGGCGTGAAACAGCAGACCGGCATTCCTGTCTGTGTCGGCCTGGCGCCGACCAAGACCCTGGCCAAGATCGCCAATCACATCGCCAAAAATCACAAAGAAATGGAAGGGGTCTTCCTGTTCCAGGACGAGGAAACAATGAATGCCTGGTTACAAAAGACGCCGGTGGATGACGTGTGGGGGATCGGTAAAGCGAAGGCGGGGCTTCTGGAACGTCACGGTATTCACAACGCCCTGGACTTAAAAAACGCGCCTGACCAATGGATCCAAAAACATTTAACGGTGATGACCCTGCGGACAGTCCTGGAATTACGCGGCATCGCGTGTTTGGCCCTGGAAGAAATCCAGCCGGATAAAAAGGCGATCTGCACCTCCCGGACGTTCGGGGTCGAGGTGAAAAACTTCTCTGAAATGAAGGAGGCGGTCGCGGCTTATGTCAGCCGGTCGGCCGAGAAATTGAGAGACCAAAATTCGCTGGCCGGATATATCCAGGTCTTCATCGAGACGAACCGGTTTAAAGAAACGCCTTACTACCGAAATGCCGCCGGTGTGGACTTAAGTCCTCCCGACGCCTACACGCCGCGGTTAATCGCCACGGCAGACCATTTATTAAAAAAGATTTTCCGTGACGGATTTTCGTACAAACGCTGCGGGGTTATCCTCTCGGATTTTGTTCCCCAGACGCGGGAACCGCGGGATTTGTTTGAGGCCCAATATCAGGGCAGTGACCGTCAAAGGTTAATGGAGGTCATGGATCAATACAACCGCCGCGCGCACACAGGCAAGTTATTTTTCGCGGCGGAAGGATTGGGAAAATCGTGGTCCATGAAGCAGGCGCACCGATCGAAACGGTTTACGACCTGCTGGGATGAACTGCTGGAAATTCTCGTTTGACAGTTTATCAGGACGCGTCATGACGCGTCCCTACAAAGGAGTGTACTATGCGCGCCATTGTAATTCATGAATTCGGCGGACGGGACAAATTGCTCTACGCGGATGTTCCCCAACCGGAACCTGCCGACGGCGAGGTCCTGATCCGCGTTCACGCGGCCGGCATCAATCCCGTGGACTGGAAAATCCGGGAAGGCAACCTGAAAGACCGCGGCATTCCTCACCAGTTTCCCCTGATTCCGGGATGGGACTTAGCCGGCGTCGTGGAGCAGCGAGGCCTGGGCGCGAAACGTTTTCAAATCGGCGAGGCGGTCTACGCATATTGCCGACGGAGCATTATTCACAACGGGACTTATGCCCAATACATTTGCCTGCCGGAGAGTTATCTCAGCCGCAAGCCGGTCAATTTATCCTTTGAAGAAGCGGCCTGCGTCCCGCTGGCGGCCTTGACCGCGTACCAAGCGTTGTTCGACGCCGCAGGCCTTCAAAAAGGCGAAACCGTTCTCATTGTAGGAGCCTCCGGCGGAGTCGGGTCCTTCGCGGTGCAACTGGCCAAGAACGCCGAAGCTGAAGTGACGGCGGTTGCCGGCGCGGAACATCAGGCCTATTTGAAACAGCTCGGGGCCGATCATACACTGGACTACCAACGGGAAGATTTCCGCCAGGGTCTCAAAGCTCTTCACCCCCAAGGTGTCGACCTGGCCTTTGCCTGTGCCGGCGGGGAGAGTCTGATCAAGGCCTACGACTGTGTCCGACCCGGCGGGCGCTTGGCAACCATTGTTGAAAAGGGAGATGAGGCGCTGGCCCGTCAAAAGGGGATTCACCTCTTGTACGTCTTTGTCGAACCCAACGCGGCGCAGTTAGACATCCTGCGGACACATCTTGAGTACGGCCGGCTCAAGGTCCACGTCAGCCGCGTCTTTGAATGGACACAAATCACCCAAGCCCATCAACACATCGAAAGCGGACACACGCGCGGGAAAATTGTTTTGAAAACATTAATATAGACGGATGAAAACACTGTTTTTATTGTTTCTTAACCTCACCTCACTCTCGCCTTTCCTGACAATTTCTGACACTGACCCGGGCTTGTCGCGCGCGGGGATGTATTGTATACTTCGCTCAATGAGAATTAAAGATGTCCCCTCAGTACCTTAATAACAGGATTAAAGTGATGGTAAACCGTTTATTCAGAGGCCTGCTCAGCGTTGTTTTTTTCATAAACATTGCCGGAACTCCGGCAATAGCCGAAATCTTCGCGAATCCCTTACTGCCGGCGCCCGGCGCGGCTATTGAGCTGACCGCCCCCTACACCCCCGCGATCCTTGCCGGGATCACGATCCATCCGGAAACTCCTCTGCAATTTGATTTTATTATGGACCGCGGGGACGATCATCTGCAGGGCGCTGTCCTCAAAGAAGAAGGCTTAAAGATGATCAAGTATTTCCTGGCGGCCCTGACCCTGCCCAATGACCAGATGTGGGTGAACCTTTCCCCTTATGAAAAAGAACGGATTATTCCCCAGGCCTTTGGCGAGACCCTGATGGGCCGGGACCTCCTGGCGCAGGATTACCTGTTGAAACAACTGACCGCATCCCTGATCAATCCGGAAGAATCCCTGGGCGCTGAATTCTGGGAACGAGTGTACGCCCGGGCCCGGGAAGAACTCGGCACCACCGATATTCCTTTGGAGGCCTTTCATAAAATCTGGATTGTCCCTGAAAGAGCCGTGGTCTACGAGCACAACGGCAGCGCCATTGTGGCCGGGAGGCATCTCAAAGTGATGTTGGAGGAAGATTATGTTGCTTTGGCGCAAGGACACAAGAACACAGAAGCACGGGAGCACAGTAAGGCGACCTCCATCATTCGGGATGTTCTCATTCCCGAAATCGAACGCGAGGTCAATGAGGGCAGGACCTTTGCCAATTTGCGTCAGATCACCAACGCCATGATCCTGGCGACGTGGTTCAAACAAAGTCTGCGTCAGAGCCTGCTGGGGCAAGTGTATCTGGACCAAAGCAAAGTGGAAGGTGTCGAGGTTGAGGACAAGGCGGTCAAACACAAAATTTATCAGCAATATCTGGCGGCCTTTGAGCAGGGGGTCTTCAACTCTATTAATGAAGAGTACGACCCTGTCACCCAGCAGATCATCCCGCGCAAATATTTCTCCGGAGGAATGACAGGTGTTGAACACGTTACGACCCAAACGGATCCCGCTTCCTTGTCGAACGAAGAACGCGGGAAGGTAGAGCGCGTTCAAAATAACACCTCCGATTTCGCGGTGCTCACAACGAATCTCTGGGAGATCGGCCCTGAATCAAACAGGAATTATTTAAAAGAATTTGACGCGGCCCAACTGGCGGATCATGAGAAAAATGGTCCAACTCGTCGAACGTTCTTGAAAGGTTTGCTGGGCGCAATCGCGACCGCGGCCGTTGGTCCTGAACTGGTGGGAAAAATAGCTCGGGCGGCGACGTATGAGGATCTGGTAAAAGAAGCGGAAGCAGAGGCAAAGGGCGGCGATTCTAAATTAACTAAAAAAGCAATCAAGCAGACGCTGAATTTTCTCCTTAAGTCCAAGTCAAAGATATCAGGTCTGGGGTTCAGTTTTTATACCAAAATCTTCGAAAAGGAAAAGAATTGGGAGGGATACGACCAATACGACAGGATCTACGCGAAATATGTCTCCCAGATTTATGATCAATCCGTGCGGGCCATGGCTTTCTTACCTGAAAAGGGCAAGGCGTTTGTGACGGAGCGGGAAGATTTTTACAGCTACATGCTTAATAAAGCACCCAGGACGTCTGATTCGTATTTTGATTATGGAGATGAGGGAGATCTGAATTACGATGAGAGTTATATTCATAGAGACGTTAACGGCACTAACTATTATTACGTAGATGATCCGAAAACAGGTAAGAAAGTAATACGACTGACGGATCCTAATACAGGGAAGGAGATGCGGATCCCGACCATGGAAGCGGTTTTAGAGTATGGAGAAGTCGAGAAGGGAAAGGACGGGATATGGAGGGACCGGACGAGTGGTGAAGAGTTAAACGGACATCTTTGGAAATATCTGGCAACCAAGGGGAGTCCTTTCATTAAAGAGGTGGTAGAAAAAGACGGCAAGATCACGTACAAGCTCGTTGACCAGGAATCGGGAGAGACCATTAGCTGGCCGTTCTGGCAGGCCTTGTCCGGTGAAAACGCCTGGGTGGCCATGGGCGCCCTGCAGGATTATACCCATGACCATGGTAAGAAAAAAATTGATTCCCGGGATGAACGGATACGGCTGGCCCAGCAATTAGCGAATACCGCCCTTTATCTGATGGCGGATCTCGGTGAAAATGAAGACGGGGAGGCCGTCGGCGCGATCCGGATGGGGCCCAAGGGGAATTACCACGAGAGCGGGGATGAAGAATTTTATTACAATACAATTTCCACCGAACACAATCTGTCCTGGTACGCCGCGTTACGGATGCTCTATGAAACGACCAATGATAAGAAATACTTGACGGCCATGAATAAGATTAAAAACTACATTAAATCCGCGTATGATCAAGACGCGTTGACGTTCCGCCGGGGCATGGGATATGAAAATGGGGAGTGGAGTTTTGACACGGTCTTTGCCACGGATATCCAGTTGTGGGCCATCCTCCTGTTCGGCGCTAAAGAGATCGACAGTTGGGTTGGCGAAGAGAGCGCGTATCAACTGTGGGAGGAGACTAAGAAAAAGGCCGGCGTGTATATCGGGAATAGGCTCCGGGGTGTGGATTTTACCGACAGCAAAAAACTAGAATCGGGCCGCGATCCCATGATTTCGATTGAGTGGACCAATTTTGCCATCATGGCCTTAAGAGAGCTGGCAAAATCTTATCCCAAACATCGATTTGATCTGAAGTGGTATGCCGACGAGATGGCGGACCACTTAGAAACACTTGCCGTACCAATAAAAGATGACAAAGAAATGAAGAATTCCAGGTCCTATCCTTATGCCACAGCGCGCGATGACACAGGTCATGATTGGGAAACGCAGGACCCCCTGGTGCTGGCCGCGATCAGTGCCGCGTGGACGATCTTAAGAGAAAGAAAATTCAATCCGTTTCATCTGGGGGGCGTCAATAAGGACGCGGCCATGATGGGATTGATTTCCGAGACACTGAAAGAGATGACCCAAGACGTTGTACTCTTTGCGTCTAATCTCCTAGGCTCTACCCAAGGATATTTAGGACTGCGCAAAGAATTCAAGATTAGTGAAGACATGAATGACGACCCTGGATTGAGGCATGCAGATTCGGAGGAGGGCGACAAAAATGCCGATTCGGCCTTAATGACCCTGTCAAGACCGGTGGAACCCGTCGGTGGTATTGACCTGAATCCCGCGATGCTGGATCTGCAAATCCAACGTGACGAAAACGGCCTGCCGTTGCCTTTAAGCCAGCAGCCGCTGGAAAATATAAATATCAAAGGATTTCTTCCGGTCATTCTGCGTGTCACGCCCATGACCGGCATGCCTCTTCCCCTTGGACTGAACGCCCCCGGGGAGGAGGACAAGACCACGGGATCCATCCCCCCGAGGAACGAAACTCAGACACCCTTGAAGTCTTCCTAAAGAAACAGCCTCCTTTAAAAAAATATTTTTTCTTCACACCCCCAAATCTCCAGCGGATTGCCCAAATTCAACCTTTACAGTAAAAGGTAATTCTGGTATATTGTGGCCTTCTGATTGACCGTCAAAATTTATTTGAATAATTTCGCTGGCGTAGCTCAGTTGGTAGAGCAGCTGACTTGTAATCAGCAGGTCGGGGGTTCGAAGCCTCTCGCCAGCTTTAATATTCAAAGCAAAGTCAGTTGACGAGTCACGAGTTAACGAGTTGTGAGTTGACAAGAAAAAATAAGTTGGGCAGATACCCAAGTGGTCAACGGGGACAGACTGTAAATCTGTTGCGTTTCGCTTCGGAGGTTCGAATCCTTCTCTGCCCATTTCTTTTGGATTCTCAGTCATCGAAGGAAATACGCGAGAGTAGTTCAGTGGTAGAACTCCAGCCTTCCAAGCTGGTAACGAGGGTTCGATTCCCTTCTCTCGCTCCACTTTTTTTCACAAACAATTATTGACCTCCCCAATGTTTCATTACTTTGGCGAAAGTCAGTCATCGGAAAGATCCCCATGAAAGTGACAATCCTCATTCCCACACTCAATGAAATCGACGGCATGAAGACCATCATGCCGAAAATCAAGAAAGAATGGTGTCATCAAATCCTGATCGTTGACGGCCAGTCTACCGACGGCACCATCGAATACGCCAGGGAAAAAAGATACGAAATCGTCATTCAAAAGAAAAAAGGGATGCGCCACGCGTACATGGAGGCCTTGCCGCATGTCACCGGCGATGTGATTCTCACCTTCAGCCCGGACGGCAATTCGATTCCCGAACTGATCCCCGCCTGTATCGCAAAAATGAAAGAAGGCTATGACATGGTCATTGTCTCGCGCTACGCGCAAGGGGCTAAAAGCTATGACGATGATGTCGTGACGGCCTTCGGCAATAAATTATTCACAACGCTGATCAATCTCATTCACGGCGCCCATTACACGGACGCCATGGTGATTTACCGGGCGTATAAAAAAAGCCTGATTACGGAACTCGACCTGGACAAAGAAGAGAGTTACAGCCTGGAAGAAAAACTTTTTAAAACCAAAATCAGTTGGGAGCCGCTTTTGTCCATCCGGTGCGCGAAAAGAAAATTGAAGGTGGCCGACATCCCCGGGGATGAACCCAAACGCGAAGGGGGAGAGCGGAAACTCCAGGTCCTGCGCTGGGGCGCGGCGTACATGTTTGAGGTGTTCCGGGAGATCTTTGTCTGGAAATAATTTTAGTTTAAGCCGCCCGCGTTCCATTACGGAAGTCAGTAATTGTGTACAGGACAATCATTCCCGCAAATTCCCATGAATGACAAAAAACTTCGTCACTCCTTCCAATCCCCCTGGGTGCTCGCCGTTCTTCTTTTATCCATTTTCCTCTTAACAACCGGTTATAAACTCGGATGGGATGACCAGCATCTGGAGATTCCTTTACTGAAATCGCTCATCGACCCGAGTCTTTATCCGGGCGACTACTATGTGCAGAGTCTCAAAAGAAATTTCTCTTCGTACTTTTATCCTGTCCTGGCCCGCCTGATCAAAACCGACCAGATTCCCATGGTCTACTTTGGACTGTATCTGATCAGCCGCTACTTCCTGTTTTACTGGATATTCAAACTCTGGCACCTCCTCACCCGGGATAAGTTCAAGGCCTTTGTCTGCGTCCTGGCCTTCATCGTTCTTATCCGCGTCGAGGAGTTTCTGTACAGGACATTTTCCCATCAGGAACTGGCCATGGCCGTCATCTTTGCCGGGATCTATTTTTTTTTCAAGGAACGGTTTCTCCTGGCATCGGTTCTTCTGGGATTAGCGGCAAATATCCACGCTCTGTACAGCCTGTTTCCTTTTGTATTTATGGCGGTTTATTTGTTGGGACATATTCAAAAACACGGAATCCAAACACTCTTTAAAGCCGTCGCGGCCTTTGTCCTGACCAGCCTGCCTTTCCTGATATGGATGTTGAAGAACCGCCTCGGACCTGACGGGGGAGAGAGCCCCCTTCTTGAGGCGAACTGGCTGGAGCTCTATATCAAGGCCTGCCCTCAGAATTTCATATTCCCTCAATTTCCCCAGATCCCGCCGGCGAAACTTCTCAGCCACATCGGCCTCTTTTATCAGGCCATCCAACCCTATGCTTTTCTGATCTCACTTTTTCTATTCAATATTTTTTTTAACGCGCCTTTTCGAAAAAACAGAAAGGCCGTAACTTTCTGCCTAACGGCCTTTGGATTTCTCGTCGTCTGCCTGATCTTCACGTATTTTTACCCCAATAAGTTCGTCCTGGACCTCAACCTGATCCGCAACGCCCAATTCCTGTTGTTCCTTTTGCCCGGGTACACGGTTCTCTATTTCATGGATATCATCGAGAAGGAGGGGGCGCTGATCGGTTTCGGTCTCGCCGTCCTGCTGACGCTCTTGAAATTCAGCGGTCTGCCGGCCACCGCGGCGGTCTGGATCCTCTTCGCCATCGCGTTATTGAAAAAAAGCCTTAAGCAAACAAACCGCCTGACCCGAAGTCTGATGACAGGGATCGCACTCGTCCTCATGATTTTGGGCCTCAGCGCGATCCTCTTTGCCTTTCATACCACCGTCTACAAATACATCGTTAAAGTGATCTTAATCGGCATCTTCGTCTGTCTCACGGGACATTATTTCGCGTTCGGCTGGTTTCAGAAGAGACACCTTGAGCGCATCCACCGGCGTCTTTATTACCTGATCCCCCTAGCCGGGTTTTTCCTTCAATTCGGGTTTTATCACATTGAGAAAATCCACGCCGAAAACCATGCCCAGGGATTCTGGCAGCTCCAAAGGAGTTGGGAAGATATGCAGAGATACGTCCAACGCGCAACCCCCGTGGAGGCCGTCCTCCTGGTGCCTTACAACATGGAGATGTGCGGATTCCGGATGTTTTCAGAACGCGGTCTCGTTGTCTCCTACAGGGATTGCGGCATCGTCGGATTTGATTACCCCGCCGCGCTGGAATGGCAGAAAAGGATTCGGGATGTTGAGCCCTTCAAAGTCAATGTCACCCGGTCGCCTCATCAGGCCATCAAGAATGCCATTTCCAAATACAAGGCCGACTACATCGTGTTTCTCCGCTACGCCTCGCCGGCGAAAGACAATCCATTCTTTCAAAGGATTTACACCAATAGGGACTTCGCGCTTTTTAAAGTCATGGTCAAGCCCGACGCGTCCGAATCCTTTTGAGACTGAGCGAACACGCAGGGTCGCGGCCAAGCGGATCCCCGCAAGCGCGAGCCCTTTGAAGTCCTTGAATTTCTCCTTGATTGCCCCGGCGGCTTCTATATAATACAGCGGAACAATTGACCTACGCACAATTAATGGCATCTTATCCTTCAGAAATCGTAGGTCGAGATATCCCCGTTTTCCTTAAACAAAAAATTGAGATGCTAAATGAAAAATAGATTATTACGAGCCTTAGGGACTGCCATGATGTTGTTTTTCTTGTTAATTGGGTATCCCAATAAGCTCGCATATACTCAGTCACCCGACCTGGAGGCACAGTACGCATTTGATGAAGGGACGGGAACGACGGCAAAGGATTCGTCAGGTAATAACAGAAATGGCGCAATTACCAAAGCCACATGGACAACAGGAAAAATCGGAGGGGCTTTAAATTTTAACGGTACAAACAATTATGTGTCGGTTCAACCTTTAAACTATGACGAGATTTCGGTTTCCGCGTGGTTTTACAGAAATTCAGTAGATACAGCGGCGCCAGATACTATTTTTGGTGGTTGGTCTTGGAGTAAGAAAGAAGGGTACGGATTATATTTCAATCAGTATGGTGGTTCGAGAAATACCATACAATTTATCTTACATACCCAAACATCCGCACGAGTGAAAACTCAAAAGTATGTGACCAAGGATTTGATCGCTTCGACTGGCAAGTGGTACCACGTTGCAGGCACTTACGACAAAACCACGGGTAAACAAAGATTATATGTAAATGGGCAACATGTCGCTACGCAAACACACCCGGCGGGCAATACCATAGTGCCATATACAGAGAGATCAGATATGGCTATAGGGGCATTAACTTCTAATTATGGCCATATGGATGGCAAAATTGACGAGGTTCGAGCTTACAAACGGGCTCTGAGCGCCGAGGAGGTGTTGTCTTTATTTAATAACGCCACAACGCAAGACACGACGCCGCCGACGGTGAGCGCAACGAGTCCGGCCAGTAACGCGACGGGGGTGGCGGGTGATAGCGTGATAACAACGACGTTCAGCGAGACGATGGACGCAAGCAGCATCACAACAGCCACTTTTCTGGTGAGTGATGGGAGTGGTAATATAGGTGGGGTGGTATCGTACAGCGGGACAACGGCCACGTTTACCCCTTCGGGTAACCTGCCCGACTCCACCACCTACACGGCGACGATTGCCATGGGGGGAAGGGATGCAGCGGGCAATGGGATGACAGCCGATTACATCTGGAGCTTTACCACGGGCGCAGCGCCTGACGCGACCCTGCAGTCTTACTATACGCTTAATGAAGGGACGGGAACGATTGCGACGGATTCGTCAGGTAATAACAAAAACGGTACTATTACCAAGGCCACATGGACAAGGGGAAAATTTGGAGGGGCCTTAAGTTTTAACGGTATAAGTGGCACAAGTAATTTTGTATCGATTCCCACCTTAAACTATGACGAAATTTCGGTTTCCGCGTGGTTTTATAGATATTCAGTAGATACAACAGCGCCAGATACTATTTTTGGCGGTTGGTCTTGGGGTAATTTACAGGGTTATGGATTGTATTTCAATCAGTATAGTGGTTCGAGGGATACCATAAGATTTATAGTAACCACTAAAACATCCGGAGGAATAAAAACTCAAAAGAACGCGGCCAAGGATTTGATCGCTTCGACGGGCAAGTGGTACCACGTTGCAGGCACTTACGACAAAACCACGGGTAAACAGAAATTATATGTAGACGGGCTACTCGTTAATACACAAACACACCCGACGGGGAATATCATAGTGCCATATACAGGCGCGTCATATATGGCTATAGGGGCATTAACTTCTAATTATGGCCATATGGATGGCAATGTCGACGAGGTTCTGGTTTACAATCGGGCCCTGAGCGCCGAGGATGTGTTGGCCTTAAGATTTTATAACAGTACAACGCCCGATACGACGCCGCTGGTGAGGATTACTACACCTGATAATTATTATTTACAAGAAAATTTAGACCTTTCTGTTCAAACAGAAACTAACAATTTACAGCAAAATCAGGGAATTCTTTTTGTGGCTGATAGTGGGACCGCGAATGAGCAAACTATTAGCGATTACACAACGCCTTATGAAGTTGTCTTTACAAACCTTTCTCAGAGTGAACATGTAATAGATGCTTTTGTCGTTGATGAATGGGGTAATAAAGTTTCCGGAGTGTATACACATGATCGAAAGATACAGGTTGGCATTGGTGATTATTATGTGGCAATGGGAGATAGCATTACAAGAGGAGACGGAGATGATAACCTTTCTGATAATACTTCACAAGATGGACGAAACGCAGGGGGTGGTTACACGCCCATATTAAATAATTTACTTACAGCGGCGAGAGGGTATCCACACACTGTTTTTAATGAAGGAGTTGGGGGAACCAAATCATCTGATGGGGCTTCTTCTATTAACAAAATTCTACAAAAGCATCCCAACGCCAGTTGGTATTTGCTTCAATATGGGACAAATGATGCCAACCAATTTTCCCCTGTTCCCAGTGGGTTAGGATTAAATTCAGGTGATTCTGGATATTCAGGATCATTTAAAGATAATATGCAGAAAATCATAGATGCAATAAACAATAACGGTAAAAAGGCGTGTGTAGCAAAAGCACCTATTGCGTTGCGTGATGGGACTGTGAGTGGGCACTATCTATACCCTGATCAAGAGAGCAAGAATTATTTGATTAAAGAATATAATCAAGTTATCGATGAGTTGGTAAATTATCCACAAAATAATATAGTAATAACTCCCACAGATTTTTACAGTTATTTTAATTATCAAGACCCAGTAACAGGGCGTCATCGTTATGAAGAGGAATATGCCGATTTCCTCCATCCCAACGGGGTTGGATATCAATCCATGGCCAATCTCTGGTTTACCGCATTAACTCAGTAAGAAAGGGTTTGCCTTGTTCATCGTCATCACCAGCACTTTTATTTTACCTGCACGCGGATACTGCCTTCGACGGCGACACAACAGGCGCGTGGAATCATATCGCTGGGGTCTACAACGGATCGGCCATGAAACTCTATGTTAGTGTTCCATTACTTTTGCGTTAGGATCAACGCGTCGCTTGAATAACAACATCCCCTGACACTATGCTCAAAAAAATCAAAAATATCGCGATCATCGGAGACGGAGGATGGGGGACCGCCTTAAGTGTCCACCTCATCAAGAAAGGGTATCCCGTTAAACTTTGGGGTCCGTTTGCCCCGTATCTTCAACAGATGCGAGAGACCCGATCCAATCCGAAGTTCCTGGCCGGAATCCCTCTCCCGCCGGAGCTGGTTCTTGTCGACCAATTAAAAGAAGCCTTCAGCGGCAGTGATCTGCTTGTCTTTGCCGTGCCGTCCAAATACGCCCTGGATGTTCTCAAAAAAATCCGAAAAGAAAAAATTGATTTCTCCAATAAAATTTTTCTCAGTGTCACGAAAGGGATTGACAACGCGCATCTCCTAAGGATCTCGGAAATCATCCAACAACAACTGGGGGACATTCCGCTCGCCGTTCTTTCCGGCCCGACCATCGCCAGGGAAGTGGCCCAAGGGATCCCATCCACCGCCGTGGTGGCGGCCCGGGATCAACGCGTCGCCAGGATGGCGCAGGAAGTTTTTAACACGGACTCGTTTCGCATCTACCGCAACACGGATATTCCCGGAGTCGAATTAGGCGGGAGCATCAAGAATATTATTGCCATTGCCTGCGGGGTGTGTGACGGCCTGGGATTCGGAAGCAACACCAAAGCGGCCATTCTCGCCCGAGGCCTGGCCGAAATGGCGCGCCTGGGGAGAATTCTGGGCGCCCATCCAAAAACCTTTTGGGGGTTAAGCGGTTTAGGGGATCTGGTCACCACCTGTTTCAGCCCGCAAAGCCGCAACCGCACCGTCGGCGAACAATTGGGCCAAGGCAAAACCATCACCGAGATCACCTCCCGCATGGACATGGTGGCCGAAGGCGTCGAGACCGTCAAGGCGGTGCGCAAACTCAGCCGCCGGCACAAAATCCCCATGCCCATCTGCGATGAAGTCTACAATATTATCTACAAGAACAAACCCTGCCCCGCCGCCGTAACAGACCTGATGAACCGCGCTATGAAAGCGGAATAAGTCTCCAGCTTGAATCAACAGAGGTTTGAAAATATCATCTAGGAATAAATTATTAAGAAACCAATTAAACGAAACAACCTCCTTCAATAGAACCTCCTGACAAATCCGCCCCAAACTCCGGCAAAATTCCGACAAAATTTCCCTTTGCAGCGTCAAAAGGATATAGTATACTTCAAACCACTTATGCGAATTTGATGGCGGAGAAGGTGTTTTCCTCCCCGATTATCCATTAAAACATCCGGAGCGTAGCGCAGTTGGCTTAGCGCACTTGAATGGGGTTCAAGAGGTCGTGAGTTCAATTCTCACCGCTCCGATCATTTTTTCCATTGTTTGATTGATTTCAAGGAATTTGATGAATAACTCTTTGGATGATTCCCAGAAACCCATGGATGAGGATCGCCGGCATTCCAAACGACTCAATAAGAATTTTATTCTCTCGTATTTTCATAAAAACAGCCCCGAACAGATTTTTGAAATCACACAGCTAAGAAATATCAGCATGGGCGGGATGTGCTTTATCACCTCATTGGCCTATGAACCGGCAACCCCGTTAGGAATCAAATTACAAACGCCCTTTCTCACGGAAAACACTTACATCGAAGGTTACGTCCTTGCATCGCATGAAAAAGCCAAGGGCCTGCTTTATGAGACACGGCTTAAATTCACATTTATCGACGTCCAGGCTAAACTCGTCCTGGAAAAAATGATAAAATTTTTTGATAAAGGAGATCAGAACCCGTATGCATAGAATCCAAGTCGGCCTCATCGGCTACGGCACCGTCGGATCGGGCGTCATCCAGTTTTTGAACAGAAGGAAAAATTTTATCAAGAACAGATTCCATACGGAATTTGTCCTGAAGACTCTTTGCGATCGAAGCCTGCAGAATAAAAACACGACGGGCCTTGAAAAAACGTATTTGACCTCCAATTTCCAAGAGGTCCTGGATGATCCCAAAATCGATGTCGTCATTGAATTGATCGGCGGGATGGATATCGCCAAGAAAATCGTCGCGGGCGCCCTGAAACGCGGGAAACATGTCATTACGGCCAATAAAGAATTGATTGCCAATAACGGCAAAGAGCTGTTTCAATTAGCCAAGAAATATAAGGCCCAATTGTATTTTGAATCTTCCGTCGGCGCCGGGATCCCCATCATCAAAACGATTACCGAGGGGATCGTGGGCAATAAATTCTCCAGCCTCTACGGCATCATCAACGGGACGTGCAATTTCATTTTAACCGAGATGACGCAACATAACCGCACCTTCACCGAAGCTTTGCAAGAGGCCCAGAAAAGGGGATTTGCCGAGGGTGATCCGACCCTGGACATCAACGGCATGGATTCGACCCATAAACTGGCGATCCTGGTTTACCTGGCGTTCGGCAAATTTATTAAAGTGAATGAAATTTACACCGAAGGCATCACGCAAATTTCTCATGATGATATCGAACACGCGGAGAGTCTCAATCTCACCATCAAACTGCTGGCGATCGCCAAGAGGGTGAATAATGACATCGAAGCCCGCGTCCATCCGACGCTGATTTCCAAAGATCATCCTCTGGCCTCCATCAACAATATCTACAATGCCATTTATCTTTACGCGGAGCCTTTAGGCGACCTGCTGATTTCCGGTCAGGGAGCGGGGCAGATGACGGCCGCCTCAGGGGTGGTGAGCGACCTGATCAATTTCGCGACGAAAGAACCCAAGAGCAAACTGCTCTGTAATCTCTTTGACGAGGCAACGCACTTAAAAGTGAGGAAGATCGACCAGATCAAGACAAAATTTTATATCCGGTTCATGGCCACGGATAAGCCCGGCGTCCTGTCCAAAATCACCGGCATCCTGGGCAAACACGGCATCAGCATCAATTCCGTGACCCAAAAGGCGCACAATCCGACGCTGGCAGTTCCCGTCGTCATGCTGACGGACTATGCCACGGAAAAAATGCTCCGTCTGGCCTTAAGGCAAATTCAGAGTCTTTCCATCGTCAAGAGCAAACCTGTGGCCATCCGAATGGAGAAGCTATGGTAGCTTACCAGGGTCTCATCAACCGTTACCGACAATTTCTCCCGGTGACCGACAAGACCCCGGTCGTCACTCTGCACGAAGGGAATACCCCGCTGATCCATTCGTCCAAACTTTCCCAAAGACTCGGATTAAGGACTTACTTAAAATACGAAGGGTTAAATCCCACCGGTTCCTTTAAAGACCGCGGGATGACCATGGCGATCTCCAAAGCCAAAGAAGCCGGGGCCCGCGCCGTGATGTGCGCCTCTACCGGCAACACCTCTGCCTCAGCCGCGGCCTATGCCTCACGCTGCGGGATCCAATGCTTTGTCCTGATCCCTGAAGGCAACATCGCCCTGGGGAAACTCGCCCAAGCGATGATCCACAACGCCAAGGTATTGGCCATTCGGGGGAATTTTGATCAGGCCTTGACGCTGGTGATAGCGATCACCGACGCCTATCCGGTGGCGCTGGTCAATTCGATCAATCCCTTTCGCATTGAGGGACAAAAAACAGCGGCCTTTGAAATCTGCGATGATCTTGGAGACGCGCCGGAATTTCATGCCATCCCCGTGGGCAACGCCGGCAATATCACCGCTTATTGGCAAGGATATAAAGAATACAAGAAGGCGGGGAAATCCGCGCGGTTACCTCAAATGCTTGGGTTTCAAGCCGCGGGCGCGGCGCCGATTGTTTTGGGGAAAATCGTTGAACAACCGGAAACCCTGGCGACCGCGATCCGCATCGGAAATCCGGCGAGCTGGAAATCCGCCGTGGCCGCCCGGGAGGAATCCGGCGGAAAAATTGACGCGGTGACGGATGAACAAATTATCGACGCTTATCAATTACTGGCACGGGAGGATGGCGTTTTTGTGGAACCGGCCTCAGCGGCTTCCGTCGCGGGGATTCTGAAACTTCATCAAGAGGGATACTTTAAGAACGCTCACGGCCGCATTGTCTGCACCCTGACGGGTCATGGATTAAAAGATCCGAATATCGCCATCAAGCATGTGGCTGAGCCTGTGGTCGTTGACGCGGATATCAAGGCCATTCTCAAAGAAATTGGATTTTAATTGAAAGGCGCGCTGAAAAACAAGAAAATTCTGATTACCTGTGGTCCGACGTGGGTGCCCATTGATAACACGCGGGTCATGAGCAATATCTCTACGGGTCAATTAGGCCAGATCTTTGCCGAAGATTTTGGGAAAGCGGGGGGGGAAGTCACCTTGTTGGAAGGCCCGGTGCGCTTTCCTTGCTCATCCAAAAAAATAACGATCAGGAAGTTCTCTTTTTACGATGAACTGGTGGCGCTCCTGAGAGAAGAGCTGAAGAAAAAATATGATGTGATCATTCACGCGGCCGCTGTGGCTGATTACAAACTGAAAAAGCCGTTTACACAAAAAATATCGTCGACAAAGAAATCCTTAACGCTTGAACTGATTCCGACAGCCAAAATTATTCATCTGATCAAAAAATGGAATCCCGATGTCTTTCTTGTAGGATTTAAATTGGAGTCGAAAATAACACCGGAATTGTTGAGCTCAAAGACCCGTGACCTGTTTTTAAAGGCGCATTGCGACCTGGTGATCGCTAATGCTTTTTCCCGCGGGCAATATAAAGGCTATATCATCAGCGAAAAAGACGGGATCCTGGCTCAAGCCGGTTCAAGGCCGGAGATAGCGGCATCCCTTTTAAAAATCCTTAAACAACGAGGTTGCGGACTTCCGCCGGCGCGGGAACCAATAAAATCACTATGAAATATATCGTAATTGTTCCCGACGGCATGGACGATCGTCCTGTTGAGGCCTTGGGCGGGAGGACACCGCTTCAAGCCGCCCATACCGCCAATATGGATTTTCTGGCGCAAAATGGCATGACAGGGCTCATCCAGACGATTCCTAACGGCATGCACCCCAGTTCCGACGTTGGGAACATGTCTCTTTTGGGATATGACCCCAAGGCCTGTCATACGGGCCGGGCACCCCTGGAGGCCGCCAGCCTTGGAATCCATTTAAAAGAGGATGAAATCGCCTTTCGTTGTAACTTAATAACCATCGAAGGGGAGAAGATGGTGGATTACAGCGCCGGACACATCCCCACTAAAGAAGCGTCCGTCCTGATCGATTCCCTCAATACCGAAATAAAACTCGAAGGAGTTAAATTTTATTCCGGGAAAAGTTATCGCCATCTGCTACTCTTAAAATGCCCTGATCCGGAAATTTATAATAAAATCCCGACCACCGCCCCCCACGACATTTTAGGCAAAACGATAAAACCTTACCTCCCCAAAGGCCCGGAGGCTGAACTCCTTTTAACGCTCATGGAGCGATCCAAGGAGATTTTTCTAAATCACCCCGTCAATCAGGTCAGAATTGACTTAAAAGAAAATCCTGCTAATATGATTTGGCTTTGGGGCCAAGGCACACGACCGCATCTGCCTTCTTTTAAAGAAAAATTTGGAGTCGACGGGGCCATCATTTCGGCGGTGGATTTGGTCAACGGCATCGGCAAGCTGGCGGGCTTAGAAATTATTCATGTCCCCGGAGCCACCGGGTATATCGACACCGATTATTTGGGGAAGGCGCGCCACGCCCTCAAGGCCCTCAAAAATAAAGATTTTGTCTATATCCACATTGAGGCCCCGGATGAAGCCGGTCATAACGGCGATCTCCAGGCTAAGATTTCCTCTATTGAACGCATCGATAAAGAAATTGTAGGAACGATCCTGGATCATTTTGAACGACACGATGACTACCGGCTTCTCGTTTTACCGGATCATCCAACCCCTGTGGAACTGCGAACGCACACGGCCGATCCTGTCGGGTTTGTCATGTACGGGAAAGGCGTTCATCCGGATGGATCAGACAAATTTCATGAAGCCGCCTCCAAAGAAAAAGGCCTTAAATTTAAAAGCGGAGAGGCGCTGATGGAATATTTTATTAAGAAAAACGCGGAGCCATAACCTCCAACGCTAACCCGTTTAGAAAAATATTGCTCTATGGACAAACCCATCATCATCCAGAAATACGGCGGATCATCCGTCGCCAACATTGACCGTATCAAGGCGGTCGCCCGACGGATCACGGAAACAAAGACCAAAAACAATCATCTTGTCGTTGTTGTCTCCGCCCTGGGGGATACGACCGATGAACTCGAGGCCATGGCCTTTCAAATCAACGATACCCCTCCCGACCGAGAAATGGACATGTTGATGTCCACCGGAGAACAGATCTCCTGCGCCCTCTTAGCCATTGCCGTCAAGGCCCTGAGGCATGAAGCGATTTCGTTTACCGGGATGCAAGTCGGCATTAAAACAGACTCGGCTCACACAAAGGCCCGCATCGTGACCATTCGCGGAGAACGCATCAGTAAAGCCCTTTCTGAGGGAAAGATCGTAATCGTGGCCGGGTATCAAGGCGTGACCGAGGAAGACGACATCACAACCCTCGGGCGCGGAGGCTCCGACTTAACGGCGGTCGCTTTGGCTCAAGCCCTCAAGGCCGATGTCTGCGAAATCTACACGGATGTGGAGGGTATTTACACAACCGACCCCCGCAAGGTCAAAGAGGCGAGAAAAATTAAAACCATTACCTTCGATGAAATGTTGGAAATGGCTTCTCTGGGCGCCCAAGTGATGCAAGCCCGGTCCATCGAGGTCGCCAAGAGGTTTAATATTCCTATTCATGTGCGTTCGAGTTTTTCCAAGGAGGAAGGGACCATGATCGTTAAGACAAATGAAAAACTGGAAGACATTGCCGTTCGCGGCATCACCAGCAACTCGAGTGAGGCGAAAATCACCATCTGCGCCGTTCCGGATAAAGCCGGCGTGGCGGCTAAAATATTCACGGGAATCTCCAAAGCCGGCGTGAATGTCGATATTATTGTTCAAAACGTCAGTCAAACAAATCACACCGATATTTCTTTTACGGTCCCCAAGACGGATTTAACCAAGGCCCTTGCCGCGGCCAAGAAGGTGGCCCACAAAATTCAGGCTGGAGAAGTCCAGCAGGATAAAGACATTGCCCGGGTATCGATCGTCGGATCCGGGATGCGCTCGCACCATGGCATTGCCGCCAAGATGTTCCAAGCGTTGGCTGAGAATAAAATCAATATCGAGATGATTTCCACCTCGGAAATCAGCATCTCCTGCATTATTAAACAAAACCAGGTAGATAAGGCGGTACGGGCTTTACATAAAAAATTTGAACTGGATAAATTAAATTAGGACTTTCGCGTTTGGATGAAATGCGAGGCACAACCGAGGAGTCCCGGGAAAAGCTCGGGATAAACTCCGCGAGGCGTACTGTTGTGTACGCTGAGCAAGCACAGAAGGTTGCAACGAAGCAGATCGCCAAACACGAAAGTCCAATAATCATTGCTATCGCTATCAAACTATCCCCACCCCACAACCATCAGAAAAGAGGAGAAAAGAACATGGGTGAAAACGGCAAAGTCAAAATGATGATCGGGTTGTTAATCGCGGGTTTGTTGCACGGCGGTTTGGTCTGGGCCAATACGCTGCAGGACGAAGCTCCGGAAAAAAGCAAGAAAACTTTTGAATTAGGGACTGAGGCCTCCTGGATTAAATACGAAGAGCCTGATGTGATGGAAGAAGAAGGGGTGATGGGAGGCCTCAACGCGAGCCTTTCTGAACGCTGGGCCAATCACGTTGTGGTCCAAGCCGACGGTCATATCAACTGGGGGTCCGTGGATTATGACTCTAACGGCACCGGATCGATTGATAATATCAGCGATTTCTTGGGGGAAGCCCGCGTTTCCGCCGGATACGATTTTTACGTCCTTGAGGCCTCGCGCGTAACGCCGTACGTCGGGTTCGGCTATCGCTACCTGCTCGATGAAATAGGCGGTGAAACATCCTCCACAGGCGCTTTGGGCTATGACCGGGAGTCCAACTATTTTTATGTGCCGATTGGTTTTGAAACACAAACGGCCATCAATGACAGTTGGCGCTTAGGATTCACGCTGGAATACGATTTATTCATCTCCGGAAAACAAAAAAGCCATCTGGAAGATGCCATCGCCGGACTGGACACCCTGGAAAACGACCAGGACGAAGGCTGGGGCGCGCGGGGTTCCATCCGCCTGACGAAAGTATCCGACAGATTCGATTTCTTCTTGGAACCCTTTGTCCGATATTGGAACATTGCTCAGTCAGATACCAAGAGTATCACATACAGCGGCACGCCCATCGGGGTTGTCGGTTATGAACCTAAAAATAACTCGACCCAAGGCGGCGTTAAATTAGGCATGCAGTTTTAATGCCCTCCTGACGGACATATAAATAAGTTCTGCCGGGAGCAATAAATTTTCCGTGGACAAATTCCAGAGACTCGCTCGTCTTTGGAAGGCGTCCACGGAATTTTCTGAATACGGACTTTCGCGAAAACAATGAAACAGAGTGATTGTCCGCCTTACAGTCAAGTTAATAAATTATCCAAAATCTTTAGAATCAATTATGTCCACTCCAATCATTTACGACACAACTTTAAGAGACGGTTCGCAAACCGAAGGCATTTCCTTTACGGTTGAAGACAAAGTCAAGATCGCCGAGAAACTGGATGAACTGGGGATCCATTATATTGAAGGCGGATGGCCCGGATCCAATCCCAAGGATAAAGAATTTTTCGATGTCATCCGGACGAAAAAATTAAAGAACGCCAAGATCACCGCCTTTGGGTCAACCAGGAAACCGGGTATTAAACCCTCTGAAGACGTGAATTTGAACGGCCTGATCGACGCTCAAACACCGACCATCACCATATTCGGGAAAAGCTGGGACCTTCACGTCGTTGATGTCTTAAAGACCACCCTGGAAGAAAACCTTCACATGATTTCTGGTTCCGTTGATTTCCTGAAAAAGAAGGGACGGGAGGTTTTTTATGACGCGGAACATTTTTTTGACGGTTATAAACGCAATCCCGCGTATGCCCTGAAAGCCGTCCTCACAGCCCAGGATGCCGGCGCCGATGCCATCATCTTCTGTGATACCAACGGCGGCTGTCTTCCCGAGGAAATCTCAAAGATCATCTCGGAGATCAAGGGGAAGTTCCACATCCCCTTAGGGATTCACACCCATAACGACCTGGATCTGGCGGTGGCCAACAGTCTCGCGGCCCTTGCCGCCGGCTGCACGCAGATTCAAGGAACGTTTAATGGCCTGGGAGAACGCTGCGGCAACGCGGACCTATGCACGCTCATCGGCATCTTGCATACAAAATTAAAAATCAAATCCATCCCGGATAAGAATGTCCCTAAACTCATGGAGACTTCGTATTTCATTAGTGAAATCAGCAATTTCAAACTCCCGGATAACGCGGCCTTTGTCGGGCATTCCGCCTTCGCGCATAAGGGGGGCGTCCATATTGACGCGATGCTCAAGAATCCCCTGGCGTATGAGCATATCGACCCTAAAGTCGTTGGGAATCACCGGCGTTTTGTGACCTCAGAGCTGGCGGGTAAAATGCCTATCATCATCAAGGCCCAACAGATGGATATTCTCCTCGACAAGAAATCCCCTGAAGCGCAAAAACTGCTGAAGGACCTGCAAATCAAAGAACACAGCGGTTATCAGTTTGAGGCGGCCGATGCCTCATTTGAGCTGTTCCTGAAACGATCTTTAAAAAAATATACCCCGTTCTTCACCCTGGAAGGATTTAAAGTGGCTACGGAAAAACGTTTTGACGGCAAAATTTTTGCCGAGGCCTCAATCCGCCTGAACGTGAACGGTGAAGAAAAGTTCTGCGCCTCGGAAGGAGACGGTCCCGTCGATGCCCTGGACAAGGCTTTACGACAGGCCCTGAACAAGTTTTACCCTAAACTCGTTGAAATGCATTTAAGGGATTATAAAGTCCGCGTCCTGAACACGCAGGAAGGCACGGCCGCCAAAGTCCGCGTCCTGATTGAATCCCAGGACAATACCGATTCATGGACAACGGTAGGCGTCCATGAAAATATCATCGAGGCCAGTTGGGAAGCGTTGATCGACAGTATCGAATATAAACTTCTTAAGGATCAGAAAAAGTAATACCCCTTGGATGCGCCTGACTTCCTCTTCAAGAAATTAATAAAACCCCTATTGATTAGAATTTTATTTTAATAACAACACACATTCCGTTTATCCATGATTGAACTGCCCAAACGATTTGAATTTAAGGAAGTCGATGACAAGTGGTCCCGGGTTTGGGAAGAGAAAAATCTCTTTCACGCCCAACTGAATCCGGCGAAACCGCCTTACACCGTCGTCATTCCGCCGCCGAATGTGACCGGCATCCTGCACATGGGCCATGCCCTGAACAATACCCTGCAAGACATCATGATCCGTTACAAACGCATGAAAGGATTTGAAACCTGCTGGATGCCGGGGACCGATCACGCCGGGATTGCCACCCAGAATGTCGTTGAAAAGCAGATCGCCAAAGAAGGAAAGAAACGCCAGGATTTAGGACGCGAAGAATTTCTCAAGAGACTCTGGGCCTGGAAAAAAGAATACGGCGATACGATCATCCATCAGCTTAAGAAACTGGGGTCCTCATGTGACTGGCCGCGCACCCGCTTTACCATGGATGAATCCTACAGCGACGCGGTCAAACATGTCTTTGTCTCCCTCTACAAGAAGGGATTCATCTACCGCGGCGAATACATCATTAATTGGTGTCCGCGCTGTCTGACAGCCCTCTCGGATGAAGAGGCCGAGCACCGGGATATCCAGGGAAACCTCTATCACATCCGGTATCCCTTTAAGGATAATGAAAAAGAAGGCGTGGTTGTCGCGACCACCCGTCCCGAGACCATGCTGGGGGATACGGCGGTCGCCGTCAATCCGGACGACGAACGCTACCGTTCCCTGATCGGAAAGACCCTGGTCCTTCCGCTGATAAACCGGGAAATCAAAATCATTGCCGATGCCTTCGTGGATCCCCAATTTGGAACCGGGGCGGTCAAGGTCACACCGGCGCATGATCCCAATGATTTTGAAATGGGACGTCGCCACAATTTAAAATTTATTAACATCATGCATCCCAATGCCGTCCTGAATAAGGAGGCCGGCGACTTTGAAGGAAGCGACCGTTTTGAGGCCAGAGAGGCGATCATCGAATCGCTCAGAGAAGCCAAATACCTGGTTAAGATCGAACCGCACACACATTCCGTCGGGCATTGTTACCGCTGCCACACGGTTATCGAACCCTACCTTTCCAAACAATGGTTTGTCAAAATGAAACCTTTGGCGAAACCGGCTCTGGAGGCCGTCCAAGACGGACGTATTAAATTTTATCCGGAGCGCTGGACCAAAGTATATCTCAACTGGATGGACAACATCCGCGACTGGTGCATCTCACGCCAGATTTGGTGGGGCCATCGGATTCCCGTCTGGTACTGTATCGGAGAAGGAGCCAGTCAACACCCATGCCAAGAGCCTATTGTTTCTGAAAGCGCGCCGGATAAATGTCCGCGCTGCGGTTCTACGCGTCTCCAACAGGATGAAGATGTCTTGGACACCTGGTTTTCCTCCTGGCTCTGGCCGTTTGCCACTTTTGACTGGCCACAAGTCAGACCTGGGGTTGATGATCAAGGACCAAAGACTAATGACCAACGACCAAAGACCCAAGACCAAGAAGTAAAGGGGGGCAAGGTCAGTGACCTAAGTTATTTTTACCCGACGGCCTCCTTATTCACAGCGCCGGAGATTATCTTTTTCTGGGTAGCGCGGATGATTATGGCCGGCTTTGAATTTATGGGGGACATTCCTTTTAAAGATGTTTATATCCACGGTACCGTGCGGGATGCCCAAGGCCGCAAGATGTCCAAGTCTTTGGGCAACGCCATCGATCCTCTGGAAATCATTAACGAATACGGCGCGGATGCCCTGCGCTACAGCCTGATCGTCAATTCCGGCCAGGACCTTTTTATCTCCAAGGAAAAGTTTGAGATCGGCCGCAACTTCGCCAACAAAATCTGGAACGCCGCGCGGTTGATCCTGATGAACACAACGAAGATTGAACCGGATTTTGACCTTGCCGCCCGCATGCAATCGGACGGCGGTCTTGATTTACCGTCGCGCTGGATCATCTCCCGCTTTTATACAACCTTGGAGAAAGTCAGCCAGGCGATTGAGAAATTCCGTTTCTCCGAGGCCGAGACCCTTATTCATGAATTTTTCTGGGGTAACTTTTGTGACTGGTATTTGGAGATGATCAAAGACAAATGGGGGGACACGACGATCCAGAATACAGCGTTCAAGATTCTGGAACTTTCCCTAAAAATGATTCACCCTTTTATGCCGTTTGTCACCGAAGAAATTTTCAGCTATCTGCACAAAGAAAAAGGCGCCTTGGCTATTCAGCCCTGGCCGGTCTTTACGAAGGCTTGTGTTGATCCCAAATCCGAAGAAAGCATGGCCGTGCTCCTTGAGCTGATCAGCGCCATCCGCAACGCGCGCACGCAATGGAACGTCAAACCCAACGATAAAAT
Organism: Candidatus Omnitrophota bacterium; assembly: GCA_003528115.1. GTDB lineage: Bacteria > Omnitrophota > Gorgyraeia > Zapsychrales > Zapsychraceae > UBA10174. The sequence continues at coordinate 114,143 of DOGZ01000031.1, forward strand.
CCAATGCCTGTTCGCGGCGAAATCCGAAAAGAGCATTGACCTCCTGCGTCACAACGCGGCGATCCTCAAAAATCTTTCCAGAATCGGCGAGATATCCATTACGACAGAGTTCACGGTCCCTAAGAATGCCGCGACGGGGCTTACGGGAAATATCACCTATGCCATTCCTTTAGGCGATCTCATCGATGTCGAACAGGAAAAAAAACGGATCCTCACTCAGATTGAAGAGCAGAGGAAGGCCGCTGAATCCCTTTCCAAGAGGCTTCAAAACCCCCAGTTCGTTGAAAAAGCTCCAGGGGATGTTGTCCAAAAAGAACGGGAACGCCTTGCCGGCCTTGAACAAAAAAACAACGAGCTTCAACAGGCCATCGCCCATTTGGAATAAAAGATCATTTATGGATAAGAAATTATTCAATAATATAATAACCCAAGCCCTCAAAGAAGACGCGGCCAAGGAAGATATCACGACGAACGCGCTGGTGCCCGCCTCTTCAACGACGGAGGCTGTGATTCTTTTTAAAGAGGACGCTGTCTTGTGCGGGCTTTCGATCGCCCGGCAAGTCTTTCAAAACTTGGATAAAAATATTTTATTTCGCACGGATCTTAAAGATGGGGATGCTGTTAAAAAGAATTCAAAGGTTGCCTTCATTAAAGGAAAAACCCGTGCCATTCTCACAGGAGAAAGGACGGCGCTGAATTTCTTGGGATACCTTTCGGGCATCGCGACCAACACCAGGCAGTTTGTCGACAGGATCAAACCGTTTAAGACAAAAATCCTTGATACCCGAAAGACAACGCCGGGATTAAGAGAATTGGAAAAATACGCGGTGCGTTGCGGCGGCGGATATAATCACAGGACGAGCTTAAAAGATATGGTTCTGATCAAGGACAACCATCGGGTTATTTCCAAAAGGCATTTATCTCTCGTCGAGATGATTGAGCAATGTCGAACAAAAACAAAGAAACCTCTGGAAATCGAGGTGGATAACTTAACCCAGCTTCAAGAGGCCCTTAGGGGAAATCCGGATTACATCCTCCTCGACAACATGAGCATCCCCCAACTGAAACAGGCTGTAAAAATAACCCGATCGTCCTCTCACAAGAAACCTCTTTTGGAAGCCTCCGGAGGTATTCGTCCGAACAACGTCAAGGCCATCGCCCAAACCGGCGTTGACCGTATCTCCATCGGGGCATTAACGCATCATCGACAGGCTATAGACGTTTCTTTGGAGATAATCAATTAATCAAGGGTAATTTATGAAAATGCTTAAATCAGGAAGTCCTATGAACAATTCCTTTAAAAAATCCCTTGCCCGAAGGCCTACAAGGATCGGTCGTGGATCTTTGGTCTTTAGTCTATGGTCTTTTGTCTTTGCTCTTCAGTCTTTCTTAACCTTGACCACTTCCTACGCCCAATCACCGACACACGAAGTCCCTGTCAACAGCGGCGAGCAAGTGATTATTGAAGACAATGTCTTAAGTCTTCCCAACTCGCTCCAAGAAACTTCCCCCCCCACACCTCCCGCGGGCGAGGTGATGCCCTCCGGGTACACGATATTCGATGATCAAATACTCCTGACAAACTACGCTGTCAAATACAGTGAACTTTCCAAAGAGATCATCCTGGCCATGATGAAAGACGACACCCTGGGTTCCTATAAAAACGCCGCGGCCATTAAAGTCTTCAGGGAAAAATTCTCTCATGAAGTCGTCTCCCGCGAGAAAAGAATCGTTGAAAAAATTCTCTTGCGAAGACTCAACCGGACGGATTCGCCTTTTGTCGAGGTTGAAATCATGCACACCCTGTGCGTCCTTGACCGCTACAAATACTTCAAATCCATGGCCCCGGCCTTGATTCAGAAACTAGACCACTATAACGCGACCGTAAGCACGTTAGCCTTTGAAAGCCTGAACAATTTAATAAAATTAGGTAATGACCGTCCCAGGGAGGCCAGAATTGTCTTTCACACGTTAAGAAAAATTCTCTTTTTATCCCGCAGGAGGTTAGCCACTATCGACAAACCAGGACCGAAATTAGCCCAAAAACTGCAGGTGTTGCGCTGGTCCATAAAAGTCTTAGGGACACAAGAGCTGAAGAGACTCCCTAAAGAAGTTTTAAACCTCATGTAACGTATATTCTGTTGGCCAAAATTTTATTTTCTGATATACTACGGCCAATAAATTTTCCCATGAATTTCTTAAAGAAGAATCATGTACCTCAATCCTTTCACATTCCATCAGCCCACGACAATCTCCGAGGCCGCGCGATTATTGGCGAATTCCCCTCATAGTAAACTCGTTGCCGGAGGAAGTTTCCTCATTAACAATTTAAAACAGTTGAAAAGACGCGGGATGAAGACCCCGGGACATATCATCAGTCTGAAAAACATTATTGAACTTAAAGGCATTGCGGTGGATCATCAAAAACTCGTTATTCCATCGATGACAACCATCCGCGAAATTCTGGAGTGTCCTTCTTTAGACGACAATTTCCGTATCCTGAAAAACGCAGCTAAAAACATCGCGACCACCCCCATCCGAAACACCGCTACGATCGGCGGGAATTTGACCTGCCGATACACCTGGACAGAAATGCCGGCTGTCATGATAGCCCTGGAGGCCGACTTCCATTTTATTGGAGCGGATAATCACGAACACACCCTCAGCGCTGAAAATTTTTTTAAAAATGGGGCCAAGACGGATAAAATCCTTTCCCACATAACCATCCTCAGAGACAAAAACGCCGCCCTGGTTTATGCGCGGGTCAGGAGATCGGGTTATGTGGATATCCCTTTATTGTCGGTCTGTCTTAAAACGGCATTTGAAAAAAACTCCTTAACGAAGACTTGCCTGGCGATAAATAATTCGGTTGAATTCGCGCAACGCGACACAAAACTGGAAAACTTTCTTAATCAGCGCCCTATTTTCCAAGAACTGCCCCAGGAAGCCCTTGACCATCTCCATGAGGCCATTTATAACACACGGGCTGACGACTATAAAAAATATATATTCCGCGTCACGTTGAAGAACGCGCTGGCGGAATTGATACAAAAGAAACCCGGCATCCTTAAATGAATAGGCAAACAACATTAACTATCAACAGGAAGAAATACGTGGTGGATCTTCAAGGGCATGAGACGCTCCTGGAGGTCCTGCGGGATCATCTGGGGCTCACAGGGACAAAATCCTCCTGCGATGACGCGGAATGCGGGGCATGCACGGTGCATATCAACGGTCACGCGATGCTTTCCTGTATCACCCTGGCCCGCGATGTTGCCGGAGAAGAAATCACAACCATTGAGGGATTAGCGCAAGGCGATGACCTTCATCCCATTCAACAGACTTTCTTAGATCATGGCGCTGTCCAATGCGGATTCTGCATTCCTGGAATGATCATGTCTTCCAAGGCCTTGCTGGACAAGAATTCCAAACCTTCCCAAGAGGAAATGGAGTATGCCTTGGACGGTAATATCTGCCGTTGCGCGGGGTATTTGAAGATGTTTAACGCGATCCGTGAAGCCGGAAAGATCATGGGCGCGCGCCCTCAGGCCAACAGCGAGAAGGAGACCAGTTAAAAATTTCTTGTATTCAAAGATTATTTAAAAATCCTATGCCCATCCCTGTTAACAAAAACTATACGAATCCCGTCGGCAAGAGTATCCCGCGCATAGATGGCCGCGGCATTGTCACGGGGCAAACCCAATATGCCTTTGATGTCCGTTTTCCCAACATGCTGGTTGGAAAAATGCTGCGCAGCCCTCACGCGCATGCGCGGATCCTGAGTATTGATACGTCCAAGGCCGAACAGCTTCCCGGAGTCCGTGCCATCATTACCGCTAAAGACACCGATAACATCAAATTCGGTTCCAATGAATTCTTTTTCCCCCATACCGTTGATCAAATGGCGCTCGAGTCTGAGAAAGTCCGTTACATCGGAGATGAAATCGGCGCTGTCGCCGCACTCGACGAAGAAACAGCGCAAGAGGCCTTAAAACTCATCGATGTCCAATACGAAATTCTGCCGGCGGTTTTCGATGTCGAAGAGGCCATGAAACCCGATGCCCCTCAAATCCATGATGCCCTCAACAACATTGCGGTTATTCTTCCAGTCAATTTCGGCAATCCTGACCGGACCATCAAAGAGGCGGATTACGTTCGGGAAGACGTCTTTTATTGCCCCGCGGCGCATCACACCGCGATGGAGCCGCATGTCTGTGTTGCCCGATGGGAAACTTCCTCCGATCAAATTACCCTCTGGGCGTCAACCCAGGCGCCTTTCAAATGCCGTGAGGCCTTGGCCAAGACGCTCAAGAAGAATCTTAACGATGTGCGCGTCATAAAAATGGCTGTCGGCGGTGGGTTCGGCGGGAAACTGGAAATGCTCCCGATGGATTTTGCCGCGTGCCTTTTATCCAAAAAGGCCGGCGGCCTGCCGGTCAAAATTTGTCTCAACAGGGAAGAGGAGTTTAGTTATACGCGACGCAAACATGGGATGATCTATAAAATTAAATCCGGCGTTAAAAAAGACGGGACTTTAGTGGCCATGACCGGCGAGGTTATTGCCGACGGCGGCGCCTACTGCAGCTACGGTCCGACGGTACTGGCGGCGGCCATCATGCGGATCTTTATGGTCTACAAAATTCAGCATTTCCGCGTCTCAGGCTACCGGGTTTATACCAACACCCCCATTAGCGGCGCGATGCGGGGGTTTGGCGGCGTCCAATCCGGATTTGCCATTGAATCCCATATGGATATGCTGGCCGAAGGCATCGATATGGATCCTATCGAATTCCGTCTCAAGAATATTACATCCCCCAATATGACCACGGTGAACAAAATGATCATCTCCTCCAACGGTCTGAAAGAATGCATTGAAAAAGCCAGCGGTGCCGCGGACTGGAAGACAAAGCGCGGGAAACAAAAACATGTATGCCGGGGAATCGGCATCGGCATTGCCGCGGATGTGATGGGTTCAAAAATGTATAAATCCCACGAATCCGCCGGATCCATTGTCAAAGTGGAAGAAGACGGGTCCGTGTATTTATTTACCGGCGCGGCGGATACCGGACAGGGCTCGAATACGGCACTTTCCCAGATCGCCTGTCAAGAGCTCGGCGTGAGTTTTAGCCGCATCAAATGTACCTCCGGAGACACCGAAATTACTCCTTTTGACACGGGCAGTTTCGCCTCGCGTGTCACCTTCATATCGGGAAACGCCACGATTCTGGCGGCACGGGATGCCAAGCGACAGATCCTCGAAATCGTCGCTCACCAACACTCCCTGAACGTCGAAGACTTAGATATCCAGGCGGAGTCCGTCCGTCATCTCAAGAGTCATTCCTCATTCATGAGTTTTGATAAAGCCTTGGATCTGTGCTATTCCTTCAACTACGGCAAACAAATTATCGGACGAGGGAGCTATAATCCCAAGACAACGCCCATTGATTTCAGAACAGGCGAAGGAAATGTTTCGGGGAGTTACAGTTTTGAAGCCCAGATTGCCGAGGTGGAAGTGAATAAAGAAACCGGTGAAGTCAAAATTCTCAAAATTTGGGATGCCCATGATATCGGGAAGGCCATCAATCCTCAATCAGTCGAGGGACAAATTGAAGGGTCATTAGCTATGGGCATCGGCTATACCTTCCTCGAGAATCTACAATTTAAGAAAGGCCGTGTCGCGAATCCCAATTTCGCCAATTATCGGTTGCCCAGGGCCATGGGAACAGCGCCGGTGGAAAGCATCCTTATTGAAACGAACGACCCCCAGGGACCTTTTGGGGCGAAAGGCATGGGGGAGGCGTCTCTGATTCCGACGTCAGCGGCTATTGCCAACGCGATTTATGATGCCGTCGGTATCCGACTGAAAGAACTGCCTTTTACGCCGGACAAAATCATTAAAGCGCTTAAAGAAAAGGATACCTCCCAAAAATAAAAATGCATTTTTAGAAATAATTTGTTGTCATATACATTTTTTAAAGTTATTATATTTCCAACAAATAGAGGATGTTACGTATGTTTAAAAAGTCATGGATTCTTATTTTACTTATCGGGTTAACTTCCGGTTGCAGTATCTATCATGTGGATTCCAGAGATGTCACCACGGAATATTATCCCCCCAAGAAATCCGCCATCGACGTTGTCTATCTTGAAGAAATGAATCAGTCGCATGAGCTCATCGGGTATGTCACGGTGAATACGGAACGCCGTCAACGCATCAGTGAAGTTATTGAGAAAATGAAATACGAGGCTGGCATCTTAGGAGGAGACGCGATCACGGATATCAAGACCGATGCCACAGGTCAATGGAAAAAACTTCCCGCACAAAAACTCATCGGTAACGCCTATATTCGAGCCAATTTCACCGCGGCCGTCGTCGTCTTTAAATGAGACACTGTTTGTCTTGTTTTCTCCACGACAGCGAAGGGGCATTCAGCGCACGTTGAACTTCTTCGTCAATGCCTCAAACTCAGCTTGTGTGTTAAAACTCGTAATGACCCCGGGATCCTCGACTTCCACAACGACTGTTTCTTCGTGATATTTATGCGCGATGGTGTTCAGACCTTTGGAATCATCCAAGGCCAAGAAATCCTTTATTAACTGAGTACAAAAGAGCGGAGGGTGGCCTTTGTGATGTCTGAAGGCCGGGATCAGGATCAGAGGCTTGTGGGTAAGAAAATATGAAATGAGCCTTTGGATGGTTTCGACATGCATCATGGGATAATCGACCGGAAAAAGCATGACGCCTTGAGATTTCTCCGAAATGGCCCGCAGACCGGTTTTAAAAGAAGATGTCTGTCCCAAATTGTAATATTTATTATAGACAAACTTGATTTTGTTATGGTTTAATACGCTGGGTCTGATTTGATGGAAATGCGCGCCTAAGACGATAATGAGTTCATCAATCTGTGTCCTAAGAAGAGTTTTCTGTAAATGCACTAAGACGTTCTCGTCGAAAATCTTGGTCAACGCCTTTGGAGACAAAAACCGCGAGCTCAAACCTGCAGATAAAATAATCCCGGAAATCATGGAAAGATTATACCGACGATTCTAGGGCCATGTCAAATAGTATATAACAGGACTTTGTTAATTTTCG
>DOGZ01000018.1 GCA_003528115.1 Candidatus Omnitrophota bacterium
CAGGAACACATCTTCATCGGTGCGGTCATCGCCTATATAAATGGGTAGGACATTTTTCCCGCCTTCGGCGCGTTTACGTTGGGACAAGATCCACAAAACAGCCTTTCCTTTATCCCATTCAATAGGCGGCTTGATCTCAAAGACTTTTTTCCCTGAGCCGACCTTGATCCGCTTTTTCTTGAGATAGGGACGACATGTTTTATGGAAAATTCTTATAACGGAATCCGTCATTCTTTCCGGGACCAGGCGATAATGGACGCTTAAGGTCAATCCCTTGTCTTCAATGATCACGCCTTCCAATTTCGCAAAATTTTTGATCAGATCGTCCTTGAACTTCGCGAATGTTTTTTTGATATCCGGCGGCGTCAGGCTTTCGAAATGGATGCGCGGGCCGTCGATCTCAAAGCCGTGGTTACCGACATAAACGATGTTTTTTAATCCGACCATCTTCCGGATATCGCAAAGGGCGCGGCCGCTGATGATCGCCAGTTCGCAGTTCTGTAAGCGTGCCAATTCCCCCAGGACGCTTTTCACTTCCGGGGAAAGAACGGCCTTATCCGGCGTGACGGCGATCGGCGTCAGCGTCCCGTCATAATCCAGGTTCAGCAGGATAATTTTATCGTCCAGCGCTTTTTTGAGCTTGTCCCATTCAGCAAAAAGATATTTCATCTCGCGCTTATTCCTTGAATTCAAAGCTTAGCAGTTCAGAAATGATTTTGCCCGACCAGCGGAATATATTATTGACTTTTAAAACTTCGCGCATCTTGCGCATTCGTTTGCCGCGTTCTTCTTCGGTAAAATTTAGCGCCGTCCATAACCCTTCGCTGAATTGTTCGCGGTCATACGGGTTGATCAAAACCGCTTCCGTCAGTTCTCGCGCCGCCCCGGTAAACTGGCTCAAGACCAAGGCGCCTTTTTCGTCCTTGCGGGCGGCCACGTATTCCTTGGCGACCAGGTTCATCCCGTCATGCAGCGCGCCCACCACCATCACGTCCGCGAGGTTATAGATCGCGACCAGTTCTTTCAGGAAAAACTGCCGGCGCACCAAAACGACCGGTTTCCAGCCGTCGGTGGCGTGTTTCCAGTTGACTTGCTCCACCAGGGCGTTGATCTCATCATTTAACTTTTTATATTCGGCGATATGCAGCCGCGTGACGACACCGATCTGCCAGAACATAACCTTTCCTTTAAGTTCGGGATGATTGTCCAGGAGCATGTCGATCGCCAGGATCTTTTCCGGGATGCCTTTGGTGTAATCGATCCGGTCCACGCCAAGAATGATTTTTTGATCTTGAAGGTTATATTCGCTGATGAAGCTTTCTTGCAGTGTGCCGCGTTGCGGCTCATCGACCATCCGGTTGATCCCCTCGAAATCAGCGCTGATCGGGTAGGGACGTATGAGCGTTTGGTGATCACCGCGGACAACCGCCTGTTTTTCCCTGTCGATTTTGCATTCGACCTCCCGGTCGATCACGTCCAGGAAATTATTGCAGTGGTAACGGGTATGAAATCCCAGCAGATCATTGGCGAGCAGTCCTTCGAGAATTTCTTTGCCTTGTGGGCATATCCGAAAAATTTCATAATTAGCCCACGGAATATGCCAGAAATGGGCGATGATCAGTTGTTTCGGTGCCAGCTCTTTGAGGTATTTGGGAAGAAGGCACAGATGGTAGTCCTGGATCCAGACAAAGGCCTTTTTGTCGCCGATTTCCTCAATCACGGCGCGGGCGAAACGTTCGTTGATCTTTTGGTAGGTTTCCCAGTCACCTTTTTCGAAAACGGGCCTCCGGAAAGCCGTATGGGACAAGGGCCACAATGCCTCATTGGAGTATCCGTAGTAGAACTCCTCTTCCTCTTTCTTGGTCATCCATATCCGTTTGAGGACATAGCGGGGATCTTCCGGCGGAACCTTGAGTTTGCCTTGCGCGTCGGCCCTTTGCTTGTCCGCGTCGCCGTTGCCGTGAGCGACCCAAAGCCCCTGGCAGGCCTGCATGACCGGATCGAGCGCGCTGACCACTCCTCCAACGCTGCGCCGGCACTCGATCTTGCCTTTATTGAATGTATGGACGTAAGGCTGGCGGTTGGCGACCACGATAAAAAGGTAATCGCCCAGTCTTTCACGTACCAGATCCTTAAGATCATCGGCGGTCCACATGATGAGTCCCCGTTTATCGTTCCTGATTCAAGACAGTGCGTTGTTAAGGTTTACTCTATTAAAACTCGCACACGGCGTTAATTCGCAGACCCCAGCCCTTTTAAGTATTTATAATAATCACTATCCGTAGTCAGGATTATCGTAGAGTTCCCATCAATCGTCCTTTGATAAGTCTCCAATGTTTTAAGGAACGAATAAAATTCCGGATCCTGGCTATAAGCATGGGCATATATGTTGATCGCCTCGGCATCCGCCTTGCCTACAACTCCCTGTGCCTGACGATATGCTTCAGAAGTAATTTGTTTTAATTCTTTTCCTACTTGTCCGGAAATTTCAGCTGACTTACCTTGCCCTTCCGAACGGTATTTTTCCGCTGCGCGTTTTCTTTCGGCAATCATTCTATCATAGACTTTATTGCGCACATCCTCCACATAATTGACGCGTTTTATGCGCACATCCACGATTTCAATGCCATACTGCGGCGCCAGCACTTTAGCTTTTTCCAAGATAGCTCGGGTGAGCTGCTGTCTGCCGACTTCAATGTGTTCAAGCGCCTCATCGGCAAAAATAGCGTCTTCCCCCAATTCCTTGCTTTCCAGAATACGATTGGAATCCCTCACCGCGTCGACTAAAAGGTGATTAGTAACAGCATCCCTCGTTGCTGAATTAATAATGTCATCCAAACGGCTGTGCGCGCTCATTTCATTACCTACGGATTGCAAAAACTTCAAGGCATCGATTATCTTCCAGCGGGCAGTGGTATCTACCCAGATATATTTCTTGTCTTTGGTAGGGATCTGGTTGGGGTCGCCATCCCAGTTTAAAATCCTTTTNNAGATTCAATAAAGGTAAAATCGAAGATTGCTTAGGGTCAATGATATACTTCTCTTTTGCCCGAGGCAAGGCATCCATCAATGTCTCCAGATATAGTCTCTTTTGGGTTATCTGGGGCGCCTTCTTATATTCAGCCAAGGTAGCCAGGAACCTCTCCGCCTCGCCCTTTGCTCGGTTTATCTTATCCAAAGCATACCCCTCGGCCTCGCGGATAGTCTTTTCTGCCTCGCCTTTGGCTTTGGGTATAACTTTATTATAGGCCTCCCAGGCCTGGTTAATCATCTTTTCTTTTTCCTGCTTTGCCTCATTTACCTCATTAAAGGCCGGTTTCACCTTTTCNNATCTCCAACTAACCGGCGCATCACCACCTCAGAAACATCCCGTATGGCATCTTGAGGGTCTCTGACAGCAAAAAGTAATTTTACAGGGTCCTTTATTTTAAACTGCACAATCCAGCGCACATCCAAGATATTCAGGTCTCCGGTAAGC
>DOGZ01000003.1 GCA_003528115.1 Candidatus Omnitrophota bacterium
GCACTTCGTTATTGAACTCGGGAAACCTATCCCTTTTAACAAAAAATATGCCGAAAAAACAAGTATATAATCACAGACTTATAAAATCTAGACGAACATACACATTGCAGGAACTCGCTGAGGTTTTCGGGCTTCATGTTGCCACTCCTCAGCTATGGCTAAAACAAGGACTGAAACCTATTGAATCAACCAGAAAACCTTACCTGATTAGAGGTGAGGAAATCATCCGATTTCTTAAAGAAACCCGACAGAAACGAAAGCATAGTCTCAAGCCCGGTGAATTTTTTTGTATTATCTGCCGGGAACCACGTTGCGGAAAATCAGAAACATTGGCAATAAAAAGGACAAATAAGACTCTTGGCAATACTCAACAAGTAATTCTATTGGCTAATTGTGAGGTGTGTAACCGCCGGATGATACTTTTTTCATCCGATAGAAAAATCAAAGAATGGCAAGAATCCAAGCTGATACCCAGCGAATTAGAGGCAGTATTATTTGGCTATGATAACCATTCCCTGAACACTGGCTTAACAAGAGGTGTGGAAAATGAAAATTAACGTCAAAAATGAACTCATCAAACGAAAGTTTTTTAGGCGATTACGGGAAGCGGAAGGCTTGGCAGAAGCAACAGTCAACTGCATTGAAAAAGCAATCGCACTTTATGAAGATTTCACAAAGAATGCTGATTATGCCAAGCTAAACCCGGATAAAGCAGTTGCATTTAAAAAATGGCTTCAAAAGCGGGAATTTCGTGGCACCTTTTTGTCATTATCAACCCAGCACGGATATTTGCGTTACCTCGTCAAATTTTTCACTTGGCTTTCAGGTGAGCCCGGATATAAAAGCAAAATCGCAATAGATACGATTGCTTATCTCAAGCTATCTCGAAAGGATGAACGGGTTGCTACTCAATACACGCCTCGCAATTTTCCTGCGGTTGAATATGTTCGTAAATTAGCTGATTCAATAAATGTCATTAACGAAATTGACCTGCGAGACCGTGCGTTGATTGCCTTTGCCATTCTAAGCGGGGCACGGGATAAAGCGTTGGCGACTTTACCGCTTGGGTGTTTCAATGAGGAAACGCTTGTCATCAATCAAAATCCCCGGGCAGGTGTTGAAACAAAGTTTGCCAAGCATATACCAACAACTTTGTTTTTGTTTGATGAGAAATTGCTCAGCTATGTTACAGCATGGGTTCAACATTTACGGTCGAGGGAATTTGGTTCCCAAGACCCACTTTTTCCACGCTCCAAAGCCGAACACGGTGAAAACAGCTTGAGCTTTTTACCCGCTCAAGAGGTTACGCCGGAGTATTGGAAAACGACAGGAAGAATCAGGCAGATATTCAAACGCCGAGCGGAGGAAGCCAATTTGCCTTATTTCCCACCGCATACTTTTCGACATTCTGCGATTGAATCAGCATTACGTTCATGTAAAAACGGTGCAGAGATTAAAGCTGTGAGTCAAAATTTCGGGCATGAGCACGTTGCAACAACATTTTCATCATACGGCAATTATGACCCCGTAACCTTATCTGGGATTATTAAACATATTGATTTTGGCAAGAAAGGAATAAATACGAATATCAATACGAATATCAATAATAACAAAGATACCTATTGACCCTCTTAATATAACGCTATACTATGCAAGAAAGGATTATCCCCATGCCAGACATAATCAAACAACTTGAGACCTACCGTCTCGAAAATAAAATTTCCCAAGAACAGCTTGCCGAAAAATTGGACGTTGCCTTTTCAACCGTGAACCGCTGGCTCAATGGCAAGGCGAAGCCTAATAAAATTCAAACTTATCACATTGAAAAATTAATAATCAAAAAGGCCAAAAAATGAACGAAGAAAAACTAATCATTAATAAGATTTTCAGAAATCCCCAACAAGACCTTTTAATGTTCGATGACCTCACAAAAATTAATATTTATGAAAAAGATAAAGGAAAATTTTATATTAAAGCTATTTCAAAAAACGAAGAAGAAAAACTTGTTTATAATGCTACCACCGGAAAATCCGCCCCTGAAGAAATTGTTCGTCAGCTGTATCTCTTAAAACTGACCAGACACTATAAATATCCTAAAAATTTGATTGAAATTGAAAAGCAAGTAAACTTTGGCCGAGAACAAAAACGAGCTGACATTGTTGTTTACAGACCTGATGGTATTACCCCTAAAATCATTGTTGAAGTCAAAGCACCAAACCAAGAAAATGATGTTCAACAGTTAAAATCTTATCTTAATGCTGAAGGTGCTCCTGTTGGTGTCGCGGTCAATGGTAAAACTCGACTTATTCTTTACCGCCCTTATCCAAAAGAGTTTGATGATACTCTTGATGATATTCCCGCTTCAGATGAAGAAATCGATGATGTCTTGGCAAAGCGAAAAATTCTTAAAGACCTTAGAGAGGATGACCTAAAGCAAACCATTCAGACACTTGAGGAGTTAGTTCTTGCTAACTCAGGAGCAGATAGTTTTGATGAAATCTTTAAACTCATTTATGCAAAACTTTATGATGAAAAAGAAGCTAGGAATCGTCCTAACCAAGAACTTCACTTCCGAAAAAGTCCGACAGGGAAACCAGAAGAAACAAAACGAATTATTGAAGAACTTTTTGAAGAAGCAAAAAATGAATGGTCTGATGTATTTGAACGTGCAGACAAAATAAAACTCTCTCCTGAACATCTCTCAGTTTGCGTCGGAGAGCTTCAAGATGTCCGTCTTTTCGGCTCCAACTTACGTATTATAGATGAAGCATTTGAATACTTACTCCCTGATGTAGTAAAAGGCAAAAAAGGGCAATACTTTACGCCTCGCGTCGTGATTGATTTATGCGTACAAATGCTTAATCCTCAAAAAAAAGAATATGTTGTAGATACAGCTTGCGGTAGTGCAGGGTTCTTAGTCCATGCTATGCAGTATGTCTGGAAGAACTTACCAACTCTTGAAGCTTGTAAAGAATATGCAAGCAGATACCTTTTTGGTATAGATTTTGATGAAAAGTCAACCAAGATTAGCCGAGCGATAATGCTTATCGCAGGAGATGGTAGAAGCCATATTTACAAAACCTCTTCACTAGACACTAAAGATTGGCCAAGCAGATTTAAAAGCGACCTGAAAGACCTTAATTTAATCAGAGAATTTGATGATTACGAAACAAACAGACATAATCAAGAAACCTTTCAGCATCTTAATTTTGACATTCTACTTGCTAATCCCCCTTTTGCAGGTGAAATAAAAGAAAAATATCTCCTGGCTCAATATGCACTTGGAAAAAACGCCAACGGCAAACTCCAAAACAAGGTTGAACGACACTTACTTTTCATCGAACGTAATCTTGATTTCGTAAAGCCAGGTGGTCGCCTAGCAATTGTTTTACCCCAAGGTATTTTTAATAATACGAGCGAAGAACATGTTCGCAAACACATAATGAAGTCTGCCCGTATCCTTGCAGTGATTGGACTTCATGGAAACTCTTTCAAGCCACACACTGGCACAAAAACCTCCATAATATTCTTACAGAAGTGGATGGAAAAAGACCTTGATAAAAATGGCAATCTTAAAGTTACCGACTATCCTATATTCTTTGCCACCCAAAAACAATCATTCAAGGACAATAGCGGTGATTATATATTTGAAAAAGACAAAAATGGACAGTTAATAAAAGACATAGCCGGTAATCCAAAATATCTAAGCGACCTTGATGAAATTGCCAGTGCATTTGTAGCTTGGGGCAAAAAACAAAATCTAGATTTTCTTAATTAACCTATGCCAAGCCGTTCAGACAATACATCGAAATGGAAAGACTTATCCCAAATTGACTATTTTGGTTTATTTATCAAGAATTGGCTTGCTTTCAACTCTTGGTATAGAGGCCATCATCCAAATCTTGAATCAGATAGACATTGCATAGAGGCTATAAAAAATACTCAAGACGCTAGGAATAGTGCCTATATCATATTTAACCGCTTACTAACTGGAACAGGCAAAGATGCCATTTCATTTAGAGATAACTTAGATGGCCTAGCAACATCATTAAGCAGAGTTACACTAACTGTACCCCCCAGAGGTACCCCCACTGTTCCTGCTTATATCGGTGCACTTTCTTTTAATAATGCTTTAATAGATAAAAGTAGTACTAATTACCAAAATCTGATTAGAACCTCTGGCCAGCATCATAAAATAAGCATTGGTTCAATATTCGTGATTGATGATAGTGAAACTTTATACAAAGGCTCCCTTGAACTCATTTATCAAATACGATGTTTATTGTTTCATGGAGACCTTGAGCCATCAGATGAAAATCACCAAATTGTTAAATATGCGTATTTAGTTATCAACGCAATAATGGAAAATTTATAATCTGGACTGGCAAACGATGACAAAAGAGAACAATCTTGATATTTCAATTATCCCATTTAGCGAGTTAGCTGGTCGTATTGATGCTGAGTATTATAAGCCGGTCTTTCTACTTGGCCACAAGCTCATAGAAAACAAGCAATCAAGGGAACTTTGGAGATTAGCTGATGTTAAAGGGGGGAAACGGCTTCCTAAAGATGAGACTTTTAGCGAAGATGGCATTCCTTATATACGGGCTGAAGATGTAAAGAATAATTTTATAAATTACGAAAATTCGCCCAAAATATCGTCAGAGCTTCATCAAAAATTAAAATCTTATCAAACAAAATTTGATGATGTTCTTATTACTATTGTTGGCAATTCAATCGGTGATGTCGGGATTATAAAATTTAAAATTGCTAAATGCAATCTAACTGAAAACTGTGCAAAATTAGTAAATCTCAAAGAGATAAATGCGGATTACCTCTTCGCCTTCTTGTTATCAAAATATGGTCAAAATCAAATAGCAAGAGAAAAAGTGGGGACTTCGCAGCCGAAACTTGCCCTTATTCGTATTCGAGATTTTAAAGTTCCTGTTCCCAACAAAAACCTTCTTGATAAATTAAGCGTTATAATTCAAGAAGCAAAAAATGTGCAGGATAATTCTGAGAAAGAATACAAAGAAGCAGAACGGTTCTTTTTTAAAGAACTCAACCTTGAGGGATATAAAGCAAACGATGAAAATATTTCAATCCGAAACTTCAAAAATTGTCTCACTGTAGAACGTTTTGATGCCGAGTATTGGCAATCGAAATACGACGAAATAGAGAAAAGAGTCTCAAATATACCACAAAAATCCCTCAATGATATTGTGCATGTAAAAAAGGGTGTTGAACCAGGAAGTGATGCATATAGCGATACCGGGAAACTCTTTATCAGAGTTTCTGATTTTTCCATCTATGGCATTGATGAGGGTGAGAAAAGAATACCTGACGAGCTCTATGAAAAATTGAAAAATACCTACAGACCGCTTAAAGGTGAAATTCTTTTCACAAAAGATGGCACTATCGGCATTTCTTTTGCTCTAAACGAAGATATTGATGCGATTGTCAGCGGTGCATTTCTGCGACTAAAACCAAAGGTAAAAATAAATAATGATTACCTTGCATTGGCTCTCAATTCTTATTATTGCAAAGCACAGATTGAAAGAATGTCCGGTGGTGCAATAATTGCTCATTTAAAACCCGACTGTGCAATGAAAATAAAAATCCCTCTATTATCAGATAAGAAGCAAGAAGAAATTGCTGAAAAAATATCAAATGCTTTACGATTGAGAAAAGAAGCAAAGACTCTTCTTGAAAAGGCAAAACGAGCAGTTGAAATCTTTATAGAAGAAAATGAAAACACAGCTCTTCGTTGGCTTCAAAAATAAAATCATGCCGAACTCTCTTCTCTACGTCCGAGTTTCCAGCAAAGAGCAAGAAAAAGAAGGCTGGTCTCTGGACGCTCAGGAAAAACTCGGTATAGAATACACCGCCCGCCACAATCTTAAAATCGTCAAAACTTGGAAGGTTCAGGAATCAGCTTGGAGCAACAAAAAGGAACGGGTTGCTTTCAATCAGATGATTGAATACGCCAAGAAACATGACGAGATTAAGCATATTATTTTTGACATCACCGACCGCAGGACTCGCAATGATTTTGATAAAATGAAAATCATTGACCTTATCAAGAACTTCGACAAGACAATCCATTTTTCACGTTCAAATAAAACCGTTGATAAAAATTCCGGCTCGGATGATATTTTCATGCTCGACATTGAAGTGGCGGTCGCCAAAAAAATGTCGAATGATATTTCCCGCAAGTCGCAAATGGGTATGCTCGAAAAAGCTGAACAAGGATTTTATCCTTCCACCGCTCCGTATGGCTATCGCAACAATAAACTCACCCGGTTGATTGAAGTTGACCCGGATAATGCCTCGTTCGTTAAAAACGCCTATCAACAAATGGCGACAGGAAATTACTCAATCAATATGCTCGCCGACTGGCTTTTTAAACATAACTTCAAGAGCAAGGGCGGTAAAAAAATTTACAAAAGTGCGTTGGTCAAGGTATTGAGGAACCCAATTTATTACGGCGTTTTTCGATGGAAAAACAAATCGTATTCGGGAAGCCATGAAAAAATAATCACGAAGCAACTTTTTGATGAGGTTCAGAATGTTTTTGAGCGGAGAACTAAAAACTATAAAAGCCGAAAGGATTTTGCTTTTAATAATCTTTTAAATTGTGGCGAATGTAGTTGTAAAGTTTCGGGTGAAGAAAAGAAAAAGAGATACATTTATTATCATTGCAGTTTTTCAAAAGGGCGTCATAACGGCGTCGGATATGTCCCGGAAAACCGTTTGGCAGAAATGTTTGAGGATTCCGTAAAAGGCGTAACTATGCCGGATGATAAAGTTGACTGGTTCAAGGAGAATCTCAGGCAACGCTATAAAAACACGGCTGAAATCGCTAATAACAGGCTACTGAGGCTTCAGCGTGAGCATGAGATGGCTAATACTCGTCTTAAAAATTTATATAAAGAAAAATTCAGCGGAAAAAATAAAATGCAGGAAGAAATGTTTTTAATCTTAGAAAAAGAATATAACGATGAAGTTTTGAATTTAAAGAACCAATTAGCTACTGTTGAGAAAATAAATCCAAATTTTCTTGAGGATGGCGATAAAATCCTCGAACTCTCTAACTCCTTGCATAGATTATATCTTAGAGCAAACAGCCACGAGAAGGCTCATTTACTCAAGCTGATAGCCTCGAACTACCGCCTAACTGATGTAAGTATATGCCCTATATACAGAAAGCCCCTCAGCTTTATAGCCGAAGGGCTCTCTCGTTCACAATGGCTCCCCCGCGAGGACTCGAACCTCGGACCCAGTGGTTAACAGCCACTTGCTCTACCAACTGAGCTACAGGGGAATAAATCTATTCAGATAGTTTCGTCCATGGCCAGTTTTTAAAAAACGTTCGCGTTTAATCGCAAAATTCTTGCTTTCGTGCCGCTCAGAATAAATTAACTTAAACGAACCATTTTGACTTGTAAATACGCTTAACCCCTTATTATGCTCCAGCAACCTTACTTCTGGACTCCTGCTTGTATAGCCTATATATCATTTGTTGTTTTTTATACTTTGGAGTACATAGATTTAATACATATCTTTTCACTTGCAACTCCCGCCATAAAACTTGGCGGACCCGCCAATCATTTTGGCGCGGAGCTACAGGGGAATATTTTTTTAAAGAACAGGGAAAATAAGTTGAGCAGATTATAACGAATATTTCTGAATTGTCAACCCCTGCGTTGGGTTAAATCAGGAGCGTATTTGTGCCTTTATACGTTGATTTCCCGCCGGGAGGTCATAGACATGGTAAGGGTTGAAAGGTCGGTGTATTCCACGGAACTGCCGACCGGAATGCCGAGGCCGATGCGGGTCGTTTTGATCCCCAGGGGTTTGAGGACCTTCATCAGATACAGCGAGGTCATTTCCCCGTCGTTGTCCGGATCCGTGGCAATGATGACTTCCTTGATATCCTGAGTGCGGAGCCGATTGAGGAGCGGCTGGATCTTCAAATCCTCGGGCCCTCTTCCTTCCGATGGGCAAATATTCCCCAAAAGCACATGGTAATGCCCTTTAAACGAACCTGTGCGCTCAATGGCCAGAAGATCCTTGGGATTCTCGACCACACAGATGATGCTTGCGTCACGGGTCGTGTCACTGCAGACCATACAGATTTCGGTATCACTCAAATTGTTACAAATACGGCAGAACATCAGCCCTTCTTTAAGCTTGAGGATACTCTCTGCCAAAAGCTCTGCCTCTTCTTTGGGGTGATTAAGCAGCCAGAAAACCATGCGTTCCGCGCTTCTGCGTCCCACGCCGGGAAGTTTACTGAAACGTTCGATCAGTGTTTCAATGAGTTTAGGATAGGCCATAGTATTTCTTAGCTAAGGGCACAATGGCACAAGACACAGGAACACATGCCACACGACACATGTCACAAGGCACATGTCACAAGGCACAAAGTAATATCACTGTAGGCTTGTGCTCCTGTGTTCTGATGCACTTGTGATCCTGTGATCTTGTGCTCTTGTTTTCATTCATTATGCCAACGGTTCACAACCTTGCCTTTAAATGTCTCCAGGGCGGATTTAATCAAAGGCTCCTCTTCCTGCGGCTGATAATCATCAACGATTTCATATTGAATCACAATGGGTGTCCTGAGTTGATGGGAAAAAATATCCTGGACGAATTTTATATTACCCGGGCCTTCGAGAATTTCCTTATGAAATTTACATTTATTTGAAAAGCCGACGATGAGTTTTCCGTCTTTAAATTCTACCGGCACGCCGTCCTGAAGGCATGTCGCGATGGACATCCGTTCCTGGCTGACCGCGTGCGTCAGGGCGTCCCACCCGCGTTTAATCTTTTCCACATCTAAATGCCCTTCTCCACCCAAGACTCCTCTGTCCTGCGCGTTTTCCATCACCGCGACCGGATTGTCTTCCGGTTCATTGAACACGGTTTCGGGCTGAATCTCCGTCGGCCCCAGCCGCTCAGAGGCGGATTCGCACGACAGCGGGGCACCGGGATTCTCTCCCCGTCCCTGAGAAGCGGACACGTCCAGCGGGCCTTCATTTGTCTTTAAGAGATTTGAAGCCGTAGGTTTGTGTGGAATCTTCGTCGATGGTGAGGTCTCTTTCTTGAAAGACGATCGGAGTGGCGCGGGCGCCGAAGGCTGATCCGAAGGCCGAAGGAAAGCGGGATCTGCTGAAGCCTTCGCCCCTTCCCGTCCCGGCATCTGACCGGTCAGCCCCCCTTCTCCCTGATACGTTAATTTGGCCAGCGCGATCTCCAAGGGCATGCGCAGAGATTCGGTAATCCGCGCGGTCTCCTGAGCTTCGATGAGCCTGTCCATACAGTTCAAAATTTCTTTTAACGTAAAACGCTGGCTCTGGGCCAGGAGCATCTCTTTGATTGTCACCGGATAATCCACCAGACGGCCCAGGGTCTTTCCGCCGATCTTGATGATCATCAAATTCCTGAAATGTTCCGTGAGATTAAGCGTCAATTGCTTGACGTCTTTCCCCTTCCCCGTGATATCTTCCAGGACTTGCAGGGCCAGAGAACAATTTTTCTGGGCCACCGCGTCGGTAAGGTCAAACAAAAGCTGGGTTTACACCAACCCTAACATGGAAAAAACATCCCCCGCCTTGATTTCCTGATCACTTAAGGGGCTGAGCTGATCCAAAATG
The DNA here is from genome assembly GCA_003528115.1 of Candidatus Omnitrophota bacterium. Classification (GTDB taxonomy): domain Bacteria; phylum Omnitrophota; class Gorgyraeia; order Zapsychrales; family Zapsychraceae; genus UBA10174. Next base: position 9,660 of record DOGZ01000003.1, read on the forward strand.
CTCAAAGCGTCGCGCATACTCCCGTCGGCCGCTTTGGCAATACCGTAAAGGGCGTCCTGTTCGATCCGCAATCCTTCTTTCCGGCTGATCCCCTGAAGCGTCTCTACGATCGTCTTGATGGGAATCCTTTTGAAATCAAATCTCTGGCACCGGGAAATAATGGTCGCCGGCACCTTGGCCGGTGAGGTAGTGGCCAAAATAAATTTCACATGATCCGGCGGTTCCTCGAGGGTCTTTAACAAGGCATTAAAGGCCTCGGCCGTGAGCATATGCACTTCATCGATAATATAAATTTTAAAGCGGCCGTAACTCGGGGCAAATTTAACATTCTCCCGCAGCGCCCGGATCTCATCTATCCCGCGGTTGGAAGCTCCGTCAATTTCCAGGACATCAAAGCTTGTCCCCTTCGTGATCTCCCGACAGGCCGGACACAGATCGCACGGAATCAGCGTCGGGCCTTTTTCGCAATTCAGGGATTTGGCCAGAATGCGCGCGCAGGATGTCTTTCCTATACCCCGTGGGCCGGAAAACAAAAAGGCCTGTCCGATCCGGACAGATTGAATCGCTTTCTTTAAAAGCTCGGTGATGTGTTCCTGACCGGTCACCTCATCAAAATTTTGCGGGCGGTATTTCCTGGCTAAGACAAGATAAGACATAATTTAAAGGATTTATTAAGGAATGTTATCGTCGATGATCGTGTGGTAAAATTTTAAAACGGCGGTATCTTAACACAGAAATCCTGACTTGAATAACTAAAAAAAAATTATCTCAAGATCTTCCTTAAGAACGTTTCCAAATCCGGATAACGGAATGTGTAGCCGCTGTCCGTCAACTTTTCAGGCAAGACCCTGGCCCCTCCCAATAGAAGCGTCTCTCCCATTTCTGTGAACATCACCCGGATGGCCCAGGACGGCACAGGCAATATCACCGACCGCTGAAGGACCAAACCTAAAATTTTGGTGAACTCGGCATTGGAGATTGATTGAGGGGAAACGATATTGACCGGCCCCGCGATCTGATCTGAACGCATAAGATGCTCCACAATCCAAGGAACCTCGTCTAAGGCCACCCAACTCATCATCTGGCAGCCGTTGCCAAGCCTTCCGCCCAGCCCGAGGCGAAAAACAGGCAACATCTTTTCTAAAGCCCCGCCTTGAGGACTTAAGACCACACCGGTCCTGAGATGAATCACGCGGATTCCGGCCTGCCGGGCAACATCAGCGGATTTTTCCCACGCCTCACACAGTTCGGCCAGAAACCCTTGTCCCCGGGGAGTTGATTCATCGGCACAAACGCGCGGATCCAGATTGCCGTAAAAACCAACCGCCGAGGCGCAAATAAACACCTTGGGCGGACGACGGAGGCGAACCAAAGAATCGGATAAAAATCTGGTCCCCCGCAATCGGCTCAAACGAATCTCCTCTTTGTATGCCGCGCTCCAACGCCGCGCCGCGATGTTAGCCCCGGCCAAATGAATCACGGCGTCAACCCCCTCCAGCGACGAAAGATCAACGACCGATGCTGCCGCATCCCACACCACGACAGACTCGCCTGTCTTTTGTAAGGACACAGGCCGCGCCATCCGCGTGACCTTGTGGCCTTCTTTTCGGAAATGATCCGTCAACGCGCTTCCGATCAGCCCTGTTGAACCTGTCATGACAATGTTCATTATCAATAAACCTCTTCAATCCTTGATATCCAGCAAAAACCGGATATCCTCCCACCCCAGCTTCTTGGCCATGGTCTCCTCGGAAAGAACCAGCGCGTTCATCAGAAATTTCTTGCGTTGCTGGAGCGCCTGTATTTTTTCCTCGATCGTTCCGCGCGCGATCAAATGATAGGCCAGGACCGTGCTTTTCTGACCGATACGATGCGTGCGGTCAATGGCCTGCTGTTCAACCGCGGGGTTCCACCACGGCTCATAGAGGATCACCGTATCGGCGGAAGTCAGATTCAAACCCAGACCTCCGACTTTGAGACTCAAGAGAAAAACCTTGATCTGTGGATCCGCGTTAAAACGCTCAACCGCGCACTGACGCTTTTTGGTCTTGCCGTCCATATATTCGAAAGACACCTTCTCCTTTTCCAGATGATCGCGCATAATCTTGAGCATGTCCACGAACTGACTGAAAACGAGCACCTTGTGGCCCGATGACAAAAGCTCGTTGAGCATCTCTTTGAGAAGATCCATTTTAGCCGACACGCCGATCCGGTGCTTGAGCCTGACCCCGGCAAGTTCCGGATGGCAACAGATCTGTCGCAGCCGAAGAAGCAAGGTCAAAATCAACATACGGCTTTTGTTAAATCCTTTCGCGCGGTACGCCTCCAGAGCCTGGGCCCGCGCTTTCTCGGCCATCGCGGCGTAGATCTTCGCCTGGGTGGGTTCAAGCTCGCAGAAAGCCGTCTGCTCGATCCTGTCGGGCAGTTCCTTGATGACATCCTTCTTCAAACGGCGAAGAACGAACGGTGCAATCCTTCTGGAAAGTTCCTTGAGTTTGCCCTCATCCCGGAATTGCGTGATAGGTATCTCATACGAGGCGCGGAAACGTTCATAATTTCCCAGGAACGACGGCATGAGGAAATCGAACAGCGACCAGATGTCGGCGATACTGTTTTCAAGGGGAGTCCCGGTCAGAGCCAGGCGATGAGCGGCGTTCAACTGTTTGACCACGCGCGCGCTGATGGTATGACGGTTCTTGATATTCTGCGCCTCATCAAGAATAAGGAAATGGAATCGATGCGCGTGGTACTTCTCAATATCCCGGCGTAAAAGGGCGTACGACGTGATCACGATTTGCGCTTTGGGAATCTGCTCCATCAGCGCGATCCGGTCCTTGTTGGAAATCACCAGCGTGCGGGTAGCCGGTAAAAACTTCTTGATCTCCGCTTCCCAGTTCCAGACCAGAGTCGTCGGACAAACCACCAGAGACGGAAGGGCGCAACCCGCCTCAATATCCTTGAGGATAACCGTCAGCGCCTGCAGGGTCTTCCCCAGCCCCATCTCATCGGCCAGGATCCCGCCGAAACGGAATTTTTTAAGGAACGCCAGCCAATTCACCCCATGCCCCTGATAATCCCGCAGGACACCGGACAAGAACGGCGGAAGAGCAACCGGTTCAAGTCCGTTGAAACTTCTCAGGTCATCGTAGAGCCCGCGCGTCTGGGGATCAAGTTCAACCTCAACCCCTTCCTCACGCAGCCCCTCCATGACAAAAGGAATATGGGCCAGCATCAGCCGCCCCTGGCGTTCTCGATCTTCCAGTAAATCCGCGACACGGGCGAACGCGCCCTGATCCAATGGAATAAATTCACCGGTCTTGAGACGAACAAACTTCCACCCATTGTCCAAATGGTCTTTGACGACATTCATCGGAATATCCAATTCTCCGCCGCCTCGTCTAAACGCGATGTCGTAGGCAAACCAGTCCATCCCCGAGCTCGAAACCCGCACACAGGGACGGATAACCTCGCCCTCCTGATAAAGCGCCTTCGCCCGTTGGGAAAGAAAAACATCGCCGTCCTTCTGAAGGGCGTGAACATGCGACGACAAGAAGTCAAAAATCTCATCCGTCCGCGTGACATAAAACCTTTTGGAACGCTCACTGAAAACGCATGTGTAATTCCGGACAAGAAGCCCGGCGATCTCATTTTCACGGGGGATATCCCGACGGATCATGCGCCGATCATCCTCCGGGCCGTATTCCCAATAGGGCTGCGAACCGCCTTGAGCGTAGCTGATTCGTTGACCGCCATAATCGAACGATAAGGCAACCTCCAGTTCCCCTTTAATGACATCGACCTCATAGCACGGACGCGGCGCGGGACGTTCAACCCGCACCGTGTACGCTTGCGGGTCGTCCATAACGACCTCGGCGAATTCCTTGAGTTTCGGCAGGATCCCGGCCAGAAAATGTTGGCGTTCACGCGCGTCAAGAACGCGCTCGGATAAATGAAAATACTTCAGGAACCTTTGTTCGATCCGGGGATGCATCAGGCGAAAAGTCCGATGTTCCGCGTCAAAAAGCCATGACCGGCTTCCGAAAAAAACCTGCCCCATGGACCCTTGTCCGGCGGGATGAAGCGGATCAATCAATGACGCCGCGACGGCGATTTGATTCTTGCGCGCCGAGCGAACAACGACTCTCAGACCTATGGGCGGATCCAGGAGCAAACGCAATGGTTCACGCGTTTTGATTTCTACAATCTCAATATCGTTTTGCCGGCAAACATGTTCCAAAAGCATACTCAACTGAAAAGGCATCATCCGCCGGAGTTGAACAGACCCATAAGCGGATGATTCGCCGACAAATCCCCGGAGCATATGGAGAAGATGCTGTTGCCCCTGGGATAATGCCGTAAAATACGGTAAATGATTATGAAGGATGAGACGCTCCGGCGCGATGAAGGCGTCAAGGTCACTGACCTTGACCGTTTGGCCGCCATGCTGAATAAAGAGACTGAAGGAAACTCCCTTACCCGTAATATTCTCCAGCCCTTTGACGCTGATCCCCACCTGAAGCCGGATAGGATCATCCCCGGAAAGCAAGAACGCCTCTAGGGCGGGATCTTTTTCCACAATCCCCTGGCCTTCCCGTTGAGACGACAAACGGCCCACGCGGGGAGTTCGGAACCCCGCGCGCGCGCGGAGGCCCTTCTGCGTACTGCTCCCGCCATGATCCAGCAAATACAACAAAACCGCCACGCCGTGTTTACACAGTCCTCCCCAGTCGTAAGGACACGTGCACTTTACCGTCAGCTCTCCATGTCGCTGGAGCGCGGTCACCGTGTAGGGTCGCTTGCGTGAACCCAACACATCGGCACGCACAGAATCGCCCTCCCAGGTCAGGGAATGGACCCTCCGTAGACGATAATATTGTTCGCCGCGGGAAAATATAGCATTGCCCGACATGCTCTTAATCTGATGCCGTGATAACTGCATACCGCTCTTTCACCTGAGTACTTGCTTTAAGAAAATCCTCACCGCAAAAGCATTGTAACATAAGTTCCCCCCACCCTTCCTCCCCCACGCGTCGGGAGGATTAAGGAGGAGTTCCATTACTTTCAGGGAAGTCAGTAGCACTGTGTCAATTTCATGGTTGATAGTTTGACACAGTACAGCACTGCGCCTTTTCTGAGAAATATTTATTAAAAACAAATTTGACGGCGCAGTAGGAACAGATTCTATGGACCTACGCGCGACTCACGGACTTACGCCTTTTTTAAAGACAACGCGATGCGCTTGCGCTGAAGATCAATCTCAAGGACGGTCACTTGAACTTTTTGATGCACCTTCACCACTTCATGAGGGTCTTTGACGTAGCGATCACAGAGCTGGCTGATATGAACGAGCCCGTCATGATGCACACCGACATCGACAAACGCGCCGAAGGCCGTGACATTGGTCACGACGCCGGGCAATTTCATCCCCGGCTTCAAATCATCGATGGTTTCAACGCCGTCCTTGTAGGTAAATATTTGAAACGGTTCTCTTGGATCCCGTCCCGGCTTGGCTAATTCGCCGAGAATATCCGTCAAGGTCGGAATACCGACGGTGTCGGTGACATATTTCTTCACGGGTATCTTTTGACGCAGCCGTTCATTCCCCAGGAGATCTTTCAGCGAACAGTCCAAATCCTTGGCCATGGCATCGACCAGGAGGTAAGACTCCGGATGAACCGCGCTGGCATCCAAAGGGTTCTCGCCGTTAAAAATCCTTAGAAAACCCGCGGCCTGTTCAAAGGCTTTGGGGCCTAACCCGGCGACCTTTTTCAGGGCCTCCCGCGAGGCAAAAGGGCCGTGGGCATTGCGGGCCTCGATGATCGCCCGCGCCCGCGCCGGTCCTAACCCGGAAACGTAGGTTAACAACTGTTGACTCGCGGTATTAACCTCGACGCCCACCTGGTTCACGCAACTGACCACCACATCGTCCAGGGAGTTGTTTAATAATTTCTGGTCCACATCATGCTGATACTGCCCAACGCCGATATTTTTGGGATCAATCTTTACCAGTTCCGCCAAGGGATCCATGAGCCGCCGGCCGATCGAGACAGCCCCGCGCACCGTGATGTCATGATCCGGGAACTCCTCGCGGGCCGCCTCCGAGGCCGAATAAATGGAAGCGCCACTTTCACTGACGACCAGGACAGGGATTTTCCCGGGCAAGTCCAACCCGCGGATAAAAGTCTCCGTCTCCCGGCTAGCCGTTCCGTTGCCGATAGCGATGATTTCGGTGTTGTACTTCTGACATAAATCCTTTACCGTCCGGGCGGCTCTTTCTTTTTTTTCATCGGAATCACTCAGATAAATCGTATCATTGTGGAGAAATTTCCCCTGGGGATTAAGGCAAACAAGTTTGCATCCGGTGCGGTAACCCGGATCGACGGCCAAGACGTTCTTTTGACCTAACGGAGGCGCCATCAGCAATTGACGCAGGTTATTTTTAAAGACTTCAATGGCCTCCTGGTCAGCACGCTTCTTCAACTCAAAGCGCGTCTCTGTCTCGAGCGACAGAGATAAAAGCCGTTTAAAACTGTCGTGCGCCGCGGTCTGAACCTGTTGGGAATCCGCCCCGCGCCCTTTCACAAAGAGTCTCTCCAGGGTCTGAAGAGCCTCTTCTTCCGGCGCCAGGATCCGCGCCATTAAAAAGGTTTCCTTCTCTCCACGCAGGACCGCCAGATAGCGGTGCGAAGGGACCGTCCGCAAAGACTCTTGCCATTGATAATAATCTTTAAATTTGACGCCCTCTTCTTCTTTCCCGCGCACGACCTTTGCCGTCACCAGGCCCTTCTCATGAAACAGGACGCGCAAGAGCCGGCGGGCCTCGACGTCTTCATTGATCCATTCGGCGATAATATCCCGGGCACCGGCCAGGGCTTCATCCGTAGATTCGACTTTGTTCTCGACGCTCACGTAAGGAACCGCCTCGGCTTCCGGATCAACACCCTCCTGGGCAAAGATTTTTTGGGCCAGGGGCTCGAGACCTTTTTCTTTGGCCACGGTCGCCCGCGTGCGGCGCTTGGGTCGGTAGGGCAAATAAATATCTTCCAACACGGTCAAAGAGACGGCGGCCAGGATCTTGGCCTTCAACGCGTCGGTCAGTTTCCCCTGCTCTTGGATCGATTGCAAGATCGTTTCCCGGCGTTTATCGAGCTCCAGGAGCTGATCATACCGGTCGCGAATGGCGGCGATCGCGACCTCATCGAGGTTGCCGGTCATCTCCTTGCGGTAACGGGCGATAAAAGGCACCGTGGCGTTTTCTTCCAAAAGACGCCGGACCGCTCCCACTTGACCGGAGGCCACCCCCAATTCACCGGCGATCTTTAAATTGTAATCTTGGATCATAAGAATAACCTCTAAGGCTGAAAGCGATTTTAATACTACTTCTTAAACACCTAACAAGAGGGAAAGCTCAACGGCATGTTCCTGTTCGTCAATAATCACATGGCGGATCTGATGCTCCAGGGTTTCAAACTCGTAAGGTAAATCCTTCTTGTTATCGACGACCTTGCGGTAAATCTGCTTGTAATAATCAATGGCGTCCTTTTCACCCTTCAGATTAACCTCGAGGATTTGCTTGGTTTCCTTGGCCTTGTGTGTTTCGGCCAGATTCATCGAAGGCTCTGCGCCAAGATACCCGGCGATGAGCGCGCGGAATATTTCTTCGTGTTTTTGTTCATCCGCGGCAATTTCCTTAAGCCTCTCAATAACCGGCTCGGCACCCAAACCACTAACGGCCTCGGCGTGGGCCAGGTATTGAATCCTGGCGGCGTGCTCCAGTTCCAGGGCGTGATTTAACATCTCACCTAATTCTTTTTTAATGTTAGACATTTCCTTCTCCCTTTTATTGTTTTGACGGTTCATTGAAAATTTTGCGGACACGGGTTCGGGTAAATCCTCAAGAAAAAACGGAGAGGTCGGGATTCGAACCCGAGGACCCAGTTACCCAGGTCAACTGCTTAGCAGGCAGTTGCATTCAGCCACTCTGCCACCTCTCCAATAATTTTAGGATTTGTAATGACGCCTGGACACTCGATCTCATCGAGTGACGGATTAAAGCAGGCCTCCTTTATACCAAACTTTCCCAGGACTGTAAAGCAGGAAATTGGGGCGCGGGGCGCGCCGGGCGGATTGGGAAAATGGGACGGATTTCACAGATCTAGAATTTCCAGAATTTGGACAAATTCTTCTTCAAGGCATTCAAGTTCGCCTCAAACACCTCCGCAACCTCGATTCCGGAATCGGTGGGGGCCTCCCAAAACCGCATCGGCTGTCCATTCATCCCGTCGATAAAGTTGTAGAGGCATTTCGGAAAGAATTCGGTGTTGTATCCGCCTTCCAGCACGGCAAAGACATTGGAGAAATTTCCGGCGAGCGTCTGTCCGAGTTTGTGGTAGGTCTGAAGGCTGAGACGTAATTCCAGGAGCGGATCACTTTGGTGGGCGTCAAATCCGGCCGAGACCGCCACGACATCGGGCTGGAATTGGCGGGCGATGGGCATCAGACATTCAACCGCCTTCCAATAAATGTCATCCCCGCTTCCCGGAGGCAAAGGCACATTGATCGTGTACCCCCGGCCCTTCCCTTCTCCGATTTGATCCACCGTCCCCCCTCCCGGGTAGGCCGGGTACTGGTGCAGAGACCAGTAAAGGACATCTTGCGACGCATAAAAAATCTTCTCTGTGCCGTCGCCTAAATGGCCGTCAAAATCAACGATCAAGACGCTCTTGCCCTCTTCCACAAGTTGCCGCACCGCGACAGCCACATTATTAAAAACACAAAATCCGCCGGCATGCGAGGGATAAGCGTGATGCCCCGGAGGCCGCACAAGGGCAAAATCGTTGGTCCGCGACGCCATAACGGCGGCCCCTACCGCGTACACAGCGGCCTCATAACTCCTTTTGGAAACAATCGTATCCGCGTCCAGAGGCCCCCCGCCGCCCTGACAAAAGGCCTTGACCTCATCGATGTAAGCCGCCTCATGAATGAGGCCCAGATACCTCTCCCCGCTCTCGATCTCAGTCTCATCAAGCCTGCCTAAGGATGTCAAACGATTTTTATTTTCCGGATGAGCCCCGGTCTCGTGGGCGAGAAAAACTTTATTGTAAATAATCTTCATGACGGTTGAACCGCTTTTCAATGCGGCGATGCGCGGTGTTGTTTTGCGCCTTATGTCTTTTCTTTCTGAAGAAATCACTCAACAGATGAGCGCTCTCATCGGCCAGGAGACCGCTTTGGACAGCAATCTTGTGATTCAACTGATGATGCGCCGCGATATTGACAATAGAACCACACGCCCCTGTTTTGGGATCATCCGCGCCAAAACATAAACGATCGATTCTGGCCAGAACCAGCGCTCCGGCGCACATACTGCAGGGTTCAATGGTGACATAGAGGGTACAATCCTTCAGCCACTTACAGCCCAGGGTATTGGCCGCCTGCGTGATGGCGATCATTTCGGCGTGAGCGGTGGGATCATGGAGGGTTTCGACTTGATTGTGCGCCTTGGCAATCACCTTATTCTGAAAGGCGATCACGGCGCCGACGGGGACTTCATCTTTTTCAGCCGCTGTCTTAGCCAGTTTTAAAGCCTCCTGCATGAACAGCCGATCCATCATCTCGTTCGTCATTGGGGCATCCTTGAATTCATTTGGAGAATACGACTTCAGGTAAAACAGCGCAGATCGGCTTTATTTCTTTTGAGCACTTCTGAAAATAGGCAGGAGAATTTTGACGTGAGTCCCCTTCTTGAGACTGCTCTTGATGAAAATCTCGCCGCCGTAGGCCTTAATAATGGAATACACGATGGAAAGCCCCAGGCCCGAACTCTTCTCCAGCCCGCGCATCTTGGTCGTAAAAAACGGTTCGAAGACGCGGGGGAGGGTTTCTTTGGACATACCCACCCCTTCATCCTTGCAGTCGATCTGAATGATGTCTTCCGCTCTTTGGTGAGATGTCTTAATGTAAACATTTCCTTTGCCGGGAATCGCTTGAACGGCGTTCATCAGGATATTCATGATCACCTGACTCAACTCAAGAGAATCAATGGCCGCCTCGGGTAAATGAGAGGCAAGTTTTAAACTCAATCTGACTTCAGAAACCTGGAGGAGATGATCCAACATTTTCATGCTATCCCGAATAATACGATTCACGTCGCAACAATTTTCTTGCGGGCCGACTTTGGATTTATTCAAGGTCATCAGCCTGTTGATCGTATGAAAACAATAGCTGAGCCGATCCTTCATGTTTTCAATGCTCTTCATCAGATGCTTAAATTCTTTAAAACCGATGTATTCAAAATCTTTATCTTTGTACTGGTCGAGCAGCCCCTGGGAATGATCCAATAAACCCTTGATCGGGTGGTACAATTCCTGCGTGGTTCCGGCAATAATATTTTGAGCCGCTTTCACCTTTTCAGATTCGCGGACAAGCTCCTCGTACTGTTTCCGGCGGCTGATATCCAGGACAATCATGTGAATCTGGGTGACCTCTCCGGCCCGGACGATCGGGGACGCGGTTAATTCAACGGGGATCACCGTTTCCTTAGGAGTCACAAGGCTTAACTCCTCGCCGACAATAGGGGCCCCGCCTTTGACTTTATGAAAAAGCTCCAGGGCCTTTTCCCGGCAGTCCGGCCCAACGATATTCTCAAAGTGATATTTCTTTGAATCAAAATGAGTCAACCCAGCCAAATGTTTGGCTGTTTTATTAGCGTAGAGAATGGCCCCTTGAAGATCGAGCGTAAAGATCCCCGCGGCCGCCTGATCGTTGAGCAGCCGGTGGCAATCCACGCATTCTCTGAGCTCATTCTGAAGAGATACCATTTCCGTAAGATCCCGCGCGACGAACAACACATATTCTTCCTGACGATGCTGAATGTATTTCGCGGTCACCTCAATGGAACGTTTCTCCCCCCCGGGGCCTGACCGCTCCATCATGAAGGCGGCAGGTCTTTTCTTTTTCCGGAGTTCTTCAAAATTGATTTTCTTCCACTCGTCGACATTCATTTTGATCTTAAGGAAATTCTTAAGCGGTTTATTCAGGATGTCTTGGGGCGTGTGGCCCAGGGCCTTGGCCGCCGCCTCATTGACAAAAACAATCCTCTCATCCGGCCGGACAATCATCAATTCATCCGGAACCTGGTCCAAAAGACGAGCCACTAAATCGAATTCAGGATCAAAATTCAATAAAAGAGACGGGGATGTTCGGGGCGCCGACATCTTCTCTGAAGAAATTTTCGCGCCAATGGATGAGTGAATAGACAGGTTCTTCCTCACAGAGGTTGAAATCGAACTTTTTATAGAAGAGAATGGTGTTTTTCGAACCATACAATAAAATTATTGAGCTTCTTGAGAAAAAAGAACGCGCCCGCGTGGGATCGAACCACGAACCTTCTGTTCCGTAGACAGATGCTCTATCCAATTGAGCCACGGGCGCATTTTCATCTCTATCTTCCGTCTAACTTTCAAATGAAAGAGCTCATCCTACCAAAAATTTACATTTCTGTAAAGGGAGATATACGTGATATGTTCCTGTTATTTCTTGCTCCTCCCCCTTTACCAAAACCAGATCAATCCGAGGGATGCCCGCGTGGCTTTTTCGTTGGAGAATTCAACGTGAACAGCAGCGCGATCAGTTAACGGAAATTGAATTTTCCCTCCCCCCACATAACGAAAGGCGCCCTTGTAATCAACGGACTCCGCTCCGGAATATATCCAGGCCTGCGTGGCTCCCCAGTCGAATTTTAAACCCAGATGAGGACGCAGTCGAACAAAAGGAGATTGCGCGTGTCCCGCCAAATCAACCATCCCATAACCTAAAACAGTTTCTTTCAATTTCTGCGCGTATCCAGGACCAAAACGTATAACCCCATCATAGCGATCCTTGCCATTTTCCTCAATACGATCCATCCCGACGCGTAATTGCCAGGACCACGGATTTTCATCCACCAGCGCGACCGATAAAGTATTGAGATTCAAGACTCGAATTAAATCAAACTGATCGACAAAGACCTTGTCCCCCTCTTGAGAAATTCCCACGGTAAAATCCAGAACAGTCAGCTCATCTCCTTCCAGACTATTTTTTCCCACCAATTCCTGTTTATAGGGCGACCAACTCAACTGTAAGAAGGACCCGTCATTCACATCAAGCGCCGTGCCGACACCCAATGCCATGGGACGTGAACCTTCGGCCGGCGAGGGCAATTCCGGGATTTCCAAAGGCGGCATGAAGCGCGCAGGCAATCCCAAGCGAGTCAAAAGAATTTTATCTTTTGCTTCTCGTCTTTGACGAGGAGGATTCGGTTCCTCAGAGATAAGTTTGTATTGTTGGTAAGCAAGCAAACTATCCAGGACGACCATTTGCCGGTCCATGGAGAGTTGTGGCAGATGCGTTGACAGGGAATCAATCCCTTCCCGAACAATAGCATTAAATATCCCGAGTTCATCGGGTGTCAACATTTTCAGTTGATGATAGAGGATGCGTTGATTCGATGGAATAAACCGCACGGATTGAACCCGTTTTATCCCGTGAGATTTCTGCCGGGCGTTATCCATGTCATTCAACCGGTGGAATAATTCTACCGGAAGATACCAAAAGCGACCATGGCTCAGCAAATCCTCTTCTATGACCAACTCCAACAACTCCGCAAGCCGATAAGCACAATTCTTATCTAAGAAATAGTAAGTGAATTTCTTGCCGACGATTTCCCAAATATGCAAAATCAATAACGTACGCTCGTAATCCGTCAATATAAGCCTGTAATCCCAAATATCCCGAAACTCCGTACGTGAATAAACAAGATCCTGGGTGTAGAAATATTTGTCAGAAAATCCTGCCTCATACCCCCCGAAAAGCCCTCGCGCGACATAGCGCAATATATATTCGTTTTCCGGTACCAACGCCCCATAATTCAACGTCATGTCAAACAAACCGGATTGGTCATCCATTGAATCCGTATTGAGCTTGAGAAACGCGTGTCCAAACGTTGATGCCGGATTACCCAAATAACCGCTGACCAAATGGAGACTAATGGACTTCACAGTATCGAATAAAGCCCATTTCTCCAGGCTCTGACAGCTTTCTTCTCTTACGTCATAATGAGGTAAAGGTAATTGCCGGGAAAGCCAGTAATAACGCGCGGGGAATCGACACCGTGGCTGCGCGTCGGCATTTTCATCCCAAGGGAAAAAATATGCATGGATGGTAGCTGTTAACTCAGCCTCGGGATCCGTTCTCCCTTTTGGAGAAAGAAAAAAATTATCCGTCAAGACCACACTGCGCTTGCCGTCACGTTCATAGTGAAGCAATTTAAGCCATGTCGGATGACGCGCGAGACCGCGTTGTTTAGCTGTTTGGAGAATTTCCTTTTGAGAGGCGGCTTGGGCCTGAGCGCCCGAAAGCAATAGAAGAGCGCACAAGACAAGGGATCGTTTTATCGCGGGATATACAATTGAATTCAATGGGAAAAGAAAATAATGAGGAATACGTCCGCGGAATTCAGACGTATTCCTCGAATATATGAAGATTAGCCGTTACTCGCGGAGCCACTCTCCTGGGAATGACCATCCACAAGTTTGTAAACCAAGTTATACAAAGCTTCGGCTTTTTCCAATCGGCTTTTATCCGTATAACTTGAATCCCCGACGACTTTAGTGAATTCCAGACGTAACGCCTCAACGAATTCCTGCTGACCGTTCGCGTCACATCCCGTTAATGCCGTTAGGGTATCAAGGTATGTCCCATGGCCGCTGGCTAAGTCTTTTTCTAAATGTTCATAGGAATCATGAATAAACGCGGCCGTTTTTTCCTGACCTCCTTTGCATGTGTCCGGAGAACTGATGTTTGAGCTGATCGCCGTTGTCCCCCAATCCCAGGTAACATTCGTGATAGCCGCGACGGTCTCATTTCTTGGAGCGATCATAGCTCCGATCCCGCACTCCGTGTAGATGTCCGCGAATTCCCGTGACATCGCCGGTTGAGAGTATACACATAAAGCCACGACACCTAAGATGGAAATTTTCATAACTTTGGACATGTTTTTTGACTCCTTTCTTAAATGTTGCCTGGTTAATAGATGATTGTGTTTATCCGGAAAATCTATCTACCCCGATATCCCGATAATTGCTGAGGTCAATTCGTATCTTTTTTGAACTCATGCTATCAAAGAAAATCCCTTTGTTCCAACCAATCTTTAGAAAAATTTTGCGAACGCGGTCTTCGAGATGGCCCATTAACGGACTCATTCCGCTTCGCCGTACCACCCTAACTTAAGCCGGTGGGCCTTGTAGAAAATACCCAAAAGACGCATGTTCACGAACAGGAAATAGACAAAAATAAACCAGCGGACAACTCCCCCCCACATAGGAATTTTCGTCAGCGGCGAATAATAGGCCAGAAAATTTAAATACTGCGTTAAAACCCAAAAAATAACCGTCGCGAGATAAGGGAAAAAGGTGTGGGCGATGGATTTAAAAATGTTAATAATATTTAAAGATCCGAATCCTCCCACAAGACTGATCGACAAGGTATACATCGGCGCGATGAAGATCCCTAAACCAATAAGACCAAACAGCCAACCATCCACGCGCTTTAAGAGAACGACATACGCGATCGCCGGGGCGTAACTAATCCCCCAGGCCAGAAGAAAAAGGATGGCCTTGCCCACCCAGTCAAACCAGTCTAAGAAATCCGGCCAATCGTACAAATCCTCTCGTTCCGTCGTGACAGCCGTTTCGATAATTTTCACCATACTGGCAATCGTATAACAAACAAACATAATACAGGCGATGATCCCGTAAAACGGAGCGTACATGGCGATATTGATACCCGTGAAGAAGACCGTGCCGCCGATGGACGCGCTCAAGACGTTCCCCCGCAGAGGATAAATAAATACCCTCGGCGCTTCTTTCCAGAAATTAATCTGAACTGACTTTTCTTTCCGTTTAACGGAATGCCTCTTAAGCGTCTCTTCCGTTACCTGAGGCGTCGACCGGCCTTGAAACGCAGGTTTATTCTCAGATACCGGCGCCCCCCCCGCATCGGGCTTATCCTGGGAGAGCGCACTCTGTTCAGGGACAGACGCTTTTTCCTCTATTTTCCTGGAGGCCTTCCTTTTCATGAATACGGTGATGATCCCAAGAAAAATAAAGACAGCTCCCGCGATGATACTGTCTCTGAGGGTAACAGGAAATGCCTTAGACGTTGAGGGAACATCCGAAGGAGACGACTCGTCTGGAACAGGCAAGCCTTTACCGAAATTGGATTCAGCCATTTCTTGCAAGGACGCGTTATTTAACGTGATGTCCTTGCGGGCATCCGCCCCCTTCAATTCCCGGGACGGTCCCGATGGCGTCTCCAAGGCGGGGCTTGACGATTCTGCCGCAGGTGAATAACTGCCGGTCATCGTCACAGGGGATTGTTCCATAACGCCTAGGGATTTCACCACCGGTTTAATAACGACTCCAGGACTCTCGACACGAGGTTCCCGGCCTTCCGCGACGGTCTCAGCAACATTCCTTTTATTTTCAATCGCACCGGGTTCAGGTGTTGACGGATCGCTTTTCGTCATGGTCTGGATTAACTCTTGGAGAAACTCCTGGGTCTCAATACTGTCCTGTGTCCTGACACGGACAAAGATCGGTGTTTCCTGCACAATGGTCCCTTCTATCACGTTCCCTGATTTAAGGACAATCGTGTCTGCCGAAACCCAAGGGCTGAACAACAAGACAAAAAAAATCAGGAACGCTCCCCTGAGATTCCCGCCCCGTCTTCTGGACGAGCGCTTCATGTCTTGACTAGTCATTTCTCTAACTCGCCTCATAATCATTCTCTTAGGACTTTCGCGTTTGGATGAAATGCGAGGCGCAACCGAGGAGCGAAGCGAGGCGTACTGTTGTGTACGCTGAGCAAGCACAGAAGGTTGCAACGAAGCAGATCGCCAAACGCGAAAGTCCTATCTCTATTCCCTCTTGCGCCTTCCCCGTTATTCCCACGTAGCTTCACCATCGGTCCCAAACTTGATCCCTTTTGAAAAAGTGCTTTTCGTGGGTTTTTCTTTATACTCCACTTCAGGATAAGAAGAACCGCCGCTCCCACGGTCATACGATGTCCTGGAACCGCGCCGTTGATTCTCCTCTTCCTGATAGAGCGATGGATCATACTCTCCGCCCTCCCCCTCTTCCATCCGGCGAATCTCCTCCTGCATAAGTCTCTGGCGGTCGTTAGCCTGCTGCTGCAAACGTTGGGCATGTTCCATCATGCCGGCATAATTGCCCATGTTCTGTTGATAGAGCTTAAGACTGCCGCCGAGCAAGTCCTGTTTAGGTTCTTTATTCTCGGGAGCCAGTATTTGTTGAAAAGGATTGACGGGGGCGCGTTCATTTTCCGTCTGAGTCTGCGTTGAAGACGCGCGCTCCGGCGGGCTGCTTGATAAAGAAGTAGGGGGATTAACACGGGCCGACCCCGCGGACGGTAAAGCCGGCTTATTCTGTTTTTTTGAACCAAACCCGGAAAAAATATTTTCATACCACGATTTCTTCTCATCTTTTACCTGAGTTTTCTCGATCCGCTCTATTTCATCTTCGCGAAACAGGAGCCCCTCCACCCAAATCCCTTTGGATGTCTTCTCCACTTGGCCTTCCAATTGATTCCCGTTTTTGAAATAAACCTTGTCCGCGTGAGCTATGGAAGAAAAAATCATCATACTGAAAAAAACGATTTGAAAAATCCTGAATTTTTCCTTTAGCATTTTTTCATCCCTTATTTAATTTTCCCAACAGTTTTTCCCGGTCAAACCCCAGACTGGCCGTCGCCGCGTTCGGATCGCGATTGTACGCCCGGCAGAAGGTCGCCACCTCTTTCATGGTTGTCATGTTTTTCTTGTCCATCTGTTCCAGCAAAAACGTCCGCAACAGGTGTTCCTGCATAATTTCCCTCGACGTTAGGCCGGATTGCTGGGCTAAACGGTCCCGATAAACCGTGCTCGGACTGATCTGCACGCACCGGCGGCTGTCGTAATTGTATTTATAAACTTGAGACAACAAAATTTTAATCTGCTCCATCCCGCTGGTCTCACTGACCTCATCAACGACCCTGAAAATCTTATCCTTGACGTGGTAACGCTTAAGCACAATAAAGACATCGATCAGATTCACCAGCACTTCCGGAATGTTCATCGGTTCGTTCTGCAGACGGATAATCGCCTCGCGCGAGGTCAGCGCATGGATCGTCCCCATACAAAACTTGCCGATATTGCAGGCCGTGATCATATCCCGGGCTTCCTCGCCTCTGACTTCGCCGACGATAATCCGCTCCGGCCGCATCCGCAGGCTGTTTTTGACGAGCTCAGCCAGACTTAACTCCGCGTCACTTTCCAGCCTTGAACAACTCTCTTCCAAAAAGGTATTTAATTCCAGCGTGTCCTCAATGACCACGATCCGGTCCGACTCCGGGATAAACCCAAAGAGGGCGTTTAAGAGGGTCGTCTTCCCGACCCCCGGCCCGCCGGCAATAATGATATTGGCCGGCCGTATCGACACCCCTTCCATGTACAACCAAAGCTGGCCCGCGACTTCATACGTCAAACTGCCTTCGCGAACGAGATCCAGAATGCTCAGAGGAGAGACTTTAGCTTTGGTGATCGTGATCTGGGGGCCGAAGGTCGAATAGGCGATATTCACGCGGCCTTCCAGATTGGGCAATTCCAAATTCGTCAGCCTCGAGGTCTTTGTCCTGCCGGAAAAAAGGAGAAGTTTTTTGATAAACAATTCCAATTCCGGTGAGCTTGTAAATTTCTTGCCTGTGGAAATGAATCCCTTCTGGCTATGATGAATATAAATGGGTTTCAAATTATTGATAATAACATCTTCGACGTTCAGGTCGCACAACAAATCCGTCAGAAGACCGTATGAAAGAAATTCTTTAATGAATTTGATCCGGCCCTCGGCGTCATCCAGATACGGCTTTAAGGAGGAAAATTCACCGTTACTGAGGACCTTGGAAAGCGTGTAGGCCACCAGGTCTTCCCGTTCCTTTTGCGGCTGGAGCAGGATCATTTTGCCGAGCATCAGCTCAACCAGTCTGAACTCTAATTCCATCATTTTTGAATTCATCTCATCCATGACCGAATTCCTTTTTGAACGAATAATAGTCAGTTAAGAGTCAAGTCTCTTCTTCCCGTCATCTCTCAGTTGCCGTGAATTATTGGGGACGGAGCCCTATTTGGCATTAGGGCTCTGTTCCCTTTTATTAATATTATTGTGTATACCCGATATTAGGCAGTTTTCGTTTCTCCATTTTTTATTATTCGTTGCCGACCGCTTCCACGGTTGCCGCGGCGGGTTTGGGCTCCTTAAGCTCAGTGACCAGAAGCCGGACCGGCGTTGTCCCGGTATTGACCGCCCAATGGGTTTCGGCATTGATCCAGATAACATCTCCTACCTTTAGTTCGGCATCGGTAACGGTACCGTCCGCTTTAGTGATCTGCAGATTCCCCCCTTCAAGGACGTGCAGAAAATGATCGGGATGTGAATGTTCTGCGATCTTCCCCCCGACTTGAAAAGTCACCTGCATGACCCTGACCCTGTCATTTTCATAAATCAGCTTATACATATCCGGGGCGACTTCCAATGGATCCGCAGCGAAAGAAATGCGCGCCATGAAAGCCGCACCTATCATCAGCATCACGATTATAAGAAAATTTTTTCTGTTCATTTGTCCACTCTCCTTTGTTTTGGTGTTGCTTTGTTGTTACTGAAGAACATCCCCTGGCACTGTGTTACCTAAATTATTTACAGGTGAACTCAGTACTGGCGCTAATATAATATTGGACTCCGATTATTCGCGAGCTCGGTACGTGTCCCCAGAACGGAAATAAATAATTATTTAACCGCCGTCCCCGTTTCTTCGAGACTCGATGGGCCGGTCTTTTCGGACGCCTTGCGCGGTCGCGTCAAAACAACAACAGCCTTTTTAAGATCAAGATACATCCGCGCCAGGTGCTGGATATCTTCCTTCGTCACCTTATCAATATATTCATCGTAATTTTTGTGATCATTAAACCCGAGCCCGTAGAGTTCATCCAGACTGCTGGTGAAACTTAAGGCCGCGTTGGTTTCATGCTCGGTCTTGAAATCCCCTTTAAGATACGTCTTCATATCCGCCAATTCCTGATCCGGGACCAAGTCCGTCTGTAACCGCGTGATTTCTTTTTCCAGGAGCGTCCTGACGTCGGAAAGTTTATCGTCGGAAGTCAAAACATACAACACCAGATACCCCGCGCCCATCCCGGGGACAGAATAACCGCCTAACGTGTAGGCCTGTCCCAGTTCTTCACGAATGGAGTTAAATAACCGGCCGCTAAAGGACGACCCAAGGATGGAAGCCAAGATGTCCAGGCCGTAGCGGTCTTCATCTTTAATCATTACCCCCTGAAATCCCATCATCACCATGGCTTGTTCCTTCTCCATCATAAGCTGTGTCTCTCTGGGTTCCGTCAGCGGTTCTTCGTTGGAATCCGTTAAAGAAACCGAATTGGACGCAAGAGAACCAAAATCTTTTTTTACCCGACGCAAGACATCCTCCGGCTGGATATCGCCAAACACCGAAAGCACTATATTATTGGCCACCGCGTATTTTTGATAAAATTTCAGAATATCCCCGCGCGTGATCCGATCCACCGATGCCAGGCTTCCTTCTTCTTCCAGACGGTAAGGGTGTTTGAGAAAAAGAAGTTGCTTGACCGCTTGTCCCGTAAACCGCGAGATGTTGTCCTCCCGCCGGCGAATCACGGAGCGCGTGTCCTCCTTGACGTTCAAGAGTTCTTCTTCGGGGAACGTTGGATGATTGACCGCATCCGCCAGAAGACTCAAGCCCGCGTCCAGATCCTCCCCTAAAAAACTCGCGCTGAGACCCAGGCTGTTTTTCCCGGAAAATCCGCCGAGACTGATCCCTAACGATTCGGTCTTTTGGGCGATTTGAACCGCGGACAATGATTTTGTCCCCTTAGTCCACATCGCGGCTGTCATTTTGGAAATTCCATTGAGTTCGTCTGTCTCCACGCGCAGTCCGCCATTCATGACAAAGTGGATGGCCACAATGGGAAAGGTATGATCCTCCCTCAATAAAACCGTCAGCCCATTCGCCAAGGTGTGTTTGACAATTTCCCCCGGCATCGCCTGCTCGTCCTGAGAAACTTCCGGGCCGGTTTCTTTTTGAGGTCTTAAAATCACCAGGGTCGAATTCTTCTGGGTCAAATATCTTTGGGCCGCGCGCTGGACATCCGCGCCCGTCACCTGGCGAATCGCTTCGACATATTTCCGCGAAAACTGATAATCCCCCGCGTAGGCCTCATCCAAAGCCTGGGAATGCGCCACATGCGAGGTTGTTTGCCGGGAGAAAATAAAATCGCGCAGAACCTGTCTTTTCGCCTTCTCCAATTCTTGTTTCTTCACACCGTCTTTTTTAATCACGTCCATCTGCTTCCAGCAGGCGTCGATCGTCGCGTCCACATTCTTCTCCTCCAAAAGGCTCTCGATCTCAAATAATCCTCTATCCATCGGCGTGTAATTGGAAGCACTGATCGCGTGCACGAGATTTTTCTTTTTATAAACATCCCCATACAACCGGGAACTCTCCCCCTGGCCCAAGATCATGGCCAGGACATCCAGGGCGGTGAGATCATTGTCCAGCAAACGCACACCACGGAACATCAGGGACATACGGGTGAGATCCGTTGGATAGGTCTCTTCATACCGACGGGCACTGATCTGTTCAGGCTCATCCGGCAGATTCCTGAGGATCTCTTTGCCCCGCTTAAATTCTTTAAATGTTTCCTTGATTTTAGGGAGGATGTCCCGGGTGGAGATGTTTCCCGCGATGGATAGGATCGTATTGTTAGGCGTGTAATGCGTTTGATAGTAATCGACGAGATCTTCTCTGGTGACGCCGGCCAGGAGCGTTTCATAACCGATGACCGGATGGCGGTAAGGATGGCGGATATATGCGTGGAGATACGCTAATTCCCCCAAATATCTGTCCGGCTGGTCGTTATTCATACGCATCTCACCGAAAATCACCTGCCGCTCTTTTTCCACTTCCTGGGGATCCATGGAGGAGTTCATGAGCATATCGGCGAGAATATCAAGAGCCAGATCAAAGGCATCATAGGGGACCGTGATCGTGTAGATCGTGTAATCTTTTCCCGTTGAGGCGTTAATGGAACCTCCCACCGCTTGAATTTGCGTAGCGATCTGCCCCACGGCGCGGGTTTTTGTCCCTTTAAAAAGCATATGTTCGAAAAAATGGGATATCCCGGTCCCCAGGAATTCCCCCTCGGTGGCGGATCCGGTCTTGACAAGCGCGTACACAGACACCACAGGGGTAACCGGCATCTCTGTAACCAACACCGTCAGCCCATTATTAAGGATTTGCTTGGAGGACTTTCCTTCAAAAGCGGGACAAAGGACGGACATGTTGAGGCCAAGACAAACAGCCACGAAAATCAACCTGAGTCTACGCATATTCTCCCTGAGCCGGTTGCTGCACCGATAAAACTTAAAAGAGGATGTGGGAACACGACACGGGACTACTCCCACTTTTTTTTCTTATGGTATTCTTCCAACAACTTTTTTATATCATATTCCGCGTTGCGGGCAATCTGCATACAAATAAAGATTAGGAGAGAAAATTGCCAGCAGTCTTGCGGGCCGACGATCAAACCGGTCTGAACATTTTCTTCGCGCTGCAAAAGATCGCGATAATATTTGATGGCCTCGGAAAGCTTCTTTTCAAAAATATCCAGGGAATTAGTTTTATTATCGTAACGCAGGGAAGGAATGGTGACTCCCCGGACAAGCAAGAAATTGATAAAAGAGTTTTGATCGACCCCGGTTTCGACGTCCATATCAAAACCGATAAACTGCGGATTATTCGGCGGAACAATGAGAGAAGGTTTTTCAACCAGGATATTACCTTTTCGGACAACGGTATCCCCTTCGTTAACAGCGGATTCGCACAGCAAAATATACGGAACGCGCGTCTCCCCCATCGTCACCAGAGGCTGCACACGGGTGCGTACGATTTCGGTATATTGCAAGGCCTTTCTCCAGGCCTGTTCAAAATCCATGTCGAGGAAATCCTTTAGTTTTTCTCGAAATTTGACCAAATAAAAATCTATTTTCCATTTTCAATTGTCACCAAAATTTGCCATAGAATAAGACAAGCAAATTTTGGCGGAGAGGGAGAGATTCGAACTCTCGGACCATCTTACGACGATCACACGCTTTCCAAGCGGGCTCTTTCAACCACTCAGACACCTCTCCGGAAGCACTCGTTATTGAAGAAAATCGATCCAACTTTGAAGGCTGAATTATAACATGAAATAATAAAAATAAAGAAAATTATTCTATTCTAAATAGGTAATTCTAAATAGGTAACCGCTACTACTTCGTTACCTAAATTTTGAACATATTTATTTACAGATGCACGACGTATTGTACTGTGTTCTTCTATAAATAATTTAGGTAACACAGTACTTATTCCCCTTGGAATAAATAATCACATTCTCCCGCGGATACTCCACGGACCAGCCAAACCATTGAGCAATCCAGTCAAACGTCTCTTTCTGGTAAAAACACACATGGGTGAGATCGCGGCGGTACCACCAGCCCTCAAAACCAGCCTCCCTGTCTAAGACACTCGTCATTACGGCAAGATAACTCTCCTGCGTGGCCAAAAGGCCGTTTAAGTCAAGGAAGGCTTTGCGGGGAAAACGGAAATGTTCAACGACCTCACTGCCTATGACAAAATCAAACGGGCCATGAAGAAAATCCTCCCGAGGGAAATAGTAAGGATCATAACTAGCGACCGTGAATCCTCTTGGTTTTAAAATCATTTCAATGGCTGGAACCGGGCCGCATCCAAAATCCAAACCCCGCGCGCCGGGCCTCAGTTTCAAAAGAAGCGGATCGAGTAAACCCTCCAAAAATTTGACATATCCCTCTTGCGCGAGATTATTTTGATGCTTATCATAACGGGATTTTTCTTCAGAAAACGACACGTGACACTCCGGGAACACGAAAATCAACCGGCAGTTGGAACACTTCCCATACACCCTTCTGCGCTGAGCCGACCCCACGTCGTCTAATTTATCCAAAAAAATGCCTGTCGCCCGGGACTCACACAAAGGGCAAGGCCTCATCCTTACTTCGTCCCCCACGTCCCCGACTCATCCTGGATCTTTTCCCCTGCTTCCGCCTTGTCACGCTGTACCTGGGCGAATACGGATTCAATGGTCCCCAAAGCGTTCGTGAGATCATTTTGTTCGGCAATCGTCACGTAGATAGTCTTTCGATCTAGATTCTCAGCATCGGCAAGGACATTCGCCGCTTCATCCGACACAAGGACTTCCACATAACCTTGATTGTTTTCACCCACCGTGCCTTTGGCCTTGAGTCCTTTTAATTCCTCATAACGGGCCTTGCGATTTTCTAAGGCTTGCGTCACGGCCGGCGTCATTTCTTTAATACTGTACTTGGCTTGCGCTGATACAAAAGTCGTCTTGAGCGCGGCTAATAAACAAAACACGAAAATGAAATAACAAATTTTTCTTAACATAAAAACCTCCCTTGGGCCCTCATCAATTTGAGTTTGAGTTTGTCTTTGGGGTTTCTCCACGGACAAAATCCTCTATGTCGGTGGCGGTATCCGTTAATCCTTTAATATCCAGCGTAATATGCGCGTTGATCGTGATCGGACGATTAGGATCGCCGACAGCCTTGACCGTGCATCCGCTGAAGATAAAACTGAATGGAATGATCAACAAAAGAATACGTATTCTAACCTTTAAACCGCGCATGGTCTCCTCCCGTCATTGAAAAATAGTTTGTAATACCCGACTCGTGTTCTTCCACCCTCCTTCCACGTTGATATCAAAGGACACATGTGTATCCAGATTCAATTTGAGGCTTGATAAATCCAGCCCCGCTGAGAGTTTCTTGTCCGATTGACTCTCCAGGGAAACTCTGAATTTTTCCAAATGCACGCTGACACCTTTGCCCGCAAGCAGTTTCAATTCTTTTTGAAGGGGGCCTAACGTCTGGCCCGCGCCGGTTTGCGAAATGAAATCGAACAACGCTGCCAACATATCCGCCGGGACTTCTCCGCCTCCAGGTATGTAAAGAAAAATTTTCAAGGCTTCGATGTCCTGTCCCTGACCGCGCAATTGAACAGAACCAAAAACATGGCCTTGAATTTCTGAAAAAAACGCCGCGTTAGCGTGTTTCAACTGATGTAAATCCACGTTCCCAATTTTGACATCCATACTATAAGCAACCCCTTGATCATAATCCAGCAGAATCTGCCAGCCCACTTTCCCTCCATAAAATTCCGCTTGTCCGTCATTCCATCGCACTTTGTTTTGACCCCCGGAAATGGGTGATGTGACGTCCGAGAATTCATATCCGAGGACATTCACCGTTGAGACACGCAAGTCTCCGTTGATTTCTTCAATCCCCTCACGGGTCGCGGGAACATCGGCGACCACCGAGGCCTCATGAACCTTAAAGAAGGCGGATGACAAATTCAAATCTTTGAGATCAAATAAAACGGATTCTTTACGTAAGACACTGTTGAGAATATGGGAAATCTTTAGACGTTTTAAATCTATATCGACTTGATCCTTATTGGCCAAGAGGCATTGGCCCGTGATATTTTCCGCGGAAAAGTTTCCTGACCAATCAAACTTCTGGGAACCGATCCGCAAATCCTGAACCTCGACTCCCTTAGCCAGAATCCTCACGGCCGCGGGCACCGCCTTTTCAAAGAACCATTCGGAATTCAACAGCCAATACCCGCCGCCCAAAACCAACAGCGGGGTAATGATGACCACGCGCCTAGCTATTTTAAACAGTCTGGACATAATGATTTCTTTGATTCACCTCAGGGGAATCGCGGAACAAAATTTGCGCCCATGCCTAAATAATCGGTTCCGCGATCCCTAAAAAGGCCTTGAGCAGCATGGTCTCAATATCTCTTAAATTAAACCGGACGTCGGGAAACGACCCGACGGTCTCATAGTTATCATAAAAATTCTTATGATAATACGGGACGACGTCCTTTCCCTCCTTTAATTCAAAACAGGTCGTGTAACGAAACGGCCAGATATCGATAATCGGAACCAATCTTAAAGCGTTGGCCAACAGACCGCTAAACAGAGAAATCACCGGAACATTTTTGTACTTGCCGATGGTCCAGCTATTTTGGGGAGCCATATCTCTGAGGATATTCTCCTTAACGGCCCGGGCCACGGCTTCATCGTCAATGATCAGGCCGACCTCCGTATTCAGGTGCGCGGATCGTGGATCCAGGTTGAAGGAGCCGATCCAAACCATCTTATCATCGACGACAAAAGATTTCGCGTGAAGACACAAATGCCTTTCCTGACTCTCCATGCGGTTGCCGTCGGAAAAAACGGACAGGGATCCGCCTTGCCCATTATTTTTCGTGTCAGCCGGTTCAACCGTTTTGATCAATCCATAGCGCGGCATCATGGCAACAATATCCCGGGGGACGGGTTTAAATTCAAAGATGCGGAACCGCAAATATTTGACAAACAACTTTTTCTGTTTATACGCGAAGGCATACGCGTGGACATGATCGGTGGACGCCAAACTGTTGCTTGAAATCAGAATATCAAGGCCCTGACGACGGCCCCGCAGCTTCTTGATTCCCCTGAGCAGCGTACGGTCGAGCACCAGATAAGGAGTTTGCATCACAATATCTTTCTGAGCGTGAGAAAGCATTCTAAATAACTCGTCCGTGGCGATCCCGCCCCCGGTTAATCCAGCGCTGTCATTCTTTCCGGGCCTATCCGCCACAAACTTGACACGGCCCACGCGAAAGGCCTTGTCCACAAATTTTTTCTGGATATATTCCCGGTCGTCTGCCAGATGGTCCATGTCATCGAACAGTCCATGGAGCTGAAGACCTTCTTTAGAATCAAACTGTTCAAAACCGTTGCGCGTCTCGATCAACCGGCCCACATCTATTAAATCGCGGCCCGGGACAGACAACTTGAAGGCCCAATACTGACTAAACGAGTCCGTCATATCCCTGACAACCGGCCCGACCACAAGGACATCGCGGTCCTTGAAATTCCTTTTTTCTCCGCGGTCGTAATAATCATTTTCATAATTCCGCCCGCCGATGATGCCCATCCGGTCATCCACAATAAAAACTTTGTTATGCATCCGTTGATTGACTTGTTTGAATCTCAACGCCAGTTCCGGGATCATCCGCAAAACCGATGGCTTGATCAGTAACGCGCTGGGATTATACAGCTTGACCTCGATATTCAGATGCGCTGAGGCCAGATACGCCATTAACGCGGGAGGACCGGCCGATTTCCAGAGATCGATAATAATTTTCACTTTAACCCCCCGCTTGGCCGCCTGAACCAATTCATAAGCGACATACCGGCCGGATTCATCATCGGTCCAGATAAACGTCTGAAGATAAATGGCCTTTTGCGCTGATCGAATCAGATGAATCCGCGCCAATAAAGCATCATCCCCGATATCCAGGACATAGACATAATGCGGTGTGTGACGGGCACGATTCTCCCGTGGCTCTTGAAAACCAATATTCCTCTCATCAGAGAATGTTTTTTCAACCAAATTGCCAAAAGGAGAACCCGAATAACTCACGTGTTCGGGAACATGCAGATCCTCCATTTCTACATACATTGCTTTCGAAACTCCCTTCCCCCAAGAAACACACGAAAGACAAGACACGCTCAGTGCAAGACAAAAAATCGGAATATAACTCCTAACCCCAGAAAATGAAGTTCCCAACCGTAGGAGGAAAGGTATTCGCCGAGACAATAAACTTAAGTAGTTTTTTACTTTTAACTTCATGAGACCCTTAATGTTAAAAAAATACAAACGTAGTTTATTATATCCGCCTCGCAACGGCAAATTCAATTTACAATTTAAAAATGTTAACGTAAGGAAACGCTTTCAACCAAACAGCAACACCTTCACTTTTTTTTAATTTTCTACGACCGCCCCCTTGCATTTTGTGAAAATGACGTGTTATACTTTGGCTAGCAGTAAAGATTGATGACTTAAGAAAGTTGCTCTTGAGTCCGTTCTTTAAGAAATGATAAAGGTAAACTACTCGAAAGAGTAGGGCGCAAAGCCGTGAACCTTCATCCCAAAATAAGGGGAATATGGTTGTCTGGCTGCCGTTAACCGCGTGTCTATTGGTTACCGTCAAAGATCTTCGTCCCTCTCTTTTGAGAGGGTTTTTTGTTGGTACTCCAAAGAGGAGGGATAGAAGATGAAAAAAATACTCACCATAGCCGTTGTCCTGGGATTAGCCGCTGGCACAAGCCATTCCCACGCAGCAAGTCTCTCGAAAAGCTACAAAGTCTCTGTCACTATCCCCGCCTTGATCGGTGTCAATATCGATGCCCCCGATCTTCAAGCAGATGAAACAACGCTAACAAAAAATTCCGTTCAAGACACAAATTATGAAGAAGTTATTCGTGATAACAGAACCATGGTCGTAAAGACAATGGTTGCCAAATAAATTTTCCCGCCACTTCTCCTCTCCAATCCTCCTCAAAAAGATATGTCCCGCCAGATCTGAAAAATCTGGCGGGACATCATCTATCAAAAAAATAAAAAAATCTAAACTTTGTCGCTAAAACACGCCTCTTACTCTGCCCCTTCCTAATCCTGCTCCTCCGGCTATTGGTCTATTCCTTCTTCCTCTGATTCTTCCAGAGCAGGGATGCTTTTCTTTAAAGGCACATGGAAAATATACGTCGTCCCTTCACTCACGTCGATTTCATTCTTGAGTTTTATCAAAGGAAGGAATTCCATGGGGAGAGAATTCAAATCGATGGTGATGGTATGTTTGCCTGGTTGAATATTCTTGAAGAAATACGTCCCTTCAAAATCGCTGATTTCCGCTTCCATATCATCCAGGACAATCTTTGTTCTCGAAATAAATTCATCGCCGGGATCCGGTTTACCATTTTGATCCTTATCATAAAAAATCACGCCATAGATACTCGAATGCGTCGTTAACCCAAAGTCAACATTCTGCCTCTTGTGGGGAATGATACCCACTTCCGTTGAAACAGGTGTTGAAAAGACATACCCATCCGGGATGGTCTCAATATCAACGCCTACCTGAACTCTCTTAGCCCTTATCGTTGTTTCATAATGCCCCTGCGGGTCTGTCACGGCCTCTCGATTGCCGATTTTTATCCGCACGTCGCGGATCCCCTCTTCTCCCTGATCCTGCTTCATGTTGCCATTGTTATCCTCAAAGACAACACCTTCCACAACCCCTTTGGGATTCCAGGAAAAAGGCGTCTCCCATGACGTACGCACACCGGCCCGGATATCCATTTCATTGAAGGCGCTATTATTCATGCCTTCGGCCCAGACATTGCGCAGGCGGCCGTCAATGAAAAACTCAAAGTCTTCGGAAGGGCGAAAGGTTGTGCCAAGACTCCCGATGAGACTGTCCTCCCCGGCAAGAAAACTGTTGAGGCCATCCGTATCGTCTTCATTGCGATACGTCAGCGCCGCGTTACCGGTCCAGGATTCAGTGAGACTTCGACTATAATTCAGCCCCGTATTCATCACATGAGGTTTTAACTGGTCACCGGAGAGAAGTTCATCCACCAAGGAATATTCGTAATTCAGGAAATAATTCAAGTTCTTAATCAAAGAAAAATTTAAGCCTGAAGAAAGGGAATACCGGTCATATTCCGACGATGGGGAAAGATCAAACCGGCTTCTTTGGTAGGTCGCGCCCACAAATGTATTAAGATCCCGCCCCCTTAACCATTTGAGTTTCTTGGAATAATTTGTGTGCAACCGCAGATTATTGCGGGGGGACAGTTCGCCGGGCGTATCAATATAATACAATGAATTGCGCCAACGGTCATTCGGCGTAACGACCATCTCCGCGGAACTGCTGAAATCCAAATTAAGGGCCTCCGGATGATCGGGGTTAGATAAAAATTTATCCCGGTATAAATCCAAGCTTGAATCAACAGTAAGATTCTTGACACGCCAATCACCGCTAATGATGCCACCGACCTCACCCCGGTTGGAGGGTAGACTTGTAATGGTGGCAAAATCTTTATCAATATTTCTGGCGCTTATATTTAAATCATAATTATTCCCCTTGTAATGGGTCCCGGCGGTGTGAGCCAAGGTGTCCTCATCATAGGCCAACTCACTGGTAACAAGGGTGTTTTTGATTTTCCGTTGTCCCTCCACAGAGAATACCCGTTCTTTGAGAAATGGCTTTCTGGCAGACCCGTAACCCCGGGCAAAATTGATCGAATATTGATTTTCATTTTTGGGGAACAAGGTCACGCGCGCCGCTTCCACAAAAGATTGTCTCTCCTCAAGAATACTGGGCGAGGTAAAGCCGAAGGTCTGCCTGTCCTTCCCATGCATGTAAATATATTCAATATTTTTTTCAAAGGCCTTGCTTTCAAACAAAATGCCCCGGACATATTGACCCGGAACGGAAAGCGGAGAAAATACTTTTGAAGTATCCCCGCCTCTGATATTAAAATTCTCAAAATTGCCGATTTGACCGTCGCTTAATCCCACCGTATATCCCGTCAATTCCGTGGATTCTTCAAATTTGTTGTAAATCACGGAACTGTCAAAATCCCCATAGGGCGTCTCGCCCGTCATTCCTATCCGTTGGAGCAAATTCAGGCTCTCCCGTTCCATGCTCGCGACCTCTTGTCCTCTGTAAAAGGTTCCCCAATCGGATGAATAATTTATTCGGAAAGGCTCAGCCATTTCTTCGGCTTCTTTCTCTCTGACCTTAATGGCGGCCAAAGCCGCGGGAAAAATCACCTCTGTATCCAATGTCCAGCGGCCTGTGTCATCCCACACATGCACAAACGTCGAACCGCGTTTCTTGGCGATAATTTTTATTCTGTCACGATCGACTCTTTCGATTTCAATAAATCCAGGGATAACAATCAGGGACCGTTCAATATGCCGCCCCTCGAGGACGACAGATGAATTTAACTCGACCCTCAGAAGAGTTTTAGGCTGCGTGGTCCATAATTCGTCATTTAAGTAAACCACCTTCGGTCCCTTCAATAGCTCTGATTCCTTCTGTGACACAATGACTTTACCTAAAGAAGGTTCTTGTTTTTTATCCGGGAGCGTTTCCGCAGGAGCTGTCGCTTGTTTCATTTCCCCATCTTTGATCTCCTTGCGTTCCGGGGAAGGTACTGTTTTTGAAAGGGATGGGACTTTCTCTTCAGGAAAAGGTATGGATTCCGCTCTTTGGGGTTGTTCCGGTTGTTGAATCGTCATTGCCGATTCTTTCTGCGTTGATTCCATGAGATCTAACGCGCCGGTAACGGCCTCATCTCGGGATCTGGAAAACTGACCTATCTTTTCAAGGATGGGCTCTTTTGCTTTAATCGGCAATTCCGTCATCCCTGCGGCCCTCGACCCCTTTTTTTCCTGAGGGGGAAGTACAATTTCCAGACGGCCCTGCTGAAGTCTTTTGATTAGATTGATATAAGAAATAGGATCTTGGGTTGCGGGATAAAGCAGGTGAGCGTATTCAAAGTAATTGAGGGCGTGGACATAATCACGATCGTCAATCGCCTTTTTCCCCAATTCCATATACAATTCATATGTCCGAGGGTAATCTGCCGTAGCCATGGCAGACATGGGAAGAGTCGTTGAAATGAAAACGATACAAACTAGAAGAAACAGTGATTTTGGAAACATGGGCTAACGATCATTTTTCATTATTACCTATGGATAAGCCTGCCTTGTCTCGCTTAGCCTAACAGGATCATGATGCTTTCTTTTCAAGAAAGTTAGAAAATTTCATACTATCAACGTTACATTCATGACGGATAAAAGAAATATTACATGACAAAAATCGTGATAGCAAACTTCTTCCCAACTTTTTTTTAAAGACACCCGCTTCCATGGTCCTCAGGTAATAGAAGAATATCGGATATCAGCCCCCCTTTTCTACCAACCTGTTTTCTTGAATTTTTTGGTTCTTAATACTGCGGCGATTCTCAATCACGGGTTTTTAAAACACGCAGCTCAGCGGACGACATTTTCTCAAAATCAATTTCCTTAACCATCACATCCCCGTCCTCCAGATCCATGGTCATCACCATCGTATATCGACCCACTGGAAGTTCCGGACTAAAACTCATTGAATACTCCGCTGTTTCCGCCGGAGGTAAATAAATCTTTTCTGCCTCACCCCGATCCACCACAAGACCCTGCTCATCTAAGATATAAAAAATGCCGTCAGGGATTAAAATCACATTCCCTTTATTAGTAAAACTTCCCCGGACGGTATGAAGGGTCATGGTCACGTTCTCTAATGTCGCCATCTTGGATCTGTCTTGTGTCTCAAGAAAAAAAAGACTTCCCACCCTCGTGACAACATTGAGCCCCTTTTTCCCACTCATTTCTTCCGCGTCCTTCTCAAAGAACAGGACACCGTAATATCCCCCGCGCGCGTCTTTCGGGACATTAATCGTATAGGCAATCGTCTTCTTGCCGAAAGGCGGTAAAGCAAATTCTTTGGGGGAGAAATTAATCCAGGCGCCACACGCCAAGGGAGTTGTCCCTGAAGGAAGAAATTTCTTTTTCCCGTCAAAAGGGGGGAGATAAAGGAAGTCCTCCCAATAAATATGACCTCTGGCTTCTTGATTTGAATTATTATGAATGGTTAATGAATCGACGATAGTGGCCCCGGGTTGTAGAGCAAGTTTAATTTTCCCCTGTTCAAGAAGGATCTGTGCGTGGGCTAAACGATNNGGGCAGGTTGATCAACCTGCCCTCGTCCTTTAATCCATTTATTTTAAGACACCGTTCCTGTGATCGTTAATGTGCCATCGTAATCGCCGGGCTTATCGGAATTGGTAAACGGCTCTCCATCGGCATCAAGAATATCTTGATCGTCTCCGGGAAAAACCCCGACATAAATTCTTAAGAAACCCCCGGATATCTCGGTGTCCGTAATTTGTTCACCGGACAAATCCTTAAGAAGTTTTTTCGGGCCATGAGCGTTTAACTCAGTTTCAGTTTGATTCCCTGTGGCACCCGTAACTTTAACAAAAGTGGCTATTGATTTATAACCAAGCCCATTCGTTTGGCCTGTTGGTTTTGCCCCTTCGACATAAGTCACAGTAACATCGGGACTTCCCGCGCCTCCGGTTGCCCCCACATCAATGGCAAAATAATGATCCGGCAGCCAGACACCGTTTTCTGAATCCAATGTCATAGGATCGAAATCAAGCGCTGTAACACTAGCTCCCCATTGATTACCATCGGAAAGAACTTTTGTTGCTGAAATACTAACCCCTGTCGCTTGCGGGATCGAGGCAGAAACAACAAAGCTTGTCGAAACGGCAAAAACGACCGTGGGGGCCATTAATGATAAACAAAACACGCCGAGTAAAACTAACCTTAATTTTTGCATATGAACAACTCCTTTCTCTCTAAACTTAAACATTACAAATTTTATTTATTATTTAATTTAAATACATTTTATTTACATTTCTCCTAAAGAATAAATGATCGCCGACGAGTAATCGCCCGCCTCCATGGTTGCATAGGGTCGTAAGCGATAAAACATCTTAAACTTTGCTGAAGACCCTTTTTGATCCGAGAAAAAAATCGGAGCCTCTCCTTGTTCCACAGGGGCAAATTCCGTCATAACCATTTTCCCTCTGTCCGTCTCTACCAGTTCTCCTTTCATGCTAAAGTATTCCTTGTCAATTTCATGACCCTTTTCATTCGTCAATACAGAAACAACATCCTGAATGACCATATAGGGTTTACCTAAATTAGATTTAACCGTCACATACACTTCGCTCATTTGAGGCTCGCTTGTTGGAAGAAGTTTTGAAAACGAAACTCCTTCGGGCGGAAGCTGAACATCTATATTAAAGACCGGTTTAACCTCAACTTCCAAATGAGCCGAAAGATCCTTCTCAGTTCCCATTCTTTCGACAATATATCTCAATTTACCGCTAAATAAACCCGCCTTCTGATTATCGACATCTTCCGGCTGAACCGCGAAATTGACCCTTATCGTGTCTTCTCCCGCTTCAGAAGAATAAATAAGAATTCTTTTTTCATCCAAATCCGAAGATGTTTGATAATAGGATTCTCCTTGGGCGCCCTCCGATATCATAAATTTCAACAGACCTTGATTTATGGCTTCAAACGATTCATTCTGTGGTAAAGTTTCGACCTCCTGGTAAATCTTAATCGGCTCTCCCACATTCCCAGAATAAGAAATTTGAATATATCCCTCTTCTGTTTTCACGCCGCTACAACTCAGACGAACTCTATCCTGTGAAGTGGAACCTTGAAGATCAATCTTTAATTCACCAAAAGCATCAAGATAAACATTCAAATACACGGTGTCTTGTGTATCAGATCTAATAGTGTACCCAATCCTTCCTGAAAAACTTCCTGAGGCCCCTAATCGATCAGCACTCGCTGAATAAACAACCGTAAAAGAATCACTATCTCCATCTGCCCCAGATGTGTATACGAGTTGATCACCAAATCCAAAATTCTCGGGCGTTTGTAAATAAAGTGTCCCTGTCGAATTAGAACCTATTAAACCATACGTCAAGATCGCGTCTGGGCCCAAACTAATACCTCTTTCATTCACCAGCGGTTCTACCATCCTCTGATAAACCTGATATTGTTTCCCTTCTGAAGCGCTGACGCGAATTCTAACCTCTTTATTTTCCTCTAAGGTGGTACCAACCCTTCCCCATCTTAAACTATTTCCGCCATCTATAGGATTAGCACTTAAACTAAGGGCGGCAATACCAGTCGAAGGGGTAACAGCCAGAATCCCTACAGCAAAATTAGTAAGAAACCAATAACAAAGAGCTCTTTTTTGCCCCTTTAATATAATTTGTAAAAAATTTTTTAACAAATCTTTAATCTCTATCCCAGAGTTAGATTATAAATTGAGTCGAATTTAGAATTTTCTTAAAAGGAAACTTGAGAATAATTATAAATAATAAAGGGGAGAAGAATTTTATAAAGAAATTATCACTAATATAAAAATTTAAATAATAAATTGGAAATTTGATGATCCATTGTAAGTATTGCATTATTTCTAATAATTGTCAACTCACTGGATGAAATTCCCTAATACCTTAAACCACAATAAGTTAAGAATCAATTATAAACTCTTGAGGCAGTCAGGAACGATTTATCTCTCAAGAAAAATGATAGAATCAGCAATTTTCTTTAAAAGGTATTGATAATCATCCCATTTTGCTTTTGGATAAACGGTAAAAGATACTCTATAAAGACCAAAATTATGAATCACATAATAATCTGTCAAACGGATTTCTGGATATTTATCTGAAAAAGCTTTGACCTTAACAGCGGCTTTCCCAGCCATTTGAACAGACTCCGTATTAAACCCACCGCTATACCTTCCCATTTCCTGCAATATGTGTTTCGTTAATTGCCCTAAAAGAAAAATTTTACGGTCTATCTTTTCAAGAACAAAAGACACCGTGGGTTCAGATGAAATAATAACAAATAACTCTTTTTCATTAACCTGCATTTTCCAGTCTTTTCTGCACAGAAATTGGACGCCAAAATCGAGATTCGTGCAACGTTCCAAATCTGGGGAATCATCCACAACATTCGAAGCTTGAAACGGCTGAGCAGATTCACACATTTGTGAAGCTAAAATGCAACTCAAGAATAAAATTACTAAAACTTTTATTATTCTCTTCACCCTTTTATCTCTTATTCTAAAAACTTTGTTTTGTTGAATTTCCTGATTATCACTTCTGTATTAAATGTATCAAAGCGCATATTTCATGTCAATATGACAAACCGTCCCTAACTGCCCCACGCTTAA
This sequence comes from Candidatus Omnitrophota bacterium, assembly GCA_003528115.1. Lineage (GTDB taxonomy): Bacteria > Omnitrophota > Gorgyraeia > Zapsychrales > Zapsychraceae > UBA10174. Next base: position 44,601 of record DOGZ01000003.1, read on the forward strand.
AGATGTACTTACTAATAGTGAAAATAAGTTTATAAAAAAATCATTAACTCCCGTGTCTTCGCCTCATTCAGTAAGATGTAAAGGTAATGCATAATTATATTAGTGGCGGAAAGTCCGCCGTCGAAACAACGTTTCGATGGCGAGACTTCTCCGTTTCTTGGTACGCAAAAAACGGGTAGTCGTGGACGCCAGGCNNTACTTGTGAAAATGACTATCCGCAAAGGCAGACGCGGTTTTATTTATTTTGGACATTCATCGTCCAAATCCATACCGCCTCCACAATAAAACACTTATTCTTAAAATCTATCCTTTTTGCCTTGATTACACTCATGGCACAAAGTTTGTAAATTGTCCACCTCGTTCGTGCCATTTTTTGCTACGGGGACTATATGGTCGATTTCGAGTTCTACGGTTTTATCTTTTCCTGGACTTCTGCCGCATTTTTTACAAGTATAGTTATCTTTTTTTAAAACCTCCCATCCCCGTTTTTTCAGCGACAG
>DOGZ01000004.1 GCA_003528115.1 Candidatus Omnitrophota bacterium
CGGGGCGTTATGTTCCATTAGATGACACCATTCGTTCCTTTAAAGAGGTCTTGGAAGGAAAGCATGATGATGTCCCGGAGCAGGCGTTTTATCTAGTCGGGAATATCGATGATGTATTAGAAAAGGCTAAGCGTCTTTAATGATGAAGACCGTTGTGTGTTGGATTGTAAACGGACTATTCTATGCCGACGTATCCATTTAGACTTATAACGCCTGACGGCAAGATCTTTGACGAGCAGATCCAGTCTCTAGTAGCTCCGGGTCTCTGTGGATCTTTTGGTGTCCTGGCGAATCATACTCCGATGGTGGCTTCTTTAGCCAAAGGCCTTTTGACTCTTGAAAAAGATCAGGGAATAAAATATTTCGCGATTGGGCCAGGGGTCCTCGAGGTAGGGCTTGGGTCAAATGTTTTGCTTTTATCCGATTACGCCTATGCCGCGGATAGTAAGGAGGCGGCTTTGGAGAAGGGAAAAACCTTTGAGAATAAGACATTCCGCAACAAGCCGAAACGAATGGCTAAGAGCGTTTGAAAATGTTTTATAATTTTTTTGTTCTAGCGTGTTTAAATCTGGCTGTACTCTATCCCTTATGCCTCTGGAGCGTCGCCAAGAATCCCCTTAAAAATGATTTTTATAAATTTCATCTGGGCTTGCCCAATTTCTTTGGTGGAATAGCCGTTATCTGTTTCCTGCTCTTGAGCGCGCCCTTAACCCTGAAGCTGTTCGTATTGGGTTGGAAGTGTCTCTTTTTATATGTGACTTTTTATAACTGGAAGAAGCCTTACCCAAAAATGGGGCAACTGACCGCGACCAGTTTTTTGGGTATGTTTCTTATGACGTTTCTGTTGGCCTGTCTGTTTGGCCCGAACCCCGGATTGATCTTCATGGTCTTATTGAGCGGATTTATTTTAAGTTTTTCACTTTTTTCTCTAGGGCTGGGATTCTGGTACGCCCAGAATGAAGGGCTCTCCTTCGAATATTTGCGCCGAACCGTTCGAATCTTTATTGTCTTGCTGTTTGTTCGATGGGTTTGGGATGTGGGTGTTTTCTTCACGGGCAGGCTGTTATATCAAGGACAGATGACTCCTGTATCGAATTTCCTCTTTAAGTCGGACGGTTTTTTATTATTTTTTGTCTTATGGATCGGCACATTATTGCCTTTAGCCATGCTGTATTTTGTCAAAGGAAGCTTAAATTGGAGAAGACTCCCTGCCATCAATGAAATGTTATCCAGCAGCTTTTGTCTCATTTTAGCCGGCGATGTCGTCACCAAATACTATACGGCGCGGTATTTCATCTCCATGTAAACAAAACTTTGTTTTCATGAGGAAATAAATGTTCTGATAGTTGAATAAAATAAAAGAAGCTGTTAATATACCCTCACTTTGAAAATTTTAGTATGTTGTGAATAGAAAATTATGGCATTATCGAAGACGGGAAAGGCCGTCATTTAATTCTAAATGACGAGCCTCGTCATTTCCTTCTAAATGGAAATGAGGAAAAATGACGGGAGATACGCATGTCAAGCGCATTGATTGAAACGGCAAAAGATAAATTCGGCAAGCTTATGGAGGATCAGCTCAAGCGCGTCGAGCGGATGAAGCAAGACACCGAATGGATCGATTACTCTAAATTAAACCCTATTATTATCGGTATCTGTTGGGGAGACGGCATTGGAGAGTTCATATCCAAGCAGGCTCAGCGCGTCCTGGAGTACATTCTCAAGACGGAAGTGGCTCGAGGGAAAATTGTCTTTAGAGATATCAAAGGATTGACTATTGAAAACAGAGTCAAACACATGAAGGCGATTCCTGAGGATGTCCTCAATGAACTCAAGGCTTGTCATGTTATTTTAAAAGGTCCAACCACGACCCCTCAGGTGGGAGACCCGTGGCCCAATATTGAAAGCGCCAATGTGGCGATGCGCCGTGAGCTCGATCTCTTCGCCAACGTCAGGCCGGTGCGCATCCCGCAGGACGGTATCGACTGGTGTTTCTTTCGCGAGAACACGGAAGGGGCCTATGTTTTGGGCTCTAAAGGATTTGATGTCTCGGAGGATTTAAGCGTGGATTTTAAAGTGATTACGGAACAGGGCGCGGAACGCATTGTCCGAATGGCTTTTGAATACGCTAAGAAAAACCAAATCGACCGCATGACGGTTATAACAAAATCCAACGTCGTTAAAACGACGGACGGCCGTTTTTCCAAGGTCGCGTTTCGCATAGCCAAAGAGTATCCGAATATTAAGATAGACGAATGGTACATTGACATTATGACGGCTAAGTTGATTGATCCGGCACGTCGCCGGGAATTCAAGGTGATGGTGATGCCGAATCTTTACGGCGATATTTTAACGGATGAAGCGGCCCAGTTGCAAGGAGGGGTTGGGACGGCCGGCAGCGCCAATATCGGTAAACATTGGTCCATGTTTGAGGCTATTCACGGCAGCGCCCCGCGTATGGTCAAAGAGGGCCGGGCCCAATACGCCGATCCTTGTTCCATGATCCGCGCGAGCGCCATGCTGTTAAGACATATCGGCCACCAACCGGAGGCCGAAAAAGTAGAAATGGCTCTTGAAGTCTGCGGCGTCTATGAGAAAAAGATGACCATTACCGGAAGAGAAACGGGCGTGACAGGAAAAGAATATTCGGATTATGTGTTGTCCTGGGTGGACAATCCTCGATTGAAAGAAAGATGGGAGACCGGCGGCAGGGCTGTTTGTGTCTGAGACAAACCGGTTTTTAAAGAACGGCTCCCCTATGATGAAGCTTAGGTTATTTTTATCCAGAATTAAAAAAAAAGACAATTCCATGAGTTGTCTTTTTTTTTTAGAGTTTTATTTCTTTTATTCATCAATGGTTTAGTTTTTATTCTTTTGGCGGAAGGATTCTTGGCGTTGTGGGGGATCCCCAAACCATCCAAGCCCCACAGTGCCCCGCTTCAATTCAGCATGGTCGCCAGCGAAAATATCCTTTATGTCAATGTCCCGGCGACACGCATTACCTTTCAATATGATGGTAATCCCCGGGGATATTTTCGAGACGGTAATCAGGTCTGGCATACGACGAACCGGCAGGGATTTCGTAGCACAACGTCCTTTCAGGTCGAAAAACCTCCTGACACTGTCCGGATAATTTTTATCGGAGATTCGTTTACCTTCGGCGAAGGTGTTTACGATGAAGATGTTTATCCGCAGCAATTCCGGAGGTTTGCGCTCGAACAAGGGTTGTTCCCGAATAAGACTGTAGAAATAATTAATTTAGGCGTCGGGGGATATAACACTCAGCAGGAATGGGGGCTATTGAATGAATACGCCCGTTACTTGCAACCGGATATGGTGGTGATCGGGTATACCATCAACGATGTGGAACCTTATTTGTTTTATAGAAGCGGACAGGGGTTCCTGCGTTCTTCGCGCAGGGTCGAAGAATTCGACCGCCTGGGTTCTTTGGACACGGCGCCGTCCTGGATCAGGGGCTTTCGTCTATCACGTTTATTCTGGATTCTCTGGCAGGGCCATAAAATCAGCCGGCAAACGATCGGATATTATCAAGACCTCTATGCCTCCGGGAGCCCTTCCTGGAAAATGACGATGGAGGCGGTATCCGCTTTGGCCCATTATCAAAAAGAGTCCGGGATCCCGGTCTACGTTATGATTTTTCCCCTTATGTACCGCCTGGATGATCCCGCGCATCCGTTATTAAGAATTCACGCGCAATTGCATCAGTTGATGGAAGGCGTTGACTTGCCCTATTTTGATTTATGGCCTCGGTTGAAGAGATATAAAGATACGGATTTATGGGTTCACCCCACGGATCAGCATCCCAATGAAATCGTTCATGAGATCGCGGCCAGGGCGTTGGTGGAGTTTATAAGCGCAAACTCTTCACACGCGAAAGTCTTTAACCGGGACTGAAGGTGCCCTGAATTTCTCAATAAAATATGAAACTCTTCCCGCACACGTTCTTGAAAAATCCCAGGACCATAAAGAAAATCTTTGTCTTCTTGACGCTTTTGTGCGGGAGTGTTTATTTCGCGCCAACCACAGACTTCGCGGGTCTTTTGGCACAGGGAGATCATGGGCGGGATTTTTACGCGTTTGAACGGACGCTCAAGGGAGATGTCCCTTTCAGGGATTATTGGTGGGTCTATGGACCGTTGATGCCGTATTATTACAGTCTTTTTTTTAAATGGCTCGGCGTCAGCATTCCCAGCATTCTGATCGGACGGATTATCCTGACGCTCTTCAGCGGGGTTTTGATTTTCTTGAGTCTGGCTGAGGTCACCTCAGTTTTAAGGGCGTTTTTGGCCGCGCTTTGTTTTTATATGTTTTTCCCTGATTTTTATTTTACCTACAACCATACCGGAGCCATCACCGCTATGACCGCGCTTTTCTATGGCGTGACCTGTTACTTGAATCGACGGCAGGATCGATATTTAGTTATGGCGTTGGGCGCCGTTAGCGTGACGGGCTTAATAAAAATCAACTTCGGACTTGCCAGTCTGGTGTTTCTTGTTCTGGCCGTGGCGTGGATTGATCGTGTTGATCAAAGGCCTTGGAACGCAAACAAGAAAATATTTTATATCGCGGCTGTGGCCGGCGTCCCGTTGTTTATCGGCGGGGTCTACAGCCTCTTTTTGCGTGGACTTCCAGTTTACGTGATTAAACAATCTCTGCCTTTCTGGGGACAGCATCTTTATAATATCCCTTTGACCAAGGCGGTAGGGAATTTATGTCTATTCCTTTGGATGAATTATACGGATGGTCTCTTGGGAATGCTGTCTACGGCGTGGTTCCTCACGCTGACCGCGGTGGCTATCTATTGGGTTGTATTCAACAAAGCCGTCCTCCCGGAACATCGGGCCGTTATGTTTTTGGCCGGCTTAACGGCGATATTCGCTGTGCTTAATCTTCATGAATATTTGCCTAATGGGATTATGTATCGTCTCTTCTGGATGCTTCCTTGGGGAATGGTGCTGATCTTTCTGTTGTGGCATTTGGGGGAAATGGGTATGCCGTCCTGGACAAAGCCTGTCGGGTATCTTCTGATTTTTGGAATAATTATCGTCGGATATAGGAATCATGAACGAGAGTTACAAATTTATAAACAGCCGGAGCATTTTGTCTCCCATCCCAAGGCGCGCGTTTATGTCCAAAACACGCCCGCCTGGATCGAAACTGTTCTTCAAACCAGCCGTTTTCTTGAAAAAGTCCCGGAGAAAACATTTTTCGCGGCCCCGTATGAACCTTTATATTACTATTTGACTTCTCGAAAAAGTCCTGTCCAGCTTTTGAGTTATTTTGAATATATTTATATTCCCGAAGAGCAGGAGCGGGAGGTTATCTCAGAACTGGAAAAGCAAAATGTCCGCTGGGTTCTGTTATCAAACAGAATTGTTGGTAATGAAGCTGGGTTAGGCCTGTTCGGATCGACGCACTGCCGGTTACTGGCGAGTTATATTCAAGAGCATTTCAAGGTTGTCGCCACCAGCGGGAATTGGGCGCATCCCGCAGGCTGGGCTTGGCAGCACGCGATAATGATTTTAAAAAGACCATAGGAAGTTTCATAAATTTATTAAAACTTGCATCAGTCATGCCATGGGAGGAAGGATGAATATTTATTTGATCGTAATTTTGGTTATTTTGATTGGTCATTTTTGTCTGGAGTTAATGATTGAAATGTTAAATCTCCAGGCCATATCCACCAAAGTCCCTGAAGAATTTGAAGACACGTATGATCCGGAAAAGTACCGGAAATCTCAGGATTACTTGAAAGCCACGACTAAATTCCATTTGATCCGAGAGGGGTTCACATTGACTCTGACGACAGCCTTTATTGTGTTGGGCGGATTTAATGTTATTGACCGGTTGGCCAGAGGTATCGCCCAGGGAGAGATCGTCACGGGATTGATATTTGCCGGCGTCCTGATGGGGGTTTCTCTCCTGACCACGATCCCGTTTTCTTATTACAGCACCTTTGTCATTGAAGAAAAATTCGGATTTAACAAGACTTCCCAGAAGACGTTTATTCTGGATATTCTCAAGAGTGTCCTTTTGAGCGTTGTCCTCGGCGGGATCCTGTATGCTCTCATTATCTGGTTTTTTGAAAAAGCCGGGGCCTTGGCCTGGATTTATGCCTGGGGCGCCGTGACCCTGTTCCAATTATTTATCACATTCCTGGCGCCGGTCATGATTCTGCCGCTTTTTAATAAATTTATCCCCCTGGAAGATTCCGTCTTGAAACAGGCCATCGAAAACTATGCCAAGACCCAGCGTTTCCAGATTCAGGGGATTTTTAAAATGGACGGTTCCCGGCGCTCCACCAAGACAAACGCCTTTTTCACGGGATTCGGGAAATACAGGCGTATCGCTTTATTCGACACCCTCATCGAGCGCCACACGATCGACGAATTGGTTTCTGTCCTGGCGCACGAGATAGGTCATTGTCAACTCAGGCATGTCACCAAGATGGTCGTCTGGTCCATCATCAATGCCGGTCTGATGTTTTTTTTGATGGGATTTTTCATCGACAACGCCGGGCTTTTCTCGGCCTTCCGGATGGAAGAGACTTCCATTTACGCCAGCCTGTTCTTTTTCGGATTTCTTTACACACCGGTGAGTCTGGTCTTGTCGGTCATCACCAACAATATCTCAAGGCACCATGAATACCAGGCCGATCAGTTTGCCGTGCGCACGTATCAAAAACCGGAAGCCATGATCATGGCCTTGAAGAAATTATCCGTCGATAATTTATCCAACTTAACCCCGCATCCTTTAAAAGTCTTCTTTGATTACAGTCATCCGACGGTTTTAAAAAGGATTGAGCGTATGAGAGAATTTCACGGTTCCTAACGGACATGTACGAAAAATTCTTTAAAATCAATGGTTATCATCCCTGGCGGGAGGTCAGCGAGGACGGTTATATTGATTATCCCGTGCGCTACCGGAAAGGGGGGAGGGTCTTATTTTTTAATTTTGCCTTGGCCCGTGAAATGGAACTGATTGCCCGGAAACATCCTTCTCACATGAATCACCAATTGGAAGAGATCATCCTCAAGACTTTTGCGTTGAGAATCCTTAATGAACACGACTGGATCAATAAAAAAACCTTCCCCAAAGATGGTCTTGAAGACCGCCTCTACATGGCCACGCGATACCTGCAGGCCCAGCATAAAAATAAACAAGGCAAGACCTCCGGCGATGGAAGGGGGATTTGGAATGGCGTTGTCAAAACAAAGACCATGACTTTTGATGTGACCAGCCGGGGCACGGGCGCCACGATATTGTGTCCAGGGGCTCAAGCAGCGGATGGTTTGTTGAAAACGGGGGATCAACAATATGGATATGCTTCGGGGCTCGCGGACCTGGAGGAGATGCTGGCCAGCGCCATTATGTCAGAAATTTTTTATCAAAGAGGACTCCCGACGGAACGCTGCTTGGCGGTTATTGACTACAAAGACAAAACCGCTATCGGCATCAGAACCGCACTGAATCTTATCCGCCCGGCGCATCTTTTTCGCTATCTGAAGATGGAAGATCATGACGGTCTTGAGAAATCGTTTGATTATTTCTTAAGACGTCAGGAAACAAACGGCTCATTAGTTTTACAGCGAAGAGGGCACAAACGATATCGTCAAGCCCTCGTTTATTTGGCGAAAGTCTATGCCAAATTGGCCGCGGTGATGGAGGATGAATATATTTTTAATTGGCTGTCCTGGGATGGGGACAATATGCTGGCCAGCGGCGCGATCCTTGATTATGGTTCTATCCGCCAGTTCGCGGCCAAACATGATAAATATCGTTATGAAGATGTGGATCGGTTTTCGACTTCCTTAAATGAACAACGTTATTGGGCCCGAAAGATTATTCAGGTCTTTGCCCAAGCCGTTGATTTTATTGTGACGGGGAAGAAAAAGAATCTTAAGGTGTTTGATGACGATCCGACGCTCAAGTTATTTGATCAATATTTTCTGAGCACGCGGCAGGAAAGAACGCTTGCGCGGATTGGTTTTACGCCCCAACAGATTAATAAACTGACAGCGCGCGCCCCGTCAAAGGTCAATGCCTTTATTACAACGCTCAATTATTTTGAAGATGTTAAGACAAAGCAAGGAAAGAAGGTTGTCGCTGACGGCATTGATCATCCCCCGGTTTTCTTAGTGCGGCACATCCTGCGGGAATTGCCCAAGTTTATATTGAAACACAAAATAATGGATGACAAGAATTGGCCCTACTTGTCCCCCGAACAATTCTGTAAAACTATGGCCGCTTCCTATGTCAATCATCACGATCTTCAACTGACAAAAATCCGCGGGGAAAAGGCTGAGGCGTTTCAGCGATTCTATCGCGACCTCATCTGCGCGGTCAGTCCAAAACCATGGGGCACCCTAAAGGTGGTCGCCCAACGTTCGTCCGTCATCAATTATCCCTACCGCAGCACAGGGGACGGTCTTCTTTGGATTGTTAAGGAAGCCATCGATCTCAAAGACAAGGGAGACATCCAGCACTTTCAAGAAGCCATTGACCGATTCATTGAGTCGCAAGTCCTTGTCCCTGAGAAGTGGAAACCGATTAAACCTAGTGAACTTAAAGGGGATTCCACAAAGGCCCGTCTTTTGAATATGATCCAAAGAAATTTAGAATTGTTTAACGAGAACATTTGAAAGCAGGGAACAAAAAAATAAGCCTCTTTTTCGATTTCTCAAAAGAGAGGCTTATTTAGCAAATCCAGGAAAAGGTGTCTTATTTCTTAACCAAAGGTTCTTTTTTCTCGGTAATGACAGGTAAATTCTTAGCCTTTTGGGCATTCAGTTGAATATAATTCTTCCATTGACCGGGGACATCTTCTTCAGGGAAGATCGCTTGAACCGGGCATTCAGGAATGCAGGCGCCGCAATCAATACACACCTCTGGATCAATAACCAGCATCTCTGGGTCTTCATGAAAACAATCCACAGGGCAGACTGCGACACAGTCCGTATATCTGCATTTGACGCAAGGTTCCGTAACAACGTGGGACATTTAGACCTCCTTCAGTAATAATCAGATTTATCCGGGTTTAATAAATTTTATCAGAAATTTATCGGAAAGCAGGGGCTACTATATCAAAATCAAAATTATTTGTCAAACTGCAACATAATTATTAGTCATTTTGTAGTTGAATCTTTTTAGGACATGCGTGTGGGTTGAAGACTTTCGGATTCCAATGGTATCACTTTGTTTTTTTTATCTTTTCCTGTGAGTTTATGGACAAAATAGTCAACAAACGCTTTCAACCCATGAAGCTTCCGCAGAAAATCACCCAGGGAACGGATAGAGAGGAGCATTTGCCATATCTGCCGCGGACGCAAATAAAATTCTTTCAGCCCTTTATCGATAAAATAGTCAATCTCGTCACTGGATAACTGAGGGTAATCAAGAAGTGTTTTCTGTTCTTTTTCCGCCGTAAGCCATTCTGACCAGTCATGGGCTTTTAAGAAATTATTTTCCTTGGCCCATTTATATAGAGAAGTCCCTGGATAGGTGGCGACACCTGTGATTTGGATGGTATCCAAGGGGAGGGACTTGGCGAATTCAATGGTTTGCTGAGCTGTTTCTCTGGTCTCCCCCGGGGCGCCGATCATAAAGCAGCCATGGATGGTAAACCCCAACTCGTGGGCGCGCACAGCATAGGTACGAGCCATCTCCACACTGACTCCTCCTTTATTGATTGCTTTCAGGCCATCGTCATACCCAAATTCAAAACCTGTCATAAGCATTCGGCATCCGGCCTTGCGCATCAAGGGAAGAAGAGATAGGTCTGTATTCACGCGCATATTACATGACCACGAAATTCTTTTATGAATATTTCGGGTGATGATTTCTTGGCAGACCGCTGTCACATGCTGTGGATCGGCCGCGAAGGTGTCTGTTTCAAACATGATTTCGCGGATCTGTGGGTGGATTTTCAGGTCGTATTCCATTTCATCAACAACCCTTTGGGCGCTCCGGTTTCGCAGGCGATAGCCATACATCAATTGCGGATCACGGCAAAAGGAACACCCGTTATTACACCCACGTCCTGTCAAGAGCGTCAGAAATGGGAATTTCTTTCCGGCATCAGGATACCACTCGGGCTTAATCAGTTGCCAGGCAGGGAAGGGAAGTTCATTGACGTCTAAAAGAGGTCTATTAGGATTATGCGCGAAGTTTTGACCATCCCACCAGGACAGACCTAAAATTTTATTTAGAGGTTGACCGTTCGCTAGATCCAGAAGGGTGTAATCGTATTCATGGCGTAAAATATAATCCACTACCCCGCGACCGATTTTAAGAGTGTTATCCGGTTCTGCCGAGACGTGTTGACCGGCAAAGGCGACTTTGCAGGGATACACTTCTTTAATGTGCCTGGCTTGTTCGATGTCATTGTAAATGGAGGGCGTGGTGGCGTGGATGAGTATGAGTTCGGGCTGAAAAGACCCGACGATTTTAAAAGTTTCTTCCGGTGTAAAGTTTCGGGCCGCGGCTTCAACAAAATTAACCTCATGCCCCTGATCAATCAATATCTGGGCCGCGATAAGCAGATACTCCGGGTGTCTTTGGACCCGTCCCCGGGATTTTGCCGCCCAGCGTGCGACACGGACAAAATTATCGCCAAAAGAAGGATTCAGTATGCAGACCTTCATATTACTAATTCCCATCGTAGGTATTTCATCGGGTGATTATTTTTTAGGTTCATCTTAAACATACCTGAAATGCATTTCAAGTGTAATTTAAGAAACAAAATTAAGAAACAAATTTTATATAACCATTAGCTTGACGATATATCCAAATTTCAAGATAATAACATTCAAGGAATTTTATCAGGAGCCTTATGAAACCAAAAATGATTGTGGTCGTACTTGTTATTGTTATGGCGCTCATTATTCTGTCGCAGAACACACAGGTCGTGACGGTCCATGTTTTATTTTGGGACCTGAGCATGTCACGCATCATCTTGATTCCTTTTTTATTGTTGGTCGGGTTTATTATTGGTTTTTTTATCGGCAAGAATTCATGGGACTGGTAATGAGCCGGCCTTGATTCATGCGAAATTCCCTAGTACTGGAAAAATTGTAAAGACGAAATGAATTCTCAATCCGTAAATGCCGAATCTGCCAAAAGCCTTGAACGATCGTACGTCAATGGCATATTTTCAAGCGCGACGAATGGTTTGACACAGGAATATTTTACTCCATTCGTGCTTCTATTGGGGGCGACAACTCAACAGGTAGGATTTCTCAATGCTTTACCAAACCTTTTTTCTTCCCTGGTTCAGTTTAAAAGCGCAGATTTGGCGGATAAATTATCTTCACGGAAAAAGACCATCGGTATTTTTATATCTTTGCAAACGTTTGTGTTATTAACGATGTTCCTCATGGCCTTATTTAATGTGGCCAATCCATGGACGGTTATCCTTTGTGTCATTTTCTTCTCGACCTGCGGGTCCCTGGCGAATCCCGCGTGGGGAAGCCTGTTGTCCGATTTGGTCCATCAGAATAAACGCGGAGAATATTTCGGATGGAGAAGCAGAAATTTGGGGCTTGTCATCGTCGCGTTTACTTTCCTGGCTGGAATGATCCTTCATGGCATGGAAAAAATCAACACGCTCTATGGATTTGTGATTATTTTTGCCTTGGCTTTCTTATGCCGTTTGCTTTCTTTAAATTATTTAAGAGGAATGTATGAACCGCCTTTAGAATATAATCAAGAAAATCATTTTACCTTTTTTGATTTTATTCGCCGGCTTAAAGAAAGTAATTTCGCCAAATTCGTTATATTTGTGTCTCTCATGAATTTTTCCGTTCATCTGGCCGCCCCTTATTTTGCCGTTTTCATGTTGAAAGACTTGTCGTTCAGTTATCTTTTGTATTCTGTCATTAATATTATGGCCGCACTGACGGTTTATTTATCGATTCGACGTTGGGGGAAGCACGCGGACAGAGTGGGCAACCTTAAAATTATAAAAGTGACGGCTCCCCTCATTGGGATCATTCCGTTATTTTGGATCATTAACCGCAATCCGTTATTCTTATTGATTGTTCAAGCATTTGCGGGTTTTGTCTGGGCCGGCTTTAACCTTTGCTGCACGAATTTTATTTACGACGCGGCGCGGCCGGAAAAACGCGCGCGGTGCATCGCCTATTTCAATTTGCTCAACGGCCTGGCCATTTGTTTAGGCGCCCTGCTCGGCGGTTTTCTTGTTAAATATCTTCCAGTTTTTTTAGGTTATAAGATATTAACGTTGTTTTTTTTATCTTCAGTTTTACGCGTTTCTGCAGCGCTTTTCTTTTCTAAGATGTTGAAGGAGGTACGCCCCATTGAAGCGATAAGCGGTCATAAACTTTTTTTTAGTATGGTAGGCATGAACCCCATAGGGGGTACTTTAAAGAAAAATGTCAGATAAAACTTTATTAGAAAAATTCACTTCGCGGTTTTCCAAAGCTTTTTTGCAGTCTCCGTCAAGGATATTGATTATCGGTTTTCTTATCTTGATTTTAAGCGGGACATTTTTATTGATGCTGCCTATGGCCACCGTAGAAGGCAGGGTGGGTTTTATTGACGCCTTGTTTACGGCGACTTCGGCCAGTTGCGTGACCGGATTGACGGTTTTAGATACGGGGACCACGTACAGCTTTTTCGGCCAGATGGTCATCTTGTTTTTGATCCAGATCGGCGGAATAGGGATCATGACGTTTTCCACGTTGATGCTTTTGATCGCAGGAAAAAGGCCGAGCATGATCGGACACATTGTGCTGCATGACACTTTTACACACACCGGCGAGCGCAGCCCTATATCGATTTTAAAGGACGTTATTCTGTTTACGTTTCTGGTAGAGGCTGTTGGGTCTTTTTTGCTTTTCCTTCGGTTTTTTCCTGAAAAAGGTTTTTTAAATGGACTTTATCTTTCTGTCTTTCATTCGGTCAGTGCTTTCTGTAACGCGGGATTTGGTCTTTTCCCAGACAACTTTGTCAGTTACCAGCAAGACTGGCTTCTAAATTTAGTCCTTTGTGGGCTTATTATCAGCGGCGGGATTGGATTCCTTATTATGTCTGAACTGATGTCCTCTTTCCCGTTGAATAAGAGGAAATTGTCCCGTTTAAGTTTGCACACGAAATTTGTTCTGTCAGCGACAATCTTCTTGCTGGTTTTTAGTACGTTGGTTATCGCGTTTATGGAGTGGGGAAACGCCCTAGGGTCTCTCCCTGTGCCGGACCGATTCCTGGCTTCTTTTTTTCAGGCCGTGAGCGCGAGAACCGCCGGGTTTAATACGCTGATCATTGGTAATCTTACAGCCGAAACCCTTTTTTTTATTATCGTGCTCATGTTCATTGGGGCCAGCCCGGGTTCATGTGCCGGGGGAGTTAAAATCACGACGGCCAGTCTTTTGGTGTTGGTAGGACTTTCCCAACTTAACGGAAGGGAAAATCCCCAGATATTTCACAGGACTTTTTCAAAGGCCAGTATTGATAAAGCGATCGGAGTCGTCATGGTCAGTCTGCTGGTCATCTGCGCCGTTACCATGCTGTTATTGATGTGTGAACGCTTTACGGTAAACCACGGAAAATTTCTGGATCTGCTGTTTGAAGCGGTCAGCGGGTTCGGAACGGTGGGATTATCAACCGGTGTTACGCCGGGGCTATCCGTAGCCGGGAAGATTTTTATATCATTCATCATGTTTATAGGCAGAGTCGGGCCTTTAACCGTTGTGATGGCCGTCAGTCGGTCATCCAAGAAATATTATAATTACGCGGAAGAAAACATCATGATCGGGTGAGGTGAACTATGAAACAAATTATTATTATCGGTATCGGCAATTTCGGTTATTATCTGGCAACGGAACTGTATCAAAAAGGCCATGAGGTCATGGTCATTGACAAGAATTCCAATCGTATCCAGGACATCAAGGATAAGGTAAGCCAGGCCATCGTGGCTGATGCCACGGATCCGAAAACCCTGGAGGCCATACATATTGATCAGGCGGATTTCGTTGTGATCTGTATCGGATCGAGTGTCAATGATTCCATTCTGACAACGTTGAACGTCAAAGACCGGGGGGTCAAATATATCATCGCTAAAGCCCTGAGCGAACCTCACGGCCGGATCCTGGAAAAAGTGGGCGCCTCCGAAGTCATATTCCCCGAGAAGGATTTAGCCATATCTTTGGCCAGGCGGTTACACAATCCCAATATGATTGACTATTTACCTTTTATTGAAGGGTATACCATCCTTGAACTCGCTCCACCGCAGCGTTACTTGGGGAAAAGCCTTGAAGAAATAAACCTTACCAACACCTATGGCGTTCAGGTCATTGCCGTCAAGGATATTATTAATGATCGCTTGAATATTATTCCAACAGGGAAATACATCTTGAAAGACAGTGATTTGCTCATCCTGTTGGGGCAGCATGAAAATCTGGATAAACTCCGGGAAAAGGAATAATTCGAGCGCCCGGGGAAGCGCGTTTTATTACGTCTGTGAAATTCTTTAAGAAAAAGTTATTTAATCACGTTTTCCGCTCCCTATGCCCTGCAAGAAATGACGTACTAACGTCCGCAACGCCCCAAAAAGAACATTTGTCAAATGGGGGCCTTCTGGGTAAAATACTTCCCGCATCCCCTTAACCAACGCGTCGATTCGCAACGATGGAAGGGGAGCACCATGATTCCAGGAAATCAGAAAAATTCAATTATCCATTGGCCGGTAGAAGACCGGCCCCGAGAGAAACTATTAAAAGACGGTGAACATAAGTTGAGTAACTCTGAGTTACTCGCTATTCTTTTAAGGACCGGAGTTAAAGGCCAGAGCGCTCTTGATCTCGCCCGCAAAATCATGCACAAATTCCGCACTTTCCGGCAAATGAGTCATGTTCATCCCAGTGAGTGGAAAGAATTTAAGGGATTGGGTGACGCTAAGATCGCTCAAATTAAGGCCGCCCTTGAGATCGGAAGGAGGTTCAGGGAAGACGAGATCAAAGAAATCCCGGTTAAGATCAAATCTTCGAAAGATATTGTCGCGATCCTCATGCCGCGCATGCGCGATTTAAAAAAAGAGGTTTTTAAAATCGTGCTTCTGGATTCTCAGAATCAGATCATCCATATCCACGATAGCGCAGAAGGCACAGTGAATCATGCGACTCCGATTATCCGTGAAATTTATGTATATGCCTTGCAAAAGTTCGCCGCGTCTCTCATTTGCGTGCACAATCATCCCTCCGGAGATATCAATCCGAGCGCCCAGGACAAACGGTTCACACAAGCCCTGTATCATACCGGGAAAATTATGCAAATTCCTTTAATGGATCATATCATTATCGGAGACAATAATTATTACAGCTTTGCCGATGCGCATGAGCTTAATCATCATCAAGTGCTCGATTGAGGGAAGTGGGATCATACTTATAATATTATTTGCATAATAAAAAAAAATATCTAAAATTAAAAACACCATAAAATCCTGGTTCTTTTCATACTGACCAAGGCCGCGCGGCCGAGGCCCTAACGGAGAAATGATATGGCGTCTCAATTCAAACCGAAGGATGTTGCTAAAACACTCAAGACAAAGACAAAACCGTTTACGATTTTTCATTTACCCAAATTGACTAAGCTTGGACTTGGCTGCGCGGACCATCTGCCTTTTTCCATTAAAGTCCTTTTAGAGAGCGCCCTGCGTAACTGTGACAATTATCAAATCACCGTCGAAGATATAAAGAAATTGGCCGGCTGGACGCCCCAGGCGCGAACCGCCCAAGAAATCGCCTTCAAACCCGGGCGCGTCATTTTGCAGGATTTTACGGGGGTCCCGTGCGTTGTGGATCTGGCGGCGATGCGTTCCGGTCTTAAACATCTCGGAGGGGATTACCGGAAAATCAATCCGCAGGTGCCCTGTGATTTGGTCATTGATCATTCGGTACAGGTGGATTCTTTCGGTTCTAAATCCTCGCTGAATAAGAATGTGTTTTTAGAATTTAGACGGAATAAAGAGCGGTATGAATTTCTAAAATGGGGACAGAATGCCTTCAAGAATTTTAAGGTTGTTCCTCCCTCAACAGGCATTGTTCATCAGGTGAATCTGGAATATTTGGCCAAAGGCGTGCTTCAGAAGAAAGCCGGTAAAGAAACATTGGCCTTCCCTGACAGTTTAGTAGGTACGGATAGTCATACAACCATGATCAATGGTTTGGGTATTGTCGGTTGGGGAGTCGGCGGGATCGAGGCGGAATCCGTGATGCTTGGAGAACCGCTCTATATGCTGATGCCGGAAGTGATCGGTTTTCAACTCACCGGCCGGCTCAAAGAGGGCGTAACCGCTACGGACCTCGTTTTAACAGTAACCCAGATCCTTCGTCAAAAAGGCGTTGTCGATAAGTTTGTGGAATTTTACGGCGAGGGATTAAAACATCTCACTCTCCCTGATCGGGCGACCATCTCCAATATGGCTCCTGAATACGGCGCGACCATCGGATTATTCCCGATTGATGAAGAGACCCTAAACTATTACCGTCTGACGGGCCGTAGCGACGCTGAAGTCGATTTGGTCGAACGCTACATGAAAGAACAAGGGATGTTTTATACATCTCAAAGCAAAATTCCGATCTTTACAGATCATATTGAGCTCGATTTATCCAGTGTCGAACCGAGCCTGGCCGGCCCTAAACGTCCTCAGGACAGGGTTTCTTTATCAGAAATGAAAGAGGTCTTTGAAAAGTCATTAGTCAAGCCGGTTAAAGAAAGGGGTTATGGATTATCCACGGACGCTTTATGCAAGTCGATCCCCATCAATGGTACCTCCGACGAATTGAGACACGGGTCGGTTGTGATCGCGGCGATTACCAGTTGTACCAACACCTCCAACCCGTCGGTTTTGATCGCCGCAGGACTCTTGGCCAAAAAGACCGTGGAAAAGGGACTGAAGGTCAAAAGTTTCGTCAAGACGAGTCTCGCTCCGGGATCACAAGTGGTTGAAGAATATTTGCGAGAATCCGGTCTCATGCCGTATCTTGAAAAGCTTGGTTTCCATATCGTCGGCTACGGGTGCACCACCTGCATCGGTAACAGCGGCCCGTTACCGGAAAATGTGGCCAAGGCCATCCAGCAAGGAGATTTGGTGGCGGCGAGTGTTTTGAGCGGGAACAGGAATTTTGAAGGACGGATTAATCCCCTGACAAAGGCTAATTATCTCGCTTCACCGCCTATGGTTGTCGCGTATGCTTTGGCAGGATCTGTGGACATGAATTTGCATTGTGATCCAATTGGTTTTGATAAAACAGGCCAGGCCGTTTATCTACGAGACATCTGGCCGACCCAAGAGGAAGTGAATCAATTGATTAAGAAATTTGTCACAGCCAAGACATTTCGCAAACGTTATAAAAATGTTAATAAAGGAAATAAAAATTGGGATGCCATTAAAGAGACCAAATCCGATCTTTATTCCTGGAAAAACAAGAGCACGTATATTCAGGAGCCGCCATTTTTTATCAGTATGAAAAAGGATCCGGATCCTATTAAAGGAATACAGCAGGCCAGGGTCCTCGTTATGGTCGGTGATTCGATTACGACAGATCATATCTCTCCGGCTGGGAATATCGCCCAAGACAGCCCCGCGGGAAGATATTTGATTGAACAGGGTGTGCCGCCTTCGGATTTTAACAGCTACGGCGCCCGTCGTGGAAATGATCGTGTGATGACACGCGGCACATTTGCCAATATCCGTTTGCGTAATCTTCTGGCTCCCGGGACCGAGGGATCATGGACGATGCATTTTCCAACGCAGGAAAAGATGAGTATCTATGATGCCGCCATGCTTTACAAGAAGGACGCCACACCTCTTGTTGTTTTGGCCGGTAAAGAGTATGGGACAGGATCCAGCCGTGACTGGGCGGCCAAGGGAACGGCCCTGCTGGGAGTGAGGGTAGTGATCGCGCAAAGCTATGAAAGGATTCACCGCAGCAATCTCGCCGGAATGGGTATCCTCCCCCTGCAATTTATGAACGGCGAAACGGTTGAATCTCTGGGATTAAAAGGCGACGAGATTTTTAATTTTGAAGGGATTGATGATCAATTAAAGCCGCGCCAGCAAATCACGGTCTCGGCCACGATGAAAAACGGTGAGCGTAAAGAATTCAAAACGAATTGCCGGTTGGATACGCCCGTGGATATTGATTACTTTAGGAACGGCGGGATATTACATACGGTGTTGCGAAAGTTGGCCAAAGAAAATAGAGGGGCATAGGCAAAATCAGGGCTTTAACCAGCAGGTGGTTTATGGGAAAAACAATGTATGAAAAAATTTGGAATGATCATCTGGTTCGGGAGAGTCAGGGGGATACTTCCGTTATCTATGTGGATTTACATTTGGTGCATGAAGTCACCAGTCCTCAGGCCTTTGAAGGAATGCGTTTAACTAAAAGAAAAGTCCATCGGCCGGACAAGACCTTCGCGACCATGGATCACAATGTCTCTACGCGTACCAAAGAGTGGTCGCTTGTTGAGGAAACCTCCCGCGTTCAAATGGAGACGTTGTCAAAAAATTGCAATGATTCTGGCATCACCGTCTATGATTTCACGCATCAAGATCAGGGGATCGTTCATGTCCTAGGGCCTGAGCTGGGTTTAACACAGCCCGGCATGGTGATCGTCTGCGGGGATTCGCATACAGCCACGCATGGGGCCTTTGGCGCACTGGCATTTGGAATCGGCACCTCCGAGGTGGAACATGTTTTAGCGACACAGACGTTGCAACAGGACAAAGCCAAAACGATGTTGATCAATATCGAGGGCGTTCTGGCCAAAGGCGTGACGGCTAAAGATATTATTCTGTTTATTATCGGACAAATAGGCACCGCCGGGGCCACGGGGTATGTTATTGAATACGCCGGCAGTACGATCCGTCAATTAAGCATGGAAGGACGCATGACCATCTGTAATATGAGTATCGAAGCGGGGGCGCGGGCCGGCATGATTGCCCCTGATGAAGTGACATACGCCTATTTAAAAGGACGCGACCGTGCCCCTGAAGCAGAGTTGTGGGACAAGGCCGTACAATATTGGAAGACCCTGCCGAGTGACTCGGGCGCGTTATTTGACAAGACTCTCAAAATCAAGGCTGAAGAAATTCTACCCCAGGTCACGTGGGGAACGAGCCCTGGGCAGGTAGCAGCGATTGATGCCTGCGTCCCTTTTCCAGAAAGTTTTACAGATCCTGTGGCGCGTACAGCCGCGAAAAACGCTTTGCGGTATATGGATTTAAAACCCGGCCAGTCCATGACTTCTATCACCATCAACAAAGTCTTCTTGGGTTCGTGCACCAACGGCCGGATCGAGGATCTGCGGGCCGCGGCCAGGATCGTTCAGGGGAAAAGAATTAGCAAGAACGTCGAGGCCATTGTTGTGCCGGGATCAGGACGGGTGCTCCGCCAGGCTGAAAAAGAAGGGTTGGATAAAATTTTTAAAGACGCCGGATTCGAATGGCGTTTCGCGGGATGCTCGATGTGTTTAGGCATGAATGATGATCAATTAAAACCCGGTGATCGCTGCGCGTCCTCGAGCAACCGCAATTTTGAAGGCCGTCAGGGCCCGGGAGGCCGGACCCATTTGATGAGTCCCGAAATGGTAGCCGTAGCGGCCCTGGAAGGGCGGATCAGCGACATCAGAAAGTATTTATAAAAATGGAACCTTTTGTCACCCATACAGGCATCGTCGTTCCCCTTGATCGGGTCAACGTGGATACGGACGCGATCATCCCCAAACAGTTTTTGCGCAAGATCGAAAGAACCGGGTTTGGCGTTCATCTGTTTCATGAATGGCGGTATCTGGATTACGCCGGGACCCAGGAAAATCCTGATTTTGTGCTGAACAAACCGGAATACCGTGAGGGAACGATCTTATTATCGCGGGATAATTTCGGCTGCGGCTCAAGCCGTGAACACGCGCCGTGGGCCCTGGCGGATTACGGGTTTCGCGTTATTATCGCGCCGAGTTTCGCGGATATTTTCTATAACAATTGTATAAAAAACGGTATTCTCCTGATCACGTTAAAATCCGAGGAAATCAACGAATTATTTGAAATGGTGTGGGATTCCCCCGGGATTCTGTTAACCGCGGATTTAGAACGCCAGATCGTCAGCGGTCGTGTCGGGAATGAATATCATTTCAATATCAATCCCTTCGGCAAGTACTGTTTGGAAAACGGTCTTGATCAAATCGGATGGACACAACAGTTTTCGGAAAAAATCTCAACGTACGAGAAAAGATTGAAACAGGAAAGACCTTGGTTGGGATAAGATCGGCAGGACGTTCTTCTTGATGGAGGCGCTCTTATACAAAGGAAATCTTATGAAAGAAAAGGAAAAAAATATTCTAAGAAAATATTCTTCATTGGTGACTGAGGGGTACGAACGCGCTCCCAGCCGCGCCATGTTGCGGGCAGTGGGTTTTAAAGATGCCGATTTTAAGAAACCTCAAATCGGGATAGCTTCAACGTGGGCCATGGTGACGCCTTGCAATATGCATATTAATAAACTTGCTGAGAAGTCCGCCAGGGGGGTTGATGAAAATGGGGGCAAGGGTATTATTTTCGGGACCATAACAGTCTCCGACGGCATTTCGATGGGGACGGAAGGGATGAAATATTCCTTGGTGTCACGGGAGGTGATCGCGGATTCTGTTGAAACGGTCATGGGATGTGAAGGATTCGACGGGCTTGTGGCTATTGGGGGTTGTGACAAGAATATGCCGGGTTGCATTATGGCCATGCTGCGTCTGAATCGTCCATCTGTTTTTGTGTATGGCGGGACGATTTTACCGGGGTGTTACCAGGACAAGGATGTGGACATTGTCTCAGTTTTTGAGGCGGTCGGCGCGTATGCCAATAAGAAAATATCGGATAAAGAATTGAAAGAAATCGAATCCTGCGCCATTCCGGGAGCGGGTTCTTGTGGAGGGATGTACACGGCCAACACGATGGCTTGCGCCATTGAGGCCATGGGGATGAGTCTTCCCAACAGTTCGGCCCAGGCGGCTATTTCCAGGGACAAGGAAGCGGATTGTCTTAACGCCGGGAAGGCCGTGATCCATTTACTCAAACAGGGGATTCGTCCCCGGGACATCATTACACGCAAATCGCTGGAAAATGCCATCACGTTGGTCATGGCCTTGGGCGGGTCGACGAATGCCGTACTGCATCTCTTGGCCATCGCCCATAGTGCCGATGTCCCATTGACCTTAGACGATTTTGCCCGAATCGGTAAAAAAGTTCCTGTCCTGGCAGACCTGAAACCCAGCGGACGCTATGTCATGGTGGATTTAGTTAAGATCGGCGGTGTGACGCCGCTGATGAAATTACTTCTGGACTCTGGATTACTGCATGGCGATTGCCTGACGGTGACAGGTAAGACGGTAAAAGAAAATCTCTCCAAGGTTAAACCTTATCCCAAGGCGCAACAAGTCATTCGTCCTTTGAATGATCCTATAAAGAAAGAAGGACATTTAGTTGTTTTGTACGGGAACCTGGCGCCTCAGGGAGCGATTGCCAAAATCAGCGGTAAAGAAGGTAGTAAATTCGTGGGGATCGCGCGTGTTTTTGATTCGGAAGAAAGCGCGTTAAAACGTATTCTTGACGGCACGGTTAAAAAAGGCGATGTGATCGTGATCCGCTATGAAGGCCCGAAAGGCGGACCGGGGATGCGGGAGATGTTATCGCCGACCTCGGCGGTCATGGGGAAGGGACTAGGCAAAGATGTGGCGCTCATTACCGACGGTCGTTTTTCCGGCGGCAGCCATGGATTTGTGGTGGGACATATCACCCCTGAGGCCTACACCGGCGGACCGTTGGCTGTGGTGCAAGATGGGGAACAGATCACCATTGACGCGGAAAAACGACGCCTTGACCTCCATGTCCCGGAAAAAGAGATCCAACAACGTCTCCTTCGCTGGTCGGCCCCGAAACCGCGCTACACGCGAGGGGTTTTGAGCAAATATATGAAATCTGTCAGCTCCGCCTCTTTTGGCGCGGTGACGGATGCGTGATTGGTTGTTAAAGTTGTTGTAGCCAAACAAGGGAATAGATTCGTAGACTATTTTGGCACAAACAGTCTGAAGAAAACCTTACAAATTAGGTAATTAATACAATTTTGATAATATACGTTCATCAAAATTTATTAACGCTAAAAAGCCCTCCATCGAATATCATCTGTATTATCTCGACCCAATACCGGGAATGCCTTGATTTCTTCTTTAAGTGGAATCGGATATTAATGGAGACATATGGACATTAATAATATTTTGGCTCTTGCCATAGGATCGCTTGCCGGAGGATTCGCCCGCTATTATATGGCGGGTTTTGTCTACCGCATCTTTGGCTCCTCTTTTCCTTATGGAACCCTTGCGGTGAATCTGACTGGGTGTTTTCTTATCGGGATCTTTTCTTCCTTCGCGGACAAGAAGTTTCTCATTGGTCCCGGGGGAAGGCTTCTTTTAATGATAGGATTCTGCGGGGCGTTTACGACTTTTTCCACGTTCATGCTTGAAACCGCCAATTTGATTAGAGATGGTGAGACATGGCGGGCTTTTTGGAATATTACTTTAAGTGTCATTGTCGGTTTCCTCGTCTTTCGTCTGGGAATCGTATTGGGAGAATGGATTTAAGGAGGTGAACGAATTCATGAAGATTCCTGCTGATGGAAAGTTGTTGCGTATTTTTATCGGTGAACAGGACAAATGGCAGGGGCAGCCTTTATATGAAGTCATTATCCATCTGGCAAAGAAGCAGAGAATGGCTGGAGCCACGGCTTTGAAAGGCTTTATGGGGTTCGGGGCAAAAAGCCACATGCACACAACGAAGCTTCTGAGGCTTTCTGAAGATTTGCCTATCATTATCGAAATAGTCGACAGCGAAGAAAAAATCAATCAGTTTCTGCCTCATCTCGATGAGATGGTGAAAGACGGGCTGATAACGTTAGAGAAGGCCCATGTCCTAATGTATCGTGCCGGCCAAGGGGCATAGTTTATGGGAGTCCCCATTCAAGAAATTAAACAATCACAAGGGATGGATCTATATGCCTGGAAACACATTTGGAAAGGTTTTTAGAGTAACAACGTTCGGCGAAAGCCATGGCCCTGCCATAGGCGTCATCATGGATGGTGTTCCGCCTCAGTTGCCGCTTTGTGAATCGGATATTCAATTTGAGTTAGACCGCAGACGTCCCGGCCAAAGCAAAGTCACAACCCAACGAAAAGAATCCGATGTGGTGGAAATCCTTTCCGGTGTTTTGGAAGGGAAAACAACCGGGACAGCCCTGGCGATGTTGATTCGCAATGAGGATCAACGTTCTAAAGATTACAGTGAAATGAAAGATCTTTTCCGTCCCGGTCACGCGGATTATACCTATCTCGCCAAATACGGTATCCGTGATTATCGCGGCGGGGGACGCGCCTCCGGGCGAGAGACCGCCTGCCGGGTTGCCGCCGGTGCTGTGGCGAAACGAATTCTTGACCAACATAATATAAGAATTGTGGCGTATACCCTTGCCGTGGGGGATATTTACGCGAAGAAAATTGATTGTTCGGTTATTGAAAAAAATATTGTTAGAGCCCCGGATCTAGAAATCGCGGAACACATGATCAGTAAAATCGAAGAGGCGCGCAAGAGTTGTGATTCAATCGGAGGAATTATTGAGGCCCTTGTCCATGGATGCCCCCCCGGTCTGGGAGAACCTGTCTTTGATAAATTAAACGCCCGACTGGCTTATGCCTTGATGTCCATCGGCGCCGTCAGGGGTATCGAATTCGGCAAAGGATTTGAAGCCGCAAAAATGTTAGGCTCTGAGCATAATGACAAGTTTTTTGTCGATGGGGATAGAGTCCGAACATACACCAATCACGCCGGCGGCATTTTGGGTGGAATCTCCAACGGTGAGGATATTCGCTTGCGTCTGGCCATCAAACCAACCTCATCGATCGCCCAAAGTCAGAACACCGTAACCACGTCGTTAATGAAAGCCACTATTGAAGTGAAGGGGCGGCATGATCCATGCCTTTGTCCCCGCATAGTCCCTGTGGTTGAGGCTATGGTCGCTCTGACCCTCGTGGATTTCTTAATGCTCCAAAAAATAATCACGTGTAAATAACATATCACAAATGAGCCAAGCTTTAGTTATTCTTATCACGGGTAGTTCGAGCGGATTCGGCTTCATCACCGCCAGCCGTTTGGCTTCAAAAGGCCATCAGGTGATAGCGACGATGCGCAATACGCAAAAAAAAGACGCTCTGCTGGATGAGGTCAAAAAACGGGGAGGAACTCTTGAAATTTCTCAACTAGATGTCATAAAAAAAGATTCCATCAAAGAAACCATAGCGCGGGTGATCAAAGAGTATGGACATATCGACGTCTTGATTAATAATGCCGGTTTTGGTATCGGTGGTTTCTTCGAAGATTTAACCGACGAGGAAATTCGTCAACAGATGGAAACCAACTTCTTCGGTGTCCAGAATGTCACGCGCGAGGTCATTCCCCATATGCGGCAAAGGAGGCGAGGCAAGATTATCAATATCTCAAGCGTTTCCGGTTTTTCGGCATCCCCTTGTTTTGGCGCCTATAATGCCAGCAAATGGGCGCTTGAGGCCTTCAGCGAAAGCCTGAGGTACGAATTAAAACTCTTTAACATCGATGTTGTTCTCATCGAACCCGGGACATACAAAACAAATATTTTTTTTGAAAACGCCCGTTATGCCAAAAATTTCGATAATCCGCAGAGCCCTTATTATCCGATCTCGCAATTTCTTAAAGCGAAGGTCATGAAGTTCGTTAACGCCTGTCGTAAAAATCCTGAAAATGTTGCCGCGCTGATAGAAAAACTCATCATTCAACAACATCCGCCTTTCCGTAACATTCCTGATTGGGAAGGCAAAATTTTGTATATTTGCAGAAAGATTCTGCCCTTTGGCCTCTATAGTTGGATAATAAAACAGGCACTTTTTTATGACTTTGATGATAAAGATGAGGTTATTCAAGAATTATGACGGAGAATGTACTATTTCAATTAATCGGCGGATTGGGATTCTTTTTCTTGGGCATGAAGACTATGTCCGATGGCCTTAAAAGCATTGCCGGCGGAAAATTAAAAAGAATTCTCCACCATATGACCAAAATACCCCTCTTCGGGGTACTTATTGGCCTCTTAGTCACTTGCTTCATTCAATCGTCAAGCGCGACAACGATCATGGTGGTAGGGCTTGTGAACGCGGGCCTTTTGACGATTAAACAGGCAGTCTCTGTTATCATGGGGGCCAATGTCGGAGCGACATTCACGGCCTGGTTAATTTCGTCGATGGCTTTTGTTGATATGACCGCTTATGCTTTGCCTGCCGTGGGTATAGGCTTTGCCGCCCTGTCTCTGGCCAAAACCAAAAACAAACAATCTCTCGGGAAGGCCTTGCTTGGATGCGGTCTTTTATTTGTGGGCTTGCACTTTATGGTAGAGGCCTTTAGTCCATTGAAGAATAGCGAGCATATTAAACAAATTTTTCTGGCCTGTAGTGAAAATCTTTTGATCGGCATCATAGGAGGGATTTTGTTGACTGTTGTGTTCCAGAGTTCAAGCGCGGCCATCGCGGTTGTCCAGGTTCTGGCCTTTAACGGTGTCATCAGTTTTCCATCGTCACTTCCGATTATCATAGGCACGATCACGGGAACGATCATGACATCTCAAATGGCCTCACTGGGCACAAATATCAACGCCCGCCGGGTTGCCATGGCGCATACGTTGTTTAATACGACAGGAGTTTTCTTTCTGATGACTATTGTTTATACCGGATGGTTTGAAGGATTTATCCACAAAATTTTCCCGGGAGAGGTAACTTCGACCAATATTATGTTTTATATTGCTGTGACCTTCAGTGTGTTTAATATCCTCAACACTCTTGTATTCCTCCCTTTCATCAACGTGTTAGTCAAATTGAGCATTCGTCTGGTTCCCCAAAAAGAGGAGTCTATTTATTTTGGGACACAGTACTTAGAGTATCACCTGCTGGATACCCCAAGCCTGGCTCTGGAACAGGTTCACAACGAAACTCTCTATATGTTAGGCGTCTGCAAGAAATCCGTTCTGGAGGCTGGGACTGGTTTCTTTGAAAATGATCCCCGGAAGATAGAAAAGGCTGATGAGTATGCCTCGGTGACCGACAATCTTCAGACGGAAATCACCCAATATATCGTTGAATTATCTCAAAGGCATCTTTTGCCGGAAGAATCTGAGGGGCTACCGGTTTTGATCCATCATGTCAATGATCTGAAA
The DNA here is from genome assembly GCA_003528115.1 of Candidatus Omnitrophota bacterium. Classification (GTDB taxonomy): domain Bacteria; phylum Omnitrophota; class Gorgyraeia; order Zapsychrales; family Zapsychraceae; genus UBA10174. The sequence goes on from DOGZ01000004.1 coordinate 26,310, forward strand.
CGTATAGGCGATCTCGCCAGAGATCTCGCTCTTTTGGCCGATAAAAAAATAGAAGAGTCTTTTTCTTTGGATGAGACGACTTCTCGAGAAATTAAACTAATGACGAATGAACTTCATCGCATGTTTGATGACGCGCAATGCATTTTAAGAAACTCCGACACGCAGATGGTTCAGAACATATGTGATCGAAAAAAACACATCGACCAATTTCATGAACAATTTAAACAGAACCACATTCAACGCCTAAAATCGATAGGAGCCAATCTGAACGCCGAATTTGTCTGTTTGGAATTTGCGGATCATTTACGAAAGATCGCGGATAGACTAAAATGTTTCGCGGAAAATACTATGAGGGAGTGATGAAGGAAGTTCATTCATTTGACGGCGCACTAGAAAGATAACCCCATCCGCTCCTGAAGAAACTCCTCCATGCTGGAGCATAGAAGATAAGGGTTCGTTTTTTTCTGAGAACGGAGCGTGGCAAAGGCCGCATCTCCGTAATGGTGTCCAGGATAAATCATCGTCGATTCAGGCAATTTCAAAATGATATTGTAAAGGGTGTTGTACATCACCCGGGCATTACCACCCGGAAGATCAACACGGCCGCAGCCGTCGATAAACAGCGTGTCGCCTGTCACGAGGATTTCGCCCGTTTTATAACACTGACAGCCCGGAGTATGTCCCGGGGTTAAAAGGCATTCAATCTCAATGTTACCGATCTTGATCTTCTCATGATCTTCGGTTTCACGTATATTCTTGTGCCTGGGTTTAAAAAATGAGGCTTCAAATTTGGAAATATACGCCGGGACATCCTGTTTGGATAATAGATCATTAAGTCCATTCGTATGATCGGGATGGCCATGGGTGAGCAAAATAGCGGATATTTTCCAACCTTCCTGAGCCGCTGCGTTGCAAATAAAATCCACATCCCATGCCGGATCCACGACGGCGACTTCTTTGGTTTTCGCGTCTCCCAGGAAATACACATAATTTCCCATGGGTCCGACTTCCATCTGTTTTATGAGCAGATCCTGCGCCTGTTTCATCGAGAGCTCCTGGTTAAGAATATTTATGTCATCCACGCTTTAAGTCTTGAAACTGATTATACAAAATACACCTTCCAAAGCAATGGCTAATTTAATGTAGCGATGTAGCGATCAGTCCGGTACTAGCGCTTGACACGCCATGAGAGAAAGTTATAATGAAAACACTTTACCACCAAAAAATCAAACCAGAGGAGAAAGCGTATGGTTTTACTAGAATCAGTCACAATTCCCTTAGGTACGAAAATGCCGGATTTCGAAATCAAAGACCCTGAAGGCAAGGTTTATAAGGGGCATGACCTCTATGGCAAGAGGGGCTTGCTCGTCGCTTTTACCTGTAATCATTGCCCTTACGCCATCGCTGTCTGGCCGCGGTTCATTCGATTGGCTAATTATGCCAGGAATCTGGAGATCGCGACCGTGGCGATTAATCCCAATATTAATCAGGCCTATCCCGACGATTCTCCTCAAAAGATGCTGATTAAAATCAAAGAATGGGGAATCAATTTTCCTTATTTAGTGGACGAGACCCAGGATGTGGCCCGTGATTTTAAGGCGCAATGCACGCCGGATATCTATTTGTTCAATAAGGATCATAAATTGATCTATCACGGACGCATCGATGATAACTGGCAGGATGAAAGCAAGGTGACGAGAGAAGAGTTGAAAGAGGCCCTTAATCACCATGCCACCGGACAGCCAATATCACTCAAACAAATGCCCTCCATGGGGTGTTCCATCAAGTGGCGGATTGCAAAGTAATATCGTATAAACTTAATAAATGGGCACACTACAACACTGCGCTTTTCCTGAAAAACATCAATTGATAATGTCAGAACCTTCAAAAGACGAAATAGTATCTTCAGATCATCCGGGTTGGCGAAGACCGGCTAACACGCCGAGTTTACCGGAGGTTTTTTCATCAATCTATGTCCCGCCCAATGCTCATTTTCTACGGAAGATGCTCGCTTTTGCTGGTCCCGGACTCATGGTTGCCGTCGGCTATATGGACCCGGGGAATTGGGCCACCGATCTTGCGGGCGGCGCTCAATTTGGATACACGTTACTGTCGGTCATTTTGATTTCCAATTTTATGGCGATATTATTGCAGCATTTAGCCTTAAAGTTGGGAATCGTGACGGGGCGTGATTTGGCGCAGGCTTGCCGTGATCATTTCTCGAAACCGGCAGCCATGTTCTTATGGGGGCTTTGCGAAATCGCCATCGCGGCTTGCGATTTGGCGGAAGTCATCGGATCAGCCATAGCCCTGAATCTTTTATTTAAAATCCCTTTGGTCGTTGGTATCTTAATTACTGCCTGCGATGTTATGATCGTGCTCTTGTTGCAAAATAAAGGGTTCCGCATCCTGGAATGTCTCGTCGCGAGCCTGATCGTAATTATCGGTGGATGTTTTACCTATGAGCTAGCGATATCCCATCCTTCCGTTCCTCTCATCCTTCAGAACCTTCTGCCAAAACCGGAAATTGTGGTCAACCCTGGGATGTTGTACATCGCTATTGGGATTCTGGGCGCCACGGTTATGCCGCATAATCTTTATTTGCATTCCAGCATTGTGCAAACCCGTGCTTTTGAACGTAATCCTCGCGGCAAGTCCATGGCGATTCGTTACGCCACCATTGATTCCACCGTCGCTTTATTGTGCGCCTTTTTCATTAATTCCGCTATTTTAATTTTAAGCGCCGCGGCTTTTCATGGAACCATCCATGAAAATGTCGCTGATATCGGCGACGCGTATCATTTATTGACACCCGTTTTAAGCGTGCCTCTGGCCAGTGTTTTATTTGCCGTCGCGTTGCTAGCGTCGGGCCAGAATTCAACGTTGACCGGGACGCTTGCCGGGCAAATTGTCATGGAAGGTTTTCTGGAAATCCGCTTGCGTCCCTGGATGCGCCGATTGATAACCCGTTTAGTCGCGATTGTTCCGGCCGTCATTGTCGCCATCATTTTCGGGGATAAAGGGGTTGGACAACTTTTGATCTTAAGCCAAGTCATTCTGTCGTTACAGTTAAGCTTTGCTGTTGTGCCTTTAGTCTGGTTTACCTGCGAAACAAAGAAGATGGGGCCGTTCGTTAATTCCCTTTGGCTTAAGTTGCTGGCTTGGTGTGTTACGTCCATTATTATTGGTTTGAACCTTTTTTTATTATTGCAAATCGTTATGTCTTGGTTAAAATAAAAACTTATGTATAAGCATATACTCGTTCCTTTGGATAATTCCCCGTCTGACCAGGCGATCCTGGAGCATATTCGGCCTTTAGCCAGACAGTTGAATGCTGAGTTGATCCTTGTGCATGTGGCCGAGGGTTTTGGGGCCAGATACCAGAAACAATTGAATCTAGAGGATTCTGAAGAAATGAGAAAGGACCGGGAATATCTTAACCGTTGTCAGGAAAAGTTAACACACGAAGGTTTTAAGGTAAAAGCTCATTTGCTGGTTGGAGAGCCACCTGATCAAATTTTAAATATAGCTGAAAAAGAACAAGTGGATTTAATTGCGATGTCGACGCATGGCCATCGGTTTCTTCAAGATTTTGTGCTAGGCAGCGTGGCCGAAAATATCAGACACCGTACGGATATTCCCATTTTAATGATTCGATCTTCCAGATCAAAGGAAGGGAACATAGAAAAATAAGGTAATAAATTATGCCTAAGGCGTCAGATGAAATTAATAAAAAAAATAAGGTGCAAGAGAAGAGAGACGAAGGACTTGATTTTTCTAAAATTAAATTAAACTATCAACCGCTCCCGGGTTCCAGAAAAATTTATAAATCGGGGACAATTTATAAAGACGTCCGGGTGCCTTTTAGAAAAGTCGAATTGACATCTGTTGGAAACGCGGGTTCATCGCAAGAGACAAAACCCGCTATCGAGCTGTATGATACCTCAGGACCTTATACAGATCCTGATAGTCAAGTCGATATTACACAGGGCCTACCGCCGATACGTGGGAATTGGATCGTCCGCAGTGGAGATGTGGAGGTGTCCGGCCGGGTTAATAATCCATTGAGCTTTTCTCCGTCAAAAACGCCCCTTCAGGCCAAGCCAAACAAGAATGTGACCCAGATGCATTACGCGAAGAAAGGGATCATTACCCCCGAGATGGAATTTGTGGCTATTCGAGAAAACTGCGAGCCTGAATATGTCCGCAGTGAAGTGGCCAGGGGCCGCGCCTTTATTCCCGTTAATATCAATCACCCGGAATGCGAGCCTATGATTATCGGTAGAAACTTCCTGGTTAAAATTAACGCCAATATCGGCAACTCGGCGTTGTCCTCTTCGATAGCTGAAGAAGTTGAGAAAATGACGTGGGCTATCCGGTGGGGCGGGGATACGGTGATGGATCTCTCAACGGGAAGAAATATTCATGAGACGCGCGAATGGATTCTTCGCAATTCGCCTGTCCCGATTGGAACGGTTCCCATTTACCAGGCCTTGGAAAAAGTTCATGGTAAAGCCGAAGATCTGACATGGGCGATTTTCAAAGAGACTTTAGTCGAGCAGGCAGAACAGGGCGTCGATTATTTTACAATCCATGCCGGGGTCTTATTGCGTTACATCCCTTTAACAGCCAAGCGGCTCACGGGCATTGTTTCCCGGGGTGGCTCCATCCTGGCTAAATGGTGTCTGGCCCACCACAAAGAAAATTTTCTTTATACGCATTTTGAAGACATCTGTGAGCTCATGAAGCAGTATGATGTCGGTTTTTCCTTGGGGGATGGTTTGAGGCCCGGGAGCATCGCCGACGCCAATGATTCGGCGCAGTTCGCTGAATTAGAAACTCTGGGGGAACTCACGAAAATAGCCTGGAAACATGACGTGCAGACCATGATTGAAGGCCCGGGACATGTTCCGATGCACTTGATTAAAGAAAACATGACGAAACAACTGGAAATTTGTCATGAGGCTCCCTTTTATACGCTGGGTCCGCTGATAACGGATATCGCTCCGGGATACGATCACATCACTTCCGCTGTTGGGGCCGCGATGATCGGCGGGATGGGAACAGCGATGCTCTGTTATGTGACACCTAAAGAGCATTTGGGGCTTCCCAATAAAAAAGATGTTAAAGACGGCATTATTGCGTGTAAGATTGCGGCTCATGCGGCCGATTTAGCCAAGGGGCATCCCGGCGCCAGACAGTGGGATGACGCTATTTCTAAAGCGAGATTTGAATTCCGGTGGCGGGATCAATTCCATTTGGGGTTGGATCCGGAAACCGCGATCAAATTTCATGATGAAACCCTTCCGGCGGAAGGAGCGAAGATTGCCCATTTCTGTTCCATGTGCGGCCCGGATTTTTGCTCCATGAAAATCACACAGGATGTCCGTGAGTATGCCAAGAAACACGGGATCGACGAACAATCCGCTTTAGAAAAGAAAATGGCCGAGAAGGCCAATGAATTTAAAGCAAAAGGTTCGGAAATTTATCTAGAAGTGCCGTAATTTTCTTTAGCTACATAAAACAATATTGGGTTTGTTAAGAATTCCCAGCCATTTTTCTGGCGGATAATTTTTATACTGAGGCGAGCGTAGAAAGTGAATGCGGGAAGATATGGCGATGTTTAGCTATAAAATGATCAATTTTCTTTTTAAAAGACTGCAACTCTTCTAAGGCTTTATTTTTATGCTCTTGGGTTTCATCGAGCATTTTAGGAAATAGTTTTTTGTAATATTCAATCCCCTCCAATAAATTATTCTTAAACTCATTTAAGTGCGCTATTTGTTTCTCCGTCGGTTTAAGGGTGAGTTTCTTGACTTCCTTTATAAAATAATCCATGTATAAATTTAATTCTTTGATGAACATATGAGACCGTTGTTGGGTATTTAATAAATTCACCCGCCCGTAAATGTGGCCAACCATATCCGCAAGAGAAACGATCTTTGAAAAATAGGCGATATTCGGCCCGGGACAAACGGCTGTAAATTCCTGAGCGTTATTCCTGCTTAATTGGTAATTAATTAATGGGGAGGCCGCTAAATCATGACAAATACAAGATTTGTTTACTATTGCATCATGTTGGATTTTGTAAGTCTCAGAATCAAGGTCCATTTGAAGCAATTGGTCTAATTTTAATTTTTGATATTGTCTGGAAGCGGTACAAATAGGTTTCTCGGTAAATTCCGTATTGGAGACAAGATAACCTTTAAGGCAGGCGCTTCCAGCCCGTCCTTTTTCAATACGTCTAAATTTTTTTATTTCACTTAAAGAGGCCTTGAGGTTATTAAAAGGGACGCCTAAAGGAGAGACATCGCTCAGTTCGACATCCTCCTCACCGGCAGCGCACAATTTTTCCAGTGTTTCTGGATCGACACTCGTGGTTTCGGGAACGAGAAGAAATGGGGTCCCCCACCCGGCTGATTCAAGTTGATAATAGGACAACAAAAAATTATGTTCTTGATGTGTGCCAATGCCTCCTTGAGCGGTAATTTTAATAGGATGAGGATGGTTGAAGGTTTTTTCATTTCTTAATTTTAAAGCGGCTTCGTAGATGTCCTGCAGGGTTTGAATAAATTCCTGTCTTTTGGTCTTGAATTCTTCGAGGATGGGCCCCATCAAAGAGCCGTTTGAGGCGAAGGCGTGCCCTCCGCAATTTAGTCCGGATTCGACGCGATATTCTGAGACCCAGATGCCTTTTTGAGCGAAAAACTTTCCCTGGATGATGGAGGAACGATAATCGGTTACTTTAAGGACAATTCTTTTCTTGATAAATCCGCTGGCGTCGGCATAAAAGTCCTTGAATTTTTCAACGTAACTATACAGTTTTCGATTAATGCCGGCGGAGAAAACAACAGCCGAATTTAAAGTGCTCTTGGCATAACCGCGTAATGCTGCGAGGGCGTCGGAGAATTCAGAAGGGAGAGGCGTATTATCTTTCCCGTAGTTCAGCCGATCCAGTTTCGTCATAATATTGACATCAATCGCGCCGGGTCTCATCTGTGAACGGAGTTGGTCTTGCATGTTTTTCTTTAGAACCGGATCTTGCGCAGCGAGCATTTGATGATAGAGAGTCTTTAAAGGAGAGGTTTCGGGGAGCATTTCAAAATATTTCGTGATCTCAGTGTTTATTTCAAAACAAGAAGATTTCACCTCTTCAAAGTTCTTCTTAACGATACGGTCAAGCAAGTCCAGGTAGGCCGTGATGCGTCTCGCCCGGTAATCCTCGTCATTTTGCGTGATAGGAATATAATTCTCCTCCATAACGCCACAATAATATTGACGCATCTGTTCGATGAGTGTATCATCAACCAAAGAAATCACAGAGGATATTCCATATTGGGCGACTTTCACAGGTGTATTGATGGTAAAGCCTGTCCCCATTACCGGGATATGGAATGTGTGTAAATCATTCATGAGTAACTCCTTAAGAAACTTTATTCATTTAATAAATTTCACTTTCAGTATAATGAATAACTTATAAATTACAAGGACTTTATTCTTACACAGATCTGTGAAAAGTATAATTTTAAGCGCAATTACCCTTGGTTAACGCGTAACGATCAATTGAGGATGACCCATGAATAATGATTTTTATGCCCAACTTGTAAACACCAGTTTGAAGGGAAGAGCGTTCACTGAAGAAATCTTACATGCCATTTTAACCTCCCAGGACATTGAGCTCTTACCCTTACTCAACGCGGCTTTTGAGATCCGAACAAGATTTCATGGTCAAGCGGTGACGATCCACATCATCAACAACGCGCAAAACGGGTATTGCCCTGAAGATTGTCACTATTGTGTTCAGGCCAAATCCTCTCGGGCAGATATTGAGGAATATCCCCTAAAGTCTGATGAGGAAATCTTGGCTGAAGCCAAGAGCGCTTATGAAAAGGGCGCGTATCGTTATTGTATGGTCTTTGCCGGCCGTGAACCGTCTCAAAAACGTGTGGAACATCTTTCAAGGCTTATACGGGATATTAAATTAAAGTTCCCTATCGAAGTTTGCGTTTCGCCTGGCATTATCGACCTGGAAAAGGCGCGGTTACTTAAGAAAGCTGGTTTGGACCGTCTGAATCACAATCTGAATACATCTCAACAGAATTATCCCAATATTTGTACAACGCACACCTTCGAGGATCGAATTAATACATTAAGAGCGGCTCGACAGGCGGAACTGCAGTTATGTTCAGGGGTGATCATCGGAATGGGAGAGAAAGCCTCGGATATCATTGAAATGGCTAGGACATTGAGAGAAATGAACGTTGAATCTATTCCGGTCAATTTTTTTATCCCCATAGAAGGGACTCAATTAAAGGAACAACCGGCGCTTGATCCGGCCTATTGTTTGCGTGTCTTGTGTTTGTTCCGATTTGTTAATCCTGAGGCGGATATCCGTATGGCCGCGGGCAGGGAGATTTATCTGCGTCAAATGGAAGTCATGGGGTTGTATCCGGCAAACTCTTTATTTATGGAGGGTTACCTGAACACTAAGGGGACAAGTCGAAGCCAAACCTTGCAGATGATTAAAGACGCTGGATTTTCGATTCGATCAGAATACTCTCTTGATGACCTTTTGAGAGAAGAAAAATCTCCGTCATGTCCACCATCGGACAGCGCGACAAAATCTCTGATAAAAGGATTAAAAGATTTGAGACCGCACCTGCTCGTTCAAGAGTAATCTTTTTCAAAATGAATAAGCCCCTCTGTTTGCGGATAAAAAAATAATTTTAGTGTTGCCAAGATTGAGGTAAATGTTATATTAAGCTAAAATATTTTTTATAAAAAATTATTTCTTTATCGAGGTGAAATATGAGTACTGAAAAACGAAAAGTAGTGCGATTTGAGCTGCTCATGGATGCTGGTTTCGGCGCCCAGAAGATCGGCGATATCTTAATTCAGGCCATGGCTAAGACGGGCCGCTATGTTTATATTGAGCCCATGATCCCGGCAGAAATCAGTCCGCCGCCAAGAACACGTGCCGCCTTGTCCGGAGTCATCATCCGTGTGGGGGATTTTGATATCACCAATATCGGCAATAACACCGATGTTATTTTGGCCGCTCATGAAATTGTGCTGGATCGCAGACTGGATGATGAGGAGCACAATCCGCATTGCCACATCTTATTAGACATCGGAGAAAAGAAAAACAATGAGGAATCCTATGAGCAGGTCTGCAAACGCGTCACTAAATTAGGATTGAATTTATATCCCTTTGAAATTACGTCCGAGGCGAGCTTGCTCGTTAAATCTCTCGGCGGAAAAGGTAAGAATATGTTTTATATGGGGATGCTTGGATGCATTTATAACGCCTCTGTTGACGCGATTATTAATGAAATTAAACTGACGTTCGGTAAAAAACTAGAAGAAAGCGTATTAGAGAAAAATATTCAAATATTCCGTTACGGGTATCAATTCGCGAAAGAAAATATCACTTTGTCTTATGAGATTGAACCAACGGCCAAGAGTGATACGGAAAAAATTCTTATTGATGGCAATTCCGCCCTGGCCATGGGTATTGTTGACGCCGGTATAAAGCTCATCAGCGGTTATCCCATAACTCCAGCAACATCTATTTTGCATACCTTGGCGCGCACTCTTCCATCTTATGGAGGATTAGTTCATCAGGCCGAAGATGAAATTGCGGCCATCGGAACCGCCATCGGGGCCTATTTTGGCGGCGTTCCTTCAATCACGTGCACCTCAGGCCCGGGATTATCTCTTAAGCAAGAATTCATTGGTTACGCCACGGCCGCGGAAGTTCCTCTTATCCTTGTTGACGTCCAGAGATCCGGCCCTTCGACGGGAATGGCGACGAAGACAGAACAGTCGGATCTTGGGGCAGTTATTTTTGGCTGTCACGGGGACAATACCAAGGTTGTTGTCAGTGTGGCGAATGTCATAGATTGTTTCTATGCCCCGCAATTTGCCCGTTATTTAGCCGAAAAACTCCGTTTACCCGTGTTTATCATGAGCGATTTTCAGACGGCTAATAGTTATAAAGTGATCAAAAAACTTCAAGTCAATGAAATGGAAAATGTGGATGACATTAAAGATTTTGTCCTGGAACGTTTTCATATGAACAGATTGCCGGATCAAATTGAGATGGTGCGTACTAGTCAAGATGCTCCTGGAACTCCGGGCGGGATGCGACGCGTCACAGGGCTTAACACGGACGCCTCTGGTCAGGTCAATTATTTTGCAGGGGCCAATCAGCGTTCCCATACCATCCGTAACGAAAAAGTGCATATCGTCCGACGGGCTTTAACCGCTCCTGAGAGATTCGGCCTGGAACAGGGGGAAATCTTAGTGGTGGGATGGGGGAGTACGCGAGGGGCTATTGAAGAGGCGGTGGATATGTGTATCAACCAAAAACTGCCTGTCGGCGGTATGCATTTCCGCGTTGTTTATCCATTGCCGCTCATGCTGAAAGAGATTTTTTCAAAATACAAGCATGTTGTCACCGTTGAAGCGGCCTACGGCGATTCTTATAAACCTTCTCCGTTGGCCACGCTTTTGCGGGCGGAAACACTTGTGGATGTCAGACCAATGATCTCAAGGGCTACGGGACGACCGATACGCCCTCGAATTATTTTAGAAAAAACAAAGGAGATTTTAAATGGCCACTCAAATTGATGTTATGCCATCCAATGATCCATTTACCATGAAGGACCTGAACACCGAACATCCGCGCTGGTGTGTCGGCTGCGGCGATTTTGGGATTATCATGGGATTAAAACGATTTATGGTTGAAAAACAGATACAGCCGCATATGACCGTTAATGTTTCGGGCATTGGCTGTTCCGGACGGGCTCCGTTTTATTTTAATACATACGGAATTCACGCCATCCATGGCCGTGCCATTACGGTGGCCTTAGGGTTAGCCCTCACGAGACCGGATCTGAATATTTTTATTCATTCAGGAGACGGGGACGCCATGAGTATTGGAGGCAACCATCTTCTCCATGGGATTAACAAGAATTTTAACTGCGTGTTTATCATGTATGACAATGAATTGTATTCGTTAACTAAAGGTCAGACATCTCCGACAACACGGAAAGGACACCCCACGCAGACTCAACCCCTGGGGACCATGTTGGACCCGCTTAATCCCATCAGTTTTGTCCTGGGCGCGGGGGCTTCTTTCGCGGCAAGGACTGCGGATTGGATGCCGGATCATTTAACCAGCACATTAAAAGCGGCTTTTGATCACAAGGGGTTTTCCTTCGTTCATGTCTCCCAGAGATGTCCGCACTTCGATCCGGAAAACTTTGACCATAAAACAACCAATTGGTTTTCTTTCATTATCCATGAAAAAGGCATCCCTGCGGATAAACGTGTCGCCGAAAAAGTGGAAGTCATCACGCATGATCCATCCAACAAAGAAGAGGCGTTTAAACTGGCCAATCGTAAACATGCGTACTTTGGACTTTTTTATCATGATCCCCAGAAGCCCTGTTACGATGAGTTGTTACGCCGTCAAGTCAAAGAGGCCAAGCCTAAACCTCGATCAGGGATATTAGATAGTTTCAAAATCTAATAACAACACAGTTACCTTATTCCCTATCCAAATTAATTATGGAAAGACTTATTATTATAGGATCCGGCCCCGCAGCACATACAGCCGCCATTTACGCCGGACGGGCGCAGTTGGAACCTTTGCTTTTTGAGGGAATGATGGCCGGTGGAGTTGCCGCGGGAGGGCAATTAACGACGACGACCGAGGTGGAAAACTTTCCAGGTTTTCCTGAAGGCATTTCAGGCCCCGAGTTGATGTCGCGCATGCGCCAGCAATCCGTTCATTGCGGAACGCGAATCAAAACAATCACCGTAGATAAGGTCAATCTAAAAGTAAAACCCTTCCAAGTAGTGGCGGGTAAGGATACCATTGAAACAAAATCAATTATTATCGCCACGGGAGCCACCGCCCAACGCATGAATGTCTTGGGAGAAGACCGATTGTGGCAGAAAGGCATCTCCGCATGTGCCGTCTGTGACGGAGCCCTGCCCATTTTTCGCAATAAAGTTTTAGTTATTGTGGGCGGCGGCGATTCAGCAATTGAAGAAGCCACCCATTTGACCACATACGCCCAAAAAGTCATCATGTTGGTTCGTCGAGATGTTTTTCGTGCCTCTAAAGCCATGCAGACCAGGGCCCAGGCTAATCATAAGATTGAAATCCTGTGGAACACAGAACTCAAGGAAGTTTTAGGGGATCGCGTCTTAACAAGTGTTAAAGTCGTCAATAATAAAACAAATAGGGAATCCGTCCTTGAGGTAGGAGGTTTGTTTTATGCCATCGGCCACAAACCTAATACCGACTTTCTTGAGGACCAGCTTAATCTGGATGAGACCGGATACATCCTCACACGCCAAGGAACAACACTAACAAGCGTAGAAGGCGTCTTTGCCTGCGGTGATGTCCAGGATAGGAAATACCGCCAAGCCATAACGGCCGCTGGGACAGGTTGCATGGCGGCTCTTGAGGCAGAACATTACTTATCAACACATTCTTAATTATTCTCTGCATTCACTCCCTTTTCTCTTCATTCCTCATAATTTTTGTTCTTGTTCTAAAATGCTTTTGTGTCTATAATGTGGCTTGCCGAATTAATTGAATGATAAATTTTGAGGAATTTAGTTTATGCATATCCTAATCCTCAGACAAAAATTATATTTTATTTAAGGGACGCCATAATCAGCGTCCCTTTTTTTATATGAAATGACTGACTGCCCCAAAAATAATGGAAGACTATAGCCGTCAGCCCAAACTTACCTGTTCAGCAACAACCTTTAAAATCTTTCTATGTTAAACGAGGAAGAGTTATTAAGTATTATTACAAACACTGCGGATCATGTCATGGTCACGGATCCTCATGGCAGAATTCTTTATGTGAACGCGGCATTTGAAAAAGACACAGGATATACCGCTGAAGATGTCATAGGTCAGACACCGGAAATATTTTGTCCTGTGGATATCAATGAGAACTATCATCAACAGATCCGTTCAGCTCACCGGATATTCCGCGTCATCCGTCATGTTACGATCAATAAAAAGAAAAATAACCAAATATATTACGTGGATCAAACGATCAGTCCCCTCAAGGACAAAAGCGGACAAACCGTGAGGCTCGTTTCTGTTTGTAAAGATATGACGGAACGTGTCAAGGCTGAACAACGGATCATCAAATTAAATAAGAAATTGGAAACTGAGAATTTCAAACTTGAACAGGTTTTGAGCATAGAACAAGGTTTAAACACCCTTCTTGATATTAACAAACTCGTTGATTTTGTCGTTGCTAAGACGGTACAAGTCCTCGAAGCCAGAAGGTGTTCCTTAATGCTTTGTGATGAAAAAGAACAGGAGTTATGTATCCGCGGCCATAATGGACTGGATGAAAATATCATAAAAGAAAGCAGGATTAAAATCGGCGGGCCTTCTATTGCTGGTCAAGTCGCCCAAAGCGGCACCCCAGTGTTGGTATCGGATGTTGAGAAGGATAGACGTTTTCTCAGAAAAAATAAATCCTATTATAGAAAGAAATCTTTTATTATTGTTCCCATTAAATTAGGTGATAATTTAATTGGTGTTATCAATGTCACGGAGAAGAGTTCTTCTAAAGAAAAGACTTTTACTGAACTTGATTTAAAGATTCTTCAGTTGATCGCCCGCCAGGTCGCGGTCGCCATTGAAACCGCCAAACTATTTAGAGAAGTGAAATATTTAACGATCACCGATGCCTCCACCAATTTGTACAATTATCGTCATTTTACTAAAAGTTTGGATCATGAAATCAAGCGCGTGGAGTGTTTCCAGAGGCCGTTATGCCTTCTGATGATGTGCTTAGAAAACATTGGTCCAGATCATTCGCCTTTTGCCCACCTGGAACATGACATCTTACTCAAAGAAGTAGGGAAGGTCATTAAAGAGAATCTGCATAATGTGGATACCGCTTATCATTACGTGGGTGATGAATTTGTTGTTATCTTACCTGAAACAATGACTTCAGACGCGGAAATGATCGCTGAAAAAATTTTGAGAAATTCTCTGGAACTCTCCTTTATGCAAAGTATGTCGTTAAATATCGGTATTGCTGAATACGGCGAGGGGATGAACCGCCGCGATTTGATCCTCAAGGCCAATTCAGCCCTCTATAAAGCCAAAAAAGACGGCAAAAACAAGATATGCGCCTATGCTTAACCCCTCTTAAAACCTTCCGCCGATCACAGTAAAATGACAATAAAGGACAAAAGGACAAAAATTGAAGCTTGTGAAGAACCCATCTTTAAGATATACTACCCCCACTTGGCGCGAGGTCATCCGGCATAAGTCCGGGCGCTCTTATAATCGTACTTTGTAACGGAGGTTAATATGAAAGCAAGAAATTCCATTATCCTTTATTTTGTCTTAATGGTCTCCAGCATCTTTCTCACGCCTTCACATGGGAGGACGTGTGATTCCCTAAAAGAAGAACAGTCCAAAAATTGGAATGTGAAGAAAATCTTTATTAAAAAAGCCCATTGTATTCTTGAAAATCAGAAGGGGCTTGGACTCTCCAGTGAGCAAATTGAAAAGATAAAAGAGCTGAAATCAAAGTCAGAAAAAGAGGATATCATGAATACGGCTGAAGTAGAATCCTTGGACGTTGACGTCAAAGCCGCGTTGATGCAAGACGACACGGATGTCAAGGCCATCAACAAACTCATCGACAAGAAATTTGAGTTTAAAAAGGCAAAGATGAAAGATTGGGTAGAATCTTATGCCGCTTTAAAGAATATCTTGAATGATGATCAAAAGAAGAAAATGAAAGATTTATTTGCTTCGGGTTATTGTCATCTAAAAAAGGATGGCTGGTGCCCATTAGAGAAAAAGGGTGCCCCGAGCGATTGTCCTTTTTCAAAAAAAGAATCAGATCCCGCCGTAACGAAGACGCCATAAAAGCTGATTTAATGACCTTCCAAACTTTGGGATAAAATATTCCCAATAAGACGCCCTTAAAAAATATGCACCCATCAACGGATGAAAAGCTTTTTGAGTCAAAATCGAATTCCTGGAGGATGTTTAATAAAATATCTGGCAGGTACGATTTGCTTAATCACCTGCTATCATTCGGATTGCATGCGCGTTTCAGAAAGAAACTGATCAAATTCTTTCCGCGCACAAAAATTGCTAAATTGATCGATATCGCGACGGGTACCGCGGACGTTCTTTTGACAGTATTTCAATATAACAAATCTATTGAGAAGGCCTATGGCATTGATATGGCCGACAAAATGTTAGACATCGGCCGAAGAAAAATTTCTCAAAGAAAATGGGATAACCAAATTTTCCTGCTCAAAGGAGACGCGCGCCGCATCCCCTTTGAAAGAGATTTCTTTGACGTCGCTACGATCGCCTTCGGGATTCGTAATGTGCCTGATCCCGTTCAAGTTCTTAAAGAGATGCGTAGGATCCTTGTGCCCGGAGGAAGAGCGCTTGTGTTAGAGTTTTCTTTGCCTCAAAATGTTCTCCTCCTTCGGTTGCATCTTTTTTATTTAAGAAATGTCGTTCCTTTTATGGGATGGATTTTTTCAGGAAATTATTCTGCCTACCGATATTTAAACCAAACGATCGAATCGTTTCCAAGCGGCAATGATTTTTGTCAACTGATGCAAACCGCCGGGTTTCAAGATGTTAACGCCCATTCGCTCTTGGGGGGGGTCGCCTCGATTTATCAGGGGGATAAAGGGGGGGGAGGTTAGTTTGATGAGTTTATCGCGAATGGATCATAAAATATCTGCGGAACAATTAAGAAATCATGTGGCGGAACATATTCATCAGTTGATTGGTCAGACTGATCCTGTCGCTAATCCCCAGAAAATTTTAAGGATTGAATTCCCTTGTGAATCTGTGAATGTCCTCGCATGGCTCAACCAGCAAAAGGGCTATGAAAAAATATACTGGCTAGACCGCGCCGGGGAACTGGAAATGGCCGGTCTCGGAGTGGCGGACATTCTTCAGGGCGAGCGAAATCCTGATGTTCAAAAAATATTCGCTTATTTTCAAAGTCGTCTGTCGTCAAAATTCCCCCGTCTCCGATATTATGGAGGACTAAGCTTTGATAAAATGCCCATGAATACGGAATGGCAACCTTTCGGCCAATACCGGTTTTGGATACCCCGCTTTGAACTGCTTCAGACGCAATCCGATACTTTTTTTGCCATAAATTTGACCTGTGAGGATATTCGCCAAAAAAATATCGAACCCCTATTGCTGGAAGTGAGCGCGCTTCAATTTCCCTCGTTAGAATCCCGTAAGTTCCTGCCAAAACTTTTAGCGCGCAGCGACCAACCCAATAAAGAAGATTGGGATAAATTATTCGTTAAAGTCAAGAGTCAGTTGAAAACCGGCGGCTATGAAAAAGTTGTTTTAGCGCGAAAATCCCTTTTGCGTTTTTCTGATCCCCTCAATCCCATGGATTTGGTTGAACGACTTAAATCCCAAACGGAGAATTGCTTCCATTTCTGTTTTCAGGTCTCACCGGATGCAGCCTTTTTGGGAGCAACGCCCGAACGATTATATAAAAGAATCGGACGTGCCATTGAAAGCGAAGCCATCGCCGGTACCAAACCCAGGGGACTAACTCTGCATGAGGATGAACAGTTTAGAAATGAATTGCTGAATTCCACGAAAGACGCCGCCGAACACCGATACGTTGTTGATTTTATCCGGAATGCCTTCATTGAGATGTGTGCGGATTTAACATTTGATCCCTTCGCCAATCTTCTCCAATTAAAAGGAGGGCATCATCTGATAACCCGTTTTTCGGGCCGGCTCAAAAATGGCGTCGAGGATGATCATATTTTAACCTCACTTCATCCAACACCGGCGGTAGGCGGTTATCCCGCTCAAGAAGCATTAAAAACTATTGAGGAAACTGAACCGTTTAATCGGGGATGGTACGCGGGACCGGTTGGTTACGTTGGGTATGATTCCGTAGAATTGGTGGTGGCTATTCGCTCGGGATTGATCCATCAAAATAGTCTTTCTTTATACGCGGGAGCTGGAATAGTCGCGGCTTCCCAATCCAAGGAAGAATGGGACGAAATTGAAAACAAAATTGGAAGTTTTATTAACGTTTTAAATTCTTAAAATGAATTTCTTGAAGTCCGCCAATATCAATAGCCTGTGGGCTGAGCTCATGGTTGAGGAGTTAGTCAGAAACGGGGTTCATTATTTTTGCATTTCTCCCGGCTCCCGCTCGTCGCCCTTGGCTTGTGCCATCGGCTCTCATGCAAAGACAACCAGCCTCATTCATTTTGATGAACGGGGCACGGCCTTTCATGCCTTAGGATACGTCTCAGCCAAAAAAAAGCCCTGTGTTCTCGTGTGCACCTCAGGCACGGCCGTTGCCAATTTATTCCCAGCCGTTATTGAGGCCTCCAAAAAGAAATTGCCCTTAATCGTCTTGACGGCAGACCGGCCGCCGGAATTGAGATGTACTGGGGCCATGCAAACAATTGACCAGGTTAAAATCTTTGGAGATTATGTCCGCTGGCAGTTCGATCTTCCACCCCCAACGCGTGAGATCAGTCCGTCCTTTGTCCTGACGACGATCGATCAAGCGGTTGCCTGTGCCCAAAGCAATCCGCCTGGACCGGTTCATCTCAATACGATGTTTAGAGAACCGCTGGCGCCGATAAAGGCAAACACGGATTTTTCTTCCTATTTGAAAGTCTTGAATGATTGGGGCAAACGCTCATCTCCGTTTACACAGTACATCCAGCCCAAGACGGGTCTTCATGTGCACGATGTTAAACGCCTGACGGATGAAATCTCAGAAATTAAATCCGGTGTCATCGTAGCCGGAAAACTTTCGTCACTAGATGAACAGGAAGGGGCTTTAAAGCTGGCCCGGAAATTAAACTGGCCGTTATTCGCCGACATTGCCTCAGGATTAAGATGCGGTAATCCTCATAAACACATCATTCCTTATTATGATCAACTCTTATTGTCGGAGCATTTCACGAAGAAATTCAAACCGGATGGGATCCTTCACCTCGGCGGCCGCATAACATCCAAACGGTTTTATGATTTCATTGAGCGGGTTCGACCGCGCCGTTATCTCATGGTGATTAATCATCCGTTAAGGAATGACCCTCTGCATAGCGTCACTCTGCGCGTCCACAATTCCGTCAAAGTTTTTTGTGACGCTGTCTTACCGCGAATCCCTCAAAGAAACCGTCATCCGTTGCTTTCCTTTACCATCAAAGCCAATCAAGCAGTTCATCAAACGATGGACAAGTATTTTTATAGCGAAGCCTTGAGTGAACCCTTGACGGCGCGGCTCATCACGCGATATATTCCGAAAGGTCATGGATTGTTTTTATCCAACAGTATGCCTATCCGGGAAGTGGATATGTATGGGACGTGGGATGGGGCAAGGATTGAAATTGGAGCTAATAGGGGGGCCAGCGGGATCGACGGCATCATCGCCTCAACCGCCGGTTTTGTGGCAGGTCTGCGAAAACCTGTGACGCTTTATATTGGTGATCTGGCCTTCCTTTACGATCTGAATTCTTTGGCTATGTTGAAGAATCTGGCGGATCCGGTCGTTCTCGTTGTGGCGAATAATAATGGCGGAGGTATTTTTTCATTCTTGCCCGTGGTCAAGTATAAAGATTTTGAACGCTATTTTGGCACGCCCCACGGTTTTGAATTCCGTCATGCCGCCGAGATGTTTGACTTATCCTATGCCTGTCCAACGAAAAAGGATGAGTTCATCGCGGCATATCAAAAAGCCCTTAAGAGCCGTCAATCCACAGTGATTGAGGTTAAAACAGACCGTGCCGTGAATTATCAAATTCATAAGGATTTACAATCGAAAATTATCTTCGCGCTCAAGAAAATTTAAGAATCTTTAATACCGTTGTTCGCCTATTACCATTAGGAGATTAGAAATGAGTTCACCGCGACAAAAAACGTCTAAACAAAACAGAAAAAAAACTGACTGGACTAACGCCGGCCATTTTACGGATATCCAATACCACAAAGCCGGCGGAATGGCTAAAATTACGATCAATCGCCCTGAGGTGCGCAACGCTTTTCGTCCTCTGACAGTCGAGGAGATGTCCAGGGCCTTGGCGGACGCCAGGGATGATGAATCCATAGGGGTCATTATTTTGACAGGAGAAGGGAAGGAGGCCTTTTGTTCAGGGGGTGATCAAAGAATTCGCGGGGACGCGGGTTACAGGGATCAGAAAGGAATCCATCGTCTCAATGTCCTGGACTTTCAGCGCCAAATGCGGACATGTCCCAAACCCCTCATCGCCATGATCGCGGGTTATGCCATTGGCGGTGGTCATATCCTTCATCTTTTATGTGACATTTCGATCGCCGCGGATAACGCGATCTTCGGACAGACCGGCCCCAAAGTCGGGTCATTTGACGGCGGTTACGGCGCCAGTTACATGGCGAGGATCGTCGGTCAGAAAAAGGCGCGGGAAATTTGGTTTTTGTGCCGCCAGTATCACGCCAAAGAAGCGTTAGAGATGGGGCTGGTGAATAAAGTTGTTCCTTACAATAAACTGGAAGAGGAGACAGTCCTGTGGTGCCGAGAAATTTTGGCCAATTCCCCCATGGCGATCCGTTGTCTTAAAGCGGCTCTGAATGCCGACTGTGACGGCCAGGCCGGACTTCAGGAATTGGCCGGCAACGCGACCATGCTTTTTTATATGACCGAAGAAGGCCAGGAAGGACGCGATGCCTTTCTTGAAAAACGAAAGCCTGATTTTTCAAAGTTTCCTCGAAGACCATAGGTATTTCCTTGATGAACCCAGTTTCTTTCTTATCTATTTGCCGTATGGCGATCCGTCCTAAAACACTGATGGCCGCTTTGAGTCCAGTGATGATTGGCACGGCTATGGCGTTTGGCGATGGGGTTTCTCATTTCCCGACCGCGTTTCTTTGCCTGGCAGGCGCCCTATTGATTCAAATCGGAACGAATCTCGCCAATGATTATTTTGATTTTAAGAAAGGGGCGGACACCCATGAACGTCTCGGTCCCACACGCGTGACACAGGCGGGACTCATTTCGCCAGGGATCATTAAATGGGCTTTTATTTTAACCTTTGCTTTAGCCGCGCTCATTTCCACCCGACTGATCGAACGGGGAGGCTGGCCCATTCTCGTCATCGGGGTATTATCCATCGTGTCAGGTATTTTATATACCGCCGGGCCTTGGGCGTTAGGGTATATGGGATTAGGCGATCTTTTTGTACTGATTTTCTTCGGCCCCGTAGCCGTCGCAGGGACCTACTATGTCCAGTCTCATGAAATCAACAACGCCGTCATTCTCGCCGGCCTGGCCCCAGGCCTTATTTCCGTCGGAATCTTAACGATCAACAACCTGCGCGATAAGGACAGCGATCAGAGCTCCGGGAAGAAGACCCTGGCGGTCCGTTTTGGAAAATCCTTCGCTCAAATGGAATACCTGATTGCCATTCTGACCGCCGCGGTGATCCCTGTTTTTATTTATATCTATATTGAAGATCATATTTGGATATTAGCCTGTGTGATAATAAGCCTCTTGGCCGTTCCTGCTTTTAAAACAGTTTTGACCAAATCTGACGGCCCGTCATTAAATCTGGCTTTGGCCTTTACAGGGGAACTGCTATTTATTTATAGCCTTCTATTCTCCCTAGGATGGGTTTTATGATCATCACGTCGGTGGATATTTATAAATACGCGCTTCCTTTGACGGGACCGTTTTCTGTCGGCGGCCAGCCCCTTTCTCAACGGCAGGGGTATCTTATTCATCTAATGTCCGGACAAGAGATCGAGGGATTCGGGGATGTCTCGCCGCTGCCGGGTCTGAGCGAAGAATCCCTTCAGGAGGCTTTAGATCAACTCCTTGCCCTAAAAAGAAATCTCCCGCACGCATCGATTCCGGCGGGGATCGAAAGGTTGAACGGGAAGCTGGACGATTGGTTTAATGATTTAGCTCTGATGCCCTCAGTCCGGTTTGGGGTGGAATCCGCTCTACTTCATTTGATCGCTCAGTCTAAAAGTGTCTCCCTGAGTAAACTCCTTTCATCAAAGGCCTCTGATTCCGTCCGGATTCATGGGCTGCTCTCCGGATCGAAAGAACAAGTTATCCAGGATACGTTGAATCTGATCGACCAAGGATTTACAGCTTTTAAATTAAAGGTCGGCAGTGACCGGATAGAGGAGGATATTGATAAGGTGCGCACCCTCAATGCGGTGTTGAGCGGACGTGCTTTAGTGCACGCGGATGCTAATCAGGCCTGGGATTTGAACCAGGCCCTTTATTTTGGCCGTGAGGTCGGTTGCGCGAGTATCACTTATATCGAAGAGCCTTTTGCGGACATCACCCAGATCCCGGAATTCTATGACCAAACCCTGATCCCTGTGGCCCTCGATGAGTCTTTAAAGACCCATAAGCTCGATGACCTCAAATCCATCGACGGTTTGGAAATGCTCATTTTAAAACCAACCCTCTTGGGCGGTATCGAGAAGACATGGCAGATCCTGTCTCAGGCCCGAAGATTTGGATGGGGGGTCGGGATCAGTTCAGCCTTTGAATCTGGGGTAGGGTTAATCACCCTAGCCCAGTTATCCGCCGCCAGCCATCTAAAAAGTTCTGCCGGGCTTGATACCCTGAAATGGTTTAAGACAGATCTGTTACGCGAGAAGTTTCCCCTTGAAAAAGGAAAAGTCAACACGACCCGTGGCGTGATCCGCTCCGCTGATCTAGATTTCAATCTCTTGGAAAGAATAATCTGATGCGTTCGATCCCATGTCCTCTCCAGAAGAATGCCAGGCGTTTCCCTGACCATCCCGCTATTATTCATGGACGGCTAACATTAAGTTATGCTGAATTTGAACGCGCGGTGAATAGAACGACGCGGGTTCTTCTGGCTTCAGGCTGCAAAAAACAGGATCGTGTGGGGATCGCGGATCCCAACAGCCCCGAGTATCTTATTATGATCTTCGCGTTATGGCGGCTTGGGGCGGTCAGTTGCCATCTGAACACACGCCTTCCGGAAAAAGCCCTCGTTGAACAGTTGCGCCGGACGCGATGCCGGTACCTCGTGACTACGTTTCCCAATTTACTGAATTCCCGTCGGATTTCCATTCCCCGATGGTCTTTGGAGGAAATTTGTCACCGGGGACCCAAGACACTGCCTCAGGCCAAAACGCTAAAGGCTGAATTTGCACTTAATCAAGACCTCACTATTATGTTTACATCCGGAAGTACGGACGTCCTCAAGGCAGTTCTTCATACCTTTGGCAATCATTACTACAGCGCAAAAGGATCTAATGAAAACATCCCTGTAGAATCTTCTGACCGCTGGTTTCTAACTCTGCCCTTGTATCATGTGGGGGGATTAAGTATCCTGTTTCGCGTTCTGTTGGGACGAGGAACGATTGTGATCCAGGACCCTGAAGAAGATATCGTACAATCCATCAAGACGTATGGGATCACCCATGTTTCTCTGGTAGCCACACATCTGTACCGGTTACTTCAAAATAAGGCCGCCAAGACCGTTCTTCGGGGTCTTAAGGCGATTCTGTTGGGTGGGAGCGCCATTGGGGACTCTCTCGCCAGAGAGGCGCTCCGTAACCGTTGGCCGGTCTGCTTTTCTTACGGGTTGACTGAGATGTCTTCCCGGGTGGCCACCACCCATTTTTCCGACCGAACCTATCCCACGCGTCAGGGGAAGATATTGAATTATCGACAGGTCCGCATCTCGGATGAGGGAGAAATCTTGGTAAAGGGGCCAACACTGTTCAAAGGATACGTTGATGGAAACAAAATTCTTAAACCGTTTGATAAAAAAAGCTGGTTTCATACCGGAGATCTGGGGGAATTTGTTCGGCCAGGGGAGCTGAGAGTGACGGGCCGCAAGGACAACATGTTTATCTCCGGCGGTGAGAATATTCAGCCTGAAGAGATAGAATATTATTTGCTTCAATTAAAAGAGGTAGAGAACGCCCTGGTTGTCCCCGTTCCTGACCCGGAATTCGGGTGCCGTCCCGCGGTCTTTATTAAGAATGTCCCAGGGCGAACCCTGGATCAGAAGAAAATCATCCGCTTCTTAAAACGCTATTTACCCAAATTCAAAATTCCCGATCATTTCTTCCCATGGCCTGACCTGATCGACGAAAAAGACGGCAAAATCAACCGGCCCTCATTTATTAAGCTGATCCCTTCAGCTTGAATCGTGGCCTCACGTTTTATCCTGTCTGTACAAATCCTCCACCTTAGCCCGCATATCTTCCGGAAGGGGAATTTTTTGATGACTACTCTTATGAATAGTGACATGGACTGTCTTGGCTGTACCCACCAGTTCGCCGGCGGCGTTGAGCAGTTTATAGGCGAAGGTAAATGATGTCTGGCCGACATTTTCAACAACCACCTGGATTTCGATGCAATCTCCAACGAAGAGGGGGAGCTTATAATCCGCTTCCGCGTGAACGATGGGTAGAAAGAAGTCCTTATTCCTGATCAATTCAGCGAATCCAAATCCAACCGTCTCGAGCAGGGATTCATAGGCATCATGGATAATTTTGAATTGATTGCTGAAAAATAACAACCCCGCCGCGTCCGTTTCATGAAGTTTTATCTTTGTCTGGTATATAAACATGGATTCTCCTTTCAGGGTCCTTTTAGACTTAACGCCCGATTATTGACTTAAGTACAACAAGCAGTTCATTACTTTTGCGAAAGGCAGTATACCATTAAATCAACTGCCCCGCGACGGTTAATTCCTCGTCGAATCCTATCAGCTCTATTTTTATTATTGACAAAGACGTCAAATCTTGCCAAAATGCAATTGCGAAAGATGAAAATCAGTTTCATTCTCAATTTTGAAATCACGATCCTCTAATGATGAAAGGAGTCAAATATGGTATTGGTAACTAAACCCGCTCCGGATTTTTGTGCTAAAGCGGTGATCGATCAAAAAATTGTTGATGATTTCAAACTCTCCAAATTCCGAGGGAAATATGTTGTATTATTCTTTTACCCGTTGGACTTCACCTTTGTTTGTCCCACAGAGATTCACGCCTTTCAGGATAAATTATCTGAATTTGAAAAACGCAATGTCCAGGTGATCGGCGTTTCAACCGATTCCTGGTTTTCTCACCTGGCCTGGTTAAAAACCCCGAAGAATGTCGGCGGGATCCAGGGGGTAACGTATCCATTGGTGTCAGATTTCAATAAATCGATCTCTTCTCAATATGGTGTTTTATTGGAAAATCTTGGGGTCGCGTTGCGGGGGTTATTTCTGATTGATAAAGATGGTATTGTCCAACATCAGGTTGTTAATAATCTGCCCTTGGGACGAAGTGTGGATGAGGTCTTGAGAGTCGTTGACGCGCTTCAATTCACAGAAAAATATGGCGAGGTTTGTCCCGCCAATTGGAAGAATGGGGCTAAATCGATGAAACCTTCCGAGAACGGTCTCAAGGAATATTTCACTACGGCTTAAGACAGATGCTGAATGTTTTTTTTGGAGGCATGATATGTGTAACCTAAGAAAAATTTAATACTTATACAGAACGAAAGGAGGCGGATATGGCGTTTAAACTACCCAATTTACCCTATGCGGTCGATGCCTTGGAACCGCACATTGATGCCAAGACCATGGAGATCCATCATGATAAACATCATGCCGCGTATGTCAACAAACTGAATGAGGCCATCGCGGGAAAGGCTAATCTGGAATCGAAGAGTGTTGAAGAATTAATTACAAATATCAAATCACTCCCCGAAGATATCAAGACAGCCGTGCGCAACCACGGCGGCGGGCATTATAATCATACGATGTTTTGGGAGATTATGGGACCTAAAGGCGGCGGTGAACCGGTCGGAAAACTGGCGGAGGCCATTAAAAAAGACTTAGGCAGTTTTGCGGCCTTTAAAGAAAAATTCAGTAACGCCGCCGCGACACGGTTTGGCAGCGGCTGGGCCTGGCTTTGTGTGGATGTCAAAGACGGGAAGTTATGTGTGTGTTCCACGCCTAATCAAGATAATCCTTTAATGGATATCGCTGAGTGCAAGGGGATTCCTGTCCTGGGTATCGACGTGTGGGAACACGCCTATTATTTAAGATATCAGAACCGTCGTCCCGACTATATTTCCGCGTTCTATAACGTGATTCAGTGGGATGTCGTTTCTGATCGTTACAAGGTCGTTAAACGTTAAACGCTCCCAAGGGAATCTTAATCCCTCTTTTGTTGGCTCTGCCGCCGCAGTATCACTGCGGTAGCAGAGCTAAATTTTTTTCCTATCACCCAGAAGTAACGTTTATCCTCTCCCGGATACTCTCGTGGATTAAAAATAATAAAAATCGCGCAAAAAAAATATAAAATTCATTGACTCGTGAAATAACCTAACATACTATATCTTGTGCATGTTTATCTAATGATGCGTATATATAGTATCTTATTTCAACCCACAAGAGAGACTTAGAGGAGCGACTCATTTCATTAAATATAAGGAGGCCCACCCACATGAGAAACGAAATCATTACAGAATCAGACATGAAGGTTCAAAAAAGAAATGGACAGATAGTTAACTTCAATAGCCACCGCGTGAACAAGGCTATTGGGAACGCCTTCAAGGAATTAAGAAATTTACCGCGCGAGGCAGACTTGCCCCTGGAAGATTCTGAAACGGTCGACAAAATCGCTGAGCGTATTTTTTCAGTCCTTCACGAACGTCTAACACAAAAAGCATTCTTAACGGTTGAAGAAATCCAGGATGAAGTGATCCGTCAACTGTTTGAGAACGGTCGCAAGGAAGCCGCCGAACTTTATGCCAATTACCGCAAACAACACGCCGCCCGCCGAGTTGTCTTTGAGTTGTATCTTACGATCAAGCGTGACGGCAAGACGGTTTCTTTTAAACCTGAAAAAATCACACTGGCCGTCGCCAAGGCCTTCCGTGCGAATAATAATGGCATCCTGACGGAGGATCTTCTTAAACAATCGCAGGAAGTCGCGCAGAATGTCGTCTCGGAGATCCGCCTTCTTTGGCCGCAAGGGAGAAATATTAACATAGAAGAAATCCAGGACCTCGTGGAAATGCATCTGATGAAAGCCGGGTATCATGACGTAGCCAGAAGCTATATTCTCTATAGAGAACAAAGGGCCAAGGCACGCCGCGCGGATCAAAATATCCAAGAACAAAATGTCTTCGTCACGTGGGATAAGAAAATTTCTTATAAAACAAAAACGGGCGAAGACAAACCGGTTAACTTTAAGGATATCGCTTTCCAGATCGAGTCTTGCTGTCAGGGGCTGGAAAATGTTTCGTCCCAGAAAATATTAAACGAGGCGGTCAAAAATTATTTTCAAGGTATTGGTGAGGAACAAATCACTGCCGCCAATATTATGGCGGCCAAGGCTTTTCTGGAAGTGGAACCCGATTATACTTCTGTCGCGGCACGCCTTTTGCTTCTTAAGGCTTACCAAGAAGCCCTGGAAAAGGAAGAGAGTTTTGAAACCATCAAGACGGAGTATGGACCCTATTTTAAAAAATATGTTCACAAGGCCGTTGAACTGGAACTACTCAGCACGGATCTGCTTCAATTCGATTTGCCATTATTAGGAAATTATTTAAAACCTAAAAGAGATTTCCTCTTTCAATATATGGGATTGCAAACCCTTTACGACCGCTACTTCATCCATTGGGAAGGAAAACGATTAGAACTGCCGCAAATATTTTGGATGCGTGTGGCCATGGGGCTGGCGAAAAACGAAGGAAAGCAAAGAAATGAGAAGGCGATTGAGTTTTACAATATCTTATCTACCTTTAGATACGTCGCCTCCACACCCACCCTGTTTAATTCCGGTACCCTGCATTCGCAATTATCCTCTTGTTTCTTAACTACCGTCGATGATGACCTCGCGCACATTTTTAAAAATTATCAAGATGATGCCATGCTTTCCAAATGGAGCGGGGGGCTCGGTAATGACTGGACTAATGTACGGGCGATGGGATCACGCATCAAGGGCACGAATGGTAAAAGCCAGGGCATCATCCCGTTCCTTAAAGTCGCCAATGATACGGCTCTGGCCGTGAATCAGGGAGGCAAGAGGCAGGGAGCCATGTGCGCTTATCTGGAGACCTGGCATTTGGACATTGAGGAATTCCTGAACTTGCGCAAGAACACCGGCGATGATCGTCGCCGGACCCATGACATGCATACGGCTAACTGGATCCCGGATTTATTTATGATAAGGGTACGTGAAAATGGTTTATGGACGTTATTCAGCCCCAATGAAACCCCGGATTTACATCATATCTATGGAAAGACCTTCGAAAAGCGGTATCAAGAGTATGAACTTCTGGCCAAAGAAGGGAAACTCAAACAATTTAAAGTGATGCCGGCCATTGACCTCTGGCGCAAAATGTTGAATATGCTATTTGAAACCGGCCATCCATGGATCACCTGGAAGGACCCCTCGAATATCCGCTCCGCCCAGGACCATGTGGGGACCGTTCACAGTTCCAATCTCTGCACCGAGATATTGCTCAACACCAGCAAAGAGGAAACGGCCGTGTGTAATTTGGGCTCAATTAATCTCGCGGAACATATCACGGCGCAGGGGCTGGATCTCAAAAGGCTGAAAGAAACCGTTGACACCGCCGTACGCATGCTGGACAACGTCGTTGATATTAATTATTATCCGACTGCCGAGGCCAAAAACGCCAATCAAAAACACCGCCCTATCGGTCTGGGGTTAATGGGATTTCAGGATGCCTTATTCATTCAGAACATCGCTTACGCGTCCAAGGAGGCGGTTCAGTTTGCCGATGAAAGCATGGAGGCCATCTCCTATTACGCGATTTTGGCCTCCATCCATTTGGCCAAGGAAAAGGGGGTCTATGACACCTACAAATGCTCCAAGTGGGATCGAGGACTTCTGCCGATCGACACCATCGCCCTTCTTGAAGAACAACGCGGCGGTTTTCTGGATATGGACAGATCCTGCCGCATGGATTGGAATCTTGTCCGGGAAGAACTCAAGAAATATGGGTTGCGTAACAGCCAGGTCATGGCCATCGCCCCAACCGCCACGATCGGCAATATCATCGGGGTGACAGCCTCCATCGAACCGCTTTATAAAAACATTTTTGTTAAAAGCAATCTCTCCGGAGAATTCACGGTGGTGAATGAATTCCTGGTCAAAGATTTGAAAAAACTCGGCCTTTGGGACCGAGCCATGATCGATGATCTCAAATATTTTGACGGCAGCGTGCAGGAAATAGCACGGATCCCGGAGCAGCTTAAACGGAAATACGCCACGGCCTTTGAGATTGAATATGAATGGTTGATCGAAGCGGCCAGCCGTCGTCAGAAATGGATCGATATGGGACAATCCCTTAACCTTTATCAAGCTAAACCCAGCGGTAAGAAAGTTAATGATATGTACATGCTGGCGTGGGACAAGGGACTCAAGACGACGTATTACTTAAGATCCATGGGCGCCACCCGTATTGAGAAAAGCACCCTGGATATTACAAAATACAGTAACGTCGTTGGCCGTCGTGAACGGGATGAATTCGGACGGGTCACTGGATCCGATATGCCCATCGCATCCGGCCTGGCGTCAACAGAGGGTTGTGAGGCGTGTCAATAGAGAGGGATGATACAGGTTGTTTGAAGGATAAAGGATAAAGGATTAAAGTTAAAGAACTAAAGAAAAGAATGGAGGGTCACATGACGATCTCTTCACTGCGTATGACCAGAGACAAAGTCACCGTTGATAATAAAAAGGTCATCAATAATGACCGTGCCGTCGATTGTAATCAATTGGTTCCCATCAAATATAAATGGGCCTGGCATTATTATTTGGACGGCTGCGCCAATCACTGGATGCCCACAGAGGTCTCTATGCAAAGAGACATCGAACAATGGAAAGACCCGCTGGGATTTACCGAGGATGAGCGGCATGTCATCAAACGCACCTTTGGATTCTTCGCCACCGCTGAAACCCTTGTCGGAAACAATATTGTCTTAGCCATTTATAAATTTGTCGATAATCCGGAATGCCGTCAATACTTGTTGCGCCAGGCGTTTGAAGAGGCTATTCACGCGCACGCCTTTCAATATATCGTCCAGTCTTTATCCCTCAATGAGATTGAGATGTTCAATATGTACCGGGAGGTAAAGACAATCTTTGACAAGGATGAATTCTCCATGATCTACACAGACGGTGTCCTAAACCCTGCCTTCGATACACGATCTACTCTGGGTCTGCAGACATTCTTGAGGAATCTAATCGCGTATTACGGGGTGACGGAAGGGATCTTCTTTTACAGCGGTTTTGTGATTATGCTCTCTTTCGGCCGACAGAACAGAATGCCCGGTTCCGCCGAACAGATTCAGTATATCTTGCGCGACGAGAGTATCCACATGAATTTCGGCATTGAATTGATCAATACCATTGTGGATGAAAATCCCGCGGTCTGGTCGTCGGAATTTCAACAATCGATTGTGTCGAGTGTCAAGAAAGCCGTGGAATTGGAATGCGCCTACACCCGGGAATGTCTTCCGCGGGGCGTCCTGGGGCTCAACGCCGATCTCCTGGGTGAATACGTGCAACACATCGCGGACCGTCGTTTGGAGAAACTGCGCCTGCCGACGCAGTACGGCTCTAGAAATCCGTTTCCGTGGATGAGTGAGGTCATCGACCTTAAGAAAGAGAAGAACTTTTTTGAAACCCGCGTGACAGAATATCAGACGGGCGGAGCGCTGGAATGGTAATAAATGCCGTGCGTTCGAGATGTCGAACCCGCGTTCAATATCTGACCGCCATAATCAGAAGGTGAATTTATGCCCTGTACCGACAGCTCATCAAGTATTATCCTGCAATTGGATCACGAAGAGAAATTTGTCTCTTTCAATTTTGTCAAAGTGACGTGTGGCAAAGAGATTGAGACCGACGCGCGCTATGGCCGATACTGCGCAGGGAAGAGCTTGGGGGATCTACTCAAAATTTCTTTTCAGCAGGCCGTTGATGATCTCAAGATCGACAATGAAGAGGAACAATTTATTCTTTATCTGGTGTGGGACGCGCTTCGTTCCTCTCTTGCCCAATACGGGGGGTTCCATGACCCGGAAATCGATAAAGACCGCTGCCACATTCAATCGGTTGAGCACAATGAGGAAGGGGTGAAAATTACCCAGATTATATTGCCGCCCCAGGAATTACCCCCGCTTGATCCCTGCCGCAAGCATCATCATCCAAATACCTGACATTCTGGGAATGGTGTCAAAGAGAGGGAAGAGGCAGGGGAGGCGCTTATTACGTCGATTCTTTTCCTTTAGCCATGACAAGCTTTCCGGAACGCACCATCTCTATAATGCCGTATTTGCGCAACATGGTTTCAAATTCGTCCAGCGCGATTGTTGTTCCGGCCTGCTTAATAATGAAGGCCTTGGGGGACTCATCAATGATGCAAGCGTTGTGCTTCTTGCAAAGTTTAGGGATGATGGCCTTATTGGTGGGCGTGGATTTGACCTTCACTAAAGCCAATTCCCGGTGAACGGCATCAATGCCTGTGTGCTCACTGGCGTGGATGACATCAATCAGTTTGGAGACTTGCTTAATAATTTGATCCAGGGCTTTTGGATCCCCTTGGGCCGTGATGGTCATTCGGGAAAAACGCGAATCAAAAGAAGGGGACACAACAAGCGAATCAATATTGTACCCGCGCCGGGAAAAAACCAGGGCCACACGCACCAGTACCCCGGGTTTGTTCGCTACCAAAAGACTGATGGTGTGAATATCTTTTCGTTGCTCAGTAGGGCTCATGGAATAAACCTCAACTCTTTATTAATATATTTAATTTGTGAATATTGAAAAAAATTCTCAATCCGGAAACGCGTTAAGTACTTCCTACCGGTTTCTCGAGTTTCGTTTTGGGTGGTTCGACAATCATGTGGTACGCCGAGCGCCCGGCCGGGACCATGGGAAACACGTTATCTTCTTTAATCACTTCGGCATGAATCACCACAGGTCCTTTGTGTTCCATAGCCTCGGTTAATTTCTTCCGCACGTCTTTCACATTGTCGATATGGATCCCCTTAACTCCATAGGCCTCAGCCAGCTTCACGAAGTCGGGATTGCCTTCCAAATCCACGCCGGAATAACGGTTGTCAAAAAATAATTCCTGCCATTGGCGCACCATGCCCAGATATTTGTTGTCGATAATAACAATCTTGACTGGCAGTTTATTGATCGCCAGGGTCGCCAATTCACACAGCGTCATCTGAAAACCGCCGTCACCGACAATAGCCACCACCAGATTGTGCGGCTTTCCAAGCTGGGCGCCGATCGCGGCCGGAAATCCGAATCCCATGGTGCCGGCACCGCCGGAGGAAATCCAATGATCGGGATAATCGCTGAGATAAAATTGCGCGGCCCACATCTGATGCTGCCCCACATCCGTGGTCACAATCGCCTTGCCTTTAGTCACTTTATACACTTCATCGATGACGCACTGCGCTGTTAATCCCTCTTCAAGACTGTAATGCAAAGGGAATTCTTCACGGTAAAACGCTATTTCCTTTAACCATTCCTCAGTATCCAGCGGCCCGACGTGCTTAATCAATTCTTCGACAACCAACCGGGCGTCCCCCACCACACTGGCATCGGGTTGCACGATCTTGCCGATTTCAGCCGGATCAATATCAATATGGAGTTTTTTCGCTCCGATACAAAATTCATCATTATTTCCGTTGATACGGTCGTCCCAGCGGCAACCGATGGAACAAATCAAATCGCAATTAATCAAGGCCTTGTTGGAATAGGCCGTTCCATGCATACCGATCATACCCAAGGAAAGGGCGTGGGTCTCCGGGAAAACGCCTTTTCCCAACAACGTGTTGATGACGGGCGCTTTCAGCTTTAAAGCCAATTCCCGGACGGCTTTGTCCGCCCTGGCCAGGACAGCCCCATGGCCGACCAGCAATAAAGGTTTTTTGGAACCTTTAAACATCTTGGCCATCTTCAGGACATCTTTTTTATTAGGCTCGGCTGTGAAGGAATATCCCGGAATGTCCATGGGAGGATTCAAAGAAGTTTCACAAGGGCCCGACGTCACATCTTTAGGTAAATCAATTAAAACCGGTCCAGGACGGCCGGTGCTGGAGATATGAAAGGCTTCTTTAATAATCCGGGGAATATCGTTGGAGTTCTTCACTAAATAACTATGTTTAACAACCGGCATAGAAATACCCGCGATATCCGCTTCCTGAAACGCGTCTTTTCCGAGCATGGACGTAATGACCTGACCGGTCAAGACAATCATCGGAATTGAGTCCATATGGGCCGTCATGATACCGGTCACAATATTCGTTGCCCCGGGCCCGCTGGTCACAACCACCACCCCGGGTTTCCCGGTCGCCCGCGCGTAACCGTCCGCCATGTGCGTGGCGCCTTGTTCGTGGCGGACTAAAATCAATTTGATTTTCGATCCCACCAGGGCGTCGAAGATCGGGATCGCGGCGCCGCCGGAAAGGCCGAAGATATATTCGACACCATGGTTTTCCAAACATCTCACCAGCGCCTCGGCACCGGTTAACACATTTTCTTTTTTAACTTTGGAAATTTTCTTAGCGTTCATATACGTCCTATTGAGAAATATTTACAGGACTTTCGCGTTTGGATCGCCGAACACAAAAGTCCTGATTTAAATTCATCAGATTAAGGGTGTATGTTATCACACGAACCTGAAATGATGCAAGATTTTTTCCGACGAATTCTTTCCGATGAATTCTTTTCCTCTGTTATA
The DNA here is from genome assembly GCA_003528115.1 of Candidatus Omnitrophota bacterium. Taxonomy (GTDB): domain Bacteria; phylum Omnitrophota; class Gorgyraeia; order Zapsychrales; family Zapsychraceae; genus UBA10174. Next base: position 59,120 of record DOGZ01000004.1, read on the forward strand.
ACACCGCCAGCTACCTCCTTCGTGGAGGAGGCGGGGGAGGCGGTGGAGGCGGAGGCGGTGGAGGCGGAGGTGGTGGTGGTGGTGGTGGTGGTGGTGGTCCACCGCCACCGCCGCCACCAGATGGAGGCGGAGGTGGTGGTGGTGGTGGAGGCGGAGGTGGTGGTGGGCCATTACACACACAACTTGCACACACGCCATCTTTATACGTCGCGCTGGTTGAGATTGTTACAGGTATATAGTGTAAACCAATTTGTTCAAGAGTTTTTGAGTTGTTTTCAAACTCGACAATTTTATTTTTCAGATCCAGTCCTGTTACTTGACTCGAAGCAGGTGGCCAGAATTGGAAGTCCACGCTCCAGGGGATGGTGCCGTTACAACCGGCATCGATCGTACCGCTGTTTTGATAGGGAAGATTGAAAATATCTAGTGTTACCGTTTGAGATTTATCTGAAAACACGCATCCCCCGCAGGAGCTGCATCCCCAGGTACAAGTACACGTCGGACACGCGTCCCCGGCGGAACATTCTTTGATGTTTAAAAAAGGTTTTGGACCAATGCTGGAGGTTAGAAAGAGAAGACAGGAGCAGAACAATCCGTAGATTAAAATTCTTTTATTTATTATAAATTCGCCCATGTCTATCGCCTTTATGTTAGAAGCTAAGAACTTTATTTATTTCGATAAAGAAATCCTGTTTAAGTATTGCTTTAATATTTTTTGTACTGTTATGGCTTGTGGAAACTTCCACCCAATAGCACCAATCCTCATCCGCGGGCATTCCAACCATAATTTCCTGAGATATTATGTTTTGTGAGAAGCCGCTATTCATATCTGAGAGACACAGTGCATCTTCCGGACAGCTTGATACAATATCGTCATCTATGAGGTCATCTGATCTATCAATTGTTCTTTCTCTTCTTCTGGATTCATATTTGCTACCCGGAGCGTTTCTTCTTAATCTCACATCAGCATGTAAAGTTTCATTCTTCGCGTTAACCTGAATTCCCCCCCCCCATGAAATGGCATAGAGTCCATTCCCGGCTATTTTTGATTTAGCTTTAGTTTTAACCAATATCCCGTTACGCTTTTTACAAAAGTCAGTGTAGTCACCCGCGTCTTTAATCTGCCAGTCTGAAAGGATTTTCCACTTATCGCCTTTGGAACTGGAGAAATTCGAGTCTGAACTTTTTTTAAATGTCGCAACATACATTTCGCTTGTTCCTGACAGATCCTTCCACTCAACACCATTAAAAAATTTGAATTTATCTCCACTTTTGTCGTAATACATCGTCCCTTGTTGAGCCTTGAAATCTATACCTTTGACATTCATAATTGAAGGATGACTTAATGAATCATTCTTTAAAGTTGGATCCATTGGTGTTAAGGAGATTGAGCCAGGTGGTGATTCTTTATCGAGTGTTTCCTGGTCAAGGGTTTCCGAGTTGGCGTCTTTAATATTGATTGAATAAATATTCAGTGTTTTAATTTGGGCCTGATCGGCCTCGAGCTTTTGATAAGCCCCATGTGGCGCGGGATAATATGTGCTAAATTTAAGGGTATCAGAATGAGATAGGGAAGGCAGACACAAAATGAAAAATATGTTATAGAGAAAATACTTTAAAATAATTTTCTTCATTTTTCCCTCTCCTTTAGCCTAGGACCGCCTTTCTTCATCAAGAAGAATGATCCATAAGCAATTTTTACATCCGTTGTAACTATAATTGGACAACTCCGACTTTACAAGGGATAAAAGTTTTTATTTTATGAAAAACGTTTAACAAAAAAAATCCAAGATATTGTAAAGATATGGAAATAAAAGACTTCGAATACTGCTCATAAATCTCTTTTTTATAAAGCAACCGTTTCCTTCTTCATTACAGAAATGTTGCATCCATCGCTTGAGTATCAAACATCGTGGGGAATTTGTTCGTGTCTGGAGAACCCTCACCCGAGTTCAAAAAACTCTCCACCTTATATTCCCTGATCTTTGGTCTGGACACAGGAAGCATTTTAGAGTACGCTTCCTTTTCGGGAGCGCTGAGGGAGTTAATGAATTTATTTTTTTTCACATGATAAAAAAAATTTCGACCAATATTTTCATTGTCCTAGTCTTAGGAATGATGGCGCTGGCCAACATCCTAAGTGATTCGGGACCCTATTATCTTCCCTATAACAGTCAACAACCCACCATGATTAAGGCGACTCAATGGTTCAATAACCTGCAAGGCGCCTATTATAATCTTTGCTGGACGGCGGGTCTTAGAAATTACTGGCGGATGTTCGCGCCCGTTGACCGCTTCAACTGGCAGTTTATCATTACGGCGGTCTACCCAGACGGCGGCAAAGAAAGAATCCTCATGCCCAGCCAGCAAAAACAAAACTTTATCGAATACAATTTTGTCAACTTTCGTGAAGGAAAATATGAATTAAATATTTATAACGATGAAAAAGGGCAGGCGGCGCTGGGAAAATATTTTTGCCGGACGTATAAGGGCTTGAAAGATAGTGTACCCCAAAAAATAGAAATCGAACGCACCTGGCAGATCTTTGTTGCCACAAACAAAGAGGACAAAAATTATTTTTATCGTCATCCTACCTGGACCCGGCAATTTGTCCGGGCCGTATCTTGTGAGGATCTTTAAATGCTTTTAGCGTGGTGGAACAGATTTTGGTTTGAACCTAGGCCGACCTATGTGCTGGGCGTTTTTCGCACGGCGCTCGGGATCCTTGTTTTAAGTATTCTTCTTTGCAGTTTCCCCAACTGGGAACGGTTTTACGGACCGCACGGCCTTTATCCTTTTGCTGAATTAAACGGAATAGAAAAGTTAAATTTATTCGCCATTTCTTTAGAACCTTGGTTTCTATGGGGCATTTATGGCATCGGGATCCTGGCATCAATAACTTTTATTCTTGGATTTCAGACGAGGATTTCAACGATTATTCTATTTATCGTCTACGCCTCAATGACGCATCGTAATTTTTTCCTGGTGAACGGCCAGGATCAAATTATTAAAATGCTTTTGTTCTTGAGTTCTTTTGCCCCCCTCGGAGATTGTTTGTCCTTAGATCGATGGTTAAAAACACAAGGAAAAAACTTAAAAGAAAGATTGTTGAATCCTATCCCGCGGGAACCCTGGGCCACGCGTTTGATGCAACTGTCCGTACTGAATGTCTATATTCTTAGCCAACCGTTTAAAATTATAGAAGATCCCGCCTGGCGCGATGGATCCGCGATGTATCTGGTGGCTCTGTCGGAACGCTGGTTTCATTTTTCTCATATAACATTATTCCAGAATGAAACGTTAAGCATTCTCCTGACCTATAGCAGTTTACTGATCGAGATGACTTTCCCGATTTTGGTCTGGTTCAACAAAACAAGGCCTTACAGTCTTATTGCGATGGCCTGCCTTCACTTGACCGGCATGATTATTTTAAGTCCGGCCATTCTCTTTTTTCAATTAAGTATGGTCATTGCTTTGATCCTTTTTATCCATCCGCACACCATCAATCAATGGACAGATCGAATGATTCGCCTTGGTAAATGATCGTCTATGCTCCGTGTTTAGGACGCAGGGGAACCGGCAACGTCTAAAATTATGCCGAGTATGAATATAACTATGAACGAACCACAAATCTCAAACAAGGATACGCTACCGCCGGTTAAGGCCGTCGGGCTGATTTCCGGCGGGCTGGATAGTATATTGGCGGCCAGGATTGTCAAAGACTTAGGCTTTGATGTTTATGGGGTTTATTTTGCCATGCCGTGGGGTTGTTGTGACAAGACCAAGGCCATTGAAGCGGCTATGAGTATCGGCATCAAATTCATCGTGCTTCAATTGGATGAACGCTATCTGGAAATCATCCGGAATCCCAAACACGGTTATGGCTCGGCCATAAATCCCTGTGTCGATTGCCGCATCCATATGTTTTCCAGGGCCGCGCAATATATGCGTCATATCGGAGGCGCTTTTGTCTTTACGGGAGAGGTCTTAGGCCAAAGGCCCATGTCCCAATTGCGCAAGAGCCTGGTCCGGATTGAACAGGGGGCAGGGCTTGAAGGACGGTTACTCAGACCCTTATGCGCCCAGCTTTTAGAACCGACGATTCTTGAAAAAGAAGGTGTGATTGACCGGTCAAAACTCTTGAGATTATCCGGCCGCTCAAGGAAAGAACAATTCACCTTAGCTCAGACATTTCATCTTACGGCGTATAATCAGCCGGCGGGAGGATGTCTTTTGACGGACGTGAATTTTTCCCGCCGGATGAAAGACACTCTGGAACACGGCTACAGGAATTTCCGTGAGACCGTGGCTTTAAAATGGGGACGGCATTTCCGTATCAGTAAAGAGTTTAAAACGATCCTTGGCCGTGATGAAGAGGAAAATGAGTCTCTCATCCGTTATGCCCATATCGATGATTACATCATGCAACTGCCTGATCAGGCCGGCCCGACTCTGCTGTTAAAGGGACATCATCCTCCGGAAGATGCCCTGGGCGTTTCTGCCGGTCTTATCCAACGATTCTCCCGTTATAAAAATGAGGCCCCCCAAAATATGGTTTATTGGCAGGTACGTAACAAAGAGGATCGCCGCTCCGTCACCGCCTTGAGCCTCACGGATCAACAATTAAAAGACATGAGCCTGTAAAACGACATACCATACTTTAAAGGAATAACCAGACGATGGATCTTTTATTACTCTCCCGAATCCAATTTGCCCTGACCATTGCCTTTCATTACATTTATCCGCCCTTAAGTATCGGATTGGGTGTGATTCTTGTCATTATGGAAGCGCTGTACCTCGTCACCAAGAAACCGTTGTATCTCACTATGGCCAAATTCTGGGCTAAAATATTCGGCTTAACCTTTGCCATAGGGGTAGCTACCGGCGTGATCATGGAGTTCGAGTTCGGCACCAATTGGGCCGCTTATTCCCGCTATGTCGGGGATGTCTTTGGCAGCGCCCTGGCCTCGGAAGGGATATTCGCCTTTTTTTTGGAGTCGGGGTTCCTGGCGTTGTTGCTGTTCGGGTGGGATAAAATCAGTCGCCCGATGCACTTTTTCGCAACACTGATGGTTTGCCTGGGGGCCCATTTTAGCGCGATCTGGATTGTCGTTGCCAACTCCTGGATGCAGACGCCGTCCGGGTATCATATCGTCGGCGAGGGAATGAAAGCCCGGGCCGAAATTGTCGATTTCTGGGCCATGGTTTTCAATCCGTCGTCCATGGAACGCTTAACGCATGTCCTCATGGGGTGCTGGCAGGCCGGGGCTTTTTTGGTCTTGAGCATCAGCGCGTATTATCTTCTCAAGAAACAGCACCTGGATTTTGCTCAATCTTCGATGAAGATCGCATTAGGACTGGCTCTCGCGGCCTCGATCGGACAACTCATGAGCGGTCACCGGGGGGCCCTGGTGGTCCATCAGTACCAACCGGCCAAACTCGCGGCCTTTGAAGGGCATTTTCCGACGGGACAGCCGGCGGATATGTATCTTTTCGGCTGGGTGAATGAAAAGGAAGAAAAAGTCCAATTCGGCGTAAGGATCCCGGGGATGCTGAGTTTCCTGGTCCATGGAGACCCGCAAAAAGCCGTAACGGGTCTTCAGGCCTTTGCCAAAGAAGACAGGCCGCCGGTCAACATCGTTTTTCAAACATACCATGCCATGATCGCTATCGGCCTTTTTTTGATCTTCCTGAGCAGCGCCGGATGTCTCCTCTTATGGCGCAACACATTGTTTGAAAGCCCCTGGATTCTACGTCTATTTGTCTGGTCTGTCTTGGGCCCGCAGATAGCGAATCTTTTCGGCTGGATGTCGGCTGAAGTCGGTCGTCAGCCTTGGATTGTCTATGGCTTATTAAGGACATCCGAAGGTCTCTCGAGGAATGTGACGGCCCATATGGTCCTGACCTCTTTAATCCTGTTTTCCATCATTTATTCTTTGTTATTTATGCTCTTCATTTATCTATTAAATAAGAAAATTAAAACGGGTCCAGGGGGGCATGGCTCGATTTCAGAAGAAGGGAGGCACCGCGCGTGAACGGAGGACCCATTGATCTCAATTTTATTTGGTTTATCATTATGGGACTTCTCCTGTCAAGTTACGCCGTCTTAGACGGTTTTGACTTAGGCGTCGGAGCGCTCCATTTGTTGACCAAAACCGACCAGGAGCGGCGCCTTTTTATCAATTCGATCGGACCGGTCTGGGACGGCAATGAAGTGTGGCTCGTCACCAGTGCCGGAGCGATGTTTGTCGCGTTTCCCGAAGTTTACGCCACCCTGGCTTCCGGATTTTATCCCATTGTTTTCTTTCTGCTGTTTTCTCTTCTCTTTCGGGCGATCGCTATTGAATTCCGCGGCAAGGAGCCTATGGCCTGGTGGCGTCGGATGTGGGACATCAGTTTCAGTCTGTCCAGCATTTTAACAGCCTTTTTTTTGGGCATCATGGTCGGGAACGTGGCTAAGGGAATTCCTTTAAATAACGAAGGGGAATTCACGGCCTCTTTGAATCAGCTGTTTCATCCTTATGCCGTTCTCGTCGGCATTACAACCGTCGCCCTGTTTACGATGCACGGCGTCATTTACCTGGCCATGAAAACGGAGGGGGCCCTGCACGCAAAAATCCGCCGCTGGAGCCGGCAGGCCATTAGGGTGTATATTTTATGTTACGCCTTAATGACCATCAGTACGCTCGTGTATTTGCCGCACATGGCCGATAAAATGCGAGCTCATCCACTTTATTTTATTGTGCCTCTTTTCAATCTGCTGGCGATCGCCAATATCCCCCGGCAGATGAATCGCGGAAAGGACTTTCAGGCCTTTTTGTCCTCGTGTGCCTCGATGTTCGCGCTGATTTTTTTGTTCGGTCTAGGCCTTTACCCCAACATCGTTTTGTCCATACCCTATCCAGAACACAGTTTAACGATCTATAATGCCGCCTCTTCGGAAAAAACCCTTGGCATCATGTTGATTATCGCTATAATTGGGATGCCTTTTGTCCTGGCGTATACCATCAGTGTTTATTGGATATTCCGCGGCAAGGTCCGCATCCATGAAACAAGTTATTAAGATGATTACAGAAAAAGAAGTCCTCAACGCCTTATCTCAAATAATCGACCCTGATTTTAATCAGGATATCGTCTCTTTGGGATTCGTCCAGAATATAAAAATTGAAAAAAGTTCTGTGGCATTTGACATCGCCTTAACCACGCCGGCGTGTCCCGTGAAAGACTTTTTTCAGAAAAAGGCTGAAGATCTCATCAAAAAAATCCCCGGCGTCGGTTCGGTCCAAGTCCGTATGACCACGCTCCCCCGAAAATCGAGCCAGGCCGGTTTAAATACGCAGAGCGGTCTCGCGGGGGTGAAATCGATCATTGCCGTGTCGTCGTGCAAGGGGGGCGTGGGGAAGTCCACCCTGGCGGCCACCCTGGCCCTGGAACTGGCCCGTCGCGGGTATAAGGTGGGTCTCCTCGACTGCGATATTCACGGCCCATCCGTCCCGGCGTTGTTTAACGCGCAAAACGAAAAAATCACGATCAACGGAATGAACCAACTGATTCCGGTTGAGAAATTCCATTTAAAAATAATGTCTTTTGGATTTCTTCTTGGCGACGCCCCCGCAGTGATGCGCGGGCCCATGGTCAGCCAGTACATCCAGCAGATCCTCCATGGGACGGATTGGGGAGATCTGGATTATCTTTTTATGGATATGCCACCGGGGACCGGAGACGTTCAATTGACGATCACGCAGTCCGTCAAATTAAACGGGGCGGTCATTGTCACGACGCGGCAAACCTTGTCGCTCGTGGACGTGGCCCGGGGCATTTTGATGTTTGAGAAGGTCGATGTGCCTATGCTGGGCGTTATCGAAAATATGTCCTACTTCATTTGCGATAACTGCGACAAAAAGCATTATATCTTCGGAGGGAAGGCCAGCGACTCGCTCACGGACCGATTCGGCCTGGAGATGCTGGCGGAGATCCCCGTGTTACCGCAGTTGACGGCCAGGATTGACGGCCACACAACTCATCCGTCCATCGTTGATGCCGTCGATCATATGATCCGTTCGCTGGGCAAAACCAGCATCCTCAAAAAACAAATTCCCGCAATTCGCTTTGATGAAAGCAATACGTATCTGACCTGGCCGTCAGGAGAAGTGACCAGTGTAAGCCACCGTGACCTTCGGTTAAGCTGTCGTTGCGCCTTATGTATCAATGAAATGACCGGCGAACAAATCCTCCAAGAGACAGATGTCCCCGCCGCTATCGCCCCGAAAAAAATCACACCGTTAGGCAATTATGCCGTCGGCATCGAATGGAACGACGGCCACGCCTCCGGCATTTATCCGTACACGCAGTTAAAAGAGAAGAGTTTGTCTTTTAAGAACGCGTAAGCCCCGTGGACCGATGCCCACCCAGTAACTTTCCCGCTACGCGCCAACAGCCACGAGTCACGCGCTATGCACTTTTTACCAGATTCTCAGCAAACGCGATCACTTTTTCTTCCAGATGAACACCGTAGAACCGGTTCATCTCCTGAAGGCAGGTTGGGGAGGTGACATTGACCTCGATTAAATACCGGCCGATGATGTCAATCCCCACAAAGTAAAGGCCTGATCTGCGCAATGCCGGCTTTAAGGTGTCGATGATTTCAAGATCCCGTTGAGTGACGCGCGTGGGTTCCGGATTGCCGCCGGAGAACAGGTTGTTGCGGTGATCGCCGGGTGCGTGAACGCGCAACACCGCGCCCAAAGGTTCGCCGTCAAGAAGCAAAATCCGTTTGTCCCCTTGGTCAAATTCCTTCACGCACTGCTGGAGAATGATATCCCGCGTCCCGTGACGCGTTAACGTCTCCAAGATGACATGGACATTGGAATCCCCTTTTTTTATGCGGAAGACAGATTGTCCGCCAAAGGCGTTGGTGGGTTTGGCGACGATGTCGTTTTGTTCATCGAAGAATTCAAGCATGGCGTGTTTATCGCGGCCGACATAGGTCGGAGGGACGAGCGTTGTAAATTGGGCGGCCCAGATCTTTTCGTTTGCCGCCCGAAGACCATCCGGGCTGTTAATGATGGGGATCCGTTTCGGCAGAAAATCGAGCAACCACGTATTGGTGAGGTAGGTGTCATCAAAAGGCGGATCACTGCGCACAAAGACGACATCGATCTCATCGGGCCCCAAGTGGACAAGTTTCTTTTCCACGAACGGATTCTGTTCGTCCAATTGTGGGATAAGCTCCGTGGCGTGAAAAGTCGCACGACCATTCTTCAGGCTCATCCCGCCGTCCGGCAAAAAGAAAACTTTGTGATCCCGCCGATGAGCGCCGACCATTAATAGCAGAGAGGTGTCCTTGTCCACGATGACCGTTTCTAAAGGATCCATTAAGAAGACAAAATTCATGACCGGTCAGCCTTCAATTTAAGAATTTCCCGGTACGCCGCGATGCCGGCAATCCTGGCCAGGATGCGATACACCTCAAAGATATGCGGATCGTAAGGAACCCCGCAGTCCGGGTATTGACTCCCCCTCGGACACATTTTCTTAAAAATCATACCCTGGCTATTCAGATTTTCCCGGGATCCTTTGGACATATGTGAACGGTAAAACCCTCCGACAAAGTTGTTTTCTATTTGGTAAAGGACGACCTCGCTCACTTCCCTGTCCATGTGATAAATGGTCGGCACGCCTTCCTGGAGAATATATCTGTCAATGACCTGAGCGCTTTTGCCTTTGTAAAGACGGTTGCGGTCCCGGCGGTTAAGGTGCAGGATCTCGGAAGGATCTTCTATGGGCAAGACCCCCATGCCGTAGGTCCCGGAATCTGATTTAAGGACAAGGTAGGGTTTCTCAGAGATCTGATGCTCTTGATATTTGATCTCAATCTTTCTGAAAAGATCCGCGGCGGCATCGCTCAGTTTGGCACGATCCGCTTCGATGTTAATATTAACCCCTTCGACCACGGTAAATAAACAAGAAAAAAACCAAGGATCGAGATTAAGGATCTGAGCAAACTCCCGCATCAACTCATGGGTATAACGGAAATGGCTGGATTTATGACGGGAATGCCACCCGGCGTGCACCGAGGGGTAGATGGGAATTCTCGAATGTTTCAGGACATCAGGGATCCCTGTCGTGAGATCATTATTCATGATAATCAAATCAAACTCTTCACGGCCGGCTTCAACCTCTGAAAGGATTCTGCGGAAACAATACATTCTTACGGGGTAGCCTGTGGCTGTCTGCAGTTCGACGTACTTGGCGGCATCCTGGCAAAAGGCGGGCTGGATTGTCAGGAAGGTCGCGATCTTGGCGTTGAATCCCGCGCGTTCGATGATTTGCTTCAAGATACGGATGTTTTCCAGATACCACATGTTCCGCGTATGTTCTTCGGCAACGATCAGAATTTCCCGGCATGACGGCACCCGCCTTTCAATCGCCGTACGGATCAACGGAACAGCGGCCTCTAAACCATGTTCACATAAATTGTTGAAACCCGCCGGAAAGATATTCGTGTCCACCACCGCGGCCTTGAAACCTCCGTCACGGATATCCACCGAGGAATACAGGGGCAGTTCTTTGGAACCTTCCTGAGAGGCCAGCCATTGCTCGACCTCGCGTTGCTTCTGTTTGACGCGGTCAATCAAAAAGGCTAGGGTGCGGGTGGCCTGTGAATTTTCAGTGTGTATCATAGGATTTTAATCAGAAGAGGTTAAAGATTATTAGTTCGTACTATGTTCTTAATTTATAACCCCTCTTAAACAAATAAACCGTCAAAAAGAAAAATCCCAAAGCCAAGATCAAAGATAAAACAACGCAGGATAAAAGGGGCGCATCGGTCACGCCGATCACACTGTAACGGATGCCGTTGACCAGATAAAACATGGGGTTGAATTTTGAAATCGTCTGAATCAATGGAGGGAGCATGGTCATGGGATGAAACACGCCGCCCATGAAAACCAGGGGAATGATCACGTACACGTTCCACAAATTTAACATCCCGAAATCCTCAGCCCATAAAGCGCCCATCATGCCGGCACACGAAAAAATGACGGCAATGTTTATAATAAAATAGCTTAAAAGAAAAGGATGGACGACTCCCATCGGAGAGAAAAAAAACGAAATGCCATAAACCCCGGCACAGACCATAACCCCTCTGGCGATGCCGCCAGCCAGAAGTCCCAGCACCATTTCAAAATAAGATAAGGGGGCCAGCAGGACCTCCTGAATATGGTTGTGCCACCGGGCGATAAATAACGAAGAGCTCGTGTTTTCATAGGCGCTTGAGATCAGATGCATGGTCATCAACCCCGGGACTAAAAATCCCAGGTAAGAAAACCCCGTCGCTTCAAACGCAATCCTGTTCCCGATAGCCACACCAAAGATATACATAAAAAGGGCTGAGCTCACCAAAGGAGGGAGGATCGTCTGGCTGGACACCGCCATGAACCGGACGATCTCTCTTTTGGATAATGCTATGACGCCTATGGGATTTGTAATCATATAAAAAAGTTGGCGCGTTGCGCGTTAACGAGTTTACGAGTTGCGAGTTTGCGAGTTGGTGAATTAAAAATTCAACCCGAAGCGGTGACTTCTAAAAACACGGCTTCGAGCGTTTTATCCTGAAGGACTTCTTTCTTATCGCCGATACGGACAATGCGTCCCTTGTGAATAATCCCTATCGTTTTACAAAGCTTTTCCGCTTCTTCCATGTAATGCGTGGTCAAAAAAATGGTTTTCCCTTCTCGGTTTAATTGCTGGAGGTACTCCCACACCATATACTTCAACTCAAGGTCGCACCCGGCGGTGGGTTCATCCAGGATAAGGATCGCCGGATCATGGATCAGGGCCCGGCATATCAACAATCGTTTTCTCATCCCGCCGGATAATGCCCGGTGTCTCAGATTACGTTTCTCCATCAGTTGAAAACGTTCCAGCAATTCATCCGCCCGCTTGGAGGCGGTTTTTGGGACAATGCCAAAATACCCGGCCTGGTAGACCAATAACTGATGGAGCGTAAGAAAAGGGTCAAAATTAAATTCCTGGGCGCACAGTCCCACCAGCCGCCGGGATTGTGTGTACTGCGTCGTGGTATTATAGCCGAATATGTTAACTTGCCCCGATTGATAATTCGAAAGCCCGGTGATGACGTTAATCGTGGTTGTCTTCCCGGCGCCGTTCGGCCCCAGAAAGGCAAAAAAATCACCGCGGCCGACCTCAAAGCTCACGTCATCCAAGGCCTTGAATGAGCCATAGTATTTCGTCAAGTTTTGAATAGAAACAGCTTTTTTCGTTGTTTTGTCCATGGGTATTCCAAAGTCAGTAGGTTTCATTCCCCTAAGGCCGCCTGCGCCTTTCTGGCGGCGTTACGCACAATCTCCGGCAGGGCAGGGTGGATGTAAACCATGTTTAACAAATCCTCCAGCGTCCCTTCTTTGTACATAAAAGCAATGATCATATGAATCATGTTTGACGCCTCAGGCCCGACGATATGCGCGCCGAGAATTTTTTTTGTCTGGCGATCGATCAGGATTTTACAGAAACCATGGTCGCTGAGCAAGGCCATTCCCATACCGCTGTTTTTGTAAGGACACAGACCCACGACATAATCCAGGCCTTCATGCCGTATTTGATCTTCCGTCATCCCGACTCCCGCCACTTGAGGATAGGCAAAGACGGCGTGGGGGATCGGCGGATAATGAATGGGCCCGATATTTTTCCTCTCAATCACAGACCGAAAAAGATACTCCCCTTCAAAATTAACGCTGTGGCGGTAAAGATAATTCCCCACACAATCTCCCAGGCCATAGACGCCCTCGACCGTGGTTCGCAGATGATCATCGACTTGAATAAAGCCATTCTCACGGACAGCGATACCCGTGTTTTCAAGACCCAGCGTGTCGGAATTCGGAACAACACCGGCGGCAACCAGGAGGCCATCGGACGTTATTTGCCGTGTCTCAAAATCGCGATCCTGATACGTCACGGTGAAAAGATTATGTTTATAGGCGACGCCGATAAGAGTCACGCCTACATGAGCGGTGTACTGATGCGTGAAGATTCGGGTAAACTCTTCGGAGACTTGGGAATCTTCTTTTCTTAAGAAACGGCTGCGGACTAAGAAATGGACGTCCGAGCCTAAAGCGCCGTAGGCATGCCCTAACTCCACCGCGATATACCCGCCGCCAAAAACGATTAATTTCTTTGGGAGTTTTGTTTGGCGCAGCGCCTCGGTGCTTGTCATATAAGGCGTATCCGCCAGCCCCTCCACCGGAGGTATGTGCGGCCGCGAACCAACGGCAATGAAAATTTTATCCGCGGTCATCGGCTGACCGGCGACTTCAATCACTTTATTAGAAATAAATTTGGCCTGGCCTTGATACAAATCTATATTCGGGTTAAGCCCGTACCCTTCAGCCATTTTAGCTGAGTCCTGATCGACCGTCTGAGAGATCCGGTTGATAAGTTTTGGAAAATCCACTTCAAAACGCGAATCAAGATGAATATCAAATTTGCGCGCCTCTTTAATGGTCAATGCCACATCCGCCGGATGAATGAGCATCTTGGAGGGAAGACAGCCCCGATTAAGACACGTGCCGCCCAGGGCGTCTTTTTCAACGCACGCCACTTTTAGACCCAACCGGGCCGCGGGGGAGACAATCTTAGCGCCGCCGCCGGAGCCGATGACAATGATGTCGTATTTTTGCATAATCATACCGAAACTTTTGCGTTTGAAGTTATTTAGGAGAGTAACTTGGAAGGTATTTTAACAGGAAGGATAATGAATGCAATTGTAAAAATTATTCTTGTCAAGCCAAAATAGAAATGT
>DOGZ01000029.1 GCA_003528115.1 Candidatus Omnitrophota bacterium
GGACATTACCATTTTGGGGTTACATGTAAAAATTATTCTTGAAAATAATCGCGAAATAACGATGCGCGACCCCTTGATTAGCTTTAGTTAGTTATTAATACAAAAAGTTTATGCCTGATCTTTTTTTACAATTACCACGAAACCATTAACATGCCGGGATTTCCCACACCTCCGTTACCACCCGCGCCATGACAAAAAACGGCATATTGATAAGTTACATTATTCTTACCGCCACCGCCGCCGCCGCCACCGCCGCCTGCACCAAATGGCCCCGAGCCATCACCGCCGTTGCCGCCTTTACCATAATAATACGTATTGTTCGCAGAAGCACACTCAGGAGGTGAAGACCCCGCGCTACCACCTGATCCACCGGTGGCATTATTTGCATTACCGCCTTTACCTCCTTTACCGCTGTTGAGGTTGTTAGCCTGTCCCCCTGCGATTCCCCATTCACCAGAAACTCCGCTACCGTTACATGTTGACTTTGCGCCACCGGGCCCCCCAGAATTTTGTCCTGGTGCTTTTCCACCACCGCCACCACCACAGGCAACTAATAGGGTGCCAAAAGAGGTATCCCCCCCAGCTTGTCCATTAGAACCTGGTTGGTTATAAGGTCCGACACCACCGTTCCCGCCAGACCCTCCAGAACCAACTGTAATAGTATAGGTTGTCTTAGGTGTTACAGTGACCGGTGCTAAATTAATAACCTGACCACCGGCTGCACCGCCGCCGCCACCACCGTTTTCAAATCCTCCGCTTCCACCACCGCCACCACCGCCGCCGCCACCGATTGATGTAACAAAAACAACGTTAATCCCGCTGGGAACAGTAAAATTTCCACTAGTTAAGAAAATCTGAGAGCCTCCTCCGCCACTGCTAGTGGACCCGCTAAAACTCAGCCAATCTGTGCCGTCGAATCCCTGAAAGGCTGTGCCATTCCATCGTATTGTTCCGGGAACCGGATTATTTGTATTCCCCACAGTAATCCCCTGGCCGACATTTAATCCATTGGAAATATTCACATTCCCCCTGACGTCCAAAATAGAGGTGGGGTTGGTTTTCCCGATCCCAATGTTACCACTGCTTTTCACAATCATCAGATTCCCGTTACTGTTATCATCTTTGCTTAAAACTAATAAATCATTACTGGTGCCTGAAGCGCTGATCTCTAGTATCCCGTCAGGCTCCTGATCACCAATACCAACAAACAGGTCACTGTCATTATCCGATAAATGGACAATGGGAAATCCTTTTGTATCTACGGATTGGCGCCACACACCGCTGGGATATCCCCAACTCTTGTCAACCTGACAAAAGAAGAGGTTATTGTTAGAGTCGACATACATTTCTCCGGTTTGACAGGCGCCTGCCAAGGGAGCCTGGGGGACTAACCTTAATTTGGAATAAGCACCATGCGGGGCAGGATAGTAAGTTGAAAAGGAAAGGGTGTCAGCGTAGCCGGCATGGGACGCGCATATTAAAAAAAAGAGGAAGAATAAATATTTTTTCATAAATCTCCTTTCCCGTTATCTTATNNGTAGTCAGCCCCAACTTTCCTCGTCTTATTATTTAAAGGAGGTTGGGATGTCCCTGCTTCCTCAGGATATTGTTTAAGGAAAGCAGGGATATCTCGACCTACGTTCTCTAGGGGATACGGTACGTAGGTCAATAAATCCATTTTAAGTTTAGAATAATTCGGGGGTGAATACAAGGAGAAGGAGGGATATTTAAAAAAGCGTTTTCTCTTCCAGAAACTCCTGAAATCTGTCGATGATTTGCCGGGAATCCATCTGAGCCTGACTTTTCCTACAACTACCAAGAAACGCCTTGATAAGATATGTTATGGTGTTATTATTCAGCTATGCAAAGAGAAATCGTCTTTTACAAAACAACTAACAATAAATGTCCTGTAGAGGATTTTTTGGGTTCTTTGCCTCCGAAGGCAGTTCAAAAAGTTGCTTGGGTTTTGCGCCTTTTAGTTCAACTGGACAGAGTTCCAGCTTAGTATTTTTGTAAAATGGAGCGGACTGATGATATCTGGGAGTGCCGGATTAAGCTGGGATCAGATATTTACCGTATTTTTGCTTTTTGGGATAGCCATCAAATAATATTAACTCATGGACTGGTTAAAAAAACGCAGAAAACTCCACAAAGAGAAATTGAAAAGGCGGAAAAATATAAAAAAAATTATTGGCAAAGTAAGGAAATTGACAAAGGGTAACGCGCATGTTACTCTTTGTGTGGTAGTAATTAATCCCAATTTGGAGGTTAGAAAATGGACGATTTAGAAAAATATATTGAAAAGCGCAAAAAAAGTGACCCGCAGTTTGCCAAAGGTTTTGAAGAAGGCTTTGAGGAATTTAAGATTGGGGTTATGTTGCGGCAAGCGAGAGAAGAAGCTGGTTTAAGTCAAGAAGAGGTGGCACAGAAAATTCACACACAACGAACAGCCATTTCTCGTATTGAAAATCATGCGGAGGACATTAAATTATCGACTTTGCAGAAAGTGGCCTCAGCCGTAGGAAAACATTTGAAGATTAGTCTGGCATAAATAGTTTAATCTGAGGATTTCATTTAAATACACACCCCTCGTAACGGGATAATAAGTTGAGAGAGAAAGGTTTTCAGCAAAACCTGAATACGCGTGGAATATAAGCAGAGAAATCAGCATTAAACATTTACTTAGCGTCCGCATAAAATTCCTTTCCTATTCTTTTGATTCAAGAAAACAGTACGGTTTTTATGAATCCATTGAAAGTTTAGAATAATTCCCGGCTGAATACAAGGAGAAGGAAGGATATTTACGAAACGATATTTAAAAAAGCGTTTTCTCTTCCAGAAACTCCTGAAATCTGTCGATGATTTGCCGGGAATCCGTGAGCCGCATTAAATCGGAGCGCAGGTGGGCGACATGAGGGACCCCTTTGAGATAACCGACATAATGTTTACGGAAAGGGAGAACGCCGTCGCGCTGGCCTTTGAGCTCAACAGCCATCGTCAGGTGTTCAATGCAGAGGGCGATCTTTTCTTTTAAAGTTGGGGGAGGGAGGAGAGTCCCTGTTTTGAGAAAATGCTTGGTTTGTTGAAAAAGCCAGGGATTATGAATGGCCCCTCGCCCGATCATGACCCCGTCGCAACCGGTTTCAAACATACGCTTCACATCCTCCGGAGAATTAATATCTCCATTGCCGATCAACGGAATAGAGATGACCTTCTTGATCTTTTCTAACCATCCCCAATCCGCTTCTCCCCGATGGGCCTGACTCCGTGTGCGGCAGTGGACCGTCAAGGCCTTGGCCCCGGCTTGTTCTACCATTCGCGCCACATCAAGGATCACGATACTCTGGGCGTCCCAGCCCAGACGCGTCTTGACGGTCACAGGCAGACGGGTGGCCTTGACCACCGATTGAACAACCCTCTCAAAATTCGGAAGGTCTTTTAAAAGCGCCGCGCCCTCGCCGCGCGCGACATGATTTTTAACCCAGCATCCACAATTGATGTCGATAAAATCCGGGCCAAATTCCTCAATCCTTTTAGCCGCCTCTTCCATGGAGGCATCCACACCGCCGAATATCTGAATGCCGATGGGACGTTCTTCTTCCGTTATTTTGATTTTCTTCAGCGCGCGGGGGATATCACGGATGAGCGCCTCACAACTGGTGAATTCCGTGTAGACCATGTCAGCGCCAAGACGTTTGCAAATCAGACGGAAGGCCGTGTCTGTGACATCTTCCATGGGTGCCAGGACAATCGGGCGATCAATATCTATCGAACCAAATTTCATCAATATTCATCTCCTTGAAAAAATTAAAGAAATTCATTATACTTCAAAAAACCAATTACGCAACATTGCCGATAAATCAGGTAAATCAGAAATCAGAAAACTCATGCGTCCCCAGACCATTTCTTTTTACACCCTCGGCTGCCGTTTAAATCAAAGTGAAACGGCGGTGGTCCAGAATTCCTTTGAAACCAACGGGTACAAAATAGTCGATTTCAATGTGCCGGCGGACGTGGTGGTAATCAATACCTGCACCGTCACGGAAAACGGAGACGCGGACACCCGGCGACTTGTCCATAGAATAACCCGGCTTAATCCAAGAGCGCGCATTGCCCTGATCGGCTGTCAGGCGCAAATCCAGAAAGAAAAACTGACCGAACTTCCGAATGTTCAATGGATTGTCGGCAATGCCCTAAAGTTGGATCTTTTACGGATAATTCAGGAATTGTCGCCAGATGGAAAACCACAGGTGATTGCGCCGGTCATCCCGCGAACAGATTTTACGGTCCCCCTCTCCGGAAAAGATCAGAACCACACGCGGGCTAATATCAAAATTCAGGATGGATGCGATTTCTTTTGTTCTTTCTGCGAAATTCCTTATGCCCGGGGTCGGGCCCGGAGCCGTAAATTTGACGACATCCTGCGGGAAGTCCAATCTCTTGTTTCCTTTGGGCACAAAGAAATTGTCATTACGGGAATCAATGTCGGTACTTATCAACAAGAAAGTTATACATTGATCGATGTCATTAAGGCCATGGAACAAATAGCAGGATTGGAACGGATACGCCTGTCTTCGATTGAACCGACAACCATTCCATTAACGCTGCTGGATTATATGGGGAAGGGACGCAAACTCTGCCGGTATTTGCACATCCCCTTGCAAAGCGCTCATGATCAAATCCTGAAAAGGATGAACCGCCAATATGCCTTCCAGCATTTCCGCGATTTTATCTGCCGGGCCTTGGATACGGTTCCGGGCATTTGTCTGGGAACGGATATCATTACCGGATTTCCAGGAGAAGAGGAAGACCATTTTCAGGAAACGGTCCACCGCCTCAACGCGTTGCCCATTCATTATTTCCATATCTTCAGTTACTCCAGCCGGCGCGTGGCCAAAAGCCGAAATTTCCAGGAAGCGATCGCTCCAGAAATTATTCAACACAGAAGCCGTATCTTACGTCAACTCAGTCAACAAAAACGGCGTTTATTTTATGAAAGTTTTATCGGGACGACCCAGCGTGTCTTATTTGAACAACGCAAAGAAGGGACGTGGAGCGGCTTAACAGACAATTACATTCGCGTTAGAGCCACATCAACCGATGATCTGGCGAATCGATTTGTTGATATCCAACTATTGAAAACTCACGATGCCGGTGTCTGGGGTGAGGCGATAAAGGCAATAACATAAAAATTTGTAAAACTTTATAAAAACTTATTTTCTTTTTCAGCAATTCATGCTAATCTTTCACCAATGAAAAAACGAAACAACGGATTTAGTCTTGTCGAAGTTCTGGTGGTTGTGGCGATTATCGCCGCCATTGCCACGATCCTCGTCCCCAACATTATCCGGAACAGGGTCCTGGCCAATGATGCCGTTACCCAAAAGACTCTGAAAACCATTGCCATCGCCATGGAGACCTATTTGGGCATTAATCACGCCTATCCAACGGATTCCGATGTCCTGCTCGGTGAGGCGCCGCCTTATTTAAATAAAGATTATTTTATCGGCACGCATAATGGATTTACCTACGCGGCCAATTTTACATCCGCCTCTTATGACATTACAGCCACTCCCGTGAGTTCCAATCTCGGGACAGCCAGTTTCACGATTTCCACAGGCGGTGTTTTAGTAAAAAATTGACAAGGCATCTAAAAATCGTTATTTTCTATTTTTGAGGAATCCCTTACAAAAGACATATGCTCACAAGAAAATTATCCTGCCAGTTGAGACGTTCACTCCTATTTGCAGTAACCTTTCTCCTATTATTTTGCGCTTCCGCTCCGGCCGGTGACGGAAACATCCGGAAAAATATCGCGGGAGAGCCGGTCACCAGCCAAAGGTGTAACCAATTCACATTTGACGCCACAGGATCTTACGACCCTGATAAAGAAAATATTATTTTCTTTTGGGATCTGGGAGACGGGACAACCAGCAGTGAACCGGTTGTTGAACACACCTACAACAAATCCGGTGATTTTAATGTGACCCTATCGATCACGGACAATTCCGGTCTGGAATGCAGCACGGCCATTGTTTCGCAATCGGTACGCGCCAACATTCCGCCCAAGGCTTCTTTTTCAGCGGCGGAAATGGTTTGCGCCAATGAACCTGTTAGTTTTGATGCCGCCAGCAGTTACGATGATGTCAAAAAGCCGCTGGGTTATGATTGGGACTTCGGTGACGGGACACGCGCGACCGGAGAGGCGCAAGTGACAAAGATTTTTTCAAAAGGGGGGATTTATAAAATCTTTTTAACCGTGGATGATCATAGCGCCACGGTCTGCCACACAGACACCCTTGAAAAAGTTATCTTCGTCAATGAACCGCCCTCCGCCGATGCCGGAGAAAATACAATTTTAAAATGTGTCTCTGATGAAAGCGAGATGATGGTCGAATTCGACGCCTCAGCTTCAACGGACGTCAATAACGACACCCTGACCTACTCCTGGGACTTCGGGGATGGAGAAAGTGGAGACGGAAAGAAAATCACTCACCGCTATTCTCAAATAGGGAATTATGACGTGAAACTGATCGTCAAAGACAATACGAATTTAGGCTGCGGAACAAGTGTTGATTTTGTGACCGTAAAATTCAACCAGGCCCCGAAAGCTGAGGCGGGAGAGGACATCATTGCCTGTCCCGGGGAGAATATTGATTTTGACGCGGTGCAATCGTCCATTCAAAAGAAAGGGACGTTATCCGCCAAATGGTTTTTTGGCGACGGAGAAACCGCCGACGGACTTAAAGTGAACCACACCTACGGCAAACCCGGAAAATATCAGGCCAGTTTAAGCGTCGAGAACGAACTCAACGCCATGTGTCCTCCCTCGCGGGACAGCCGCGTGGTGACCGTTAATTCCACCCCCACCGTTTCTATTAACGCGCTGGACGCTGTCTGCCTCGGCAACAAAGTTAATTTTGACGCCTCTTCGGCCATGGACTCGGACGGCGACACCCTGGAATACTATTGGAGCTTCGGTGACGGCTCAATCTTGAGGGCGGGCCCTAAAGTCACCCATGAATACAAACAAGGCGGCACCTACAGGGTCTCCGTTATTGTGGATGATGGACGCGGTTCAACCTGTTCCACAGCCACGGCCCAAGCAAGCATTAAAGTCAACACCCCGCCGGTGGCTGATGCCGGGCCCAATTTATCATGCTGTGTGGACCGCACTACGGAGTTTAACGCCTCGGCTTCCACCGACCCGGACGGCGATCATTTATCCTACACGTGGGATTTCGGAGACGGGACCAATACCAGCGGCGCCGTCGTCCACCATACGTACACGAAAAGCGGCTCCTATAATGTCTCGCTCAACATCGATGATAATTCCGAGACGGCCTGCAGCAAATCCACGGCAGGATTTTCCGCCGGGGTTAATGCCTCACCGGTACCGGTTATTAATATTAAATAAGAATGTCCTCCAATCCGACACATTCTTTTCCAAATGAGAAGAAAGGGTAAAAATGTCTGCGGGACAACTCGTAACTATTATTAAATCCCCTTTACGTGTGTTTCGTAAACTTTATGACTGGACAGTCCATTGGGCGAAGTCTCCTCATTCCTATTGGGCCCTTTTTGGTGTCGCTTTTATTGAAAGTTCTTTTTTCCCCATACCTCCGGATGTCTTGTTGATTGCCGTCGTCATGGCGGATCCAAAGAAATGGTGGCAGGCCGGACTCGTCTGCACGTTGGGATCTGTTTGCGGGGCTTACTTAGGCTACTTCATCGGCTGGGGGCTGTATGAAAGTGTCGGGAAATGGATTGTCGAGACGTATCATCTCCAAGAGGTCATCGAATTAGTCGGGAGGAAGTACGCCCAGAACGCTTTTATTACGATCTTTACAGCCGCCTTTACGCCTATCCCGTATAAGGCCATTACGATCACCGCCGGGCTGTTTAAAATTTCTCTCCTGACACTCACGATCGCCTCCGTGATCGGCCGGGCGGGACGATTTTTTATCGTCGCCGGATCCCTGAGGATTTTCGGCAAGAAAATTTCCGACTCCCTTGAAAAATATTTTGACATATTCTCCTTTATTTTCGTCCTGCTGTTGATCGGAGGGATCTTGGCCTTAAAATATTGGGGCAAATGAATCTATGGATTTATTTCAAACGATTATTTTTGGCGTTGTCGAGGGCATAACCGAATTCCTTCCGGTATCCTCTACGGGCCACCTCATCCTAACGGCCAAGATCCTGGGATTGCGTCAAACCGACTTCTTGAAGAGCTTTGAAATTTCCATTCAATTAGGCGCGATCGTCCCGGTCATCTTCCTCTATTGGCGGTCTCTGCTGATCGATCGTAAAACCTTAAGTAAAGTCTTTGTCGCTTTTCTCCCCACAGCCGGTTTAGGCCTCATCTTCTATAAAATCATCAAGCAGTATTTGCTCAACAGCGAAAAAATTGTATTAATCAGTTTATTGACCGGGGGTGTCCTCTTAATTCTCTTTGAGTTATTGCATCGGGAGAAGACCGACGCCGTGAAAGACCTCTCGGGCATTTCCTTCAAACAGGCCTTCCTCATCGGGGTCTGTCAGAGTCTGGCCATGGTCCCCGGGGTTTCCAGATCATTGGCAACTATTTTGGGCGGACTATCTTTAGGCCTTCAACGCCGGACCATTGTTCAATTTTCCTTTTTGTTAGCCATTCCAACCATTTTGAGCGCCACGGCCCTGGATTTAATGAAAAGCTCCACCAGTTTCTCCCACGATCAATTATATTCCTTAGCCGCCGGATTCATGGTCTCGTGCATCGTCGCGTTCTTCAGCGTCAAGTTTTTGTTAAGCTATATTCAAAAACACAATTTCATTCTTTTCGGTGTTTATCGCGTCCTGGCCGCGGGGGCATTTTGGTTCCTCCTTATCCGCTAAGCCCGTATCCCAGGGGCTGAACACAAAATCGAAGAATATTTCCCATGAACTTATTTCTGACCATTATGGCGTTGCTTTTTCCACTCCTTGCCGGGTACGGTATCTACGGATTTTTCTTAAAAAAATTCTTATCCCTCAATGACGTCCAAAAGACTCCGGCGCATGTCTTGCGCGATGACGTGGATTTTGAACCGGCCGGGAAATTTTATCTTTTTGGCCAGCATGTGTCGGCTATTGCCGCTGCCGGTCCCATCGTCGGCCCAATCCTGGCGGGGATGTGGTTTGGATGGCTGCCGGCGGCATTATGGATTGTCTTAGGCGGCATATTCATCGGCGGCGTTCATGACCTGACGACCCTGGTCGCCTCCGTCAGACATCAAGGCAAATCCATCGCGGAAATCGTCAAAGAAAACATGTCCAGGAAGACCTTTGTGTTATTTTTGATCTTCTTATGGATT
Organism: Candidatus Omnitrophota bacterium; assembly: GCA_003528115.1. Lineage (GTDB taxonomy): Bacteria > Omnitrophota > Gorgyraeia > Zapsychrales > Zapsychraceae > UBA10174. The sequence continues at coordinate 9,336 of DOGZ01000029.1, forward strand.
TCCCTGATGTACGTGATCACCGCCTTTACGGACATTACCGCCGGCACCTTTGCCGAACCCGTGAATGGGGGGAAGGTCGCCTCAAGCTCGATGATGTATTTGGGATTAGCCGTCCTGATGGGGTTCATCGTCCAAAAGTTTAAACCCGATCTGAAACTGTTAACCGTGATTTTTATCCCTCTGGTCATGGTCTGTATTTATTTAGGCGGCATATTCCCTTTGAAACTTTCCGCGTTCTTCGGCATGAAGGCATCGTTGCTGTGGAGTATGCTGCTGATGGGCTATTGTTTTATCGCCTCGGTCGTTCCCGTCTGGGTGTTACTGCAACCGCGCGGATATTTAGGAGGTTTCTTTTTAACCGTAACCGTCCTCGTGAGTTTTGCGGGTATCGCCCTGGGATCATGGAACAACGGCTTGCGGGTGGAATTCCCCGCGTTCATTTCCTGGCATAATCCGTCGGGACTTTCTTTGTTCCCCTTACTCTTTACGACCATTGCCTGCGGCGCCTGCTCAGGATTTCACGCACTGGTCTCCAGCGGGACAACGTCCAAACAACTGGATAAAGAAACCGACGCCAAGTTAGTCGGCTATGGCAGCATGCTTTTTGAAAGCGCCGTAGCTATTATCGCGCTGGGGACTCTGATGATGTTAGGCCCGACCGAACTGCAAAATTTCAAAGAGCCCAACATGATTTACGCTAACGGCATCGCCACATTTTTAAATACGCTGGGGATCAATAAAGATTTTGCCGTCAGTTTTGCCTTACTCGCCTTTGCCACGTTCATTTACGACACCCTGGATGTCGCCACCCGCCTAGGCCGGTATATTCTTGAAGAGTTGCTGAACTGGCGTAATCCCTGGAGCCCTTATGTCGCCGCTTTCTTGACACTCCTGCTCCCGTGTTTTTTTCTCGTTCAAAAAGCCGCCGCCCTCCAAGGTTCTTCTTTGGCTGACTGGAGAATGTTCTGGACGGTGTTTGGTTCAAGCAATCAACTTCTGGCCGGCTTTGTCCTGTTCACGCTGAGCCTCTGGTTATACCGGCAAAAAATGAAATTTTCCTATGTCCTGATCCCGGCCGTTTTCATGTTGGTCACATCCATGGTTTCCCTTGCCATCATTATCAAACCTTCCCTGAGAAACATGCTATCCGGAAAATTCGTGTTGAATCCTCTGGATATCACGGCTGTTATTCTCATGGGCTTATCGATCTGGCTATTAACCGATGGCCTAAGGACTTTCACAAAAAACGCCTTCCCTCTCAAAGAAAAGAATAAGAATATTTCTTAACACCGTGGGAGACGCAGGGGGGGGAGTCACAACGATAGCGCTAAATTTTTTTAAAAAATAAAAGCTTTAGGAAATAACGGGCATCCCATGAAATTCAATAAAGAGAAATATATTGCTTATCTCTCCCTGGCCGGGATTGGGTTTTATTTAGTATTACGTTTTGTTGTCCCTCTTCCCCAAGCGTATATTCAATGGCCGCTGTGGATTGTCTTAAGCGTGGGGGGAATTCCGCTTGTATGGGATTTATCCATTAAACTTTTTCGGCGTGAATTCGGTTCAGATCTCTTAGCCGGAATTTCCATTGTGACCTCCATCGTCATGGGAGAATATCTGGCCGGATCTTTTGTCGTTTTGATGCTTTCCGGGGGAGTAACTTTAGAAAATTCGGCTGTCAGACGCGCCTCTTCTGTCCTCGAGGCCCTGGCGAAACGATTGCCCAACATCGCGCACCGCAAGAACCCTTTGGGAATAACGGATATCGCTATCGATCAGATTCAAATCAATGACCTCTTAGTGATCTTTCCTCATGAAATATGTCCCGTCGATGGGGTTGTGGTCGAAGGCGGCGGATCCATGGATGAATCCTATTTAACCGGAGAACCGTTTGTGGTTTCTAAAACCCTGGGTTCTTTTGTTCTGTCGGGGGCCATCAACAAAGATACCTCCATCGGCATCCGGGCGAATAAACTTCCCATAGATTCAAGATACGCCAAGATTATGCGCGTCATGCGGGCCGCGGAAGAAAAGCGGCCGCGCCTGCGAAGACTCGCCGATCAACTGGGGGCCTTTTATACACCCGTCGCGGTTCTGGGCGCGGTCATCGCCGCGATCGCGGGAAATGACCCGCTGCGTTTTCTTTCTGTATTGGTCGTCGCCACCCCGTGTCCCTTATTGATCGCCATCCCCGTGGCAATTATCGGATCGATTTCTTTGAGCGCCCGACGGGGGATCGTCATTAGAAATCCTTCCCTCCTGGAGCAAATCGACCAATGCCGCACGATGATCCTGGATAAAACCGGGACATTAACCTGCGGTAAACCCGATTTGACTGATGCCCAATATTTTAATAATTTTACCCGGCATGACGCTCTTCAATACGCGTCCAGCCTTGAGCGCTATTCCCGCCATCCTTTGGCCGGCGCGATCATGGAAGCTGCCACCCGGGCCGGCCTGACTTTTGTTGAGGTGACCCAAATCAGCGAGATGCCCGGTCATGGCTTGTCCGGCATGATCGGCGGGCAGAAAGTTGTCATCACCAACCGGAACAATCTTCTGGACCAAGGACAAAAAGAACTGGCTGAACAGCTCCCCTGTGTCGAAGGGCTGGAGTGTGTTGTCCTGATTAACGGAACGCTGGCCGCTCATTTCCAGTTTCATGATGAACCGCGCCAGGAAGGCAAGTCCTTCATTGATCATTTAAACCCACGACATAATTTTAAACGCGTGATGATTGTTTCCGGCGACCGTGAATCAGAAGTGCGTTATCTGGCGCGCAAGGTCGGTATTGAAATCATCCACGCGGGAGAAAGCCCGGAAGATAAAATCCACATTGTCCAAAGAGAAACAAAGCTGGCCAAAACAATCTTTTTAGGGGACGGGATTAACGACGCGCCGGCCTTAACCGCCGCTACCGTCGGCATCGCTTTCGGTCAAAACAGTGATATCACCGCTGAAGCGGCCGGGGCCGTTATTTTAGAAAGTTCGTTAAGTAAAGTTGATGAACTCATGCACATCAGTCGGCGGATGCGCAGGATCGCGCTTCAAAGCGCCGTTGGGGGCATGATTTTATCAGCAATGGGGATGATCGTTGCCGCCCTAGGATATTTACCCCCCGTGGCCGGAGCCATTACCCAAGAAATTATCGATATCCTGGCAGTTTTAAACGCCCTTCGGGCCGCCCTGCCGCCAAAAGACTTAACAGACTTCAGCGAAAATAAATCGTCCAACAATTAACTTTCTTATGCCCAATTAAGTGTTATCCTATTGCCAAAGGAGGTCGAGAATCAATGGAGGATTTCGCGCAAAGCGCGCAAACACCGAATCCACACGGTGGCGGGTTGGTTTGGGAGATTTCCACACGAAAACAATTTGATCAATTGCTTGAGAAAATCCCTCTTGTTTTGAGAAGTATCGCTGAAAAGAAAATATCCCAAAAAATCGATCGTATTCTTAAGGAAGACCATCGATCTGTCGTGAATGAAAAAGATATAGTCGATGCGTTCTTCGCCGAAACGCCATTTGGTTTTCATGGGCCCATGAAAAGCGATATGACGACGATCGGCCTGGACTACACCCAATATGGCTATCCTAAATAGTTGAAAGAATGTCACGGCCCCATGTCACTCCCGCGATGATCCCTTCGATGAAAATCTGCGTAAACTTCCTTTTTAAGGCAAACGATGACACGGATCGAAGGCTGGAAAAACCTGAGTTGGAATAAAGCATTGTTGCCCGCGGGCAAGAATTGTAGTGTAAAATGGACGCGGGAATTCCCTGGATCATGGCAAAAACATTCAAAGACCAAAAAAAGCGCAGCGCAGGCTCCTATTTTAAAGCGCGGGAGAAGATCTATGGCCGGCTGGCCCAATTACCGGTGGGCACCATCAAAGAACGCCTGATCTCCGGCCGGAAGTATTATTACCTTCAACGCCGCGAGGGGAAAAAGGTCCTGCACACCTACATCGGACGGGACATCCCCGAAGATCTAAGAAAGCAGATGAAAGAACGTGAAAAATTACGCGATGAACTGAAGAAAATTCAGGATATCCTGGTGACTTACATATCGGCAGAAATAAAAAAGATTATACAGTGAACGAACAATGGTAAATTTTTGGGAGGCATTTATGACACCAAAACTTTTTTTAAAATCTTTTCTGATCGTCCTTGCTTCGATGTTGGTATGTCTCAAATCCCAGGCGGCCCTTTTGCCGGAAGACGCGCAAAAAATGGAGGAATCTTTCTTGGGGTCGGCGGATATGGAGGCCGCCGTTTCTCTGGTTAAAATCGAAAATGAACTATTCTGCGGGATTAAAACCGCGCTTAAAGCCACCTGCCGCTGCACGGCCGTTTATCAAATTCAAAAAATTTTCAAGAAGCCGGAAACACTGGACCTGAACACCGATGACCGCCTGATATTAAATTATCCTTGTGACAACGCCCAACAGATGAATTGGATAGGGAGCACGATTTCCTGGGCCAAGCCTCAGAAAGACGGTTTATTGTTGATGACGATCCCTTCCGGTTATCTTAAACCGATCGGAGCGCGGCGTTGGCTTTTAGATAATCAAGGGAAGATTTTCGGCCCGATCAAACCCGTATTTGCCGCCGGTGAAATTGGAGACTGAATCTTTGACCGCTGAAGATGTCTATGAGATGATGAAAAAATTCCTAAAAGGGTTTTCATTGTACTAGACATCTCAACCTAAAATACGAAGGCATCCTACCCATGAATAAAATACGTCTGACAAAATATTGGATGGCTATGATCTCCGGGTGTGTATTGAGCCTCACAACCCTGCCAATGACTTACGCCCAAAAATCGGAGGGAAAAATGAATTATGAAAAAGCTATTCTTGCCGGTGGATGTTTTTGGTGCACAGAATCCGTTTTCAAAGATATTCCCGGTGTCATTGCTGCCGTATCCGGATATACCGGCGGAGAGGCCCACGCGCCCAGCTACCAACAAGTCAGTCGTGGCTCAACCGGGCATGTGGAAGCTGTTGAGGTGACCTTTGACCCATCTGTTATTTCCTTTGAAGAAATTCTCAATATTTTCTGGAGAGATATCGACCCCACAGACGCCGGTGGACAATTTGTCGACCGCGGGTCCCAATACCAGACCGCAATATTTTATGGTAACGCTGAACAAAAACGTATTGCCAAGGAATCCAAAGCCAAGTTGGCCTCCAGCGGCATTTTTCAAAAACCCATTGTCACAAAAATCCTTCCCGCCGGAAAATTTTACCCTGCTGAAGAATATCACCAAAAGTATTCCGAAAAACAACCCAACCATTACAAGCAATACCGCGCGGGTTCGGGGAGGGAGACCTTTGTAAAAGAAAAATGGACCAACGCGCCCACGATTTGCCCGCTACCCAAAAAAGGCAAGGCAAAGGCTTCTCAACGAGAGCTACTGCCCAAGGCTCATGAATTAAAGTCTGCATTGACTTCGCTTCAATATAAGGTGACCCAAGAAAGCGGGACCGAACCCGCTTTTAATAATGATTACTGGAATAATCATCGTGAAGGGATTTATATCGACATTATATCGGGCGAACCGCTTTTTAGCTCGAAAGACAAATATGATTCCGGGTCAGGCTGGCCAAGTTTCACAAAGCCTCTTGCGCCCGCTAACATTGTTGAGAAAAAAGATAATAGTTTCTTCATGAAGCGTACAGAGGTTAAAAGTAAACACGGCGATTCTCATTTGGGGCACCTCTTCAATGACGGGCCTCAACCCACCGGGATGCGCTATTGCATCAATTCAGCGTCGCTAAAGTTTATTCCAAAAGAGGAATTAGAAAAGCAGGGATTCGGCCAATACCGTTCTTTGTTTGAATAGAATTTGAGGATTTCATCATGAATAAAGAGAGTCTGTACGTCGTACAAATGAACCCCGACGGGCGTGCCCGTGGTATCCGGCGAAGGCGGATGATCCTACGGGGTATAATTTTTCTAAATTTGATGACAACAGCGGTGGGTTACGCCGGTGAAGAGCCGTTGAGAGACGCAACTTTAAAGGATTGTTACGCATTAGCCCTTCAACGCAGCGAGAGCCTTGCCATCCAGCAGGAAGACATCCGCGAAGCCCAAGGGCGATTTTCTCAGATATTAAGCGAGATATTACCGCGGGTTTCGTTTGAGAGTTCTGAAAAAAAGCAGGGTGGGGCTGGAGGAAGTCCTTTTACTCTTACCCATGTGCCGCAACGGCAGTTTGTTTTCAGTCAACCGCTGTTTTCGGGATTCAAGGATTTTGCCGCCCTTGCCGCGTCCAAAGCAGAACAAAAGCAACTTGCCGAGGAATTAAAACGTGCCCGTCAAACGTTATTGAGGGATGTTTCCGACGCCTTTTATTTGATCAAGAATTATCAGGAAGACCTCAAGGTGCTTGTCGATATTGCCTCTGATCTTAAGGATCGGGTGGTTGAACTCAAGAAACGGGAAGAACTTGGCCGCAGCCGCGCCAGTGATGTTGCCTCAACGGAGGCCAGAATATACCAGATTGAGGCGGATACCCAAATCGTTCAAAGCCAATACGACGTTGCGGGTCAATTCATGGAATTTTTGACGGGAAGGAAAATTGTTTCTATCGCCGATGAGGAACATGAGGCCAATCTTTTTTCTTCGCAAGAAGATTACGCGGACGGGGTCAATTCCCGGCCTGATGTCCTTGCCGCCGGGCAAGCGAAGGTTGCGGCGCAGAAAAAAGTCGCCGTCGCGCGGGCGGGATATTTCCCCACGGTGTCCGTGGATGGTAATTCGTATACAAAAAGAGTCGGCGCATCGGCGGGGGTGGATTGGGATGTTACCCTTCAAGTGAAAGTTCCCCTTTTTGACGGCCTGCACACCAAGGGGGAAATTGATGAAGCACGGGCGGCGTCACGATCGGCGGAATTATCGGAAAATCGCGTGAAACGCCAGGCAGTTTTGGATGTTCAGAACTCTTACACGCAATATCAGGGCTATCAGAAACAAAGAGACGCCTTAAAGAAAGCGGTCGATGCCGCCCAGGAAAGTTATGATCTTCAATTAGAGGATTACAAAAACGGTTTAGTCAATAACCTGGACGTGCTTCAGGCGCTCCAGGATTTACTGACCATGCGCCGAAATTACATAGCGGTTCAGAATACAGTTCAGCGGGCCTATTGGAATTTAAGGATCGCCGCGGGAGATATCACCGATGACACTTTCTGATTTATCGATCAAGAGACCCGTATTTGCCTGGATGTTTATGACGGCGCTGATCATCTTCGGGCTGATTAGTTTTAAAAATATGGGGGTCAGCCAGTTGCCCGACGTGGAATTTCCCGTTATCTCGGTTAATTTGACCTGGCAGGGGGCCGCGCCGGAGGTTATGGAATCCAATGTGGCCGATGTCATTGAACAGTCGGTCATGTCTATCGAAGGTATCCGCAGTGTCTCTTCATCCGTTCGCCAGGGACAGGCAGGGATTACCATTGAGCTTGAGCTAGGAAGAGATGTGGATGTGGCTGTTCAGGAAGTTCAGACAAAAATTTTGCAATCCCAGCGGCTCTTGCCGGAGGATATTGATCCGCCCATCGTCACCAAGGTCAACCCGACCCAGCAGCCGATTATTTGGCTGACGCTTAACGGAGACCGCCCTGCCAGGGAATTGATGGAGTATGTTCAGGATCAATTGCAGGATGCCTTCGCGACCGTTAAGGGCGTCGGGGAGGTTGCGCTGGGAGGGTTTGTCGCGCCGAACCTTCGGGTGTGGCTCGAAACGGATAAACTTATAAAGAATGAACTCAGTGTTACGGACGTTATTGAGGCGATTCAGGAACAGCATTCAGAAACACCGGCCGGTCTTTTGGAAACGGCCGCGACCGAGCAATCTGTTCGCGCGCTAGGCGAAGCCAAGAGCGCTGAGGAATTCGGCAGTATTGTTATTCCCCGGCGAAACGGTCAGCCTGTCTATAAACCCATTTACCTTAAGGATATCGCCACTATTGAAGACGGATTGGATGATGTGCGGCGGATTTCCCGCAGCGACGGAAAACCGGCCATAGGTTTGGGGATCCGCAAACAGACGGGCGCCAATGAAGTGGAAGTCCATAAAGGGGTCATCAAAAAATTGGAGCAGGTTCGCAAAAAGCTGCCCTCAGATCTCCGGTTGGATATTGTCATTAACCGGACAAAGTTTATCGAGGACTCCATTAATGAACTGACCTTTATGCTTTTTCTTTCGGCCATCGTGACGTCTTTGGTCTGCTGGTTATTTTTGGGATCCTGGAGCGCGACCCTGAACATCCTTCTGGCGATTCCTACCTCCATCATCGGAACGTTTATTGTTATGCATTTTCTTCATTTCACCCTGAATACCTTTACGGTTCTGGGATTGTCGTTGGCTATTGGCATTGTCGTGGATGACGCCATTATGGTTCTGGAAAATATCGTTCGTTACCATGAAAACGGGTACAACCGGATGGAGGCCGCCAGCCAGGGGGCCAGGCAGATAACCTTTGCCGCCCTGGCATCGACCGCCGCTATTATCGCTATTTTTCTTCCCGTCGCTTTTATGTCCGGTATTATCGGAAAATTCTTTTATCAATTCGGAGTTACGATGTCCGTCGCTGTCGCCCTGTCGCTTCTGGAAGCCTTGATGCTGACACCGATGCGCTGCTCACAATTCCTCGTTCTTAAAAAACAATCCGGAAGTCTCGAGAAGGTCATGCATCAAATCTTTCAGGTCCTGGCCCGTCGTTACCGCGCCGGACTGCAATGGTCATTGCGCCACCGCTGGTGGGTCATGGCGGGGTCTCTGCTTATTTTTCTCTTATCCTTAATATTTTTTAGAATATTACGCAAAGAGTTCGTACCGCCGCAGGATCAGAGCATGTTTCTGTGTAATATTCAAACACCGGTGGGATCATCCATTGAGTTTACGGATGAACGTTTCAAAGATCTGGAGCCTTTTATCAAAGGACGTCCGGAAGTCGAGCGGTATTTTGCCGCTATCGGCGGGTTTCAGGGAGGGCAGGTCAACCAGGGGATTGTTTTTGTCACCCTGAAGCCGCCAGCCCAACGACCTGTGGTGGCACCCGACACGCATCCTTTGTCCCAGGGGGAACTGATCGTTTTATTCCGTAAAGAATTAAATAAAATTTCACATGTCAAGGCGCGTATTCAGGATTTATCGTTGAGCGGTTTCTCGGCGCAGAGGGGGTTTCCCATTGAGATGTCGATTCAGGGGCCGGATTGGGACCAGCTCTGGCAGCATGCCAGTGAGGTCCAAAAGCGCATGAGCCAGAGTTCTCTTCTGGTGGATGTGGATACGGATTATCTGGCCGGCGCCTCTGAGGTCAATGTGATTCCCGACCGAATCAAAGCAGCGCAGCGCGGGGTCAGCATCGGATCGATTAATAAAACGGTCAACGCCCTGATCGGCGGAAGCCGGGTGGCGCAATACACCCATAATGGAAAGAGGTATGATGTCCGTGTACGGCTGGTTGCTCAGCAAAGAATGAACCCTGAAGATATTACCAAACTCTGGGTCTGGAATAATCATGGACAGATGGTTCAGCTCAAAGACCTGGTAACGATCGAGGAAAAACCGGCGGCAATCAATATTACCCGACGTAACCGGGAAAGGGCAATTACGATCTTTGCTAATGTGGCACCGGGGTTGTCTCAGGCCGACGCGGCCAGGGAAGCCAAAAAGATTGCTGACGCTGTTCTGCCGGAAGACTACACGGCTACTTTTACCGGGACCACGCAAACATCCAAAGAATCCGCTGCGGGGTTAATTTTCGTATTTGTGTTAGGGGTCGTCGTGTCTTATATGGTGCTGGCCTCCCAGTTTAATCACTATGTCCATCCTTTTACTGTTCTGATGGCCCTGCCCTTTAGTATTTCCGGCGCGCTGGCGGCCTTGTGGCTTGGAAATCAGTCTTTGAACATTTACAGCATGATTGGATTGATCCTTCTGATGGGGATCGTCAAAAAGAATTCCATCCTGCTGGTCGATTTTACAAATCAAATGAGAGCGAAGGGAATGAGTACTTATGATGCCCTGCTCGAGGCCTGCCCTGTCCGACTGCGTCCAATCCTCATGACGTCCCTGGCCACGATCGCGGCGGCCATTCCACCGGCGTTGGCGATCGGCCCCGGTGCCGAGGTGCGCATCCCGATGTCCATTGCCGTCATTGGAGGCGTTATTGTCTCCACCTTTTTTACTCTTTTTGTCGTGCCCTGCGTTTATCTTGTATTAAAAAAAAGAAATACTCCCTAAGATTTTTCTAGTACCGTGTTAACTTAATTGCTAATAGTTGAACACGGTACCAGTGATTTATATACAACCCACTTAACAAAGTGGGTTTTTTATTCTGGAAAATTTGATAATCAAGAAATCGAGGGGAGATCTTGACGAGTCACAGCGTATTGGGTATACTTAAGGCGAAACAGGAGAATAAGGAAAATAAAGAATAAGGAGAAATATGAGAATCCTGCTCATTGATGACGATAAAGATTTATGCCATTTAACCAAAACAACCCTCACAAAACACGGATATGAAGTCGCCACTTTTCATGAAGCCGAAGCAGGGATTAAATACGCCAGAAATTCCAAACCCAATTTAATCTTAATGGATGTGATGTTACCGGGATTAAGCGGAGCTGAGGCCGTAAAGGCGTTGAAAGCAGATGTATTATTAAGGACTGTGCCGGTCGTTTTCTTGACAGCGCTTGTCGCGGGAGAAGAAAAGGATCTTGGAGATACGGGAATAAATGTATCCGGCGCGCAATATCAGACAATAGGAAAACCTTACGAAATCGAAAAACTTTTAGAGGTTGTCAAGAAATTGGCTAAATAGCCTGATGAAAAGAGCATGTTTTTTATGAAAGAAAAATCATTAATATCCAAAAATATTGCTGAATACTGCCAAGTCACTCAAAGGACAGCGGTGCAGTGGATCAACGAAGGTAAACTAAAGTCTTTTCGAACTCCGGGCAAACACATTCGCGTTAATCGAGCGGATTTTATTGAATTTCTTAAAAAATATCAGATGCCTATTCCCGAAGAGCTGGTTTCGTCTTTAAATACAAACAGTAAAAAGAAAATCCTGATTGTGGATGATGACAGGAGTATGGTCGATTCCATTCGACGATTTCTTCAAAGAGAAACGGTTTATGATTTAGAAATTGCCTATGACGGTTTCGAAGCCGGCCAAAAATTCTCTGATTTTAAACCGGATTTAGTCATTTTAGACATTAAGATGCCCGGGTTAGATGGCTATAAATTGTGTTCTCATATTCGGGACAACCCGGAAAATAAGAATACTAAAATACTTTTGATCTCTGGCGTCATCAATCAAAACGGACTTCAACAGATAAAAAAGTCAGGGGCAAATGATTATTTGGCCAAGCCTTTTAATAACAAAGCATTAAAGATAAAGATTGAAGAACTTCTAGGTGGAGGAGATTAATAATCCGGTTGGGTTTATTTGTAACAATATGGAAAGGAGACAATGGATGGCTTTTTATAATCCAACGAAATTGTTTACCAACCTTAAATTGCCTTACAAATTCTTAACGATCGCTCTTGTTTTTATAATTCCCAGATTTTTTATGTTATTTTTCATGACACAAAGCTCTTCGGGTTACATTAACTTTGCAACTTGGGAAACATACGGGGTTGCTTATCAACGTCCGCTCGAAGAACTTCTTCGTTATATCCCACAGCACGAGTATCTTATACGCCATTCTCTTGAAAATGATGAGAGAGTTACGGAGCAGATCGTGGATATTGAGGCCAAGATCGATAAGGGAATTGGCGATCTTGAAATCATCAACGATAAAGTCGGAAAACAACTTCAATTTACCGATGAAGGGTTGAGCAAACGCAAGCGCGACCATTTTCGCGTGGAGAATGTCAAAGCTGAGTGGGAGGGTCTTAAAAAGAATTATTCAGGCCTGACGGGTGACGGATCTGATGAACAACATCAACATTTAGTCTCAGATATTCGGACAATGATTACCCATTGCGGCGACACATCCAACCTAATTCTGGATCCGGATCTTGACAGTTATTATTTAATGGATACGACGTTATTAATCCTTCCCGCGAGTCAAGATCGACTTAGCGATATCCTTCGTGATGGAGAAAGAATTCTAAAAGATGGAGTTCTTACCCAAGCCGAACGACAACAATTTCTTATCAATGCCGTTCAATTGAAAGAATCCGACCTAAGCCATATCTTGAGTGATGCCGTAGCATATTTAATTGAAGATAATAATTTTTACGGGATCAGCCCAAGCCTGCAAAAGAATATTCCGCCGGCTCTTCAAACGTACCGGCAGACCATGGAAAAGTTCATCGATTTGATGACGCATATCGCAAACTCGGAAACCATGGATCCATCGTTCAAGGAAGATTTTATGTCGAATGGTTTCAAAGCAAGTGAGGAAAGTTTTCGTTTGTGGGATATCGCCGCTGATGAATTAGAAGCGCTGCTTGTCAAGCGCATTAATCATTATGATCAGATACGCTTTCACACGCTTTTCTGGGCACTTTTTTCTTTAATGGTAGCTATTCTTCTTATGGTCATCATTGTGAAAAGTATTTTGAACCCGGTGAGGGAATTGTTGTCGGTGATAGACACGGTCAGCAAAGGGGATCTGATGAAACAGGTGGACATTCAGGAGGACAGGCACGATGAAATCTCGGAATTATCCAGAGCCTTCAATGCCATGATCAATAATTTAAAAAATGTGACCGCTTCCCGAGAAGAATTAAATAGAACATATGAGGAATTAAAACAAACACAAGGGCAATTACTCCAATCAGAAAAACTTGCCTCCATTGGTCAGTTGGCAGCCGGGGTGGCGCATGAGATTAATAATCCGGTTGGGTTTATTAGTAATAATATGGAAATGTTAGGGCAGTACATTACCGATTATAGCAAAGTTTTAAGAATGGTTGATAATTTGAAAGGGGCGATCGAGCAAGAAAATTGGGAAAAGTCAAAATCGATTGTTCAGGACATGGCAAAATTTGAGGAAGAGATTCAGTTAGATTACATCATTAACGACATAAATAATTTATTACAACATAATCAAAGAGGGATTGAGAGAATTCAAAAGATCGTGTTGGATTTACGCACCTTTGCGCGGGACGATAAAGATACGATGGATTTAGTGAAGATTGAAGAAGTCATCGACAGTATTCTGAGTATTGTGCATAACGAAATTAAATACAAGGCTGAGCTTAAGAAAAATTATGGAGAAACGCCTCTAATAAAGTGTAACTCTCAGCGATTAGGTCAGGTTTTTATTAATATATTGGTAAATGCCGGGCAAGCCATCCATGAGAAGGGAACCATTGAGGTTAAGACTTATACCAAAGGGAAATTTGTCTGCGTTGATATCATTGACTCAGGGAAAGGTATCCCGGAAGAAAATTTAAAGAAGGTATTTGATGCGTTTTTCACAACAAAACCTGTCGGGCAGGGAACAGGATTAGGCCTGAGTGTCAGTTACGAAATTGTTAAAAAACATGGCGGAGACATTCTAGTGAAATCGAAAGAGGGCGAAGGCACAACGTTTACAGTGATGTTACCCGTGACCTAATTTAATTCTTGGGTTATTGAAAGGAGCTGATTATGTCAGTTGATAAAAGAAAGATAGAAGACAAACTAAAAAGCATTAAGGCAATGGAGATCATGTCTCGATTTGCCATTACCATTAAGGAAAATGAAACAGTAACCAATTTGTCCCACCTTATGATGCGTTTTAAAATCAGCGGGGTCCCGGTTCTCAACAAGAATGGGGAAATCTGCGGAATTGTCACATCGACCGATCTTTTTAATTTGATGAAAAAAATTGTCAAAAACATGGAGGACGGGATAAATCCAGAAAATTATCTGGACATACAAATAGGCGCCTTTATGACAAAAGATGTAGTCACGATAACAGAAGAAACAACGCTTTATGATATTGTGAAAATTATGTGTACGAAAAATATCCATACATTGCCTGTTATGGTTATGTCAAAAAAAGAAATCATCGGTGTAATTGGTAGACGCGATATTCTAAACGCGTTTTATGTCGGCGTTGGAAGTGAACCAAGATAAATTATTATTTAGGAAAGGACATTCGATGTCGAAAGAAATTCAAGTTTTGTTCTTAGATGATGAGGAAAGCATTATCGACGGTGTTCAGCGATTGTTTATGCGTGAAGCTTTCGGAATTTTGGCGACAACGAGTCCCGATAAAGCAAGAGAAGCGCTGGCCAAAGAGAAAATAAAGGTGGTTGTAAGCGATCAACGGATGCCGGAAATCGCAGGCGTTAAATTCTTAAGAGAAGTCAAAGAAAAATATCCCGATGTCGTTAAAATTCTTTTTACCGGCTATACCGATTTCTCCGCCGCGGAAGAAGCGATCAATATAGGGGAAGTTTATCGGTTTATCAGCAAACCCTGGAAGACGGCGGAGCTATTATCGACCATCCGTCAATCCATTGAACATTATGACCTGGTTACCCGAGATAAAGCGCATAAAGAGGAGCTTGAGCTTGCCAATAAAAGATTAAAAGCAATGTATGAAATGCAAAAAGAATTTACTTCTACGGTTTCCCATGAATTGCGCACCCCTTTGGCGTCGATAAAAACGGCAATCGATTTAGTTATTAAAAAAATGGTGGGGGAAATTAATCCAGAACAGGAAGAAATTTTAGGACGTGCCAGAAATAATGTTGACCGCTTGAAACGCTTAATCGACGACATTCTGGATTTGACCAAAATGGAATCCGGCAAGTTGCAGATGAATTTTATGACGGATGATATCCATCGAGTAATACAAGAAGTTGCTGAAGCTCAAAAAGACGTCGCTCACAGCAGGGGGCTCTATTTAAAAACGGAATTAGATAATCAAATATCTAAAATCCCTTTTGATAGCGACCGTATTATTCAGGTACTAAACAACCTTTTAGGCAATGCGATTAAGTTTACAAAGCAAGGCGGAATCACCGTTAAGACGCAAAATAAGCCGGCGGAAAATCATATTGTTGTGAGTGTCCATGATACAGGCAAAGGAATTACCGAGGCGGATCTTTCAAAACTTTTTCATAAGTTTCAACAAATAGAGTCTCCTGAGAAAAACGAAGAAGGCGGGACAGGATTAGGCCTGGCGATTTGTAAAGAAATTGTGACCATGCATGGAGGAAAAATTTGGGTTGAATCAAAGCCCGGCGAAGGCTCGGCATTTAATTTTATACTTCCAATACAAGAACGGAGGATACCGGTATGAGCGATCAAAAAACGATATTATTAATCGATGATGAAATTGATTTACAGCAATTGGTCAAAATTGCTTTAAAGTCAAGAAAATATACTATCGAGACAGCTAACAATGGGCTTGAGGGTTTAACCAAATTAGAAACGGTTAAACCGGATTTAATTATTCTTGATATGAATATGCCCAAAATGGGAGGATTGGAGTTCTATCAGAGAATTTGCGACACGATGAACCAACCCAAATATCCCGTCTTAGTTCTTACCGCACGAGCGAATATGGAGCAGTTGTTTAAAGAGTTTAATATTGATGGTTTCATGGCCAAGCCGTTCGAAATTGATGAACTTTTAGAAGAAGTGGATACAATCATTAATAAAAAGTCGGGGATTACAAAAGCGATTAACGTCAGCGAAGGTAATCAACCGTCTAAAATTTGTGTTGCCGAAAATGATGAGCAGAGCTTTAATAAAATAGGTTCAGCTTGTTTAAGCGCGGGATATATGGTTAATCCGGCCCGAAGCGGAGCTGAAGCTATTGAACGTATTTCCGCAACGGTGCCTGATGTGGCCCTTATTAAACTTGGGTTGATGGATATCTCCGGAGACATTGTCATAGGGAAATTAAAAAGAATGGCCAAGACGCAGGATGTAAAATTTATTTTGTATACCGAACAAACTGCCGATAAAACCGTCATAACAGAAAGAATTAGTCAAAAGGAAGGGGTTGATCGCTTTGTCACTTACTCGGACGCGAAACAACTCGTGGATACTGTTAATGAATTGTTAAAAATCTGATCATCAATAAACCATGGTGACCGACACACCATCAATTTCAGCGATCGTCCATGCCTGGATATAGAATCTTGGCGACGGCCTCTTAAAAGGGTTGTGGTACAATAATTTTAATGACATGGGAGGTTGATCTATGGAACGCATAACCTGGGAAGAAAACTTAGAAGGAAAATTCCTGAAAATTCTTGAAGGGATCCCTGACTTGATCCGGGGCATCGCTGAAACCAGGGTCTTCAAGAAAGCCGAACAGATCATCACAGGACAAAACCGCACTGTCATCACCGAGAAGGACATGGTCGATGCCTTCTTTGCTGAGACCCCGCCTGGATTCAAAACCGCCATGAAAAACAGTCTGCAGGAGCTCCACATTGATTATAAAAAATTTGGTCATCAATAAAAAATTTCAAATGAAAGATCCATTATGAAAAAATGCCTTTTTTGCGCTGAAGAAATACTGGACGAAGCCATTAAATGCAAGCACTGTGGAGAATTCTTAGACAAGAAAGTAAAGGGACAATGGTATTTCAAAACATCTATTCTCGTAATCGCCCTTTTGAGTGTCGGGCCGTTCGCCCTGCCCTTAGTCTGGTTTAATCCCGCTTACAGCCGCAATAAAAAAATAGCCATCAGTGTAATCGTACTCATCCTAAGTTACTTTATCATCAATTCTTTTATGAAGGCCGTACAGACATTAAACGCATATTCCAAGACGATCTTTTACTAATGCCTAAACAACATTCCGTCCAACTGGCCGGAATTGAAGCGGGTAGAAGAGGTGGTGAGCCACCTAAGAAATAAACCAATGCCCGCTGAGAGGAAAAGCCCTATGAACCTTTGGACCATTCGGCCGATAGGTTTTGTAAAGGAGAACGTAATTCAAATTCATAAACAATGGGTGAAGGGACTCGAAGGAATTGAGGATTTCTCGCACATCATTATTTTATTCTGGCTGAACGAGGCAAAGACTCCGAAACTCAAAATTCATCCTAAAGGGATCAAGGACTTGCCCAAGCTTGGCTTTCTGGCGACAAGGACACCGCACCGTCCTAACCCAATCGGGATGACCGTCGTAAAATTACTAAAACGCCGAGGCTCCAAATTGTGGATCGAAGGCCTGGACGCATGGGATGGCACGCCCATCCTGGACATTAAGCCGTATACGAAGAAAGACTGCGTAATGAAATTCTGCATTCCGGCGTGGGTGCATCAACTCGACAAACTTGAAACGGGTCCCTTAAGAAGATACGGAAATTGAAGTCATAGTATAATAGACACAAATCCTCCAAAAAACATATTTATCGAAACCTACGGCTGACTTCTGGAGGCTATGTCGGGCGATGATGCAAAGGATCGCGGAAGCTCTCACGAAACTGGAATGACCTTCAATAACCGTATAAATTGTATACACTTATCAACAAGTGAATACGATTTATACGCTACACTAAAAGCTCACCAAGACTCTTTTGTGTCAACTCATTTTTACACTTGCATTATTTCCTTTTTGCCATATACTTATTTATAAGTAACAGGCGATAGGTAAATACACTATGCAGACAAAACAAGACCAACTTATAGAATTTATAACAAAGAACGGCGGGTTTGCGAGCTCCGCAGAACTTGTCAGAGCTGGTTTTTATAAAGCGATCATTTATTCGGCGCTTAAAGACGGGCTTATTGACCGGGTACGCCATGGGGTCTATAGTCTTGCCGGAGCCCTTGATCTTTCCCATCCTGACCTTGTCACTGCCTCCATTGTTGTTCCTAATGGTGTTATTTGTCTGATCACGGCACTTTCGTTTTATGAAGTGACCGATGAAATCCCGCACCAGATCGATATTGCGGTTACTAAAGGCTATGGGAATAAGGGGACGGACAAGCTTCCGCTGAAGCTCTATTATTTCTCCCGGGAAACATGGAAACAGGGGATTGAAGAACATGATATCGATGGACAAAAAATAAGAATCTATAGTCTTGCTAAAACCCTTGCGGATTGTTTTAAATTTCGAAACCAGATAGGTATGGATATCGCCAGGTCGGCACTTAAGAACGCTCTGGAGCAGAAGAAGGTGGATAAACGGGAGATCATGAAGTATGCAACGATCTGCCGTGTAACGAATATCATAAAACCCATTCTAGAAACATTGATATGAAAAAAGAGATCAAGAATATCGAAGGGTCTGTCCGCGCCAAGTTGGATAATAAAAGAAAAGAACTCAATATCCCATTTTTAGAAATATTGAGGACATATGCGATGGAGCGGTNNACTAATAACGGGACACTAGTGATGCGATGGAGCGGTTTCTTTATCGATTAAGCAAAGCGGCTTTTGCCAAAGATTTTGTTCTCAAAGGGGCTTTGCTTTTTACGGCGTGGAATGTCAGAGAAAGAAGAACCACGATAGACATAGATTTATTGGCGCATTACAGCAATCAAATATCAGCCATTGAAAAAGCTGTAAAAGAAGTTTGTATTGTTGATGTAGTGCCTGATGGATTGCGTTTTAATACTGATTCAGTTCTTGGGGCAAAAATCAAAGAGGACGCGGATTACGAGGGGGTGCGTGTAAAGTTTACAGGATTTCTTGGTAAATCACGGATACCCATGCAGATTGATTTTGGTTTTGGTGACATGACTTATCCGCTGCCAAAAATGATTGATTATCCTGTCATTCTTGATTTCCCNNTGAAGCTTTAAAAAGAACGTTTGCACAGAGAAAAATTGATCTGCCTCAAGGTTCAAATTTATTAGCCGATGAAATTTATGACGAAGGATCAGATCGGCAGATATTATGGAAAGCATTCTTAACAAAAAGCGGCATTATTGACCTTTCTTCTACAAAAGACGCAATTGAGGAAGTCAATACTGCCTTTTCTCGAGCAGAGAAATGTCGTTATACTGGCTTCCATCCTGTCTTTGGTAAAGAAAAGGCCAGTAAACATGCGCCTGATAAATTAGCAACAATAGCAAAAGAAATAGAAAANNATAAAGGAATTAAATTTAGTAAAGAATGGAAAGCCCCGGGGCCGTGGGCGTAGTGATTTTAATTGTTTCACTACAAAATCGAGATTAACTAAGGATGTAGTGTAAAGTGATGGGCTTTATATTCTTATATAATCTTATATATCTGAAATTGCTAAATAATTATGAGGAAAGGACTTAACATGCGAAAAATGTTTTTATTGATACTGGCAGGGATGTTACTTTATGGCTGCGCTTCCACGATGTGGGACATCGATAGGAATAGAAATAATTTGATGAAGCTCGAAGTCAGTATGTCAAAGGAACAAGTCATAGATATCATGGGCCAACCTTATAATCGCGAAGCATACACTACTCCTGATGGAAGCGTGCTTGAATTTTTGATTTATTTAACAAAATATACGGATAGCGGCTCTATCCCTGATAGCGATACCACACCCATCTGTTTTCTGAACGATAAGGTTACAGGATGGGGAAGGAATTTTTATATCAGCCAAAAACAGCGATATGAAATTGAAATAAAATGAACACCATACAAAAAGTTAACTTAAATTCATACATCGAACAATTGATTTTGATATATCCTCAAATAAAATCTGTTTGGCTCATCGGATCTCGAGCCAACAATTCATTCAGTGAAAATTCTGATTGGGATTTACTAGCATTTGCTGACGAACAAACATTAAACCAATTAGGGCAGAATGCAAAATTTAAGCATGATTGTATCGATCTGTTGGTGGTCTACGACCATAATCATTTCCGGAAGCCCTGGACTGATTCAGCACGAGGGGAAAATCTAAAATCGGGAAGCTTAAAAAAATGGAAATGGAGAGAGTTAAATTCTGAACTGGCTCAATATGAAAGTTCTGATGAAAAAATTTTTTATGATTCCTACGATGAGGGGATATATACTCCAAAATCAAAAGTCTTAAAGGCGCATAAAATTTGGCCTATCGTCACGATAAAGGTTTCCAATTAATTGTCTGGAATTATCATACGAACGCAATTTTTCATATTGGAGCCGATGAACGTATACGACTTTTTGGGTTATTTGGAACCGTAGGTTATGAAAAACACACACGCTAAAATTCTGATAAGTATATGATTAATAATGAGATAACAAGAAAGAAGGTTTTTGTCGAAACCTATGGCTGACCAATGGTTACTGTGGCGAGGGATGATTTTGAAGGTCATAAAGAAGATAAACGATTTGGAATGAAAGAGTTAGCGAGAATTATTCGAGGCAGGAATGAAGAAAGAATTTAAAGTTATTTTTGTTTTCATATCCGGCATTATTATCGGGATTGCCTTACTTTTGGGAGGATTTCTGTATTACAGGATGTGGACACCCTTTATGGATGATGGGCCATTTTTGGGAGTTTCGAGGGTTTCCTATCCAACCGAGCCAGCAGATCAAATTATGCCGATTATGAATGGCATGCAATTGAAAGTCTTTTATCGGAAAGCAAACGATCCTGCCCCAACAGTTCTGTTGCAGGATAAGAACAACAAAGTGCTGTGGTGTATTTTTGCGACAGCTTATGAAAAGACCGATGTTCGGGAATTGCATTTTGTTGCGTATAAAACACTTCCATTTTTGGGGCCACGTGTCACGGGTTGGGTAAAGTGGACATATGGTCACGAAGCGATGTGGTGGTTTATTGATCGAAATGGGAAGCTTAAAGGCTATTGGTATTCTTGGTAAAAAATAATTTAAGGAAATAGTATGCCATTTACACCGTTTCATTTTGGTGCTCATGCCTGCACTGTCCTGCCATTTCAGAGAAAGTTGGATGTTCCGGTCTTTATATTATCAAACGTTTTCATTGATATCGAACCTTTGGCTGTCATGCTTTTTAATTTAAACTACCCTTTGCATGGTTATGCGCATACTTTTCTGGGAGGTTTGGTCGCTGGTTCGCTCGGCGGGGTGTTCGTTTATTGGTTAAGAAAGCCTATGGGTAAAGCAATGGGTTCTTTGGGGTTGTATTATAAACCTACCGTCATATTAAGCATGATTTCAGGTGTGCTTGGCGCTTGGTTGCACATCCTGTTTGATGCCTGCATATACTCTGATATAAAGCCATTTTATCCAATAAGCAATAATCCATTATACGGACTTATTTCGCCCGTAAAAATGTACATCTTGTGCGCATTATTTTTCATTCCTGCGATAGTTTTGTATTTGATGGTCAGGAACAAATTGCAGAGCCGATGAACGAGTGGGATATTTTGAGTTGAAAGAACCGAAAGTTATAAAAAGTAGAGACACTAAAATTTGTTGAAATCATATGAGTGATAATGAGATAAAGAAGAACAAGGTCCTTTTAGTTACTTTCGGTTGACCGTTGGTGCAAGTACCGTACGACGATTTTGGAACTGTTAAAGACGATAAATGGTTACGGGGTTGAGAGTTAGAGGAAAAAAATGGAAGGACAGAAGCAATTAATTTCAAGGGCTCATTTTCTTCTATCCGTTGATTTCTTTGCTCTGGTGTTACAATACTGATAAAGAGATAGGGTGAAAATTGACTTTACAAATAGTCTGTCTAAATGTATAGTTTAGTTTATGGTAGAAAGACCTCATTGGAAAAAGCGAATCGAAGATGCATGGAAAGAAGCCCCGATCGCTTGGCTTTCTGGAGTCAGGCGTTCAGGCAAAACGACACTCGCCCAAAGCTTAAGGGAATCTAAAGAGATTCTCTATGTCAATTGCGATCTTCCCGTTACTGAAGACCGCGTGAGAGATCCAGAGCTATTTTTCCGGAGCTGTGAAAAGCCCGTTGTTGTTTTTGATGAAATTCATCAGCTTTCAGACCCAAGCCGCCTCCTAAAAGTAGGGGCGGATTTATTCCCAAAGCTTAAAATTCTAGCCACGGGTTCATCCACCTTAGCCGCAAGCAAAAAATTTCGTGATACCCTGACAGGACGTAAGAGACTTGTTCATCTTTTGCCAGTTCTTTGGACGGAGCTTGAAATATTTTTCTGCAAAGATATTTCAAGGCGGCTTTTTCAGGGCGGCCTTCCACCAGCACTTCTGTCAGATTCGAAGAATCCATCCTTTTACCGTGAATGGCTTGATTCTTTCTTTGCTAGAGACATTCAGAAACTTTTCTCATTTCGTGATGCCAACAAATTCAATGCACTCTTCGAATATCTACTTCGTCAAAGCGGAGGACAAATCGAAACTGCTCGGATGGCCTCTGAGCTTAAGATTAGCCGACTTACTGTCGAGAATCATCTGCGGGCTCTTGAGATTACACATGCGGTCTCGAGTATCCGTCCCTTTTTTGGAAGTGGTCAAAAAGAAATTGTCAAAATGCCCAAAATTTACGGATTCGATACAGGTTTTATCACTTTTATTCGAGGTTGGGATCCATTAAGGCCCCAAGATCATGGTATCTTATGGGAGCACTTAGTTCTGGAATATTTGCAGTCAACTCTTGTGAATGAAACAATCCGGTACTGGCGCGACAAGGCGGGAAGAGAGATAGATTTTGTTTTGGCCAGACGCCGGGACCAAGTAGATGCGATCGAATGCAAATGGAATCCTTCCGATTTCGATCCTTCAGGGCTCAAAGTTTTCCGGTCATATTACCCGAAGGGAAAAAATTACATCGTGAGTCCTTTGATGGGAGAAACTTACTTAAAAAATTTTGGAGAGTTGACCGTCAAAATTTGTAGTCCTTCAGGGATAGAATAAAAATATGCGATCCACTACAACACAATTCGTTACGTCAAAAAAAATTTTTCATTCAGACGTGGGGCTGACCGTTGGTGCAATCCTGCCCTGAACGAACGAGCGACAGCAAGTGAGTCGAAGGGTATTGTACGACGATTTTGGAGATCTTGAAGCGAATAAATAATAGGGGTATCCGTTTGACTGCCCTGCTCCGACGGAGCGAGAAATTGAGTTCTCAACGGAAAGGGGCAATGAAGCGGATACCCCTAATAAATAATATAGAGTAAAAAACTGGGAAAGGAATAAAATCCATGGATGAAGAAAATGTAAAGCAACTTCGAGTTATACGAAACATGATGATCATTGATGGAATTGTTGTTGCTGGAATTGCCACATATTTATCGTTTTATACTGAATATAAATGGATTGGTTTTATTCTTTTTATTGAAACGTTATCCAGCCTAGCCACTGTTTTTACAACTTGTGGGTTATTAATAAACAAAAAATCGTAAAAATGGTAAACCAATCACTACAAAAGAAAGTTTTCATCCAGACATGGGGATGACCGTTGGTGCAAGTACCGTACGACGATTTTGAGGCTGTTAAAGGCGATAAATGGTTTAAAGTGAAAGAGTTACAGTAAAATTTCCACTTGATAAGGCCGTTTGAAATACGAAACCTAAAATTATGAAGAAACGACGCGTGGTAGTGACTGGGTTGGGAGTGCTGGCGGCCAACGGCATAGGGAAGACAGCATTTTGGGAGGCGAATATAAATGGGAAATCCGCTATTGGTTCGATCGAAAAATTTGACACTTCACAATTTCGCACGAAAATCGCTGCCGAAATAAGAGATTTTGATCCATTAGGATACATGGAAGAAATGATAGCAAATAAGGTTGACCGGTTTACTCAATTCGCCATTGCTTGCACGAAAATGGCATTGGAGGATAGTTGTTTGCAGCTTACTCAAGTCGACCCATATCGAGCAGGCGTCGCGTTAGGCTCCGGGTTAGGTGGAATGTTCTTCTATGAGAAACAAATTTTGACAATGCAACAATACGGCCATTCCAAAACGCATCCGGCCTCAATTCCCCGCGTCATGCCCAACGCACCTTCCGCAAATGTCTCTATCGAATTTCAGTGTAAAGGTCCTAATTTGACGATTTCAACAGCATGTTCCTCATCCAATCATGCTTTAGGCCAAGCTCTGGAAATAATCCGTCAAGATAAGGCAGATATAATGTTGGCCGGTGGCACTGAGGCACCGCTTGTTTTTTATAATTTTGCCGGTTTCGATGCTTTAAGAGTGATGTCCACTGAAGCTTGTCGCCCCTTTGACCGTGACCGTGATGGGTTAGTGATGGGCGAAGGTGCAGCCGTATTAGTTTTAGAAGAATTGGAACATGCCGTGCAAAGAAAAGCAAAAATTTATGCTGAACTAGCTGGTTATGGTTTAACTTCCAGTGCTGGGCACATGGTGATGCCTGACCCTGAAGGGGAGGATGCGGCGCAAACAATGGCCCTGGCATTAAAAGATGCTTGTTTGCAGCCTTCGGACTTAGATTATATCAATGCGCATGGAACCGCAACACAAGCCAATGACAAAGCAGAGACCAAAGCCATAAAAAAGCTTTTTGGGAAGAATGCCTATAATATTCCTATCTCTTCAACAAAATCAATGATAGGTCACACATTAGGAGCTACTGGGGCTATTGAGGCGGTGGTCTGTTGCCTGTCAATCGTGAATAACTTAATTCCCCCAACGATCAATTATCATGTACCCGACCCAGAATGTGATTTAGATTATGTGCCCAATCAAGCAAAGCGACATCGAGTTGATGCAGCTCTATCGAACGCGTTTGCCTTTGGTGGCAACAATGCAGCCATAACTTTTAAACGATATGAAGGATAAAACCATAAATTTGGATGAAGTTAAGGGACAGGTTACAAAAAGTTTAAAAAATGTCCTCGGCAAGAAAGCCACAAATTTTTCTTTAGAGCAACGATTAATTGAAGATTTGGGAGTGGACTCTTTTGCTTCTTTAGAATTGATTTTTGAACTGGAAGATACACTTGACGTTAAAATCCCAGACAGCGAGGTCAAAAAAATGATCACAGTTGGCGACGTAGTCGCATATATCCACAATAACCATGGTACGGAGCAAAATGTTCATTAATGAAGCCTTCGGTTGGTTTTGGATTATTTTTGGATTCCTGTCCGGGATGGTGATTGGCATGCTCTTTCATGATGAACAATGGCTCGGTGGATATGCCTCTCATTCCCGCCGGCTGATTCGTTTGGGGCATATTGCATTTGTCGGACTAGGGATGTTGAATATTCTTTTTGCCCATAGTCTTGAACGAATCATTCTTCCTCAGTCGTTAATTGCAATTGCCTCGTGGGCTTTTATTATCGGGGGTATCTCGATGCCGCTCTGTTGCGGTCTAATGGCGTGGGACAAGCGATGGCATATGTTATTCGCTGTTCCGGTAATTTCATTACTGGCAGGTGCGATTTTAACATTTTTGGGATTACTCAGATTATGAAAATCGGATTGATCGCAATGAGCGGCGTACGGGCGTATAATAAAGAGCTTATGAAACATGGCCTGACGTTACCCGGATTTGTTGAGCGTAGCAAGGTCATCGCATCCATGCCCAGTTTGTCGCTTTTGACGTTAGCGGCATTAACTCCTAAAGATATTAACGTAGAATACATGGAAATTAAAGATCTCAAAGAAGAAGGTACTTTGCGTGAAGATTTTGATTTAGTGGCGATTTCTTCTTTTTCCGCTCAGATATTTGAGGCTTACGTACTGGCCGATGAGTATAAAAAAAATGGTGTTGCTGTTGTTATGGGAGGTTTACATGTCAGTGTTTTGCCGCAGGAAGCCAAGCAGCATTGTACCAGCGTGGTAATTGGAGAAGGGGAGATCTCGTGGCCGAAAGTGATCGAAGATTTTCGCCGGGGACAATTAAAAGATTACTATCGTCCGGCACCAGGAGAAACATTTGATATGGCTTTGGCACCGATCCCACGTTATGAGTTATTAGAGGTGCAATGCTTTTCTTAGTTGAAACTCTCCCGG
>DOGZ01000025.1 GCA_003528115.1 Candidatus Omnitrophota bacterium
GATGAAGTTGGTGCCATGTTATTTAGTTTGCAGAAAAAATTAAAATCTGAACCCTGAACCCTGTCCCCTGAACCCTGAAGGCTTATGAATAAGATTTTAATCGTCGAAGACGACCCCAGTATCGCCATCGGTTTGGAAGACAACCTGAAGATGGCGGGGTTCCATGCTGTCGTGGCGCGTGACGGCGAGGAGGCCCTGGAAAAGGTCAAGAAAGAAAAACCGGACTTGATCATCCTGGATATCATGCTGCCCAGGATAAACGGCCTGGATGTCTGCCGGAAACTTAAAGAGCAAGGGAGCAGGGTCCCGATCATTATTTTAAGCGCTTTGGGCCAGGAATCCGACAAGGTGCGCGGGCTGGAATTGGGCGCGGATGATTATGTGACCAAACCTTTCAGCCCGAAGGAACTGGTCGTCCGCGCCAGGGCCGTGTTGCGCCGCCTGGGCCTGTCCAAAGAGACGCCGGATGTCCATGAATTTGATTCGGTCAAGGTGGATTTTAAGAAATTCCAGACCTTTAAAAAAGGCAAGGAGATCAAGTTCACTTCAGCGGAATACAAGATCTTGAAATTGCTTTTGGCCTGCCCCGGCGAGCCGGTGAGCCGCCACACCATCCTGGCGGACATCTGGAACGAGGACGTCACCACCCGCACCGTGGACACCCACATCTGGAACATCCGCGAGAAGCTCGAAGACGATCCCAAAAATCCAAAACACATCGTTACCGTGCATCGGATCGGGTATAAGTTTGTCAAATAAGCCTTCTTCTTATCGGCTATGTAGACAGGGAAGGCTTATTTGATCCCAAGCTGTGGCGAGGGATGAAGTAATCAGCAACCAGAGCGTTGAATGTTAAAACAAGCCAAAACAAGCCAGCTTATTTCCGATATAGTCAAGAGGATCCGCAGGGATTGTGAGCCTGATAAAATTATTCTTTTTGGCTCTTACGCTAAAGGCACTCCGCGCTTTGACAGTGATATCGATCTTTTGGTGATTAAGGAATCAAACCTAAGAAGAGATGAGCGGGATAAAGAAATTAGAAAATCTCTAAGAGATATTAAATTCCCCCTTGATATTTTTGTGTATACGCCGCGGGAAGTTGCTGAATATTCCAACCTCAAGGGCTCGTTTATCTCGGCGATTTTCAGGGAGGGCCAGGTGATTTATCCGCCTTCGCAGAATGCCACGGCTTTTAAAGCCGTGGATGAATACGGCTTTAAAAGCCGTGGCGCTTCGGCGGATTCCGCCGAAGAAAGATGTCGTCGGGGTAAACCGGGTACCACAGGCTCCATGAACGAAATTGATTTTCGGCGTCAAAAGGCCAACGAATGGTTCAAGAAAGGCGATAGTGATCTGCGGACGGCAGAAATTTTGATTAAGGAGGAACATCCTCCCACAGATACCGCCTGCTTTCATTGCCAACAGGCAGTGGAGAAATATCTCAAAGGATATTTAACCCTTCAGAATATCGATTTTCTNNCACGCGATAAAACTGGCTGAAGAAATAACGAGTTTTGTAGGGAGAAAATTCAATCAATAAGCCCCAGGCGATAGTGAAAGGTGGAATAGTCGGCAACCCGTACCCAGGACATCCGTGAAAAGCTTGAAGACGATCCCAAAAATCCGAAGCATATCATCACGGCGCACAGGATTGGATATAAATTCGTGAAATGATCTTCTCTCCCCGAGGGTTACTTTTATCCCCCCCTTTTTTGTTAAAATTTTTTTTACAACTATTTGGTTTTCTCGCGGATAAATCTCAGAATGAAATTTTCTCATAAAATTGTCTGCGTACTATCGATATCCTTACTCATGGGTTGGATAGTCTATAGTTTGTTGGGAGTTCAAATCATTAAGGCTATTTACGAAGGAAGAAGCGCGAGTTTTTTAAATAACCTCATCCACGGCAGGGATGTGCATCCAGTTGAATTCTATCTTCAAATGGCAGACAGAATCATAAGGAGGATATGTGTATATGCTGTTATTTTGTGTTTATGGGGTGTTCTTCTTGTTTTTATGGAAAGGTCTCTGGAAACGAAAGCGGTTTTCTTTGGGATTAATCTTTGCCTGATTTTAATCTTTATGGCCGAGATTCTCTTGCATTTTTTTAAGTTTAATGAAGAGCCAGCCGAATGGAAATATCCATCTCACTATGTTAGAAGAGATGATTTTGGTCTCTGGAGAGCCTGGGCGGGGAAACATAGGATATTTGTCATAAATAAAAAAACCGGTCATTCGATATGTGATGTTGAATATTCGGTGGATGAGTATGGAAGGAGAGTAACGCCTGTTAAGGAGAGGAAAAAACGGGACAAATTTGTCTTGTTCTTCGGTTGCTCTTTTACGTTTGGAGATGGGGTGGGAGACAATCAAACACTGGCCTTTGAAGTCGGAAAAAATACAGGGCAATATATGCCATACAATTATGGATTTTCTGGAGAGGGGCCGTTTGATATTTTGGCAAAAATAGAGAACATTGATTTTAAAAATGATGTTAAGGAAGGAAATGGCATATCGATTTATACTTTTATCGATAGCCATATACATCGCACCATCGGTTCAGCATCGCTTATGGGTTCGAAATTCAACGATATATACTATCGAGAAACTAATGATGGAAGGCTTGTGAGGGCAGGCAATTTTGAAACGGGAAGGCCGCTCCTTACAACAATTTACCGTATTTTGGATAAAAGTAAGATCTTGAAGGCGCTCAGGATAACCTTCCCAATGAGAATTATGGAAGAACATATCAAATTAACGGCCCGAACCATTCAGGAAATGCAACATCAGTTTGCGCGAAAATATCCTTTGGGGACATTTTATGTACTTATATATCCCAGCTTAACGTATGGGAAGCTATTGATCCCTTATTTAAATGAGATGGGTATAAAGTATCTGGATTATTCTGATTTGTTCGATAGGCGTGACCCACGATTTCGTTTAGCGAAGGAAGATGGTCATCCTTCCCCTCTCGCTTATCGGATTATCGCGGAAAGAATAATCAAAGATCTTAGATTGGAATGATCAATGGTACTGATTAAAAACGGAGATCTCGAATTGAGCATAATTCTTCCCTGCCGGGATGAAGAGAAGGCGATAGGCGGGTGTCTGCGTCAAATCAAGGAAGTCCTTGCCGATTGTCATATCGACGCTGAAGTTATCGTCTCCGATTCGTCGACGGACTGTTCTCCGCAGATTACCCGTAGTCAAGGTATTATTTTGGTCAAACACGATAAAGAGGGCTATGGCACGGCCTATCTGGAAGGATTTAAGGCGGCATGCGGCAAGTATGTCTTTTGCGCGGATCCGGACGGCTCCTACGATTTTAACGAAATCCCGAGGTTTTTGGAGTGCTTGCGTCGGGGGGATGATTTCGTGATAGGAAATAGATTTAAAGGCCGGATTAGTCCGGGAGCCATGCCGTGGCTGCACCAGTATATAGGGAACCCGTTATTTTCTTTCCTCCTAAGATTGTTTTTCAGGACAAAAATATCCGATGTCCATTGCGGGATGCGTGCCATAAGCCGGGAGGCTCTGGATAAACTCCATTTAAGAACTTTGGGAATGGAATTCGCCTCGGAGTGGGTGATCAAGGCCGTCAAGAAGGGGCTAAAAATCAAAGAATTGCCCGTCAATTACTATTGCAGGCAGGGAAAATCAAAATTGCGCTCCTTTGTCGACGGGTGGCGGCATTTGCGGTTTATGCTGCTTTACAGCCCCCTT
>DOGZ01000002.1 GCA_003528115.1 Candidatus Omnitrophota bacterium
GTTAACCTGAAGTTGTCCGATACGCATTGTCTCGCGTGCAAGGCGGAACTTAAATACATCTCTTTCCGTAACGTCAAAAATCATATCCCTAAAATGCATAAATTGTCTGAAGAACGTCCGGCTGTGACGATCATTGACCTCGAAGACTATCAGAAAAACCTGGGAGCAAGTAGGGCCGAGGAGTTTTTACGGTGATTGATCAAAAGCGTCTTATCCAGTTAACGCAAAAAGTTGTTTCGATGAACTCAGAGAACCCGCCGGGCCGTGAACAGCTTTTAGCCGGGTTCATTGAGAAAGACATGAAATCTCTCGGCCTGGATGTCCGGGTCTATACCTTTGCCAAAAATCGTCCGAATATCGTGGCCACGCTCAAAGGATCCCTGCCCAGAAAACAGGCCGCGGCCGAGGCCATCTTGATGACGCCGCATATCGACACGGTACCTATTGGCCGGGGATGGAAATTTAAGCCTTTAGGCGGGGAAATTCACAACGGACGTCTCTATGGACGTGGCGCGACCGATGACAAAGGGAATTTGGCCAGTTGCATGGAAGTCATGCGCAGTCTGGTGGAAGACAAGGCGCGGTTAACCAAGGACGTTATTATGGCGGCTACGGCGGACGAAGAAACCGGCAGCCGGCAGGGGATTATTCCTTTGTTAGACAAAAACATTTTAAAACCGAAGTTCGCGCTTGTCATGGATTCGGATGAGTTTGACACGATCATCGCTCAAAAAGGGTTATTGCATCTGCGGATTCAAATTTTCGGCAAGAAGGCGCACGCGGCCTACAATTGGCGGGGAGTCAATGCTATTGAAATCGCGGCCCGTGTTATCCAGCAGTTAAAGAAACTTAAGTTTATATATGCCCGGCATCCTTTCCTGCGTCCTCCGACGGTGAATATCGGGGTGATCAAAGGCGGGGATAAAGTGAATATGGTCGCGGATTTCTGCGAATTCGCCGTGGACATCCGATTCCTCCCCGGCATGAGGCATACCGAGATTCTAAAGATGGTCAAAACCATCGTTCGCAGTGAGGCCCGTCGATTTAAAATAGAAATAGACGATCTTCAGCAGCCTTATGAGATTGACCGTTCTCATCCCTGTGTGCGGGCGTATGTCCAAACGGCCGGCCGGATGGGCTGTCAAACAACGTTAAAAGGCAGTGAAGGAGCGACCGTCATCACATTCTTTAAAAGACACAAAATCCCGGCCTTTGCCACGGGCTTCGGCGCCCGCGGGACAGCTCATACCACCGACGAATATGTTCGGATCAAGACCTTGGTCCAGGGGACAAGAGTCCTCGAGGCTTTTATTAGGGAGTATGACCGGTTATGAGACCTGCCAAGCACGCGATCATTTCAGCCGGCGTGAGTCTGTGCCTGGGGGTCTGGATGAAGGACTGGCTCTGCGGATGGGCGTGTTTCTTAAGCGGTTTTTTTATTGATCTGGATCATCACATTGACTATTTTCTCTCGGAGAAAAAGATCCCTTTCAAATATCAAGAACTTTATGACTTTTGTTCCGACGCCCAGAAAGGCCGCATCTATCTTTTTTTCCATTCGTATGAATTACTCGCTCTGCTGTGGAGCCTGATTTTTTTTCTTCCACATCAGGGAATCTGGTTAGGCATCGTTTTAGGCGCAACGGTGCATGTCCTCTGCGACCAAATCTTTAATCCCTTTAAGAAATACGCGTACTTTTTTACTTACAGGATGAAATATGGCTTTGATAAAAGGAAGTTGTTCCATGAAGCGTTTATTCAGAAGAAAAAATAACCGCCTTTTTTTCTTTCTCGTGTTCTGCGTGAGCGTATGTTATACGTCCATTCCTTCCTTTGCTGTTGACGCGCTGTTTAAGGAAACGGCGCCTCAGCAATCCCATGAAGGGGAAGTGCGTTCGCCCGGGATGATTCAAACACCGGTGCCGTTTTCTCAAGGAGAGAAGATCACGTATGATATCAAAAAGATGGGGGTCAGGGCCGGGGAGGCCACGCTTGTTTTTGAAGGGACGACCGAGATCCGTCACCGTCCAGCGTTGTTGATTGTCTTCACCGCGAGGGCCCTTAATTTCTTTGATGAGGAGAAAATATACCTTGATCCTTTGACGTTTTACCCGGTATTTGTTCAACGTCGTCTCAACATCTGGGGGAAGAAAGAAAAGATTGAAGAAGAATATCTGCCCCAGGAAGCGCAGATCAAGATTACAAAAACGGCCGGCGGCCAGACAACAGAACAGATCATTGAGAAGGCGGGCCCCATTGAGAATATTTATGGATTCATTTACCGTTGTCGGAAAGACAATCCGTTTAACCGGAAAGATCCTCTTGAGATTAAACTGCCGACTAAGGATTTGAGCATCGAATTTGTCCGGGAGGGGAAATTAAAGGCCGCGGGGCAGGCGTTTGATGTGTATTTTATGCAGAGCGATCCGCGCCAATACAGTATTTGGTTTGACGCGGGGTCCAACAGAATTCCTTTGAGGATCGATGGGGCCGTCGGGTTTGGAAAGACGTCGATGATCATGGTTGAATACAAGAAGGGTAACGCTGAGGGTTCATTTGAAATCCAAGAGGTCTCGCAAAAGAATGCCCCCAAGTGAAGTTTAGTCCTGCCGTCTAATAATTCCTCTATTCCAACTTCGCGTCTTTCGAAATCCATCGTCATCCTGCTCAGAGTGTTTCTGGCCGACGCGGGACGGTGGCTTTTTTTTGCGATGAATGTGCGATAACGCGCTCAACGCGATAACCTTTCTTTGACTTCTCCATAATTTTATGATTCAATAGTGGCCTGCTGTTTCAGGAATAACAGGTGCAGCGATATTTTAAAGTTTTTATAAGCGGAGAAAAAATGACTCTACCGGACAAAACAGGACATTTCGGCGAATTCGGCGGGAGGTTTGTGCCTGAGACGCTGATGGCCCTTCTGGATGATTTGGAGCGCGTTTTTTATTCCCTGAAATCGGACAAGGAATTCAAGAAAGAATTTGCCTTCTATCTTCGGGAGTATGCCGATCGTCCCACCAATTTGTATTTGGCCGAGCGGCTCAGCCGGCACCTGAAAACTTTAAAAGTGTATCTTAAAAGAGAAGATCTGCTGCACACCGGCGCGCATAAAATCAACAATACCTTAGGGCAGGTTTTAGTCGCCAAGCGCATGAAGAAGGAAAGGATCATTGCCGAGACAGGCGCTGGACAACATGGGGTGGCGACGGCCACGGCGGCGGCCTTGATGGGATTGCGCTGCGAGATCTACATGGGCGTCGAGGATATGGAACGTCAGGCGCTGAATGTCTTTCGGATGCGTCTTCTGGGGGCCAAGGTGAATCCGGTGACAAGCGGTTCCCAAACGCTGAAAGACGCGATGAATGAGGCCATCCGCGACTGGGTGACGAACGTCCAAAACACTTTTTACATTATCGGTTCCGTAGCCGGCCCGCATCCTTATCCGGTGATGGTCCGGGATTTCCAGGCCGTGATTGGTCAGGAGGCCAGAAGGCAATTTCTCAAGAAAGAAAAGAAATTGCCGGATTATCTTGTGGCATGTGTTGGAGGCGGAAGCAATGCCATGGGGTTGTTTCATGCCTTCTTCCATGACGCCGGTGTCCGGATGATCGGCGTTGAAGCGGCCGGACGGGGACTCAATTCCGACGAGCATTCGGCGTCCATCCTGAAAGGAGAGATCGGGGTGTTGCATGGCAGCAAGAGTTCTATTCTCCAGACAAAGGACGGTCAGATCAAAGTCGCGCATTCCATCGCCGCCGGGCTGGATTATCCCGGGGTAGGACCGGAACACGCCTATTATCAAAAAAGCGGCCGCGCCGATTATGTGGCTGTCACCGATCAGGAGGCTCTGGAAGGATTGAAATTATTGTCTCAGAGCGAGGGGATTATCCCCGCGCTGGAATCATCGCATGCGGTTATTTATTTAGAGAAGCTGGCCAGGAAAACGACTTCTGCCAAAAACGTTATTGTCTGTCTTTCCGGCCGGGGGGATAAAGATGTGGGGGCGCTGAAAGATTTGATTTATTGACCTACGTACAACTAATAGAACCGTGTTTTTTAGAGAGTGTAGGTCGAGATACTGACTCCCACAGCACTCCATTACTTTTACGGAAGTCAGTAATTTGGAATGATGGAAAAGCTTAAAAGGGAAGAAAAACTTCGTGAACCGGATTGACAAAAAATTTAAAGAGTTAAAAGAACGGAAGAAGAAGGCCTTCATCGCGTTTATTACGGCGGGCGACCCGAATCTTAAGGTCACCGAACAGCTCGTTTTGGCCTTTGAAGCCTCAGGCGTCGATATCGTTGAATTGGGAGTGCCGTTTTCAGATCCTCTCGCCGACGGGCCGGTGATCCAGGCCTCATCCCAGCGGGCCTTGAAACAAGAAGTTAATTTAAGAAAAATTCTGGATTGCGTCAAGAGGATCCGAGGGAAGTCCCAGATCCCGCTGGCATTGATGACCTATTACAATCCGGTGTTCCATTATGGAGAAGATCAATTTGTAGCTGATGCCCGAGAGGCTGGAGTGGACGGCGTCATCATCCCGGACTTGCCGCCTGAGGAGTCTAAGAATTTGATTAAAGGCGCGAAGGCCCAAGACCTATCGACCGTTTTCTTTATATCACCGACCACAACCCCTGAGCGCATGAAACGTGTTGTGAATCTGTCGACAGGTTTTATTTATTATGTTTCTTTGACCGGTGTCACCGGCGCCCGGAATCAACTATCACCGTCGATTACCAGGCAGGTTGAGGCCGCCAGAAAACTAACGGATAAGCCGATCTGTGTCGGATTCGGCGTCTCCAGCGCGGAACAGGTCAGTTCGGTTTCGAAATCCGCTGATGGGGTCATTGTCGGCAGCGCCATTATTAACGCCATTGTCCGAAACACGGGTAAAAGAGATTTGGTTAAGAACGTTTCGCGTTTTGTCGCCCGGTTGGCCTGCGCGGTGTAGTCCCGTATCAAGTTAATGATTATCCACCTTTTTTAGAAAGAAATTCTGCATGTACAAAAAAACAGTCTTGCCCAACGGGTTAAGAGTCATCACGCATGATATGAAAGAACGGGATAGTATTGCCCTGGGTTTGTGGATTGGGGTGGGAGGGCGTTACGAAGAAGGTCATTGGCAGGGAGCGGCGCATTTTTTAGAGCATATTGTTTTCAAGGGGAGTCGGAAATATTCCTGTGAAGAGATTAAGGCCCTTATTGAAGGCGTCGGGGGATCGCTCAATGCCTTCACCTCCGAAGAGCAAACCTGTTTTTACGCGAAAATTCCGTCTAAACACCTTCATCAGACGTTTGATGTCTTGGCGGACATGGTCTTTTCTCCTGAAATCACGCGAAGGGATGTCCTCAAAGAAAGCACGGTGATCGTTGAGGAGATCAAGATGTACCACGACCTGCCCCAATATTTTGTTTTAGAACTCCTGGATGAACTGATCTGGCCGGATCACCCGCTGGGCCGCAGTTTATCCGGAACCGCCGAGACCGTGACAAGAATGTCGAATCGGGACCTCAGGAAGTTCCATGAGATGTATTACTCCCCCGGGAATATTGTTGTTTCTGCCACGGGTCATTTAAAACATGAACAGATGGTGACCCTGGTGAACAAGAGACTGGGGCATATTCAAAAAGACGGACAGTGGGATTATCAGAAAGCGGAAAATAACCAGACCCGTCCGAGGGCCCGCTTTTTCAAAAAGAATATCGAGCAAATGCATTTAAGTTTAGGGATGCTGGGCTACGATGAACGGCACAAGGACCGGTATGTCTTGGGTTTATTAAGTATTATTTTAGGCGGGAATATGTCCAGCCGGCTTTTTGTGGAGCTCAGAGAAAAAAGAGGTCTGGCGTATTCCATTTCCAGCAGTACAAAATCTCTGCACGATACAGGACTGTTTTTGATCCGCGGGGGCATCGATGTGGCAAAAGCCGTAGAGGCCGTTGGTTTGATCCTGGCGGAATTGAACAAGATTAAACGCTATGGCGTCAATCAGAGCGAATTTATGCGGGCCAAAGATTATTTGCTCGGACAGCTTCTCCTGGGACTGGAGGATTCGCTGGATCATATGTTGTGGTTGGGAGAGGCGCTTATTTCTAAGAATGAGATGACGACTTTGCAAGACGTGATCAGAGAGTTCAAGAAAATAACGCGCGAGGATATCAAGAGGGTCGCCAAGGAAATTTTTGACGCGCGTCATTTCAACCTGGCCCTGGTTGGCCCGATAACGGATGAGCAGCAAAGAAAAATCGGCGCGTTGCTGGGGTTGGGATAAGGTTACAAGGCGTTCCTAGTGTAAAAACCCAATTCGTCCTCCGGAGGACGAATTGGACTCGATTCAACCATTGACTTCATTTTCCCATGAACATAGCTTCGCTGTCTGGCCATGACGGCTTGGAAAGTGCAACATCACCACGGAATCCCTGCGCGTGACCTGTTTTTCAGTTTTTTAAATTGACAAGAATATCAATATCGGGTAGGATCATCCTACAAATTTTTAGATTCTCGTTTAAAAGGAGGCGAACATGGATCAATTATCATTTTACGACGTCAAAACCAAATCCAAATTCAACACAAAAGATTTCACCGTTAAAGAAAAAGGCGGCCGTTTTTTTGCTGTCGCCAAATCCCCCAAAGGCACGCATGAATGCTGGAGAGTCTTGAGCAAAGTTCAGGCGGCAGAATTAAAAAAGAAGTAAGCGCGTGGCTCCTCGTGAGCGCGGTCTCTCCGGATGTTTTGAGATCTCAGGCTTAAACAGCCGTTGCTTCTCCCTCTGAAGGATACTTGTTCCATGAGTTGTGCGCAGGTCATTAAATCTCTCTTTCGTTGATGGGGGATACCGTTCACGTACATTTAATTGAAAAAGTTGCGGGCGATTTTCTGTCATAGCACAAGATTTATGGGAAAGGATAAAGAATTATTAGAAAACCTTTGTTCACTTCAAAAGATTTAGCTAAGAAAATTGCCATCTTTGCCTCGGATAAAAAGGCGGAAGAAATTTCAATTTTAGATATGAGAAAGGTTGTCAATTTCTGCGATTACTTTGTCATTTGTTCCGGGAACACGGACAGGCATGTGAGGGCCATCGCTGATCACCTCAAAGAAGAGTTGGGGAAGACGGGCGTCCAAGCGCGATTCCATGAAGGTTTGAAGAAGTCCGATTGGGTGGTGTTCGACACGGGAGATGTCATTGCCCATATTTTTCAGAAACAAGCCCGTGAGTTTTATAAATTAGAATATCTCTGGCATGAGGCCAAAGCCGTTAATTGGCAGACGTCATAACAAATAAAGAAATCTATCCATTTAACATTTCTTAAGACGCAAAAATATCTCTTATCACAGGATCCCCCCAGTTTCTTGAAGGATGTTTGAGAAATCCGGTTTGTTGAACCGGCCGCTTCGCGGCATTCTTTATCGCCTGGAGATGTGTTTTGCGGCTTTCTTCGAATAATGTTAGCCGATTTAAAATCACAGATTCAATCTCATCTGGAATCTTCGTTAAGAATGTCCTTTCCCTCTGAGACGCAGTGGCCTTCTGTCGAATTAGAGTTGCCTGCCGAGAAAGTCCATGGAGAATTTTCCTGTAATATCGCTTTAAAATCCGCCAGGATTCTTAAGAAATCCCCTCTGGACATTGCCGCGATTATTGCCCGTCAATTTGAGGCCACTCAGGAGGGGGCGTCGTTTAAAGATAAAGTGGCCAAGGTGGAGGTGAAGAGTCCCGGATTCATCAATTTCTTTTTAAGTCCGCACGCCTTTTACGAAATCCTGACGGATGTCTTTAAAGACGGCGCCCTGTACGGCCAATCGGATTTCGGTCAAAAGAAGAAAATTCAGATTGAATTTGTTAGTGCCAATCCCACAGGGCCATTAAGCGTGGCTCACGCGCGCCAGGCGGCCGTGGGAGACGCGTTGGCGAATATCCTTAACTTCGTCGGATTCGACGCCCGCAAGGAGTATTATGTCAATGATGAAGGCAACCAGATTAACCTTTTGGGAGATTCTGTCCGCATCAGGGCCAGGGAGTTGTTGAACCCTCATTCGGTCAAGCCGGAGGAATTGAGCGAAGACCATTATCATGGGGCGTACATTGTGGACATCGCCCGACAGTTTATCGAAGAAAAGAATATCAAGACGGAAGAAGAATTAAGTAAACGCCGGAGCGAAACCACCCCGTACGCTGTTGATTATTTAATGGCGGTGATTAAAAAAGATCTGGATGACTTCGGGGTGCGATTTGACACCTGGTCCTACCAGTCCAAGATTGCTACGCGTGAAAACATTGAGCGGGTTCTTCAGATGCTGAAGAACAAGAATTACATTTATGAAAAAGACGGGGCCTCGTGGTTCCAATCAACGGTCTTCGGGGATGATAAAGACCGGGTTGTTCAAAAAAGCGACGGGAGTTTTACATACCTGATGCCGGACATCGTTTATCACAAGGACAAGTTTGAGAGAGGTTTTGACCGGTTGATTAATATCTGGGGGCCGGATCATCACGGCTACATCCCGCGGATTAAGGCCTCGGTGGAGGCCCTGGGACGGGATAAGGAGGCTCTGGATGTCCTCATTGTGCAATTGGCGACTATTTATAAGGAAGGCAAGGCTGTCTCCATGTCGACCCGGCGGGGACAATACATCAGCTTACGGGAAATTATCGATGAGGTCGGGGGTGACGCGGCCCGGTTCTTTTTTCTCATGCGCCATATTGAGGCCCATCTTGATTTTGATCTGGAGCTGGCCAAGAAAGAAACACCGGAGAATCCCGTTTACTATATCCAGTACGCCCACGCCAGAATTCACAGTATTAATAAAAAAGCCGAGAGTGTTTCTCTGGCAGCCAAAGAGAGTGGTTTCTCCCGTTTAAAAGAAGAAGAGGGGATCGATTTGATCAAGAAGCTCGGGATTTTTCCAGACACCTTGATGTTTTGTTATTATCAGTTGGACCCCTTTCCTTTGGTGATTTATCTTCAGGAGCTGGCAACGCTGTTTCACAAATTTTATGACAATCATCGTGTGATCGATCAAGATCTCGAGTTGTCTTCGGAACGCCTCGCGTTAATTAACGCTGTCAGAATTGTCTTAGCCAACGGTCTCAGGCTTTTAGGTGTGAGCATACCAGAGAAAATGTAAGCCCCTCCGTCACGTGCCGAGTCCGGCGCGCATTGGACATCAATCGTTTACACGGCACACAACACGAAAGGTATTCATCCGATAATTTTATGCACAAGATATGGAAGATTAAAGAACCTAATTCCCAGCTACAAATCAAACTCAGCGATGCTTTGGGTATCCATCCTATCGTTGCGCAGCTTCTTATTAACCGTGAGATTTTTGATGTCAAAGAAGCGGAGATTTTTTTGTCGGCGGATATCTCCGGTCTGGTTAATCCTTTTCTTTTTAAGCATATGGACATCGCTGTGGACCGCATCCGCAAGGCGCAGCACAACAGAGAACGGGTTTTAATATTCGGAGATTACGACGTCGATGGGGTCACGTCGTGTGTGTTGTTGTATAACCTCTTGACCCAAATGGGAATTGAGGTCTTAACGCATATCCCCAACCGGATGCATGATGGCTACGGGTTAAATCATGAAATCGGAGATTATGCCCGGCATAAGGGCGTTAGTCTGCTGATCGCCGTTGACTGCGGCATTACCGCCAATCGTGAAGTCGAGACATTGAATCAATTGGGGTTGGATGTCATCATCATCGATCATCATGAGCCTTCAGAATCGGGACTGCCCAAGGCCTTGGCCATCATTAACCCCAAACAAAAAGATTGTCCGTATCCCTTCAAGCATTTAGCCTCGGTCGGTCTTGTAACGAAATTGATTCAGGCCGTTTTGGGAGAGTTTTATCATGAGGCCTTGGCCTTGGCCGCTATTGGAACGATCGCGGATGTTGTCCCGCTGCGCGGGGAAAACCGTATCCTGGTCAAGTTTGGATTGCCGAATATTTCCAAGACAAAAAATAAAGGGTTACAGGCCTTATTGGAAACGGCTAAAATAAAAGATAAAAAAATCAGTCCTTTCCATGTCGGATTTGTTTTAGGTCCGCGGATCAACGCCGCCGGGCGTATGGACTCGGCGCATAAATCTTTGGAATTATTTCTTTGTGAAGATCCTTTACAGGCCTTGATCTTAGCCCAGGCTTTAGAGCAACTGAACATTGATAGGCAAAAGATGCAGCGGGATGTCGTTCAGGAAGCCCTTGAGATCGTTGAGCAGGAAGTGAATTTCAAGGATCACAAGGTAATCGTTTTGAGCAAAGAGGGATGGCATAAAGGCGTGTTGGGGATTGTGGCTTCCAAGATCACGGAGATGTTTTACCGCCCCAGCATCGTGATCTCTGTGAAGGACGGAATTGGTACGGCTTCGGCGCGTTCAATCGACGGCTTCCATCTCCATGACGCGTTAAGTCATTGCGCGGATTTCCTGGAGGATTTCGGGGGACATCAAGGGGCCGCCGGTCTGACGATTCGGCAGGAGAATATTGATACCTTCCGCAGCCTTATTAATGAAGTGGCCCAAGAAACTTTGGAGATCCGCAGGTTGATCCCCGCTGTTTCAATCGACTGTGAAATCCCTCTCAGCGCTATTAGTCTGGAATTGGCTGATGTTGTTGATGCCATGGAACCCTTTGGGGAAGGTAATCCGACGCCTGTTTTTTGTTCCCGGTCGCTGACCGTCAAAAGCCGTCCGCAGGTGTTAGGGAAAGATACGTTGAAATTTTGGGTCTCTGACGGAAAATTCTCGATCTCAGCGGTCGGCTTTGGAATGGCAAAATATAAAGAAATGGTGAATTTGGGCCAGACGGTTGATTTGGCTTATGAAATTGCCATTGATGACTGGAATAAAGCGCCTACGCCTCAGTTGAAATTAAAAGATATTCGTCCGGGCGGATCTTAAATTGTCGGGGAATGGTGGCTAGTACTAATAGAGAAGATTTTCTTTGTGAAGCGTTGATTTCCGGCTGTAAGGAAAATAAGATCAGGCTTTGAGGATTTTTCCGCCCTGGATGCAACTGGTGCACACAAGAGCTCTTTGGACGGTACCTTTAATGTTTATTTTGATTCTTTGAAGATTGGGCAGGAAACGGCGTAAGGATTTACCGACGATCTTGGAACCGGCACCGCCTTTTCTTTTGATCATACCGCGTCTTTTATATTTTACGCCGGGGATAGCTCCCTTGTGACAGATAAGACATTCTTTAGGCATACCTACAAGTCCTTATTATGATTTCTTTGGTTAAAGAAATTTAGACGTCGCATTTATCGAAAATTTAATTTGAAAACCCAGT
Organism: Candidatus Omnitrophota bacterium; assembly: GCA_003528115.1. Lineage (GTDB taxonomy): Bacteria > Omnitrophota > Gorgyraeia > Zapsychrales > Zapsychraceae > UBA10174. The sequence continues at coordinate 11,302 of DOGZ01000002.1, forward strand.
ATACTTAATACTTATTTTTTGTCAAGACAATATTTCCTAAGAGGAGAACTATGATCCCGCGACAATCCGTTTCCCCCATGTTTGATTTTGAGCGGCTCGCTAGGTACCAATCACGCCGGTTTGTTCCTGAGAAAGTTCAATTCAGTGACGTTAAAGATGTCCAGTCCCTGTATCAGAAAATGCTGGTCAGGAAAATCCATTCTGTCACTGATTTAGAGCAGTGGCTTTTGGACAGATCCGAATTGGACGCGGCCCTGGATCAAGAAGGAGCCATCCTTTATATCCGGATGACATGCCAAACTGATGATGCCTTTCGGGCTGAAAGCTATAAACATCTTATTGAAACGATCATCCCCGCTGTAAAACCTCTGGAAGATCAGCTCAACCAGAAGTATTTAGAGGCTGTCGCGAAATTCCCTTTAAACGAAAAACGCTTTAGTGTTTACACGCGAGGCATCCGCGCGGAGGTGGATATTTTTGTCAAAGAAAACGTCCCGCTTCAGACGGATGTCGAACTGTTATCGCAGGAGTATCAGACGATTTGCGGAAGTCTGACCGTTCTTTTCGATGGCCAAGAGCAGACTTTGCCTGAAATGGCGAAGTTCCTCTATGAACCTGACCGTTGGGTGCGTGAAAGGGCGTGGAGGGCGACCGCTCAACGAAGGCTTCAGGAGCAAAACAAACTCGATCAACTCTTTGATCAAATGCTGTGTCTCAGAAACAAGATTGCCCGAAATGCCGGGTGTCAGAATTTTTGCGCGTATAAATTCCGATCTTTGCAACGATTTGATTACACTCCGGAGGATTGTAAAAGGTATCATAAAACGGTTGAGCAGCTCGTTGTCCCGTTGTGGGGGAGCGTCCTGGAACGCCGCCGGCGGCAGATGAACCTCCAGGACCTGCGACCTTGGGACACATCGGTTGATGCCTTAGGCCGACCTCCGTTAACGCCCTTTGAAAATGTCCAGACTTTTATTGAGGGCTGCCAGGAGGTTTTTAATCGGGTGGACGCAGAATTCGGCCGGCAATTCGCGGATATGGTTCATAAAGGACTCCTGGATTTGGCCAGCCGCAAGGGAAAGGCTCCGGGCGGTTATCAAAACACCCTGGCCGAGGCGCGGGAACCGTTTATCTTTATGAACGCGGTTGGTCTCGACACGGATGTCCGGACGTTATTGCATGAAGGAGGACACGCGTTTCATTCTCTGGCTTGCCGTCAGGAATCTCTTTGCGCCTACCGCCACGCGCCCATGGAATTCAATGAGGTGGCCTCCATGGGGATGGAGCTTTTAGCCGGAGAACATCTGGCTGTTTTTTATAAACTCGACGAAGAGCAACGTTCCAGAGAGGTTCATTTTGAAGACGCGATATTTACTCTCGTATGGGTGGCCACGATCGATGCCTTTCAGCATTGGATTTATGAAAATCCAGGACATCATGTGCTGGAGAGAAAAGAGGCCTGGTTGAATATCCGACGCCGCTTTGGGGCGGATTTTGTTAATTGGGACGGCTTAGAGGAAGAACACGGATCTCTCTGGCAAAAGCAATTGCATATTTTTGAAGTGCCTTTCTATTACATTGAATACGGTATCGCGCAACTCGGGGCTTTGCAGCTTTGGCTGAATGCACAGAAGGATTGGCCGCTGACCGTCAGGCAATACAAAAAAGGGTTGTCGCTTGGTGGCTCCAGGCCTCTGCCCGAACTCTTTCAAGAGGCCGGTCTCTGTTTTGACTTTTCTGAACGGACGATCGCACCTTTGATGACCGCCGTAGGTAAAGAATTAAAATTATGAAATTTTTCTCTTGGGGACAAAGGGATTTTGATATAATACAAAAAAATTTCAGAGTTTAGATTTTCTTGGGGAAATATTGTATTCAAGGAAAGGTCGGTTACAGGATGAAATACGTCAAATTGATTTTCGTCGTCGGCTTCTTCATGTGTCATGGGACCAATGCCTGGGCTCTTGCCGGGGTATTAGCAACGGCTTCGGATATCGTGCAATTGAAAGAAGACCTTCGTTCCGGGAAAATCCAGATAGGGAACACCCGCCTCAAAGAGATCCGGCGTATTTATGGTGATGCCTCATCCATCACGGATTCTCCTAAGAATGTAACGTACAATTATGATGATCTGAAAATTGAGTTTGAAAAGAACAGGTATTTAAAAGAGTGGAATTACGATTCATTTAAAACCACTCTCTACACGGATAATATTGATGATTTAAGGGCTGATCTGGATGACGGGCAGATCGTAGGGAATTACATCACCTTTGATCAAATACGCAAGGACTACGGCGAGCCAACCGAGTTTACCGAAGCCAACAATGATGGTGAGTTGTCTACTTATTATTATGGAAATGTCCGGCTTGTTTTTGAGAATTATATTGTCGTTAAGAAATGGCAGGGAAAAAATTTAGATTCCAAAATAGAGAACAAAACTGAAGAGCATCAAAGTGAAGTGAAGAAAAACGCCTCGGAAGAAAAGGAGGCGGAATAATCTGTAGTCAGATTCTTTGATTGAGAAGTCCTGCCCGATGACTGTCTCACGAATTTGAGCTTTATTCCCGATTTTTCCACCATGCGATTTAAAAATGAAATTCTGTTAAATTTTTTTTTCATTGCTTCCGTTTGTTGTGGGATTACGGCAAGCACAGTCAAGATCACGGAGGCCGCTGAGAAATTTTCTTTATTTGACAGGCGCGTCACCTACGATATTTATTTTGGAAATTCTGAAGATTACACGACGGTCATCAGGGATGTTGAAATCATGCGTGTGGAGGAAATCGCCGGCCGGTCGTTTTTGGTTATTAAGTCTCATGGGTTCCGGCTGCAAGATGTTGACGGATTTATCCTTTTAGATGCCGTGACAGCAATTCTTCCCAATAGTGAATTTAATGTTCAAACCATGCAGAAAGAACATATTAATAAGTGACCAATGCGGGCCAGGGCGCTAAAAAACGACAAGAAGATCATCATGGTGGAGGGGGAATATATCCGCCTTGTTAAAAAGGGTGAGTGGGAGTATGTCGAAAGGAATAATTGCAGCGGTGTGGTGATTGTTGTGGCGGTCACGCGGGAAGGAAATGTCCTTTTTGTCGAACAATACAGGCCGCCCGTGGACAGGATTGTGATCGAGTTCCCCGCGGGGTTGGTGGACGATTTTGAATCCGCGAAGAAAGAGACCGTCATCACGGCGGCAAAACGCGAATTATTTGAGGAAACCGGTTATCGAGCCGGAAGAATAATCAAATTGCTGGAGGGCCCGGTATCCAGCGGATTAAGCTCGGATAAGGTCACCATGGTCAAGGCGTTGGATTTAGAAAAAGTTTCTGAGGGCGGGGGTGTTGACAACGAATCCATCACGGTGCATGAGATTCCTTTAAAGTCCGTTGGTCAATGGTTGAAAGAGATGAGGGAAAAAGGATATTGGGTCGAACCGAAAATTTATGCGGGTCTTTATTTTCTTCAATGAAGGTTGTCGCGGCTGATGTTATCGGGCGTGTTTCATCGAGAAAATCGCGTTTAGGCATAGAACATTCTTCTTGCTTTCAGGTAAATTTTTAATAGAATGAGAAAGTTTTCAAAAATTATACGCATTTTTATCGACAATTGAAAAAAGGAGAGAGAATAAAATGAGTCACATCGCTGATCTATTAGGGAATGAAGCCAATGATCTATTGGGGCATAAATGCGCCACTATTGCTAAAGAGAGTTTGACCTTACCTGGGCCGGATTATCTTGACCGGATTTTTATCAATTCCGACAGGAGTAATAATGTCCTGCGAAGTCTCGGCTGGTTATTTCATCAGGGGCGCTTGAAGGGGACAGGGTATGTTTCGATCCTGCCGGTCGATCAAGGGATTGAACATTCCGCCGGCGCCTCGTTTGCTCCTAATCCGATTTATTTCGATCCGGAAAATATCGTGAAATTAGCCATTGAAGGAGGTTGCAACGCGGTGGCTTCGACCTTGGGTGTTTTAGGTCTCGTTTCAAGAAAATACGCGCATAAAATTCCTTTTGTTCTGAAATTCAACCATAACCAGCTTTTGACATATCCGAATGTCCATGACCAGAAACTTTTCGCGGACGTGGAGCAGGCGTACGATATGGGCGCTGTCGGGGTGGGAGCCACGATCTATTTCGGATCTGAAGAGTCCAACCGTCAGATCGAAGAGATTACATTGGCCTTTAAGCGGGCGCATGAGTTAGGGATGTTCACCATCTTGTGGTGTTATTTAAGAAATTCCGGTTTTAATAAAGACGGGGTTGATTATCACACCTCGGCTGACTTGACAGGCCAGGCCAATCATTTAGGAGTAACGATTGAGGCGGATATCATTAAACAAAAACTCCCGGAAAATAACGGCGGTTATAACGCCTTGAAATTCGGAAAGACGCATCCGTTGGTCTATGAAAAACTCTCGTCAGATCATCCGATTGATTTATGCCGGTACCAGGTGGCCAATTGTTACATGGGAAAGATCGGCCTGATTAATTCCGGCGGGGCCTCAGGCAAGAATGATTTGCAAGAAGCCGTCAAGACGGCCGTCATCAACAAGCGCGCAGGCGGGATGGGGCTGATTTCGGGACGCAAGGCGTTTCAGAAATCGATGAGCGAAGGGGTTAAGTTGCTCAACGCTATTCAGGATGTTTACCTTTCTAACGATGTGACGATAGCTTAAATCACAAGATACAATGGATGTTACTCAATAAGGCAATCTTTACTTTTGTCTCGAGACTTATTCAAGGGAAAAAGAAGATTGCCTTTTTGTTTGGCCTGTTTTGTGTCGAGTCCTGCCCGGCGTGGACGCGCATTGGGGGATCACCGGATGATTTTTAGGAATATTTCTCACAGACAATTCTTGAGCGGCTTTGGTCAAGGGATAGCCTTTCTTCTTCTCATTCTCACGTTAGGTCTGTTTGGTTTACACAGAATTAATTTTGTCACCGCCGATTTGGGAAGGCATATTAAGAATGGAGAGATTTTTCTTAAGGAAGGGCGGATCGTTTCGACCAACTATTATTCTTTCACGGAGCCTGACCGCCCTGTCATAAATCATCATTGGGGGGCGGGGGTTATTTTTTATCTCTTATGGCGACAATTTGATTTCAAGGGTTTGTCGTATTTTTATACGGCTATTTTCTTGGTAAGTTTTCTCCTTTTCTTTTCCGTGGCCAAAGATATTTCCGGATTTTCTTTGGCGTATTTCTTTTCGATCTTGAGTCTGCCTTTAATTGTAAGCCGGCCCGAGTTGCGTCCGGAGGGGTTAAGTTATCTTTTTTTAGCGATCTTCGTATTTTTTTTGCATCGGTATAAAACCGGCCGCGTTAAGCCGGAATATTTAGCCTTCCTCATTCTGATCCAAATTGCTTGGGTGAATACGCATATTTTTTTCTTTCTGGGGCCACTTGTGATCAGTTTCTTTTTGCTAGAAGCCTGGTGCCAAAAACGGGAAAAGAAGGACATACGAAATCTCTTCATTTTGCTGGGTGCCGCTCTGGTCGCCTGTTGGATCAATCCGTTCGGGATCGAGGGGGCGCTTTCTCCGTTCACGATATTAAAAGAATACGGCTACATGCTTGCTGAAAATCAGTCTGTTCCGTTTATGCAGAAAAGATTCTCGGAGAATCCGGTTTACCTTCATTTTGAAATAATTTTTGCCGTAATGCTGGTCGGGTTCGTCATCGTTGTGAGGAAGAAGAATGTTCACTGGTACATTCTTAACATCTTGCTGTTGGGCTTTGTGTCGGTTTTGGCTTGGAAGGCGGTTAGAGCGCTTGTGCTGTTTGGGTTCCTTTTTATCCCGTTCACGTCGGGGATCTACGCGGATGGGATTAAACGATTTTCTCACAAAACGCGGCAGGTATCCCGGAGCGCGGTGTTTCTTTTGGGGGTTTTGATAATAATCTTTGGATTGATATCCAGAAATTTTTATTATTCGCCTTATCGGACCCTGGGTTTGTCGTTTCTTATTGAAGGAATAGAGAAATCGCCTTTTTGGATGGCGGATCTTATCCGCAGAAGGAATCAGTTGCCGGGATTAGTCCCCGGGGTAAACCGTTCCGCGGAATTCTTTAACAAGCTTCATATCGAAGGCCCGGTTTTTAATAATTATGACATCGGCGGATATTTGATTTTTCATTTATTCCCTCGGCATAAAGTGTTTGTGGACAACCGCCCGGAGGCGTACAGCGTTTCTTTTTTTAAGGATGTTTATGTCCCCATGCAGGAAGACGAGGCAGTCTGGGCTGAAATGCTCAAGCGGCATTCCTTCAACGCGATTTATTTCTTCCGGCAAGATATGACGCCCTGGGCCCAGCCTTTCTTGATCAGACGGATCCAGGATCCGGAGTGGGCGCCCGTTTTTGTGGATTATTACACTCTCATTCTGTTGCGCAGGAACCAAAGAAATAAAGACATCATCCGTCGATATGAATTGCCGCGGTCGATATTTAAAATAACTTCACAAGGATAGGACAATAAACGCTGTCGCCATAAAACTGTTTTCGAGGAGGACGCAATGAAAAGAATTTTGCCGATGATGGTTTTCGTTTTTCTGCTCAACATCCCTTCCGTGGTGGGGGATCTTCTTTATACGGACTCCGAGAAGTTCCGGGAGCATAACCCGGATGTGGGCAAGTATGACTTTGTGAAAGATTACCTGAACAGTTTAAGTTATTTGAAGACCAATGAGAAGCGCGATCGCGAGGTCACTGCCAAGAGTTCGGGCGCCCTGGAGAAGATCGAAAACGTTCAGGCCTTGATCGATAATCTTATTATGGATAATGCGAATTTGAGAGTCGCCCGGAATTATCTTAAGAAATACAAGGGATCCCCTAATGGATTGGTTTTGAAAGTGACCGACCTGTTTATTAAAGCCTGTGAGGATCAGATCGAATTCAATAATCAGGAAAGGGGACTCTTTGAATCGTTGCGTCAATTTCTCGATAAAGACGATTTTAAGAATTTTGACAAGGACAAGTTTCTGGAAGATCAAAAATCTTTAAGCGACGACAAAAGAGAGGCCTTGAAAGGGCTCCTGGAGGCGTCTTTGCTGGTCAATAAAATATTAATCAGTGAGAACCCGGATGAATTCGGAGAATATGTGAATTTGGGTATAACCCAAAAAGAAAGACAGAAGCTTTTAAAGAAAATTCATGAGTTTGATGGGGGGGATTATCAAGGGGAATTGAGAGAGGGGCAAACGTTCCTGCAGGGGAGTGTTTCTGTGATCCGGGAGATTCTTGAGGATAAGAGTTGGGCCGCGTTGGATGACTGATGCCTGCCTATGAAAGGCCAGTTGAACGCGTGGACTCATTATCATCCCTTGAATCCAACCGAACCCGACCTATATTAGTGGTTGACAAAGGCGTATCGGTAATATAAGATCCAACCCGTTGCGTTGAATAAAAAAGCCATGGAAAACAAATCACTATTAAAAGACAGAAGAGTCATTGAAGAAATCAAACGGCATCTCTGGATCGAGAGTGAGAAGGCCGGTCATGATATAGGTTTTGATCAGGCTTCCGCTGACTGGCTCGAGCATTTTTCTAAAGCCTGGATGCAATATCACATGCCTAATAAAACACCCTCCACTCATCAAAACAATTATTCAAAAAATATCCCTTCCAAAACCCAGCCGATAAAATCAAAATCGAATAAATTCATTTGAATGACTTTACCTCACTTTCTGTATCTTCAGGATTAGCCGGAAGGACAGAGAAAAGACGTAAGAGTTTTATCAAAATTTGGGTTTAATTTTTATTTTTTTTATGTACAATGCCCCATAAGATAAAAAGACGATGGAGAATTCTTAAGAGTAACTTTTGGAAAAGGGGAATAAATGATGTCTTTTCAATTAAAGAAATTGTCTCAGTTTCATGGCCGAAAGGGGCCGTTGTTATTAATTATTTTAGACGGTGTCGGTATCGGCAAACGTGACGAAAGTGACGGCGTTTTCATGGCCAGGACGCCTTGTTTGGATGAACTGATGCGAGGCAAGCTTTACACAACGCTCAAGGCCCATGGGACGGCCGTGGGGATGCCGTCAGACGAGGATATGGGCAACAGTGAAGTGGGGCACAATGCCCTTGGTGCCGGGCGGATCTTTGATCAGGGGGCCACGTTGGTCAAGAGATCTATTCAGGAAGGGAGAATTTTTAAAAGTGAAGTCTGGAAGAAATTGACGTCCCGCGTTATCCAGGGGGAAAAGACCGTTCATTTTATTGGTCTTCTTTCCGACGGCAATGTGCATTCTCATATCGATCATCTGCTGGCCATGGTGACGCAATGTGCCCAGGAAGGCGTCAGGCGTGTCCGTGTTCATATCTTGTTGGACGGACGGGATGTCCATCAGAAATCCGCTCTTGATTATATTGAAAAGACGGAAAAGCGTTTAGGCGATTTGATCCGAGAATTTCATGTCGATTACCGGATCGCTTCCGGCGGCGGGCGCATGATCACCACGATGGATCGGTACAACGCCGACTGGAGCATCGTTAAACGGGGGTGGGACGCCCACGTTCTGGGGCAGGCGCGTATGTTTAAGTCGGCGAAAGATGCGGTAGAGACGTATTATGCCGAGGACCCCAAGGTCAATGATCAATTCCTGAATCCCTTTGTTATCGGGGAAGACGGCAACCCGGTGGGGACGATTGAGGACGGGGATGCGGTTGTCTTTTTTAATTTCCGGGGGGACCGGGCCATCGAATTATCCATGGCCTTTGATCAAAAGGAAGGGTTTGACAAATTCGATCGCGTTCGGATCCCGGATGTCCTTTTCGCCGGGATGATGGAGTATGACGGCGACCTGCATATCCCGGGGAACTATTTGGTTAATCCTCCGCAGATCGACAGGGTGGTCAGCCATTATTTGTGCGATAACGGGGTCAAGTCATTTGCCATCTCGGAAACACAAAAATATGGGCACGTGACGTATTTCTGGAATGGAAATAATTCCGGATATATCAATGAAGCCCTTGAGACTTATGTGGAGATTCCATCCGACAGAATCCGATTTGAAAAGGCACCGAAGATGAAGGCGCAGGAAATCACCGAAAAAGCCATTGAATTGCTTCGCGGCGGTCGATACCAGTTTGGCCGCATTAATTTTGCCAATGGAGACATGGTGGGCCACACGGGCGTTTGTGAGGCGATCATCACGGCCGTTGAGACGGTGGATGAATGTATGGCCAGACTTATCGCTGTTGTCCGGGAGCTTAAAGGCGTAGTGATGGTCCTGGCGGATCATGGTAATGCCGATGAGATGTTTACGGTTAAAAACGGTCAAAGAATTGTCAGCACCGCGCATTCGCTGAATCCTGTGCCTTGCGCTATTGATGATTCGGGTTATCAAGGCGAGTACCGGATGGCATCCCTTGAGAAACGGGGATTGTCCAATATCGCGGCGACGCTGTTAAATCTTCTTGGTTTTCAGGCTCCTCAAGATTATGACCCTTCGTTGATTGAATTTAAGAAATAAGCGGTCTGCTTCCCGGAAAACAATATGGTTATCCACATTTTATTGGGTGTATTTATAATAATCGCCGGCGTCGTCGGGTTCTGTCTTTTCTTCGATCAGGCTGTCTTGATGAGGAAAGGGACCCTGTATCGAGTCGGGACGCAGAAAAAAATAGTGGCCCTCACGTTCGATGACGGTCCCTCCCCCCTTTGGACCCCGAAAATTCTGGACGCCTTGAAAGCCGCAGACATCAAGGCCACTTTCTTTATGATTGGTTATCATGTCCAGGAGTATCCTGAGGTGGCCCGGAGAGTCGTTGAAGAAGGCCATATGATCGCCAACCATGGTTTCGCCCATAGTGTGATGTTATATTACACGCCCGCCGAGATCGAAGAGGAGATCAAATACACGGAATACGTTATTAAAGAAATAACAGGCCGGACCACCCAATATTTTCGTCCCCCCAAGGCCTGGTTGACGCCCAAAATCAAGAGGAAAATCAAGTCGATGGGATACGACATCGTCCTTTGGTCGCTGAATTCCAAGGATTGGGTCTCTTTCTCGCATGCTTCCATGGTCCGATATCTCGTCTCCAAAGTTCAAAATGGGGATATCTTGCTCTTCCACGACAGCGGCAGCGTCTTGTCGCGTGAGGGCGGGGATCGCGGCGAAACGGTGAAATCGATTTCATTATTAGCCAAGACATTAAAAGACAAAGGGTTTCAATTTGTCACCATTGAGGAGTTAAAACGTGGATAGGGATTATTTTCAATCGCGGCCCCATGGGCAATGGATAGGATTCCTTGTGTTGTTTGGTTTCCTGATGTTGATGCTGGGCAATCATATGGTCAGTCTGACGCATCCGGATGAGGTATTTTACACGCAGACGGCCAAGGAAATGGTGGCGCACAACAGTTGGCTGACCCCGCTGATTTTCGATCACCCTCAATTTGAGAAACCGATTCTGTTTTATTGGTTGTTGGCCCTGGGGATCAAATTGTTTGGGGTAACGCCTTTTGTCGCGAGGTTCTGGCCGGCGTTTTTTGGGATAGGCGGGCTATGCGTCACGTACTGGATCGCCTGGATGTTCTTCGGGCGTAAACGACTGGCGTTTTTATCCGGCATTATCCTGGGCAGTAGTTTTATATATCTGGCCCTCTCCAGAGCCGTCTTGACCGATATGGTTTTCTCCATATGGGTGATCGTCGCGTTGGCGTTTTTTTGTTTCGCGTATACGCGTAGGGAATATAAATCCCTCGGGATCATTCTGGCCTTTTTCTTTTCCGCGATGGCCGTGCTGACAAAGGGGGCGCTGGGTTTTCTCTTCCCTTGTTTCATTATTTTGTTGTTTCTTATTTGGCAAAAAGACTTAGGTTTTTTAAAAGACAGGTCTTGCGTATGGGGTCTAGTCGTTTTTCTTCTCACAGCCCTGCCCTGGCATATAGCGATGGTCCAATTGTACGGACGGGTATTTATAGAGGAATACATTCATAACGTCCATATCCGGCGATTGTTCGAGGCCGAGCATCCTAAAATAGACACCTGGTATTTTTATTTTCAAGTCATGTTCGGTGGAATTCTTCCCTGGAGTTTTTTTCTTTTCCCGGCGGGACATTGGGTGGGGAAGCAGTTTCAAAACAGATCGATTTCTTGTCGTTCTCTTTCTTTTTTGATCTGCTGGATTATCGGTATTTATCTTTTTATGCAGCCGGTCCATTCTAAACTGGCCAGTTATATATTCCCTGTATTTCCAGCCATGGCGATTTTGGTAGCGTATTACCTGGACCACGTTTTGGAGAAGAATCCAAAGTTGAATTTACAACAAGGTTTTTCCGTTTGCGCGTATGCCACGTGTGTCCTGATGTCCGGGGCGGCCATCGCGGCGATCATTTTTGGCAACCAATATTCTCAAATGGTCGTCTCAAAATGGCCTGTTTATGTGTTTTCCGGTCTGTCTTTGTTGAGTGCCCTCATGATTTTTATTTTCAACAGAAAGAAACAGTTCGGTAAGGTTATCTGTTCTTATCTGGGGATTAATATCACCTTATTGGCCGTTTTATTTATGGCGCGCCCCTTTATTGAACCGTGGGTTTCGTGTAAAGGGATATGCGATATCTTTAAAAAGATTGATCAATCCGGGGCAACGGTATTAACGAGTAAATTTTATGTCCGCGGCATTCGATTTTATACGGACCGGGAAATGGCGGTCATTGATATCAGTGGAAAAGGATTTTTTAGTCCGCATCCGGTCCTTTTTCTTAATACCGATCAGATGGTTCTTGACTTCCTGGAGCGTCAAGGTGTAACGTATGCCATTGTTAAAGAAGGGAATGTGGAAGACCTCAAGAGGATTCTCGCGGGTCAGCCGTATCGTCTAGAGGAATTAGAGGGTATGGGGGGGAAATATATTTTGCGCATCGAGAAAATTTGAAAAATGGTTTTATTTTCTTTTATCGTCGTGTCATGATATCCAACATTGGATGAGGAAAAAATGTCTGAACATGAGAGACTGAGAATACTTTTTGAATACTCGTCGGCCGCGATATGGGAGGCGGATTTCTCCACGTTACGGCATTTGCGTAAAATGGTTGAGGACACTCCCCAGATTTCCCTCCGAAAGCATTTTAAGGAGAATTCCCTATTGGCGCCAGAGACTTTGAGGGCGATCAAAGTGCTTGATGCCAACAGAGCGGCTCTTCAATTGTTTGGCGTCAAGAATAAACAAGAACCTATCCAGGACTTGGGGATGGTCGTGCGACAAGAGGATTGGGATATCCTTGTAGATGGATTTGTCAATTTGTTGGAAGGGAAAGATTATTTTGAGGCGGAGATTAAAGTGAAGACTGTGACCGGGCGCGGCATCGATGTTTGTCTGCGCGTTTGTATCCCTCAGGAATATCAAGGCGACTTTGCGCGAGGCATTGTCACATTTCAGGATATCAGTCTCCAGAAATTGCAGGAAAAGAATTTACGAATTCTGACTCAACTCGACGGATTGACGAGATTATATAATCAAGTCACCATTCGGGAACGGTTGGATGAGGAGCTCAGCCGGGCTAAACGGTATCATTTGACGTTGTCCTGTATCTTAATCGATTTGGATAACTTTAAACGGATCAATGATTCTTTCGGGCATCAAAAGGGGAACGAGGTTCTAAGACAGGCCGCAATGCGAATTAAAACTCACCTGAGAGAAGTGGATATCGTCGGCCGTTACGGCGGTGATGAGTTTTTATGTATTTTGCCTGAGACGCCTAAAGAAAATGCCAGGATTGCCGCGGAGCGTATTAGAAGTTTTTTCCCGGCGGGCAACGAAACGCCCGGGCAAGTAACATTGAGCATCGGGATCAGCGGTTACCCGGACGATGAAGTCAAATCCGGACAGGATTTTATCGCGAAGATCGACAAGGCCATGTATATGGCTAAAGAGGCGGGACGCGATACCATCAGGATTTTATAATCCCGACCTGCGCGTGACTTCAAGGTTGTTGATATTGACTTCCGCAAAAGGGATGAAACACTTTGGTAGTCAGTAATTCTGCGTAGGTCCATAAAACAAGTTCTTAACCAAGAATAAGGAGAAGATCGAATATGCAATTCAAGATTCCCGACACCCCGGAAGAGCTGTTTAAACAGGGGGGGCAAAATTTTATTCATCTGTATAAATGGGTGCCTTCCGTGATCGTGCTTTCAGTGATTTTATTTTTTATGTTGACCAGCTTTTATTCAATCGAACAGGGGGAAGTGGGCGTGATCCGTCGTTTTGGGAAATACGCGGAAACGACACAGCCGGGGCTTCATTGGAAACTCCCTTTTGGTATTGATAAGCTTGATAAAGTCAAAGTGGACCGTGTCTTTAAAGAAGAGTTTGGTTTTCGCACGACTGAGCCCGGTGTCAGAACCAGCTATTCCGCCAGCTCTTTTGAAGAAGAGTCTTCCATGCTGACCGGAGACCTCAATGTCTTGGATGTCTCGTGGATTGTGCATTTTAAAGTCAAAGACCCTGTGCAATTGTTGTTTAATCTGCGCAACCCCCGGGGCACGATCCGGGATCTGTCGGAAGCGGCCATGCGTCAGGTGATCGGCGATTATTCGGTCAATGAGGCCATCACCACGCATAAGAGTGAAATCAACCTGAAAGTACAGAATATTTTGCAGAAGGTGTTGGACGGTTACCAGAGCGGACTTCAAATCAGTAAAATAGAACTGCAGGAAGTCCTTCCGCCTAAGCCTGTTAAAACTTCTTTTAACGAAGTGAACGAGGCGGAGCAGGAGAGAGAGAAAGTGATCAACCAGGCCTGGGAGGCCTACAATAAAGCCGTTCCCACCGCCAGAGGACAGGCGGAAAAGATCATCCGTGAAGCGGAAGGTTACGCGACGGCCAAAGTATCCAGGGCCGAAGGCGATGCGAGCAAATTCTTAGACACATGGAACGCGTATAAAGATGCCAAGGATGTCACGCGTCGTCGAATGTATCTGGAGACCTTGGAAGAAATTATCCCCAAGACAGGGAAGATATTTGTCTTTGAACCGGAGGCGAGCAGTGTCTTGCCATTATTAAATTTGAACGGAGGGAAATAGATTTATGAAAAACGGAATCGCAGTCTTCCTGGTTGTTGTGTTTTTTACGGGACTTCTCCTGGCCAGCGGCGCGTTCTTTGAAGTGGATGAAACCCAGCAGGTCGTGTTAACCCAGTTCGGCGAACTGGTGGGCCAGCCGATCACCAAGGCGGGGTTATATTTCAAGATGCCGTTTATCCAGAAGGCCAATTATTTTGACAAACGCATTCTGGAATGGGACGGTGACCCGGATCAGATCCCCACCATCGAGAAGCGGTTGATCTGGGTGGATATGACCGCCCGATGGCGGATTATCGATGTCCTGACATTTATGAAAACGATGGGGACCGAACAAAACGCGCAAAGCCGACTGGATGATATCCTCGACGCCAAGAGCCGGGATGTCATCCCGAGTCATAAGTTGATTGAGGTGATTAGAAACAGTAACAGGTTGCTGGAAGGCGGGGCGAGGTCGTCTCTTGAGTCTTCGACGGATGAATTGACCGAGACCGCGCTTGAATCGATCAAGGAAGGCCGTGAGGTGTTAAGCCGGAAAGTTTTTGAGCTGGCCTCCGCCTCCATCCGCGAATTCGGCATTGAGCTGGTGGACGTTAAAATTAAACGGATCAATTATGTGGAAGAGGTGCGCAACAAGGTTTATGAAAGGATGATTTCAGAACGCAAACGGGCCGCTGAGAAATTCCGCTCCGAAGGGCAGGGCAAGAGGGCGGAAGTCGAGGGACAAATGGCCAAAGAACTGGAGCAGATCAACGCCGAGGCGTATAAAAAGTCCCAGGAGATCAAAGGTAAGGCCGACGCCCTGGCCATTAAGATTTACGCGGACGCCTATAATAATGATCCGGAATTTTATTCTTTCGTCAAGACATTGGAAAGTTATAAGAAAACAGCCGGTCAACAGACGACCATGATTTTGTCGACGCAAAATGAATTCTTTAAGTTTTTTAACAGTGTTGACGGATCCAGGGCCTTAATAAAATAAGGCCGTCGTTTTATTGTTGAGTCCTTCTTTTGAAAACTTGATGAATGACTTCCGCAGAATTTTGTGATCCATAACCATGCCGCGGCATAAAGACAAGATAACGTTTGAACTCTCTGTAAAGATTGCGCCTTCCCATGAGGGCGCGTTAGAGATTCTCCGGGATGTATTGACGGGGATAGGGTTTAAACGTGATGAAATTATTGAATTGCGTCAAAAGAAAAGATCCCGGCTGTGTCTCTATTTCCCTTCCCCTCTAAAGGCCGAGGCCTTGAAGGAAAAATTGAAAAAGACTCCCTTGAAGGGGATAACGGTTTCCATCAAACCCTTATTGCCCCGGGATTGGCGTGATCGCTGGAAGACGGATTTCAAGCCGTTTCGTTTAACGGAACATCTGGATGTTATCCCGTCGTGGTTGAAAGAGAGTGGCCCGGTGAGTCCCCGGCGGCCTGTGTACATCGATACCAGCCAGGCCTTTGGGACAGGGCTTCATGAGACTACGCGTTTTATGGCTTCTTTTATTGAGCAGTGCCGCGGTGAGTTCAAGAGTTTCTTAGATGTGGGGACGGGCACGGGTATCCTTTCGATTGTGGCTCTGCATAGCGGGGCTTCGCGGGTGCGGGGGATCGATATCAGCCCGGAGAGTATCAAGGCCGCCCGTTTTAATCTGCGAACTAATGGATATGTCATAGGACGTCAAACTGCCGTTGACGACACGTTTGACGCCTCCGGCCGACGCAGGGCCTTGGCGCTGAGTTTGAAGGCGATGGATTTTGAAAAATTTAATGAAAAGACAACGTATGATTTCGTCGCCGCTAATTTGATTACGCATGACCTGATTCAAATGGGCAAAAAGATTATCTCCCTTGTCAAACCCGGACGCTATCTCGCCGTCTCCGGGATTTCTTTAGAGAATTATCCGTTGTTTAGAAAGACTTTTGGTCCATTCCCCTTGAAGCGTCTGAGGGTGGAGAAGGGGAAAAGTTGGGTCGGAGTTTTGTATAAGAAAACGGTCCACGGACTTTCACGGGAATCACGGAACACCGAGGCCCATAAATTTAAAGAAACGTCCCTCGTCTTATAATGTCATTCATCGGTTTACCGCCTCCTCAAGAAAAAGAGTTGCGAGATCGCATGGACAGGCTCCAGGTCTCGGCGAAGGATGTCCAGGAAACTTTTATCCGCGCTTCCGGCCGCGGCGGACAAAACGTCAACAAAGTTGCCACGTGTGTTTCTTTGTGTCATCGGCCGACGGGGATTCGCGTTAAGTACGACAAAGAGCGCCAGCAAAAGATGAATCGCTATCAGGCCTGGCGCCTGCTTTTGGATAAGATTGAGAATAAGAGAAATGAGATAAGATTAAAAAGGATTCAGGAACAGGAAAAGAAGAAGAGACAGACGCGCCGGCGCCCCAAAGGACTTAAGGAAGATATCCTCAAGGAGAAACATTACAAGTCCGACAAGAAATTTTCCCGCCGGAAGGTCGGCGCGCATCGCGTGGACGAATGATGACACGCGTCATGAAATGAGGGAAGGGGATGAGTTCTATGCGACTAAAACACACGAGAAAACAGATCCATGGGATGGTGGATATCAGTGGAAAGAGCGAAACGACGCGGACGGCGGTTGCCGCCTCCCGGATCCAATTCACCCCTGAGGCCTTTAAGACATTAATCGACGAAGGATCTCCCAAAGGAGATGTTCTGGAGACGGCCAAGATTGCCGGGATTATGGCGGCTAAATCAACCCCCTCGATTATCCCGATGTGCCATCCGCTTGAACTCAGCAAGGTCCAAGTGACTTTTGAGGTAGATAAAAAAGCCCTGGCGGTCGTGGCCCGGGCTGAGGTTGTTTGTCTGGGGCGGACAGGCGTGGAGATGGAGGCCTTGACTGCCGCCGCCGCGGCGGCGCTGACGATCTATGACATGATGAAGTGGAAGGACAAAGGCATGATCATTTCTGAAATTAAATTATTGAGTAAGAGCGGCGGCAAGAGCGGGGATTATCACAGGACTTGATGGTTTTATCTGAAGGGACGCCGTGGGAGAGACAAAATTGATGAATCGGAATTTTGAGAAATTCAGATTGTTCGCCTGCATGGGTCTTCTTGGCCTTATCGCCGCGGGGATCACTTTAAGATTTACCAAGATAACTCAAAATCAGTTTTTTTATTATGATGAGGGCCTGTATTTAGAGCATAATATTGATTTTCTTTATTATCTGCAGCATCATCCGCCGGATACGTTAAAGCAATTAGGACGTTATCTGCAGGTCTCCGCCCATATGGCTTTGGCGGATACCAAGGTCTTGTGGTTTTTTCTCTGTGATCTGCGGGCCTATCTGGTCGGGGCCGATGCCTGGTATTTTACACGTCTTTTGTCGGCGATATTTGGATCATTGACGGTGTTGGTTCTTTATCGATTTGCCCGGCGTTTTTATGATTCGCGTTGGGTGGGCCTGTTTTCGGCGGCCCTGTTGTCCATTTTCCCCAGCCATCTGTATTACTCACGCTTGGGGATGCAGGAGGCCTTGAGCACATTTTGTTTCTTATTAGGGTTTTATTTTTATGTGATCCCAAAGAAATTTGGTTGGCGGACTTTTTTGTCGAGTTTCTTTTTTATGTTGGCGTATTTTACGAATTACCGTCTGGTCGTTATCCCCATCCTGGTCGGATTTTGTGAGTTTTATACGTTTTTACGCCTCAAGCAATTCCCGGATGTCCGAAAATATGTTTGGAATACATTAGGTTTTGTGACCCTGGTTTTTTGGGTCGGCAGCATCGACAGCGGCCAGCATTTTGCGGTCATCCTGCCGTGGATGTGGCATCAAACCAACTTGGCCGAGAAAGAAGCTTTTCATTGGTACAATTTATTGTCTTACCCGTATTTTACTTTTCGTCTCGAAAGTTTGTTCTTCGGTCTTTTTTTCTGGGCCAATTTTTATCATGTCCTTAAAAAGCGGTGGTATTTATTGTATCCGTTCTTTCAAGTGTGTTTTCAGATGCTGCTGTTCTCTTTTCCGGAAGAGAAAGGGGCCCGGTATGTTTGCGTGGTTTATCCGTTCATGGCGATGGCGGCCGCGGCCTGTATTGCCCAGTTGTTTGAAGATCAGAAGAACCGGCTCATCGGACAAGTCGCTTTGGCGTTGGGCGTTGGGCTTTTGGTCGGCAGTTTGGCCGGTAAATCCTGGGCGATCGCGCACGCCAAATCCGAATACCGCGAGGCCATGGAGTATCTGACCCGCATCGATAAAAATATAAAATTGGTCAGCAGTCAAAAATGGGTCATGGACCTCTATGTCGAGAATCCTAATAATGTTCAAGACCTGCCGCATACCTTTCCGCAAATGCTGGGAATGTTCTCGAGGGGCTACCGTTATTTGGTTCTTGACCCGCAGACGTATATTTCCTGGGGTAAGAATGAGATCCGCTTTAATCCCGAGCTGGATAATTATGTAGCTTTTGTGGTCAATGAAGTGCGGCCGATCAAGACTTTTCCCCATTTTAATGAGGTCCTGTTAGAGCGGTTTGTTCTCGAGCATAATGAGAATCTGGTTAGATCGATCCAATTTTTAAAGCTTGCGAAAGAACATGAATTCGGTAAAATCCGTATTTACGATATGGCGCCGATGATCGAAAATATTATGAAGCTGATGGTAATTCAGAATTCGCAAGCCAATAAACCTCAACCGAACAGCCCGCAGCCTAGTTCAATTGAAAAGCCAAAGAAATAATCTTTGAATCATGGTCAAAACATTATCATTCCAAGCCGCCAGCCGTTCCCTCACTTTACCGGCATTCAATAAAAATTTATTTGCCTCTGCTGATTGGCTTAAGGTCCTCGATAAAACTTACCGCTTAAAGATGTTCGTGAAGTATATCGAACGGGAAGGGAAGGTCGCCAGCTACATTATTTATTCCGTTGTTAAGAATTTCCTCGAATGGAAGATCTGTTTGTTATCGTATTGCGATTATTTTGATTCCCACGTTGAGACCTTGGCTGACTGGCGGGACTTTTTTGAGTCCATCCGCAAGGATTATCCGCGTTATCGGATCGCGATCCGTAATTTGCGCGATGAATTGGTCCGCAAAAGCCCGGACTTTAAGGTTTTGAGCAAAGAACGGTTTCATCTTTTGGATCTCCACGGCTCAACGGAGGAGGTCTGGAAGAGGACTCACGATTCTTTTAAATCCGCCGTCAAGCAGGCCCAAAAGGCGGGCGTTACGGTTAAGCGCTGCGGCCAAGAGGACCTTCCTAAATTTTATCAGCTGCATTTGCGCCTACGAAAAAATAAATACCGCCTTTTTCCGCAGCCTTACCGGTTTTTTGAGAATATTTGGGACCAATATATGACTCAGGACCGCGGGGCGCTGCTCGGCGCTTTTGATTCCAAAGGGAATTTTATCGCCGGGAATATTTATTTGATCTGCCACAACACCCTTTATTATAAATTTAATACCTCGAGCCTGGAGTCTCTGCAATTTCGGCCCAACAATTTTTTATTTTGGGAAGGGATGAAATTTGCCAAAGAACGTAATTTGGAATATCTGGATCTGGGTTCGAGCGGCATGGAGCAAAAAGGGCTCATTTTATTTAAAGAACACACCGGTGCCCAGGGCCAGGACATTACCCATTTGGGGTATGCGCCGCCGGATTATAAATTCAGCCAGAAAAGAATTTTAAAGATCATGACGCGGACGTTTACCTTGCCGGTCGTCCCGGATTTTATGGTAAAGATCGGAAGTCATTTTATTTATCCTTACTTGGCTTGACGGATCAGCTCTTTGATCCGTCACCCTAACGAGCGTAGCGAGGAAGGGTTTCAATAATTTTATGCGCAAACTTCGAACAATTTTTAACGATTGGGGCAATCGAACACAGAGAACTTATATCCATAAACAATGGGTATTGAGCAAATGGGAAGTCCTCGACGGGATCGACTGGCCGGTGGAGAAGGTCAAACTGTTGTTTCAAAATATTCGGGATGGATTAAAGCCGGCGCGTTTTCATTCATTAATCGATATCGGCTGCGGCGGCGGTTGGATCCAGAAGGGCTTAAAGCCTTATGTCAAACAGACGGCCGGTTTGGATATTTCGCTCGAGATGCTTAGGAATGCCCATCTGGTTTCCCCGCGCAAGACAAATCTTATTTGCGGTAATGTCTGTGAGCTGCCGTTGAGAGATAAGTCTTTTGACCGGATTTTATGTTATTTTGTTTTTATAAATTTCGGCGATCCAAAGGATATTATCAAGGCGATTTTAGAGATCATACGTATTTTGAAAAATGGAGGTCGGGCCTTGATCGGCCAGATTCCGGACCGGAACTTTTCTTCCCAATATGATACGGCCAAAAAGGAGTATTTGGAGTATTGCCGGAAAAATTTCCAGGTTGGCAAAAATATCCGTGATATTTGTCTGGTGCCGGTGCATCCGTTAGACCGGAAATTCTTTACTGCCTTTTTGGAGAAATTCAATATCCCTTACGAGATTCGGAATTCTTTTAATCCGTTTTACCGTGCCGGGGAACCGGAAACCGTCGAGTGGCGATTCGATCTTATTTTACAAAAGAAAAAATAATTTTTAGCCATTAAGTGTTTGATGAAGCCCGAATCGTGCTGACTTTCTTCTAAAAATTCTGGAAAAGTCAGTACGCAAAAAAATATTTTTTGATATAATACCTCATCATTTAGTCGATCCATATTAAGGAGGCTGTTTTGAACCCACCTTTGCAAGAGCGAAGAGAGCTTTATAAGTTAGAAGATTTTATCAATTCCATTGAACGTTATTCGCAGAACTATGTGAATGATGTCAAAGTGGACCATTACTTCGGATTTCCCACGTCGGTCATTTTAACAGCAGAAAATGCTTTATTATCCAACCGCGTCAAATCCACGGCTTATTTTTCCATGGAATTCGGGTTAGCCCCGAGTATTTATAATTCATTCCAACTGAGCCGGCCGGTGAGTGATGCCAACAAATTTTTTATCCACGCGGTTTTTTCGAATTACTGGTCCGAGAACGTTTCGTTCAATATCCAGATCGACAAGCTTTTAGATATCCCGATTTACGGCGGCGGTCTGGGCGTTCTCGCCGGCGATACGTTGAAAAGCGCTTCGGATGTCGGCTACTCGATGGCCGGGATCGGGGTTTTATGGCATAAGGGGTATTTCCGTCAGGATCTGCGCCACGACCGCGGTCAAGTGCCGGAGGAGCAAAATTGGGACCCCAATACGTATCCCGGTTTAGTCCCGCTTAAGAATATCGTCATCATCGATACGCAGGAAGGGCCGTTATATCTACGGCTTTGGAAATATTTTGTTTACAGTTTTGATAAAAAGCAGGTTTGTCCGCTCATTCTTCTGGATGCCAATCTTGATCAGAACCCCGAGCATTTTCGCCGTTTGACTGACCAGCTTTACCGCAGTGATGATGTCTGGTGGAAAATCTTTCAGCGTTCCATTTTAGGGATCGGCGGCATGAAGGCCTTGGATAGTTTACGCTATTCCATTGACCGTTATCATTTGAACGAAGGCCATGCGGCCTTTGCACTTTTGGAAAAATATGTGTCCCTTGATGATAAGAGCAAGATGGAAGAGGTTAAAGAGAAATTTGTTTTTACTTGCCACACGCCTGTCGCTGCTGGTCACGACCGCTTTTCGGTTGATGATGTGGCCCGGGTCTTAAAGAAGGAATATGTCGAAGCCTCCCAGCTCTTTGGTAAAGAAAGGCCGGATTCGAACCAGATCAATCTCACCTTTATGGCACTGCACAATTGTCCGAGGGTCAATGCGGTCTCCCAGAAACATGGCGAGATCATGCGTTTACAGTTCCCGGAATTTGCCAAAAAAATTCAGGCGGTCACCAATGGCGTCCATATCCATACCTGGATCTCGGAAAGTTTTAGGGACTTATTTGATAAA
>DOGZ01000037.1 GCA_003528115.1 Candidatus Omnitrophota bacterium
ACCAAAGACCAAAGACCAAAGACAAATGACCAATGAGCAATAACCAATATCCAATGACAAACGACCAATGACCAAATACT
Source organism: Candidatus Omnitrophota bacterium (assembly GCA_003528115.1). Lineage (GTDB taxonomy): Bacteria > Omnitrophota > Gorgyraeia > Zapsychrales > Zapsychraceae > UBA10174. Next base: position 81 of record DOGZ01000037.1, read on the forward strand.
AACCAAAAGAACGAGATAAGGGAGATATGGGAATTTTGGGGTTGCATAAGCAATCAGATTTTATTAGAGGAATTCTACGTCTTTACACATCACGGCTACAGTCTTTGGTTTTTGGTCTATGGTCTTTAGTCCTTAGTCGTCGCTCCTCGGTTTTTGGTCTTCGTTCATTGGTCTTTGGTCTATGGTCTTTAGTCCTTAGTCGTTGGTCCTCGGTCATCGGTCGTTGGTCATTAGTTGGAGTTCTGGTTTTCTGCGGAGGCTGTCAGACGATTTCCTCTTCAAGACAGAAAGAGACTCCGGCCGATGTCAAGAATGCCCTGGGTTCTATTGCCGGCGCTGTTACGGGGAGGGAATTAACCAAAGAGGAATTGGATCGCCTTCAAAAGCAGATGAAGAATGATCCGCAGGCCCAAAGCGCTGTGGAGAGTATCACGCGGTCCCTCAGCGGTAAGCCCAGGGTCAAGTACTGTCCTTTGACCGGAGAACGCTACGCCCCCCACCTTGAGTTTTGCCCCCTTGATGGGACCAAGCTGAAAGAAATGGATGAAGAATAAGGACACGTGCTATGACGGGAAATGGGAAGCCTTGAGAATAATCATTCTATGCCGCTGACATTTGCCAATAAAATCACGATTGTCCGCATCGTCCTCGTGCCGTTTTTTATTACAACGGTTCTTTATTATTCACCGCAAAAAGATTATTTACGTTTTGTGTCTTTAGGGATCTTTATGTTCGCCGTCATTTCCGATATTATCGACGGCTACATCGCCCGGACGCGCAATCAGAAGACAAAGGCGGGGGCTATCCTGGATCCGCTGGCGGACAAAATTCTTTTGATCAGCGCCTTTATCTGTCTGTATAAAGTCAGTGTTTTATTTGAGAGTGTCCGTTTCCCCATCTGGTTGGTCGTCGCGGTGATCAGCCGGGACGCGGTCTTACTTCTGGGCGCGATGATCATTCACATGGTCCGTGGGGATATTAAAATTGAACCGACGTTGTGGGGCAAGGCCAGTACGTTCTTTCAGATTTTTTCCGTGATAGGGATTTTATTGCAATGGTCTTTCTCTCCACTGATTTGGTGCGCGGCAATCATTCTGGCGGCGGTGTCAGGCATTGATTATATCCGGACGGGCATCAAGGTGCTGAATAACAGTGACGGTGAGAAAAAAGATTTCTTTTAAATTTTAAGTGGCTTGCAGAAATGTCCGGGAGGGAATATATCCTGGCGAGTTCCCCAGCCGTCAGGTTACTCAATAATGGATGAGCCCTATGATCAGTCGCTCAAACAGTCCTCGCGGCGCTCTTTCTTTTTCTAAAAGGCTTGCTGCGGAACTCGCTTGGTGATCACAGGGCTCATCCGATTTAGACAGGCCTGACGTGCGAGGACTGTCTGAGCCAGGATATATTCGCTCCCGGGCCTTTAGGACTGCCGTTTGTTCGTCATACCCATTCGAATTTTCGACGAGGCAAAAAAAAATTCTTAAGGAGTTTGACCCATGATTATTTTATTGGGAATGGTGCTGAGTTATCTTATTGGTTCAATCCCGACGGCCTATATTTATGGAAGGCTTTTGAAGAGGATTGATATCCGCCAGCATGGTTCAGGCAACGTCGGAGCCACCAACGTGTTTCGTGTCCTGGGGAAAGGGCCGGGGTTCTTTGTTTTATGCGCGGATATATTCAAGGGCGTTTTGGCCGTTGCCGTACTCCCGGACATCCTGGGATTGACACGGGTTACCCAGCGGATCATTCTTGCCTTATGCGCGGTGAGCGGTCATAACTGGACACCGTTTTTAAATTTTAAAGGCGGCAAAGGGGTCGCCACCAGCCTGGGTGTTCTCATTGGACTAACGATACGCCTGGCCGCCATTCGTCCCGTGCTGTTATTATCCGTCCTTATCTGGATGGCCTGTTTTCTGCTTTCCCGCTATGTTTCCCTGGCTTCCATTGTCTCGGCCACGGCCATGCCGATCATTATGCTCCTGACCCATCAGAGTTTTGAGGTTGTCGTGATGGGGGTTATTTTCTGTCTTTTTATCGTCATCCGTCATCGTCCCAATATCAAACGTCTTTTCGCCGGCCAAGAGCCGCGCGTTCCTCTGCCGTTTTCTAAGTCCAAATAGCGTTTCCTCATGAAAAACGCGCCATCTGGCGCGTTTCTTTCCGGTCCTTTTTTATTCTAAAAAAAATTAAAAAAATAGCGCTTGGGAGCGGCATGTTTATATGCCCGACGCTGAATTCTGGGGAAACGGTTTCTCTAAAACGCCCCGGACATCTTGTTTCCCCTTTTACGGATGGTATACTTCCATTGTAACTACGAGGAAAGGACACAAGAATGAAAAGCGTATTGTTCAAAAAGCGTAGTGATGTCAAGAGAGGACGAAAGGCCCTGTCTTTGACTCAGAAGAATGAAGATCAGGAGTGTATCACGCATGTCCGTAAAAGCTTTATCTATCATGTCGTATTTTCCGAACAGATCAGCCCTAATGCCAACCAGCCACAAGTTTATATTAAAAAAGCATTCGACACACAAAAGAGGGTTGAAAAGTTTACGTTTCAAGTGAGGGGCAGTTTTTTCATGACCCACAACCGGGTATTGCTTGAGGTGCGTTTTCAGCATACGCTTAATATACGTATCGTCTGGAAATCAAAGATTTTCTCCCCCAAAAAGTCAGCGGTTCTGACTTAGCCAAAGGGACAGGCCTGGTCAGCTTGTCCCTTATTTTTGAAAATGATTAACGGAAGAATGATTGTTCTTCCGTTAAATTTTATAGGGCCATGTGAATCTTATGTTTAATCAAAGCCGCACATACCGTACCGCGTTAAAGACAGCACAGAGATGTCAAAAACTTGTTTTGCGCAAGAAATATGGCATACTTGCCGAGATCTCATTTCTCAAATTTAAAATAATCTGTATTGTTTATTTGAGGAGTTTTAAGAGGATTTTTAAAAGATTCGTTTTGAAAAATGGTGACCGCGTTCCAACAGGCAAGATGTCCGTCGGCCGGAAAAAGGAACCCGTATTCCCAACCATGTAGGCCATTAAGGAACCGTACTGACTTCCGCATTTTCCCCTTCGAGGGTGAGGATGCCTTATGTCGAATTCACGTTAAGGAGAAAAAAATAATGCTTTATTTTAGGAGGACACGCAAGAGTTTGAGTCGTCGGATCCTGTCGGTTTTTATCGCCGCGGCCTTCAGCCTCAGTTTGATCACACCCCCGTCGGTCCATGCCCAGGCGATCGTGCCCGTTTTGAATCTGCCGCCGCTGGGGGCGATGGTGAACTTGACGCCGGGCTTTACGCCTGTGATTGTCCGCGGGCTCACCTTCTTTCCGGAGGAACCGTTCCGGTTCAATTTTATCGTGGATTCAGGCGATACCGGACTTAAGGGCGATGACCTGGAAGGCGAATCCAGCAAGTTGATCAAATATTTTCTCGCCTCTTTGACCGTGCCCGAAGATGACATGTGGGTCAACCTTTCTCCATATGAAAACGACCGTATTGTTCCGAAGAATTTTGGCGATACCGAGATGGGCCGGGATCTTCTGGCGCAGGATTATATTTTAAAGCAATTGACCGCGTCCTTAATGTATCCGGAAGAGGACATCGGCAAGACCTTTTGGGACCGGGTTTATTCCAAGGCTTTTGAGCGCTTTGGTTCCACCGACATCCCGCTCAATACCTTTAATAAAATCTGGATCGTGCCGGACACGGCCTCGGTCCTGGAACATGAAAATAATGTGTATGTGGTCGAAAGTCATTTGAAGGTCATGCTCGAAGAAGATTACGTGGCCTTAAACAAGAATTTAGGCGTCGAGAAGTACGGGCTGGATTCGGTGGTCCAGGACGATGCCCAGATCATCAGCGGCGTCACCTCGGACGTTGTCCGCCAGGTCTTGATCCCCGAGATTGAGAAAGAGGTCAACGAAGGCAAGACCTTTGCCAACTTACGGCAGATCTACAATTCCATGATCCTGGCGACCTGGTACAAGGAAAGTTTGAAGCAGAGCTTGTTAGGCCAGATTTACGTGGACAAAAGCAAGACCAAGGGTGTGGACAATGAGGACAAACAAGTCAATCAGAAGATTTACGACCAATACGTCGCGGCCTTCAAAAAGGGCGTGTATGACTATATTAAGGAAGACTACGATCCCGCGACCCGGCAGATTATTCCGAGGAAGTATTTTTCGGGGGGGTTTTGGGGGGCTGGAATAACGAAGAAATTTACAAAATACGCAAAAACTACAATACCCGCCATAGTGTTGGCAGCGGCAGCCTTTCTAGGGACGGTCCAAGGTAGTACGGTTCCATCGAATATGAGCGAGGTTAAAGTGGAGGTGGTCAACAAGGAATTTAAGAAAGAGCAAAAACTGCTTGAGGAGAAATTAAATGCCCTTTTAAGAATAGCCGTACTTAATGGAACAAATGACGTGGAATTTCGAAGGAGTGCTTTGGAACGTGCCGAGAAGATTTACGAAAACATTGGGTCTATGCAGAAAAGTTCGAGAATAATGTTGAAGAATATTATAAAGTCTGGAAAGGAGACTGATCCGGAGATTCTGCAAATAGCAGGACGCGTGATACAAAAAATTGAGAAAAAAGAATCAACGCCCGGCAAAGTTGAAACCACATTTAAGAAGGCAGGTGCAACTTTAAAAGAAACAGGGAAGATTGTTACCGGGACGTTGAGTAAAGTCCCACAGGCTTTTGCTGATCTTTTTAAAAAGGAAATGCCGACGTTAGAAAAGCAAAAACAAGTTATTTACGGGATCACGCATGTCGATGAGTTGATCGCGATAGGATTGAGCAACGCGAGTTATTTGAATGATTACAATGGATTAACTGTCAAGGGACATGTCCTGGGCGCCATTAGAAATTTGCTTTTTGCCAATGAGGGGAAAAAGAAAAGTGACATGATTGTCCTTTCATCTAAGCAAGTAGAAGATATAAGGAAAATTAATGATGGCGGCAACCCGAAATACATTGATTTTAAGAAAGAAATCATTGAATTAAATAGCGAACCATCCGCTTCGACGGAGGTCGTCCAAGACGCTAAGTCGTCTCCTGTTGCCGAGACATTGCAAACGGACGCTGTGACGAAAAGTCCCTGGAAGAAAATTGCCCAGATCATCGGATGGGAATACGCGGATTCCAATCGTGTCTCATTTGCAGAAATGGAGGCAGGAATCAATAAATTGGAAAAAGAAATGAATATAGAAGGGCTTTGCTATATTTTTGAACACTCGGATAGCATCCCCTCCCGGGACACACATCCCCGTTACTCAAACCCGGCCGCGATAAGGGCAGTAGAAAGCATTGAACGCCTTATCCAACTTGATGTGTATTTACCAGTATACTATGTAAAAATGTTTGGGGAATGGGGAAAATCTTCACAATTACCACCTCAATTGATAGATGCCCTTAAGGAAGTGAATGCAGCATTGGAGTCGCGTCATGCCCGAATAGCTGAGGAAATAAAGAGAATAGAAATTAAGGACACGGAAAACATCGACAGACTCATTGAGATGGCAACGCATAACAACAATTCGCATGACGTTCGTATGGCGGGCCTCTATAAAATTCATAATCTTCTTCGTCAAGATGGCAAAATGACTTTAAAGAATTCTCAGGCGGAGGATTTACGGAAGGCCCAAGTCACCTCTTTTGAAAAAGATGAAGATGAGACGGTGTATTGGGGGGAAAAGGCAAATATTTTAGGGCTTAATCAAAATAGGTTGGATCTGTTAAATCAGGAGAAGGCAGCCGGGAAAGCAAAGGTTGTAAAGGAAGATAAGAATCCTGGGAAAATTGTTACAACTATTAAAAGAACCGGTGATGAACTAAAGAAATTCTTTCTGGGTAAGAGACCAGGCTCCTTAAAGGAGCATTTTGATCGAATTGATCGAATGAACAGTGTTGATGCTCTTTTAAAAGTTGCCAGCAGCTCGAGAACTTATCCCTATGACACGGACGGCACTCAGGTTCGTGAAAAAGCTCTGGAAAGAATTTCAGAGATTCACACGAGCGGAAGCGCGCCTCTAAAGTCCGGGCAACGTGAAGAGCTAAAAAAGATAAATTCACCAACGGTGTCCAGTATTATTACAGTTGATGATGTGTTGGTGAGAGAAGCTGAGAAAGCAAAAGCGGCAGAGGAAGCAAAGAAGGAACCTGGCAAGGTTGGAAAGGCTTTAGACGAAACGGGTGATGTAATCAAAGGAGCGGGTGTGACTGCCGGAAAGACCTTGGGTCGGGCAGGGGATGCTGTTGTTGAATTCGCGGGATCGGTCAGCAAAGAAATAAACCGGTTCCTTGGGGAGGGACGGCCGGGTGACCTTACTCAATTTAAGAAAACAGTGGCTCGAGCCTTGCGTGATAGCGGTGATCCGAAATTTGAAGATGAAGGCAATGTCCGGGAAGCTGTCCAGGAGCAAATAGAGGGAAGGGTAGTGAGTAATAAAACGGTAATAGAAAAAAGTAACTTTAATAAAACACCGGAAATTATTCTGGCTGTTAAGGAGAACTATTTCTTGACCGGTGACAAGGTGCAGTTGATCAAGGATTGTCTGACCGTGAGACATGTCCGGTCGGATAGTCCTGGTCTGGTCAGTTTTGCAGAAGGGGAAATCATAAATATTTTTCAGGATCACGAGAAAAATAAAAATGTTTCGGAAATAAATTATGAAAGAGCGCAGGCGAAATCGGAGAGAAATCCTAAATCAAAAATATATAAAGCCAGAGCGTCCACCTTTCAGCAAGAAGTAAATATTGAGAAGAAATCGTGGAATGCGTTGCAGGAAAACGCAGGTGTGGTCATTAGTCAAAACGAGGGCGAGAATTTTATTACTGTTACGATTAAGACAAACGTGATTGTCCCGGCGGGGTTAATTAAAATATTTTTGAAGAATGGAACACCGGCAGGACAGGTGGAGGAGAAGAAACCGGTGGAAGTCAAGGTGTCTGAAGTCGCAGAAGTTGATCCGAGGATGAGTGAAATAACAAAGGTGCTGGGGAGTCTGGATTCTAATGAGGCTGATACCAACAAAGCCATCAAGACATACGTTGATACTTTGCCAAAGGAAAATGGTAAAGTTGAGGAAATATTTGAAAATTGGAGAGAAATAAAGAATAGCGCCATATTTAATGAAATCAAGGGATTAGATGAAAAGGGAAATGAAAAGGTTCGAGTAGGGGCGAATGCAGTTCTGAATGAGCTTAGTGAACTGATGAAAAAGATAGGGTCTCCGGAGAAGAGTCTTGTCGCGCTGAAGGCGTTAGAAAATTCTCTTGGGAAGGCAAACAGTCAAGATGTCACGGTGGAAATGTTTGACTCAGTTGAATCCATTGAACTCGCGGCGATTATAAAAAGGTTGTCGAGCGGAAACGCAGAAGTAAGCCGGCCCGCCGCGGATGAAGTGCTTCGAATGATTGAGAGAGGGGACCTGGTGGACGAAGTCGCGTACAGACTTATTTCTCCGCTCATTGATACTTTATTTTTTTCGCACGATCCTTTGACCAGTGAGTTGACGGTGTTGGCCTTGATGGAAATGCAGGAGCGGTTAGAGGGGAAAGATATTGAGAGACTGGTCGAAGGTCTTTTGAGCAAAAAGAATCCGGAGTTTATCTCAAAGACTCTCCGCGCTGTGGGAAAGCTGCCGAAAGAATTCCAGACCTCGTTTAATTTTTATTTTGATTTGATAAAAGAAAGAAAAGACCGGGACCAAAAGGATGTTTCAGGCTCTCTGAACAGGGCGGAGGTGCCGGCCCTGGTTGGGGCCATAGCTAATCCTCAGGGGGCTGAACAGGATCGGCTCAACGCCGCAGTTGCGCTCATCGGGCAAAGCAGTAAATTGACGTCGCAGGAGGTAGAACAATTGGTCGCGGCGTTGAAAGGCGGTAACCAGACCGCGTATTTTTCGTCTGCTGTTTTGGCGGAATTATCTCCAAACCTTTTGGCGCCGTATTGGGGGCCACTTGCTCAATATGTCAAAGGTGAGCTTGAACAGTCTGACCCGAATCTGGACACCTTAATGAGTGTGCGGGACGTTTTGGAATCGATGCTTGCGATTGTTGTGAGCGAAACTGCGGTTGCGGGCGATACGGTAAAGGCCTCGGATGTCGAGGACATCACGAACAAAGTCGCGAAGCTTTCGATGGTTTTTTCTGATCAATCCGATCCCAGTGATAGAAGGTGGGTTATCGCAGCGGGTCTCGTGGCGCTTGGTTCTTTGATGCTTTACGTGATGGTAAAAAATTATTCCTTCCTCGCTATAGATATAAAAAAATCTCTGGATGAATTAACAAAATCTTATACCGCGGATGGTTCCTTAAAAGAAGAAGTAAACCGGCAAGTTGAGGATTATTCAGGATCAATGGGAGCGCCGATGGGCATCGATGACATCCTTAAAGAAGTGGACAGCCGACGCGCGGCCGGTAGTGACAGGGGTATTAAAGAGTCGCCCATGACAATTGTTAAGACCGGCAAAGATATTGTTAAGATGCTGAATAATGAACAAGAGCGGGCCCGTGCGCTTGATATATTACTGGGCAAAGAAGGGCCATATGAAATTATGTTTGGTCTTGATGAGGAGGTAGGGAAAGAGGAAGAGAAAGAAGAAGTTATTGAGAAACTCATTCGCTTGGCCCTCTCAGGTCAGAACAAAGACCGGGAACATGACATTTTGGACGCCATCTACAAAATAGACGTCGAACTGGCATTAAATTTTCTGACGGAAGAAAAAAGAAATGCTGCCGGAAGAGTCATTGAGGCCGCTATTGTCGATCAAAGCGGCACGCGCGAGAATGCAGAGAGGATTTATAACGAATTATCACGGATGAAAAACGTCGGTGGTATCAGTTTAAACCGTGAACTGCTCAATATGAAGGTCCAGCGGGATACAAAGGGGCATGTCCTGCCGCTCAACCTGCAGCCTCAGGAGATCCGTGAGATCGACGGACTTTATCATTTTATTCTGGACATCACGCCGATCACCACGCCGCTGATCCCTCTGAGCGCCTTGCCGGACGGCGGGACCGACGCGACGCAAAGTTTAAGTTATCAAGGGAATCTCAGCGTCTTTGAGGGAAAAAAACGGTTTGAGATTAAAGAGCTCCTGGTTTAGGGGTGAGTGCGGAGCGCAGAAAAAAGGAAATGAGAGTCACTTAAGGGGGGATATAAAATGAAGGTTATTATTAATAATAAACAACCGGGCGTCCTTTATAGGATGCTCTCTTTTTTTGTGGCGACGGCTTTCAGCCTTAGTCTGATCACACCGCCGGCGGTTAGCGCCCAAATGACGGCGCCAACGGTTTTAAATCTGCCAGCGCCGGGGGCGATGGTGAACGCGACGCCGGGCTTCACGCCGCCGATCATCCGCGGGATTTCGCTTTATCCAGAGAATCCGCTGCGGTTCGACTTTATCCTGGATTCCGGCGACAGCGCGCTCTCGCAGGAGGAATTAAAGCGGGAGGGGACGAAAATGGTCAAATATTTTATGGCCTCCCTGACCGTTCCGGAAGAAGAGATGTGGGTCAACCTCTCTCCGTATGAGGAGGACAGAATTGTCCCTCAGGGTTTTGGCGACACGGAGATGGGCCGGGACTTGCTCGCACAGGATTATATCCTCAAACAGCTCACCGCCTCTTTGATGTACCCGGAAGACGATTTAGGCAAGGCCTTTTGGGAAAGGGTTTATCAAAAGGCCCAAGAGAAATACGGGACAACGGATATTCCGCTCAACACGTTTAATAAAATCTGGATTGTCCCGGACAGGGCCGAGGTGCATCAATACGGCGCAAGCGCCTTTGTGGTGGACAGCCGACTGGATGTGATGCTCGAGGAGGATTATGTCGCTTTGCAGAAGAATTTGGGCAAGGAAAAATACGGACTTGACAGTCTGGACCAGAGCGACGCCCAGGCCCTCAGCGCGGTTTCCTCCGAGGTCGTGCGCGAAGTCCTGATCCCCGAGATCCGCAAAGAGGTCAATGAAGGAAAGAATTTTGCCGACTTGCGGCAGATCTACAACGCGATGATCCTGGGGACATGGTACAAACTCAATTTGAAAGAAAGCCTTCTGGGCCAGGTGTATGTGGACAAGAACAAAACTCTGGGCGTTGACATCGAGGACAAAGAGGTCAACCAAAAGATTTATAATCAATACGTCGATGCCTTTAAGAAAGGCGTCTACGATTATATTAAGGAAGACTACGATCCCGCGACCCAGCAGATCATCCCGAGAAAATATTTTTCCGGTGGGTATAGCCCGGAGAATCCGGATAAGGGGATGTTGTCGAAATTTTTAACGACGAAAACTTTTTCTGCAATGGCATTAACCGGCATTATGGGTTTAATGACTATAGCAGGGTCGATTTTTACAATAACTGTGGACGCTAAGGAAGCCTTGAAAGAGGAAACTTTTAAACCCATCGAAACGCCGTCAGCGAAGGTTGATGAGGAAATGAACTTAAGATATCAAGCCAGAGACGCTGTTCATAACGCAAAAATTGATTGGCAGGTTGCCGGTAAATTGACTATGGGTATATTTAAGAAAATGTCTTTTACTGAAATCGACTTGAATAATTTGAACACTTTGCTTGATCGTTTAGAGATTGAATATCGCCTTCAATCAAATTATGGGGACGAAGCATTGATAAAGTTGATTAATGACCAATTAAGAAATAATAAGGTCAATTCAGAAACACAGATAGCCTTCGAAGTGTTAGCGAAACGAGTCAAGAAAACAGGTTGGGATGGTAGAAAGAAAATAAAGGCATTTATTACCTATGCCCTTAATTCTAAGAAGAATCAAGAAATTGAATGGGTGTTAGACAGACTCATGCTTTTTCCAAAGAACGCGGACATTACAAAAGTTTTGATCGGTTTATCTAAGTCAGAGGCTACAACATGGTATCAAAAAGTGGCGATTATAAGGGCTTTCTTGAAATATGGGATGAGTGAGGGAGAGATAGGGAAAGTATTGGTCTGGAATAAAAATAATGCAGTAAATGCTCAAGAGTTGATTAATGAAGCCAAATTATTTCCAAATGACAACGCCCAGTTGGCCGAGGTCGAGGAATTGGATCTCTCCAATGAGCAAGTTGTTTTACCTATTAAGGAAGCGCCTAAGGATGTGGAGAGCATTATAAATAAATTTAACGAGACTAATCATCCTCTGACGCTGGTGATTAAAACAGGGATGCCCGGAAATGGGAGAATCGATCATACGATAACCACTGACAAGAATGAAGTCACTGTCGTTTATAATCCTAATCCCTTGGTTTCGGTCTTGCTTTATGAATTGCTGGCGGAAATCAAGAATATTGAGGAAGAATTAGATTTGGCTGTGCTGGCTAATTTTATAGATGAGTTTCTGGCAATTCTGGATAAACAAAATGATAAAACGTTTTACAATAAATTCTACAAAGAGAGATCTCGTCTCAGAAATATGGGGGAGTTGCTGAGATATGTTGAGGATTTTTATATTCCTCGTAGATTTTTTCTATTAGAAGACGATATGAAGGAGTTTAAGAAAAGAATAGAAGGTGAGTTGATAACTAGATTGAGCGACATCACGAGCTTTGCGGATAAAGCTATGTTGTCCGGCCTCCAGGCGGCGGAATTTATCACCAAGAAACTGGGGGAATTGCCGATTGAAATCAACGACAAGAAGTATGTGTTTGTGCCGACGAAAGAATTTGAGGATTCTATTCGAGACGCTCAAGACGCGGCCGTCCAGGGGATGATTCAAGGAAGTTTTTTGCTTAAAGATTTAGAAAGCAATGAGAAGGTCCATGCTTCCAGAGGGGCCATGTTATTTTTCGTTGATGGAAATAAAGTGGATTTTGTCGCGTCGGATCTCCATTTTTCATTTTCACCCCCACTGTCGACAAATGCGGAGTGGATCGTCGTGGATGCCTTAAGGGTGTTGGAAAATCTGATCCTGGATAAAGAGGTCGCTGGGGTCATCAAGGATGTGGAAAAATTAAAGGAAACCGTGAAATCCCTTCCCCTCGAGAGATCTCCAGGGCACGCCATAACGTTTGAGTTTAATGGAAAAGAAGTGCCTCATGACCAGGCGTTGATGACGTTGGGGAAAGCTAAGGTAGAATTTCAGCGAATGCTTAATAATGCTCCTGTAATTTTAAAGGGTGATATTGAGAAAATGAAGAATGACATCGCAACTCCCTATGGACAGAAAGTGAGTTTTAAGGATCTTGTTGCTGTTGCCAATCATTCCGGGTTGGGCAGTCTCATAACCAATGTTATTCAAGGACTTGAAGAGATAGAAGATACCTCGAAAAGAGAACCAGTGAAAAATTTAATAGAAAACTTAAGAAAACTCGATGAAAGCATGTACACATCGGCTGGTAATGATAAAGCTTCATTAGTACAACCTAAGTACGGCGGTATCAACCTGGACCCGGCGATGATGCGTTTGCAAATCAGGCGCGATGACAAAGGGATTCCTTTGCCGCTGGCCCAGCAGCCGCTAAAAGATATGCGCATCGACGGGTTTGTCCCCGTGATTATCAATATCACCCCTCTAGTTCCCACGCCTGTGTCCGTCGCACCGTTATCGTTCCTCCGGGATATCCCGGGGGAGTCTCGCGCCGATCGGCTCGTCGCTTTATAGACCGCCGCGCGTCCCCTCTAAACGCGAAAGTCCTTATCTTAACGGATTTATGATCCCTTACTGACTTCCGCAATAAAAGTCTCCAATTGTGGCCATCTGGCCGGAATTCCGATTGAGCCAATTCCTGCCAACAGGCAAGAATTCAAAAGGGGTATTCTTTGGTGTTCGCGCGAGAAGCCGCGGCTATTTCCTCCTCAGCGATACCCGCGATGCCCGCGTTTGCCGCGATTGTCTGAAAATCAGTTTTACTTTCTGTAAGAGATTTGGTACTATCGTACTTGGCCTTCTTAAATATCCAACCCCTTAAAATAAGATAGGAATGTTATGAATACCTTACGGCGTGTCCTTCATAATAAAAACGCGAAAATCCTTGTTTTATTATCGAGCCTTTGTTTTTGCGGTTGTGCCGTGACCGGACAAAGGGCCTCACCTCACGTGAAAAAAACGGCCCTGCCGCCCCCTCACCCGGTAAAAACGGCGTCCCCGTCCGTGACCAGTGATGCCTCGTTGGCCCTGGCTAATATCAAGGGCGAGCAATTGAAAGAGGTCGTTGAGAAAAAGGGCGTGGTCTTTGCCAAGACGGATTTTGAAGGCATCCTCAAAACAGACTATGTCAAGCTCCTCTTGGAGCATCAGAGTGAAAAGGAGTACACGTTTCAACTGAATATCGGTCGCACACAGGACGAGAGTGACGCGCTCCGGGACTCCAAGACGGTGGAGCCGGGCTACTTCTTTATTGAACTCCCCGCGGGTAACTACAGGATTTCTTCTGTTTCCATTCCCGTGGGATCAACTCTGGCGACGGAACCGATGGATGTTTATTTTGATGTGCCCTCGGACGGCATTACGTACCTGGGGACCCTCAAGCTTACCGGCACCAAAGAAAAGATCAAGCTCGGCGGCGTTCCAGTGATCAAACCGGGCTTTGAATATCACGTGAATGTTCTCAATGAGCAGATGGAGGCCATCTCCGCCTTTCATCAGCGCTACCCCCGCGTCTCTAATAAGATCACGGTGAATTTGATGAAAATTCGGACGCAATGAATTTAAAGAATCCAAAAATTTAACGGATGTCTCTTCAATCCATTAATCCTGCCACGGGTGAACTCATTCAGTCTTATCCTCAGATGCCGCCGGGGAAAGTTTCGGTTATTCTGGAGTCTGTCCAGAAGTCCTTTGAGCAGTGGAGGGAGGTCGGTTTTGACGCGCGGGGTGAAAAGATGAGGAAGGCGGCGGACATCCTGCGCGGGAAGAAAGAAACCTGGGCCCGACTCATGACCAAGGAGATGGGCAAGCCGATTACCCAGGCGCGGGCCGAGATAGAGAAATGCGCGTGGGGTTGTGAATTTTACGCGGAACACGCGGAAGGTTTTCTGCAACCCGAGACCGTCGCGACCGACGCGCGTAAGAGTTATGTGAGCTTTCAGCCGCTCGGGGTTGTTTTAGCGGTCATGCCGTGGAATTTTCCCTTTTGGCAGGTCTTTCGTTTCTTGGTTCCGGCGCTGATGGCGGGTAATGCGGCTGTGCTTAAACATGCGTCCAATGTCACCGGTACGGCGCTGGCGATCGAGGAGATCATCCGGGAGGCCGGTTTCCCTGAACATTTATTTCGTGTCTTGTTGATGAGCTCGGAGAAGGTGGCGGCGGTCATTGAGCATCCGTCGATCAAGGCCGTGACGTTCACAGGGAGTACACCGGCGGGGATGGCGGTTGCGGCTAAAGCGGGCGGTGCCCTGAAGAAAACCGTGCTTGAGCTCGGTGGGAGTGACCCGTATCTGATCCTGGAAGACGCGGATTTGGAGAAAGCGGTCACGGCCTGCGTGAGCGCGCGTTTGGTCAACAGCGGGCAGAGTTGCGTGGCGGCCAAGCGGTTTATTGTGGTGGCCTCGGTCAAGGAACGCTTCGAGAGATTGTTTGTGGAAAAAATGAGGATCCAGAAAACAGGGGACCCTTTAGAGGAAGACACCGTTGTCGGACCTCAGGCACGGCATGATCTGCGGGACCAACTCCACGCGCAGGTCGGTGAAAGTCTTAAGAAGGGGGCCCGGCTCTTGCTGGGGGGCCAAATCCCTGCGGGGAAAGGGGCCTTTTATCCTCCGACGGTGTTAACGGACGTTCAAAAAGGAATGCCGGCGTATGAGGAAGAATTGTTTGGCCCGGTCGCCGCGATTATCCGCGCGCGGGATGAACATGACGCGATCGAAAAGGCGAATGACACGGTCTTTGGCCTCGGGGCCGCGGTCTTTACCGAAGATTTAAAGCGAGGGGAAGAGATCGCTGAGAAAAGACTCGAGGCGGGGTGTTGTTTTGTGAACAGCTTTGTGAAATCCGACCCGCGTCTGCCGTTTGGCGGGATTAAGGATTCAGGCTACGGTCGGGAACTTTCTATTTTTGGTATCCGGGAATTTGTGAATATCAAGACGGTTTATGTGGGATGTTAGGGATAAAGGAAAAAGGATTGGTGGGGATTAACAAAAAAATATTTTAAGAAGAATTAGAAAGAAAAGAAGTTTATGATAAGATAATTTGCTTTTTAAAGAAAGACGTTTGATATCTTAACGCAAGGAGGGAGAACAATGATGAGGTTAGGCTTGAGCATAATGTTAATGGTCTTTTTGGCCGGATGCGCCACGACCCAGCAATCGACGGAGGTTAATCGGTTGCAACTCCAGGTGTCCCAGTTGGAACAGAAACTCCAGGAGCGCGAAGATCAGATTGATGAATTGAAATATGAGATTCAGCAATCCGCGGGCCAAAATGACAATTTTGACTCTGAGGAGGTCGTAGAACCGAATTTTGAAGAACCGTCGGGTAAGGATGCCGCTTCCCGGAGAATGGATTCAGCGAAGGACAAGCGCATTATCCGTGTGGCCGCGACCCCGCAGCAGGTGCAGGAAGCGTTAAAGAATGCCGGTTATTACACCGGATCTATCGACGGGAAGATCGGTTCCAAGACCCAGGACGCTATTAAAGCCTTTCAGACAGAGCACGCTCTTAAGAGTGACGGGATCGTGGGTAATAAAACGTGGATTGAGATGAAGAATTATTTGCAGTAAATTTTCTTTGTGAAGCGGAATGGCGGGAAAAAGAGACGCGAGAGGCAGGGAGACAACGCGGCGGGCGTTTGAGGATCCAACGGTCAGTATCCTGGGCTGTGGTTGGTTGGGACTCCCTTTAGGCCGGCGACTCGTGGAGTTAGGATATCCTGTCAAAGGATCAACAACGCGTCCAGAGAAGATGGCACTCCTGAAAGAGGCGGGGATTGAGCCGTTCCTCATAACAGTTGATGCGCGTGACCCCCAACCTCCCCCGCCGGAAGCCTTCCTTCAATCGAACATCCTGTTTCTCAATATTCCTTTTAAACGCGGTTTTGGAACCTCCCCCCAACCCGTCGAATCTGTATCTTCCCGAATGTCGGTCATCGATCCTCAGACCTACAAACAACAGATGGACGCGGTTGTTTCTTGGATCGAGACTTCTTCCATTGAATTTGTCATCTTTGCCAGTTCCACATCAATCTATCCGGACAGATTGGGTGAGGTCACGGAAGACACGGTCTTCACCCCGGATCATCCGAGGGCCGAAGTCCTGCTGAGGGTGGAAGAGGCTCTTTGTAAAAACAAATATTTTGAGACAACGATCATCCGTTTCGCCGGGATGTATGGAGGCGATCGGCGGATCGGCAAGTTCTTATCCGGCAAGAAGGCGTTGGGGAGCGCCGACCGGCCTGTGAATTTAATCCATCGGGATGATTGTGTCGGAATCGTTACACAGATCATTCAACGCAATGTCCGCGGCGAGATTTTCAACGCCTGCAGTGACGGGCATCCTGCCAGAGGCGCGTTGTACGCGAAAGCCGCCCTGGCCTTAGGTCTTCCACCGCCGCGCTTCAGCGATGGGGCGGATCAGCCGGGAGGAAAGATTGTCTCTAATACCAAACTCAAAGAGCGGCTCGGTTATCAATTCCATCATCCGGACCCGCTCAATGATTGACCCCCGGCAAAAATATCTTTCTATTTTTAAAGTGGGAAAATCAATAGTGTTCAGTTGAAAAAACGAATTTCCGACTGGTGCGCCCGTAAAAGACATGAACTTAACACCGTCATTCTGAGGCCTACTGACTTCCGTAAAAGTAATGGCACATTATGGTAGTCAGTATCTCGACCTGCGTTCTCTGAAGGATACGGTTCCATTAATTGTACGTAGGTCAATAAATGGCCGAAGAATCCCGATGGGATGAGATTCTTCGCTCCGCTCAGAAAGATGGAATTTGGACAGCAATGTGGGAAAATATATCCTGACAGTGGCTTTAAATCCCGCCGTCGACAGATGTGTTGTCATCAAAGACTTGGCGTCATTCGAGGAGGATTCTCGTCTAGGTGAATGGTCTTGCGTGTCTGTTCAGGGACGGTGGCATCCGCGGGACGCCTGCCTTAAGATTCCCGGGCCCAACGCGGAAATGATCAGCGCCGGGGGCAAGGGGATTAATGTCGCTCGAACCTTAAAGGTGTTTGGAATGCAAACCCGTGTGACAGGGTTTTTAGGCGGAGAGACCGGGGAGATGATTCAGAGACTGTTGAGAAAAGAAGCCATCCCTTCACGCTTTGTTTTTGGAAAGGGCCGAACGCGGATCAATCTGACCATGATGGACGCGAAGACCCGACGCGTGGAAAGACGGCTGGAGGAAGGGGAGGCTGTGACCGGCGCGGAAATTCATCTGTTTCTCAAGGAGTACGCGCGGCTTCTTAAAAACAGCTCAATGGTTGTATTGTCCGGGCGCAACGCCCGGGGGGTTCCGGATTCTTTCTACGCGAAGCTCATCCGCCTGGCAAGAAGTCAGGACGTACCCGCCGTGCTGGATACAAGCGGCCGGTCATTCAGGATGGGATTGCGGGCCGGGCCCTGGGCGATCAAACCCAATATCGACGAGCTGCGGGAGGCCTTGGGTGAAGAGTTGAAATCCGTCGCGCAAATAAAACGTGTTGTTCAGCGATTGCATCGCCTGGGCGTCAAAATTGTGTTGATTTCCAAAGGGGCCGAAGGGGCGATCGGTTCCAATGAGGAGGAGATCTGGTGTGCCCGTTCTGCTCCCGTGTCTGACGGCCACGGCGTCGGCTGTGGGGACGCGTTTCTGGCCGGATTTCTTTATTCTTTTCTGAAGAAGGATCCTTTGAGCGCCGCGTTGCGCTGGGCCGCCGCCGCCGGCGCGGCCAACGCCATGAGCCTGATCCCCGGCAACATTCGTCACTGTCGTGTCCACGCACTGTTCAGTCGCGTTAAGTTAAATTGCTGGTAAACCCTATGCGACATCTTCGCCCACTCTTAGAGAAAATTTTCCCTGTCTTAGCCATTCTCCTGTTGGGGTGTCTTCTTTACGCCAACAGCCTGAGGACTCCGTTTCAGTTTGATGACAAGGAGTTCATCGTTGATAATCCCGCGATCCGGAATCTGAATAATTTTGAGGGGATTTGGAAAGTCCTTTCCCAGCCGTCCCGCTTCGTCGGACTTTATACCTTCGCCCTGAATTATCATTTCCACCACTATGATGTCTTGGGCTATCATGCCGTGAATCTGGCCATTCATGGCGGGACCGCTGTCCTGGTGTGGGTATTCACGCGGTTGATTCTGGGTCTTTGGCCGCCGGGGAATACCGGAAAAAAAGAAGCTCCCCTGCCTCAGAAGAAAAATATCATCGCCTTGACGGCCGCCCTGTTGTATGTGGCGCACCCGGTTCAGACCCAGGCTGTGACGTATATCACGCAGCGGTTTGAATCCTTAGCGACCTTATTTTATCTGGCCGCGTTGTGCTGTTACATCAAGGGACGGTTATTGACCTCACGCGCGGGGAAAGGCCTCAAGGGTTTTATTTTTTTTCTTTCAGCGGCCCTGCTGGCGGTCCTGGGGATGTTCACCAAGGAGGTGGTTATGACCCTGCCTCTGACCGTCCTCTTGTTTGAAATTTATTTTCTGAATGAGGCCGGGAAGGAGAAAAGACGGGGTTCGTGGCGGGGGATAGGGTTCGGGATTATTCTGTTGTTTATCTTGATCGTTCCGGCCCTTTTTTCATTTGATCCCGCGGTCCTTTTGAGTCCGCGCGTGTCTGAATCCCATGACGGGGAAATGATTACCCTGGACCGGTATTTTCTCACCCAGTTCCGGGTCCTGGCCGTTTTTCTCAGACTTTTTATTTTCCCCGCGGGTCAGAATCTGGATTACGACTTTCCGTTATCTCAGAGCCTTTTTGAGCCGACAACGTTTTTCAGCTTTCTTGGGGTCGTGGGCGTCTTGAGCCTCGCCCTGATCATGAAATCTAAAGACAAACTGATCTCCTTCGGTCTTCTATGGTTTTTCTTGACGCTGTCTGTCGGCTTTGTCCCCCGCAGTCATATTATTTTTGAACATAAATTGTATCTCGCCTCGGTGGGATTGTGCGTGGCCCTGGCGTGGGGACTCGCGCGCTGTTTAAAGGACACGCGGCTCTTTGCCGTCGTAACGGGCGTCCTCCTCATCCTCCTCTCGTTTTTAACGATCCAGCGCAACAAGGTCTGGCGGAGCGAGATTGTGTTGTGGCAGGATGTTGTTCAGAAATCACCGCACAAATCCCGGGGGTATCTGAATTTGGGGATCGCCTATTTGGATCAGGGGCAATATGACCTGGCGTTAAAATATCTTCAGAAGTCCGCCGCGCTTCATCCCCGGCGGGCAAAAGTGTACAATAACATCGGCAATGTGTATAGCCGCATGAACAAGTTTGATTTAGCCATCCTGGAATATAATAAAGCCCTGGCGTTAGACCGCTCCAATTTGAGGATTTACAGTAATCGGGGGTACGCGTATCTTTTGTTAAAACAATACCCCCAGGCCCTGGCGGATTTTAATCAGGCCATCGCCTTGAAGCCGAGTCACGCGGAGCAGGCGTATAACAACAGAGGCAATGTGTACGATAAATTGGAAAAATATGATCTGGCGCTGGCCGATTATAATCAAGCGATCGCCCGTAATCCGCTCTTTGCCAAGGCGTATAATAATCGGGGGTGTATTTATCTGGTGAAGAAACAATATCAACGCGCCCTGGATGATTTTCGTCGGGCGTTGGAGCTTGATCCGGATTATGGGATCACGTATAACAATCGGGGAAGTATCTACCGGGAGTTGGGCCAATATGATTTGGCGCTGGCGGATATGAACAAGGCCATTCATCTTAACCCCGGTCACGCCGAGGCGTATCTCAACCGGGGGCTTGTTTATAACAAGATAAAGGAATTCGGTCGGGCTCTGGCGGATCTCGACAAGGCGTCGGAATTAATGCCTCAGGATCCGCGGGTTTTCTTTCACCGGGGCGTGACGCATGTCTGGCAAAAGGCCTATGAATCCGCCATTGGGGATTTCAGCAACGCCTTGACATTTGATCCGGATTTGGCCGTGGCGTATTACAACCGTTCCCTCACGTACCGGATTTTAGGAGACACGCAAAGAGCCTTAGAAGATGCTTTGAAAGCGGAATCTTTAGGATATAATGTGGATCGCGCGTATTTGGACAAATTAAGAAAATCGACTGGTTATTACTGACTTCTGTCAATGAAAGAAAGGATGCTGTATGGACTCGCGGGAAACAACAACGCACGCCAGGACAACCCCCAAGACGGATATTTTACGAGAGACTTTGCGGGATCAAATTTTGGATCACGCCAAGGATTTTAAAACTTCCTGGGTAAATCTCGGACAGTCTCTGTACACGGTCTGGCAGGATAAGCTTTATTATGGGTGGGGGCATGAAAAATTTGAATATTACACGGAACGCGAGGTCGGCCTGAAAAAAGAAATATGTTTGAAATTGTTGAAGACGTATTTTTTTCTGGAGCAGGAAGAGCCGGCCTATTTATCCAAGGAATTTGTTGACGAGCGCAAATCGGTCCAGGTGCCCGGGGTTGATGAGGTCAATGTGCTGAGGCTGGCGAAAAGCAAGAGGGAATTGCTGAAGGACGATTATAAGAAGTTAAAGAACGACATTTTCGAAAAAGGAAAAAGCGCCGCCCTTGTCCGCAAGGAGCTGACCGCGATCATGAAAGAGAGAAAACAGGTGGACCCGGATGAAGAAAGGGAACAGCGTAACGCCGTCGCCATCCGTAAACTGCTGAATTCTCTCAAGTCGTTTAAAAAAGATATGGAAACCCTGAAACTGCTTCCCGATGAAATTCTGGCCGAGGCCAAAGAGCTGATGGATAAATTGGAGACCCACGTTGGGTAATGGGTAAGTCCGCGTATGACCACACATTCTGAAAACACGCCTTTCGCCGGTAATCCTTTGGATTTGGATAATATGTCCGACGAAGATCTCCTGAAGACGCGCGTGTGTGATCTGCCGTTAAAAATGGAGGGGACGTGGCTGGAGGCGTGTCTCGCGCAACTGTATAAGGAGCTCGCGGAGAAAGGCATTGTTTTCAAGCCGGAGTGTTATCTCGCCGATGAATGGCTCACCCCTGAACATGAAACCTGTATCGGGATCCCGTTCTACCTCGCCCATCCGTCTCTGATCCGGTTGGAAAAGAAATTTATGATCGATGCCGAAGGCGGGTCGAAAGAGTGGTGCATGAAACTCCTTCGGCATGAGACCGGCCACGCGATCAGTTACGCCTACGGATTTCATAAAAAGAAAAAATGGCAGAGGCTTTTCGGCCCTTCGAGTGTCGAATACGGAGACACCTATAAATACCGGCCGTATAGTAAAAATTATGTCCGGCACTTGGACGGCTATTACGCCCAATATCATCCTGATGAGGATTTTGTGGAGACCTTTGCCGTGTGGCTGACCCCCGGCCTGGATTGGCGGACCAAATACAAGGGGTGGAAGGCGCTCGACAAACTGGAATACGTCGACACCTTGATGGGGGAGATCCGCGGGCAGGAACCCGTCGTCAAGAATCGGCATAAATATTGGCGTTTGTCCACATTACGTTTCAGTCTCAGGAGTTATTACAAGAAGAAAAGGCATTTCTGGGCTGAGGATTTTCCGGACTTTCATGACGCCTTTTTAAAAAACGTCTTTGTCGAGAGCATTCTGGAGCACCATACTCTGCCTCAGGCGTCGGCGATCATCAACAAATATCATAAAAGCATTCTGGAGAGCGTTTCCCGATATTCCGGCGAGAAGAAATTCGTCATCAGTGATTTATTGAAGGACATCCAGAAACGGTGCCAGGCGTTAAAGCTGGCCGTTCAAGCGGACGAGGCGCAGATTGTGATCCATCTCTGCGGCTATGTGACCTCTTTAATTATGAATTATTTGTATACGGGCCGGTTTCGCGGCGAGAAAGAAGGCCGGGGGAAAAAATGAAAAAAAAGCTTAAGGTGTTGATGCTTTTGGCCAGTCCTTACAACAGGCCCCGGGGATATGACTATCAGGCCGAGTTTAATGACCCGGATAATATGTATACGGAAAAAGATGTGCTCTTCGCCCTCCAGGCCAACGGCTATGAGGTCAGTATTCTAGGGCTGCACAACACGCTGGATCCCCTTCTCGAGGAAATCAAGGAAAACAAGCCGGATGTGATTTTTAATTTAATGGAAGTTTTTAATAATAAAACTCAATTTGAAAAGAACGTCGTGGCCTTGCTGGAGCTTTTAGAAATCCCCTACACCGGCGCCAGTTCGGATAACGCCTTCATCTGCAATAACAAGGGGTTGAATAAACAGATTTTGAATTTTCACAGGATCAAAATTCCGCGGTTCACCACGTTCTATCGGAACCACCGCGTCTGGCTGCCCAAAAAATTGAAACTGCCCGTCGTGATCAAACCTTTGTGCGAAGAAGCCTCACGGGGGATCTCGCAGGCATCGATCGCGGATAGTGAAGAGTTATTCTTTGAGCGCGTGAAATTTATCCATGAGAAGATGGATATGGACGCCATTGTCGAAGAGTATATCGAGGGCCGTGAGTTTTATATCAGCGTCATCGGCAGTAAGAGGCTTTCGGTCTTGCCCGCAAGGGAAATGCAATTCGGCGAGCTCCCCGAAGACGCCCGGATTGCCACGTATAAGGCGAAATGGGATGACAAGTATAGAACCAAATGGGGGATTAAAAGTGTCTGCGCCGGAAAATTGCCGGATCAGGTGGAGCGGGAGATCGTCGACGTGTGCAAAAGAGCGTATCGCGCGCTCAATATCAGAAGCTATGTCCGATTCGATATCCGTTTGACGAATGAGGGGAGGGTGTACATTATCGAGCCCAACGCCAATCCCTGCATCGCCCGGGAGGATGAAGTCGCCCAGTCCGCGGCCAAGATAGGGATGTCCTACGAGCAACTGATCAAAAAGATCGTGATGCTGGCCTTTCAGAAGAAATAGGCGGTCCGGCGCCGTGTCCCGGTGTTTTCTTCGTAAGAAAAATAACACACCGTGGGGCTTGTTTTTTGGGTGGTCTTAACATACAATGGTGCCTCAGAAAAATTTACGAGGCTTCGCAGGTCAAAATTTTTATAAACATTATTTCACGGAGGTCTAAAATGAAAAATCGTTGGTTAATATGGCTTTTCGTCCTGGGGACGGTCATCGCGGTCTTTATCGCTTTTAATTATCAGGGAAATCAAGGGACGGTTCCGATCAGTGAACTCCTGCCGGAAGATGAAACCGTGCCTATGGATATCGAGTATGAATTTGTGGATGAAAAAGGACAGCCGCAACCTGTCGCGGGCGCGCCTGAAGAAATACAAGGAACGGCCTCCGTAACGGTTAAAGGGAGTTCAACGGACGTGCTCTCCGCCACTCCGGGGGGTTCCGTCAGCGGTCCGGCGCAGATGATCGCCACGCCTCAAGAACCCTCGATGTCATCCGTCGGCGCCGTTTCTTCCGTCAATGAAACGGTGGGGACGTACGCGTATACCATTCAGGTCCTTTCTGTCAATGAGAGGGCCAGAGCCGACAAAGCCCTGGAGGATGTTCGTAAAAAGGGGTACGAGCCATTTATTGTCTCGAAAGATTTGGGAGCCAAAGGGACGTGGTACAGGATTAACGTCGGGAAGTTTGACACAAAGCCGCAGGCCGAAGAGGTGTTATCTCAAATCAANNCAAACGCGAAAGTCCTGAGAAAATGGGTCTGCCATGCGCGCATTTCACGATTACCGCTTCCGGGAGAAACGGGATTTCTGGATCGTTCTTTTTTTGACGGCGGTGAGTCTTTTTATCTTCAGCCGCTCCCTGAATGTCCACGGGTTGGAATACCGCGATGATGAGATTTTTTATTTTGAAAGTACCCGGGAGATGCTCCGCGAGCATAATTTCTTATCTCCGACGTATTTTGGGGAAAACCGGTTTCAAAAACCCGTTCTTTATTATTGGCTGATCCTTCTGTCGTATCAAATATTCGGCGTTAATTGGTTCGCGGCGCGGTTCGTCGCTGTCGTGTTTGCCTCGGGGACCGTGTGTTTGACCTATCTCATGGCCAGAGGTTTTTTTGAACAAAGGACGGCCCTGCTGAGCGCCGTGATCCTGATGACAATCCCCTTGTTCTTCAGGCACGCCAAAAACGCTGTCCCGGACATGGTCTTAAACTTTTTTATTGTCCTGGCCCTGTATGCCGCCGTCCGGTTTACCGGCCTCAAGACGGGGGAGCCGTCCCCGGGGGCTTCCTTTTCCTCTCAACGGTTCAGTCTGCTTTTTTTTGTCGCGTGCGGTTTGGGTTTTATGGTCAAGGGTTTCGCGGCCCTCATCATTCCGGGGATGACTTTTATTCTATACGCTTTTCTTATCCGGAACCCTGGGTTATTATGCGGGATGAAATTCGGCCGCGGCCTTTTGATTCTCGCCGGGATTATAGGGCCGTGGTTTGTTTGGATGATCCTCACCTACGGTAAACCGTATCTTGATTATATGCTTGTCTCTGAGACAAAGACCCGTCTGCTGGGAGAGCCCACGGGAGGGTTTTTCTTGTTGGAACGGCTCAAAGAGCTGGGAGATCACGCCGCGTTTTATCTGAGAGTTCTGTTATCCTATTTCGCCCCGTGGGGGCTGTTTGTCTTTCCCGCCGGGCTCTTGGCTTTTTGGCAGAAAAGAAGAGAGGACAGGACGGGGGGGAGGTCGCTCCTTTGGCTCTTAATCTGGTTTTTTGTCGTGTTCTTCTTTTTTTCTTTCATGGATTTTAAGATCAATCATTACATGCTGGTTTTATCAACCCCCCTGGCTATTTTGACCGGTTATTTCTTCGTAGAAACCGTTCCTTTGCCTGGCGGGATGAATAAAATCCTCGTTTTCTTAAGAAGAGATTTCATCACTTTTATTTTTTGTTTCGGCAACCTGGCTTTTGGTTTTTTGCTTGTTTTCTTGGCCGGAGGGAATCCCTGGTGGCTCCTGGTGATCGGCGTTGCGTGCGTTGGGGTCGTGCGGTATATTTACCTCGCGTCTGATCCCCTGAGGGCGCCGATGGCGTTAGGGATATTTATTCTGGTGGGATTGACGCAGACCTCTTTAATGGGGAAAGCGGGATTAACCGCGCACGCGACCCTGCAAAAATTCGCGCAAACCGTTCACGCGCTGAAAACCGAAGACAGCATTATCGGCGTCGGCAGCCATGATATTCATGAAAAAGAGTGGCAGGTGTATTTTGATGTTCAAATCGAAAAAGCCGGCATGAGTTTTGAAGAAGGGACGCGATCGAATCTGAATCGGCTTTTTTCCACGGAAAAAACGGTGTTCTGCCTGATGACAGAGCGCGATTTTGATTATTACCTTAAAGACATGAAAGATATCCCTTTGCGGATCGTTCAGGAAGAGTATATTTTTCGAAAGAGAATGTCTATTGATAAGGGATTTTGGTGGGCCTTGATGCGCGTGGATCGTCCCAGGGTCCGTGAATATTTAATGGAAAAATTGATTTTAGTGAAAAAGGAATTTTATGGCTGAGGCAACGAGCGATCCTATATCCGGCGGGCGGCCGTTCTATTCCGTTGTCATTCCTGTTTATAATGAAGAAGAATCCTTGGAGCCGCTCTTCCGGGAGATTTCGGAAACGATGAAATCTTTGAACAGGGACTTTGAAGTCATTTTTATCAATGATTATTCTTCGGACAGTTCCCTTTCGATTCTGGAGCGTTTTAAACGGCAATTCCCCGCGACGGTCAACGTCATCTCCCTTTCTCAGCGTAGCGGCCAAACTTTTTGTCTGCGGCAAGGATTGAATGCCGCCCAAGGCGATGTCGTCATGACCATGGACGCGGATATGCAGAATGATCCCGCGGATATTCCGCGGATGCTCAAGAAATTGGAAGAAGGGGCCGACTGTGTTTGCGGTTGGCGTAAGGCCAGAGAGGACACGCCGCTCAAGGCCGGTTTATCGAAGTTCGGCAATATCTTGCAGCGGACGCTCACGGGGCTGAAAATTCATGATGTGTCGTGCACGTTAAGGGTCTATCAAAGAGACTGCGTTGACAAGATTGCCCTGAATTGGGAGGGCCAGCACCGGTTTATCCCTTTGAGTTTGTCTCTTCAAGGGTACAAGATCGCCGAGGTGGTTTCGCACCATCGCCAGAGAAAGTTTGGCCGGTCCAAATACAGCCATAAGAGAATTTTCCGGGTGATGGTGGATTTCTTCCGGGTTTTGGCGGCAAGGGGGAGAAAATGAATAAATGGCTTCTTTTAGGGTTTGCCGGTCAGTTGTTATTCAGCCTGAGATTTTTGGTCCAATGGATTTGTTCCGAGAAGAAAAAAGAGAGTTACATCCCGGTCGCTTTCTGGTATTTTAGTCTGGCCGGAGGCGCGGTATTGCTTGTTTATGCCGTGCACAGAAAAGATCCGGTTTTTATCCTCGGCCAGGCCGCAGGGATGGTTGTCTACCTCCGGAATCTGTGCCTCATTCACAAGAGACAAGTTAATGAGTTAACGAGTTGAAGAGTTGGCGAGTTGAATTAATGGTGGAAGTTTTTAAAAAATGGAGGTGGGAAATGCGAGGATTCAAACGGTATATGCTGGGGGTTATCGTCTTAAGCGGCCTATGGGCCGGATGCGCGTCGACCAAGGTGACGCGGGTTCAGGTGGAAAAACCCATTGACCTGAGCGGACAATGGAATGATTATGACGGCCGGCTTGTTTCTCAGGAGGTTATCAAAAATTGTCTGGAAGCGCCGTGGTTGACGAATTTTATGAAGGAAAAAGGCCGGAATCCGGTTGTTATCGTCGGCCATGTGGAAAATCGAAGCCACGAGCATATCAACACCCGGGTTTTTACCACGCATCTTGAGAAGGAGTTGATCAATTCCGGCAAGGTGATCTTTGTGGCGTCCCCGGAGGAGCGCGTAGAGATCCGTCAGGAGAGAGAAGATCAGCATCAGGGGTATACGGACAGGGTAACCATGGCGGAAATCGGCAAAGAACGCGGCGCCGACTATATGCTGATTGGCAGCGTGAATTCGGTCAAAGATGAGGTCAAAGGAAAATACGCCATTCTTTACCAAGTCAATTTTGAACTGATCCATTTGACCACGAATGAAAAGTCCTGGATCGGACAAAAAGAAATCAAGAAGATGGTCGAGAACGCGAAGTTTTCGTTATAGTACTGTGTCATTTCAATTGTTAATAGTGGAACACAGTACAACACTGCGCTTTTTCTGAAAACAACTGTTAATGATTACTGACTTCTGTAAAAGAAATAGAGTGTGGTGGTGGTCAGTATAACGACGTCCGTTCTCCAAAGGAATGCATTCTATTACTTGTATGGACGTCAATGATTTGACGACGCAATAGAACAGAGCTTTCGCGGTTGTCGTAGGGTGTTCATCACCTTCATGGCTGAACTCCGTGCTCAAACATCCTCGACTGACGGCTGCGGAACTGCGCGCGGCGTTCAGCCCTGAAGGCTTGAGCTTAATAGATTTGCCGTGCAAGTCTTCAGAATTACAAAATGGAGTCATTGAAATTCAACTGCGTAAACGTTTTTGTTATTTATTTTTTGTTGCCGTTTTATTTTCCTCCTGTGCCGCATCTTCGCCCCTCATTCAGCCGCAGATCAACAGTCTGGCCGCCGCCGGGAAACTGGATTACGCTTTGGATGTCCTTAAGGAGAACGGCGAAGGCTATGGGAAAAACAATCGTCTTCTTTACCAGATGGACTATGGATTGTTGCTTCATCTCGACGGCCGGTATAAGGAAAGCATCCCGGTGTTTGAGGTCGCCAAGCGGACGTGGGAGCAGTTATATACGACGTCTTTGAGCAAAGGGGCCGCCACCTGGATCATCAACGATAATATGGCGCCGTATCATGGTGAAGATTTTGAGCGGGTCATGATCAACATCTTCCAGGCTCTGAATTTTGCCATGATGAGCAACCTCGAAGAAGCCCTGGTAGAGGCGCGGGATGTCGACGGGAAACTGTCGGCGCTCAACAGGCTTTATAAGCCCGACCAGAAAAACGTGTATAGGGAAGACGCCTTTGCCCGATTCCTGATGGGGATTTTGTATGAGGCCCAAGGGACGGCCGGTGATCTGAATGACGCCTTTATTTCCTACGCGAAGGCTGTTGAAATTTATGAAGAGGATTACCAGGCTCAATATGGGTTGGAGATACCCCGGATATTAAAAGAAAATATGTTGACCGCGGCTCATTTTATGGGAGGGGACGAATATCGGCGGTATAAAAACAAGTTTGGCGATGGGACTCACCCGACCATAGAGGAGAAAAATAATAAAGGAGAAATTTATCTTTTCCAATATGACGGCCTTTCTCCCATCAAACATCAGGGGTTTGTACCTGTCCCGCTGCCGGGCGGATATATCACCAAATTAGCCTTTCCTCAGTTGGATGAGAGGACTTCCGAATCGAATCCGGGGATCTTTGAGGCTGTGAGCCGTCAACCCGGGGGGCGGAGGGTGTTTACGTGTGAGACCCAAAAGGCGGAACCGATCGGCGCCATTGCCATGAAGAATTTTGGTAACAGGAAGGGCCGTGTGATCGCGAAAGCCGCCCTGCGTTCTGCCGGGAAATATGTTTTAGAACGCAGTCAGGAAGTCCGCGTTCGTCAAAGTTACGGTCAGGAGCCCTCCCGATGGTTTAGATATTTGAGCAATTTGTACAACATCGCCTCTGAAGAGCCGGATTTACGCTCCTGGCAGACTCTGCCGTCGGAGATCCGTCTCGCCAGGTTCCTGTTGGACCCCGGGGAGTATGAATTGCTCTTTAATGGAGGGACGTTGGGGAACGTCCATGTTTTAGCCGGAGAAAAAAAGTTTTTTATCGTTCGCACCAGGTGAAAGAAATGTTTTACGGCATTGACGGTCTGATGGATATATGCTACATTTGGAATGTAAGAATGTAAGGAAGTAATGTAGTAATCAAAAGGAGGGCGTTATGACCATTATCGAAACCGCGAAAATGACAACGAAAGGCCAAGTCACCATCCCCAACCGTATCCGAAAGATTTTGAATTTGAAAGAAGGCGCTTCCATCGCGTTTGGCATTACGAAAGACGGCGTTGTTCTCTTGCCTTGCGAGGTTACGGCGAAATCTCCCTATACGGCTAAAGAATGGACCAAGATCAAAAAGCTGGCTGCCCAGGAGGGCAAGGTCTATCATTCCGCTGATGCCGCAAAGGATCATATCAAGTCCTTATGAGATTTGAGTTTAAATCATCCTTTGACCGTTCCGTTAAAAGTTTTCACCTTCCAGAAAAGAGGATATCAAACGGGTTGCCATCGAACTGATCGATGCTCTTTCCCATGATCGTTCTATTCATAAAGGCCTGGGTCTAAAGCGCCTTAAAAGAAATTTCTGGGAAGTCCGTAAAGGAATCAAAACACGAATCTTGTTCCGCTGGGAAGGCGACCTTGTGGAATTCGTCCTGGCGGGAAGTCATGATGACATTAATCGATTCTTGAAAAGTTGTTAGAATTAGGGAAGCTCCAACTACAGAAGTGAAAATAATCAAAGATGGTGTGTGTGTTTCAGCGGCCCGAAAACCTAATTATGACCTGAAATTTGTATGGCATTTTAAAAAATTTTCGGACTTCTTGTCATCTGGAAGAACCCGGAAAAAATTGTTTTGGTCAGTTGTGTTTCATGAGGAAATAGGCTATACTGGCTTCCGCAAAAGGCAATGAGGAAAAAAATGAAATAATAATTGAATGTTAAGGAGACGGGCAATGAGAAAAACAGTTTTAGTGTTATTGGCCTCGATGATTTTAACAGGTTGTACCACCACACAGAAAGGGACAACGGCCGGGGCCTTGGGCGGCGCGGCGTTGGGCGGGATCATTGGCCATCAGTCGGATCATGGAGCCGAAGGGGCGGCCATCGGCGGTGTGGTAGGGGCGTTAGGCGGTTATATTGTCGGTGAGAAAATGAAAAAGAAATTTTGCCCTATCGGCGGAGAGCAGTACGATGAATCCGTCCAGTTTTGTCCAACGCACGGTGTTGAGCTGAAGGTGATGGGCGAATAGGACCGCGTCAACTTAATGATGAAGGCTGACTTCCGCAGATGTTGTTCTTTTGGCGGAGGTCAGTTACAGATATTCTCGCAAAAGGCTTCGTGAGGTTGGAAGGTGAAGATACTGATCATAGACGATTCGTTGCTGGATCGCAAACTGTTGATGAATACCCTTAAAAAGGGTGGTTTCGAGAATGAAATCCTGCAGGCCGCCAATGGTGAGGACGGTTTAAAAATCCTTGGCGATCAGTATTCCTCTATTTGCCTCATCCTTCTTGATTGGCAGATGCCGGTGATGGACGGGATTGGTTTCATGAAAGGGATTATCCGTGTCCCTGAGGTTTCTTCGATCCCCGTCGTTTTAATTACGGCGTCGGGTTCGGACGAAAATAAAAAACAGGCCCGGGAAATCAATCCCGGGTTGGCAGGGTATTTGGTGAAACCGTACAAACCCAATGAATTGATCGAACTGGTCAAACCTTTTGTCAAATAATTGGATTGCGAGAGGAGAAAAAGAAATTATGGCTCCCTCTTTCGATGAAGCTGGTTTTTTAGAAGAAATCAATATTCAAGAGTTTATTCGTTCATCCGGAAAAGATTTGGATGAATATTTCGTCCAGGCGGTATTATTAGGCCAGGTCGTTCAACGCATTCTTGGACGCAGGGGCGGGATCCAGTTATCGCGAAAACCGACGTTTGAACTCAAGCCCGTTATCGAGTTCATGAAACGGATGCGGGTGAGTGGTCTTGAGAAATTTGACAGCGCCACCTATATTTCTTCGATTAATTTTTATAAAAATGATGAAGAGAGGCACAAGCATCAAGCCGTCGGAGCGATAGTTATTTATTTCGGAGAGGATTATATTGTGAACATCCTCAAGAAATTGGATTATCCGGTGACGGACGATGACGACAGCGAAACGCTGGAGGACGCGTGCGGGGCGTTTTGCAATCTCGTCGCCGGCAACTTCAAATCAGGCCTGCTTCAATTGGGGTATCCGGAATTGGTGATGTCCCATTTTTCCAGTTATCGCAACGAGGTTTTAGACGGGGTGGAATATGGCCACGAGCAAAGGCAAAAATATGAAATTAATTTTGAAATCAAGGGTCAAAAGTCCATTGTGGCGGATCTGGTGATGGACAAAATCCACGGATTCGCGGCGGATGACGGAGAAAGGATTGGTTAGAAAGAAAATGAGTCTTAATTTAGATTACGCGGGCATCAAGAAATTTAAAGAGCTTTTTTATAATTTATCCTACGAGGAGCTTTTCCGGCATGAAACGGATCCTTCGCTGGAGGGGTATGAAAGAGGCGTTGTGACGGAGTCCGGCGCCGTGGCCGTGGATACGGGAAGATTTACCGGCCGTTCTCCTCAGGACAAGTACATTGTCGAGGATGAAACGACCAAAGACAATGTCTGGTGGGCCGACGGCCAGAGTTCGGGATCGGATAACAAGCGTCTTTCCAAAGAGGCCTGGGAACATCTCAAGAGTATCTCGGTCAAGCAGTTGACGGGAAAGAAACTGTATGTCATGGACGGCTTTTGCGGCGCTAATCCGGATACGCGGTTATCGGTGCGGCTTGTCACGGAAGTGGCCTGGATGGCGCATTTTTTTAAGAATATGTTTATCCTGCCGACGGACAAGGAATTGAAAGATTTCAAACCGGATTGGACCATCCTGAACGCCTGTAAGACCGCCTGCCTTGATTTTAAGCGCTACGGCATGCGCTCAGAGACCTTCGCGGCTTTCAACATCACGCAACGCATGACCGTCATCGGTGGGACATGGTACGGCGGTGAAATCAAAAAAGGGATTTTTTCTATTATGAACTATTTTCTGCCCTTGAAGGGCATCGGTTCCCTTCACTGTTCGGCGAATATGGGGAAAAAGGGAGACACCGCCTTGTTTTTTGGTCTTTCCGGCACCGGGAAGACGACCCTCTCGACGGATCCTCACCGGCTTCTCATCGGGGATGATGAGCATGGCTGGGATGATGACGGCGTATTCAATTTTGAGGGAGGGTGCTATGCCAAGTGCATAGGTCTCACCGAGGAGCGTGAACCGGATATCTATCGCGCCATTCAAAGGGACGCCCTGTTGGAAAACGTGGTCATCGACCCGTCAGGGAAGGTGGATTACGCTTCCAAGAAGAAAACGGAAAACACCCGTGTTTCGTATCCGTTACGCCATATTCAAAATATCGTCAAGCCGGTATCCAAAGGCGGACATCCCAATCACATCATTTTTCTGACCTGTGACGCGTATGGGGTTTTACCACCCGTGTCCAAACTGACCGTCGAGCAGGCGATGTATCATTTCCTGAGCGGTTATACGGCGAAAGTCGCGGGCACGGAGTTGGGCGTGACAGAACCAAAGGCCACCTTTTCGGCCTGTTTCGGCAAGGCCTTTCTGCTTTTGAATCCCAGCCGTTACGCGTATATCCTCGGCGAGAAATTGAAGAAGCACCATTCCAAGGTGTATCTTTTGAATACGGGTTGGATCGGCGGGAAATACGGGGTGGGTCAGAGGATGCCGTTAATGGCTAATCGACGGATCATTGACGCGATTTTCAATGGATCCATTGAGAAGTCTTCCTTTGAGACGATGCCGATATTCGACCTCGCCATTCCCAAGTCGGTGGAGGGGGTGGATTCGAAAATTCTCAATCCGCGCGATCTCTGGACGAATAAAGAGGATTATGATGCCACCGCCGGGAAACTGGCAGGGATGTTTAAAGAGAATTTTAAACGTTTCTCGAATATTGAAAAGGGACAGCCGTTCGCGGCGGTCACGCCGCAGATTCAATAAGCGGGATTTCGGGGAGGGACGCGTGTGACATCGAAAAATTCTCAATTTTCCAATAAAGTCATGACCACATGGGTCATTGTCGTTGTTTGCGTGATCGCCGTCCTGGGGAGCAAGCAGTTCTGCGAGAGCGCCCGGACCAGGTCGCAAAGCGTGGAGAGCCGCGTCAAAGGCGATGAGGGCGCTCCGGTGCGTATTATGGAGTTCATGGATTTTCAGTGCCCGGCCTGCGCGAGCGGAGCGCTGTATTTAAAACAATTTATGGTCGAACATCCGCGCGCCGTTCGTTTAGAAATGAAATATTTTCCTTTACCGATGCATCGGCACGGCATGGAGAGTGCGCGGTACGCCGAATGCGCCTCCCGGCAGGGGAAATTCTGGCTGTTTCATGATTATCTCGTTGAAAGACAAACCCAATGGAAGGACCTGATCGACGCCCGTCCGGCCTTTATGCTCATGGCCAGGGACGCGGCCATGGATACTAAACAACTGGAGGTCTGCCTGCGGGACAAATCGATCGACGCCGTCATTCTTAAGGACAAGGCGGAGGGGAAAAAACTCGCCGTGACCAGCACCCCGTCCTATTTCGTGAACGGTGAGACCGCGGTCGGGAAAAGTCAACTGGAAACGAAGCTGAAGGCGTTGTTGAATGATAGTAAAAAGTGAAAAGGATAAAGGATAAAGGATAAAGGATAAAGGATTGTGGGGGTATGAATCTCTACGTTTTGATCAGATTTTTTATTGGTTTTTTATTTATCTTCTCGGGGTTGGAAAAACTCCTGGCTCCGTATCAGAATTTTTTATATGTGATCCAAAGTTATGATGTCCTGCCCGACGGGTTCGAGACCGCGGCGGCCTTGAGTTCCCCCTGGATAGAGTTGTTCCTGGGGGTTTTTCTTGTGGTGGGTCTTTGGACCCAATGGGTGTTAACGGGGGTGCGGGTGTTATTGGCGGCCTTTATTTTTATTGTGAGCCAGGCCATTATTCGAAAACTCCCTTTAACGGAATGCGGATGCTTCGGCGAGTTCTTGAGTCTGCCCCTTCCCGTGGTTGTGGCCCTGGATTCCATCCTTTGGGTATTGACCGTCTTTTTGTCGCGGAAAATTGAAATTGTTTCTTTCATGAGTCTCGATAACTATTTTAATGAAAAGGAATCAAAATCGGCGCGATGATACGTCCCACGCTTCCATGGGGTGTCTCGGCGGTCGCGTTCTTTTTTTGGACAGCGTTCATGATGTCCCCATCGGCTTTCGGCGAATCCAAGGTTAAATATCCCAATGTCAGCGGCCAGTTTTATCCCGCTGACCCGCGGCAGTTATCTTCCCAGATCGACAAGTTTTTGTCCCAGGCGACGGTGGAACCGTCCTCCCACCATATCGATATCGTTATTGCCCCGCACGCGGGGTATATTTATTCCGGCGCGGTGGCGGCGTACGGATTCAAGGCCGCGAGCCGCAACCGGTATAAAACGATTATTATTTTAGCGCCCA
Source organism: Candidatus Omnitrophota bacterium (assembly GCA_003528115.1). Classification (GTDB taxonomy): domain Bacteria; phylum Omnitrophota; class Gorgyraeia; order Zapsychrales; family Zapsychraceae; genus UBA10174. The sequence continues at coordinate 34,414 of DOGZ01000037.1, forward strand.
GTCATTACGCCGGGTTTGACGGGATCTCCGTTTGGGATGAGGGGGCTTTTCAGACGCCCTTGGGCAGCGTCGAAGTTGATCACGATTTCGCGAAGAAACTGACCGCCGTCCATAAAAAATTTTATTTTCTCGCAGAGGCCTTTGACCAGGAACATTCTCTGGAAGTCGAGATTCCGTTTCTGCAAAAGACATTCAAGGATTTCAAAATCGTTCCCGTCGTGATGGGACAGCCCGGTCCCAAGACCTTGGAAGAGTTCGCCGTGGCCCTGCGTCATCTGATCGGCGGACGCAAGGATGTCCTGCTGGTGGTCAGCACGGACATGTCGCATTATCATGAGGATTCCGTCGCGCGTGAAATGGACCACCGGACGCTCGAGGCCGTCCAGGGGTTGAAGGTCGAACAGTTCTGGAAAGAATGCGCTTCAAGAACGATGGAGATGTGCGGATTCGTCCCCGTGACCGCGGCGCTTCTTTATGCCCGGCTGGCCGATTTGAATCATGTGGACGTTCTGCGTTATGCCAATTCCGGCGATGTCGGCGGCGACAGGGAACGGGTCGTCGGTTACGGTTCCGTTGTCATTTACGGCGAGCCGACGGTGGACGGGATTGACTTGACTTTGAACCAGAACGCCTTGTTGGAGACTGTGGTCGAGCCGGAGGCGGCGCGGGGCAAGAGATTAACCAAGGCCCAGAAGCAAAGACTGCTGGACATTGCCCAAAAGACCATCGAAGGGTATGTGAACGACGGCAAGACCCTGGATTTTCAGGAAGACGATCCTCGTCTACGGGAAGAGGAGGGGGCTTTTGTGACGATCCATAAACACGGGCGTCTGCGCGGCTGTATCGGCAACGTGCTGGGCCGTGGCCCGTTGTATCTCACCGTCAGGGATATGGCGATCGCCTCAGCCACGCAAGATCCGCGCTTCCCGCCTTTAGGAAAAGAGGAGTTGAAGGATATTGACCTGGAGATCTCCGTTCTGTCCAAGCCGTGGGTGGTGAAGGGGGTGGAGGAGATTCAACTGGGTGTTCACGGTGTGATTGTCAGCCGCGGGCCATTGCGTCACGGGCTCTTTCTGCCGCAAGTGGCCGACGAAACAGGATGGAGCAAAGAAGATTTTCTGTCCCAGCTTTGCGCCCAGAAAGCCGGCCTCCCGCCGGATGCCTGGAAAGATCCGGCCACGCGGATCGAAGTTTTTACGGCCGATGTTTTTTCGGAAAGAGACGCGTTAAAATAACCCGGGTCCAAGTGCGTCGGAAAATTGTTTCCATTGTCCTTGCGGAGCGGCCGGACAAAATTTTTCTAACTCGCCGACTCGCAACTCGCTAACTCGTTTTCAAAATGATCAAACACTCCTATCTCGTTTACGACGGCCATTGTCAATTCTGCCTGGATGGAGTCCGGAGATTAAAGGCCCTGGACCGTTTTCGGAGGCTGCAATGGATCGATCTGCATGAGGTGAAAGACCTCCGCGCGCTTCATTCACGCCTGACCAAAGAACGCGCCATGAGTCAACTGCATGTGGTGGAATCGCCGCGTTCCCGCGCGACGTCTGTCTTCGTCCGCGATTCCTCGCCGGAAGGCAACAAACTCTACGGCGGATTTTACGCCCTGCGCCGGCTCTGTCTGGTGTTGCCGGGACTTTATCCCTTGATCCCGTTTGTCTATATCCCCGGCATGGGCTTCATCGGTTCCTTCTTTTACCGTCTGATAGCGAAAAATCGATATCTCTTTCATCGGCATTCTGCCTGCAAGAGCAACTCCTGTTTTCGTGAATAGTACTGTGTCAACTTAATTGTTAATATGTGGAACACAGTACAACAGTGCGCCTTTTCTGAAAGTAGCTATTCACAATTAATTTGACGGCGCAATAGTACGGACGTTGCCATGCAACGTCCGTACGATGCTTCCTGCCGCGATTTTTGCGGTGAATATGATACCATGAAATAATAAATTTACATTTTCGAATTTCATGGTATATTTTAGGCATGATTAAAAGAACGAAATATAAGAAACATATTAAAGAAGCGCTCGGGCGAAGCAGGGCGGTAGCTCTTTTGGGCCCGCGTCAGTGCGGCAAAACCACTTTGGCGCGGGAAATTGTTGATAAAGATTCCCCTAATTATTTTGATCTTGAGGATCCCAGCAGCCTTATGGGTTTAGCTGACCCTAAGACTACACTTGCATCTCTTCAAGATATTATAGTTATTGATGAAGTACAGCGCCGGCCGGATCTTTTCCCTATTCTTCGTGTGCTTCTGGATCGTACTCCATTGCCCGCCAAATTTCTTATTTTAGGAAGTGCCTCGCCTGATTTATTGCGGCAATCATCTGAATCCCTTGCCGGAAGATTAGAAATGATCGAAATGGGTGGTTTTAATTTGTCCGAGGTGGGACAAGAGTTTTCGCGTCTTTGGCTGCGAGGAGGTTTCCCTTTATCATTTCTTGCCAAGAATGATATGGATAGTTTTACGTGGAGGAAAAATTTTATTCAGGCATTTCTTGAGCGCGATTTACGTCAGCAGGGCATTGATATCCCGGCCGTATCGTTACACCGGTTTTGGACTATGCTGGCCCATAGCCATGGCCGGATATGGAACGCCGCGCCTTTCGCGGCTTCGTTGGGGATATCAGAACCGACAGTTCGACGATATCTGGATATATTGACGGGTGTGTTCATGGTGCGCCAGATTCAGCCATGGCATGCGAATATAAAGAAGCGTCAGGTCAAAGCGCCGAAAGTTTATATCCGGGATACCGGTGTGCTGAATTCATTATTAGGATTAAAGACGGAAGCGGAAGTTTTGCGGCATCCGAGTTGCGGCAGCTCATGGGAAGGATATGTGATTGAGGAAGTCATTCACTTGGTCGAACCCGATGATGTGTATTTCTGGGCGACACATAACGGGGCGGAAATTGATTTGGTATTTTCTAAAGGCGGGCGGATGTATGGTGTTGAGATCAAGCGCGCGGACGCGCCGACCGTGACGCCCTCGATGCGTATTGCTTTTGAGGATCTTAAACTGGAGCGTCTTGCTGTGATTTATCCCGGTAAAAAACGCTACTCACTCCATAAAAAGATTGATGTTGTGCCGTTTGAAACGATCTTGAGCGGGATGAAGGGAATATTTAAATGATTTTTGAATCAAAAGGAGATCAAGGAAAAATTTGAATTAAATCTTCAGGGAATATTCTCGATTTAAGACAGCGACGTGAAGATCGGCTTTATTTTTTAAAGTTTAAGAAAATAATCCAAAGTTCTGTTGAGCTTTACCCTTCATTTGATAGTATTAAATTACTTTTCTTACTAAAAACCCGGGATAGAAATGAAAGGTGTTTTATGATTAAGCTGACCAAAAAACAGGCCATGGAATATGAAAAAAAGTGGAGACGTGTCAATTTAATTAAAACTAAAGAGCTTCAAACCGTGTCCATGGAAGTAAAATTTAAGCAGCTTTGTTTGTTGATGAATTCTTTTCCGTTCTCCGCCGGTCAGAAAAGAGAAAAGGAATTGCTGGAAGTAAGAAAACGATGGAAAATTCTTAAAAGAAAATGTGGGCAGGATGGCCGATAAGAAAAAGATAATCCTTTTGGAAGATGTTTTAAAGGATTTGCTTCGATGGTTTAAAGATTCGTCCGGTGAGTTTCTGATCATCGGTGGGATTGCGGTTTCTTTAATGACCCGCCCCCGGACGACACAAGATATTGATGTGCTGAGTTTTCTCGATGAATCTCAATGGGGGAGTTTTCTTAGTGAGGGACGTCGATTTGGATTTGAACCAAGGATTAAGGACGCTCTGTTATTCGCCCGTGAGAACAGAGTGCTCTTGCTTCGACACAGAAAAAGTACGGTTAATATCGATCTCTCTTTTGGATTTCTTTCTTTTGAAGCAGAAAGCATGCGTCGACGGACATCGCGCAAAATGGGATCGTTACGAATCCCATTACCGACGCCGGAAGATCTGATTATTATGAAGATGGTGGCTCATCGTCCTCAGGACATGGTAGATGTCAAAACCATTCTTGAAACTTATCCAAAGTTGGATCGTAAGAGGATTCAAAAATGGGTAAAAGAATTCTCAGTCGTTTTAGAAAATCCAGCCATTTTATCTGATTTAAGAAAGATGATGAAAAAATAGGGACGTTGCAATGCAACGTCCGTACGGTGGATATGAATAATCCCATGGATATGATTCCGCATCATTTTCCCGTCAAACTGGAGTGAATTTTCTTCCTGCCTCAGTTCCTGCCTGGAATATTTTCGATCGAGTTAAAACAGCGACGTGAAAATCGGTGTTTTTCTTAAAAATTTAAGAAAATAAACTAAAGGGAAAATTGTAATCACAAGTGCGACAAAATAAATAAGAGAGCTCCATAGATCTTGGAAAAAACTGTTACTTTGTGAGTTGAGAACAAACAAAGAACAGGAGATCTATGAAGCCAAAGGATTGTAACACCAAGAGAAAGAAATACGTGCATTTAAGTGAAAGAGAACGTTACAAGATTGAAGGATTATTAGAAGGCAAGAAGAATGTTGAAGAGATATCGATAATATTACGACGAGACCGGTCAACAATCTATCGGGAGATCGAGCGGGGAACAGTTAAACGAATACAATACGATTTAAGTGAAAAAGAACAATACCGGGCAAATGCAGCACAGGCAGATTATGAGAAGCAAGGGCGGAATAAGGAGCGTTCGTTAAAGATAGGGAAAGATAAAGAGCTGGAAGCGTATATACGGGATAAGATTATAAAAGATCATTTTTCGCCGGACGCGATCATTGGGGAGATAAAGCGCAAGGGATTGAAGTTTAAAGGCATAATATGTACGAAGACACTCTACAATTACATAGATGCGGGACTTTTATCGGGGATAAGCAATAAGGATTTATGGGAAAAAAGGCACAAGAAAAAGCGCGGGTATAAAACGGTATCGCGAGTAAATACCAAGAATCGGGATTGTCGGAGTATTGAAGAACGGCCTAAAAGAATAAATAATCGTGTTGAGTATGGCCATTGGGAAGGGGACACGGTTAAAGGGCCGCAAGGAACGAAGAGAGGCTTATTTACGTTGACGGAAAGAAAAAGCAAAGAGGAAATTATCCTAAAGGTTGAACAAGCGACACAGGAGGCCATTAGAGGGGCTATCGACGGGTTAGAGAGGAAGTATGGGGCTCATTTTAAGATAAAGTTTAAGTCGATTACGTTTGATAATGGGGTTGAGTTTTTAGGGTGGAAATCATTAGAAATAAGTTTATTAAAGGCCGAAGAACGCAGGACAATGGTATACTTCGCGCATTCGTATAGTTCGTGGGAGCGGGGCACGAATGAGAATCAGAACCGAGTGATCAGACGTTTTGTCCCCAAGGGTGTGGATATAGCCGATTTTAGCGACAAAGAGATCCAAGAAATTGAGAATTGGATGAATAATTACCCCAGAAAGATACTGGGGTATAAGACGGCCAATCAAGTGGCTCAAGAATGCTTACAAAGTGACAGTTTTTGGAAAAGATCCAAAGTTGTCGCACTATGAGTTACCCGTTTTTTCAGCGACAGTG
>DOGZ01000009.1 GCA_003528115.1 Candidatus Omnitrophota bacterium
TTCATAAAACTTTTGTCAGAATCCATCAGAACATAGTTCTGATAGTTCTTCCGGCCATCCTGAATTTTGAAGTAATTCTTCAAGCGCTATCTGACTTACAAAAGCATGATGAATTGAAGTATCAGGCAAACGGGGAAGCTTAATGCCGGTGGACGCGAGTAGCTCTTTTGATTTTTTCCACTTGAGTTGAAATCCAGGGCTGGCCTTTCCGAGATCATGGCAGGCGACAAGAAGCAATATCCATGGCCTAGCGTCCACCCACGAAAGTCCGGTTAATTCCGCCAATCCATTCCTTGTCGCTTGCGGCTCCCTGCTTAATATAATGTCCGCCACAGCAGCGACGTCTATCATGTGCAAAATAAGTGGATGCCACTCATCATGGTCATTGGTTTTCGCCCACAAATAATCGGAAATCATTTATTTCTCCTCACCGCCGCCACATCCAAAGAATGATACACAAGAAGGTGACCCCTTGCCTCCCCCTCGCTTTCAGACGCCTTGCCCCAATAATTATAATAACTCATAACTAATATTCTTATCCGTCTATTAACCAATTAACAACAATAAGAATCCTTTCCCCCGTTACTCATACCGCAAAGCGTCGGTGGGATTTAATTTCGCGGCCTTGCGGGCAGAGAACATGCCGACCGCAATGGAAAAGACCGCCGCGACCGTCACAGCCACCCAGGAGACCCTCGTGGCCCATCCGGCAAAAAAAAGATAACAGGGCCGCGCTGCCAATCCCCAGCACAATACCAATCACGCCGCCGGTTAGCCCCCCTCAGCTAAGGGGAGCTTCCCGATGCCGATTCTTCTTATTAAACTTTATGATGACAACCATCATGGTCATCAAGAAAATAGCCAGGAAATATACCGCGCTGCCCACCAGGATGAAAGGATGCGCCATCAAATAATTCATCACAACCGATGGATCTTTAAAAACATTTCCACCAACACCCGCCAAAATGTATTGCAGCCAAAACACTCTTATCAATGATGTTAAAAAAATGGCGGCAAAATATTTCTTAAAACCGATCGATGATAACCCAAACCCCAAATCCATAAACCGAAACGGCACCAAGGGATTAATGCGTAAAGCCATAATTTCCAAAAATCCAGACTCTTTTTTTATTTTATCCGGATCTTGATTCCTGAAACCGAATTTCGCCTCCACATATTCGCGGCCCAGTTTGCGGCTAAGATGAAACAAAACAAACGCGTTACCCAATTCACCGATCCAAACAAGCACTGTGCTTCGATAAGGACCAAAAAGGACGGCGGCCCCGATTCTCAAAATATCTTTAGGACCAAACAGGATCAGAGAGGTTAACCCGACATATAAGACAACAAAAATAACCCCTGATAGGACGGGAGGATATTTCAGAAGGATTTCCTGGTATTTCTCAAGATCAATATGCAGATAGCGTCCCAGAAACCAGCAGGCAAGAAGAATAATGACAAGCAGAACAATCTTTAACGTTTTATTGGGCTGAACTGACTTCTGATTCATACCAATCGAACCAACCATCGCAAAGATTATAAGAACAATACCCTTTTTAAATTTAAGCTGAACAAGGCCCGTGTCATTCAATTCAGGGCCGATGAAAAACGCGCTCTGACTGTCCGGCAAAGCCAGGCGAAGCCAAAGGCCGACCCGAAGGGTCAAGCACTTTAGCGAAGATGGCGCCCCCTGGGGGAATCGAACCCCCATCCCAGGCTCCGGAGGCCTGTGCTTTATCCGTTAAGCTAAGGGGACATGATCATCATCAACGAACTTGTGTTGAACAGAATGAATTTGAGTAAGGATAACAATGTCTTCCTGAGAAGTCAATCTTAAATCCAGCCGCAAAAGGCCAGGGCGCAGATGGTCTTGGCGTCTATGATCTTTTTTCTCTGAAAGAGATTTTGAACTTCTTGACGGGTAAAAATCCTGACTTGAATGATCTCATCTATATCCTTTAAACCTGATTGCGCCGTCAATCCCTCCGCCTTGTAAATATAAATGACCTCAGTGGAATATCCGGGCACCGGATAAATCCGGCCTAACTTGGTCATTTTCTTAGCGGCATATCCCGTCTCTTCGATTAATTCCCGCTTCGCGCACGTTAAGGCCTTCTCTTTGTTCTCCAAAGTACCGGCCGGCAATTCATACAGATATTTCTCCAGGACGGCCCGGTATTGACGTAAAAAAATCATCTTCTCTTTCGTTAAGAAAGGAACCATGAGGGCCGCGCCGGGATGTTCAATGAGCTCAACGCGCGACATCTGACCGTTTGGCAAACGTTTATTTATTACTTTATAAGTGAATTTCTTGCCTTTGATTTCCATATTCTTCCCCTGCCTCGATAAAAGGAACCTTAAGTTTTTCGGTACTATACCCTAATCAACGCCTTGGCTCAATAAAAACTCAGTAAAAAATCAGTAAAAATTACTGGAAAAGAAAAACTTTGCTATAATAGCGACAACTTTAACGCGGGAATATTGGGCGCGAACGTCTATCGTACCCATCATACGCTTCAGTTCTTCATTTTATGAATCACTCATCCAAAATATTCGTAGCCGGTCATTCGGGACTGGCAGGTCAATCTTTGATAAAAAAACTCAAAGAGCTGGGTTACCACAACCTTCTGCTTCCCTCGTCCCGAGAACTTGACCTGACCCAGCAAACCAAAACCCATGAATTCTTAATATCCCATAAACCGGACGTTGTGATCTTGGCGGCGGCCAGAGTCGGCGGAATAAAAGCGAACATGACATATCCAGCCGATTTCTTTTATCAAAACATTTTAATCCAGACCAATGTCATCCATGGGTGTTATCTGGCCGGTGTCCCTAAACTCCTTTTCCTGGGATCTTCTTGTATGTACCCTCGAGAATGCCCTCAACCGATGAAAGAAGAGTATTTATTCACCGCCCCTTTTGAGAAAACCAATGAAGCCTACGCCTTGGCCAAAGCCGCCGGCGTCAAACAATGTGAATTTTATAACCACCAGTTCAACACCCGTTATCTCTGCCTTATCCCGACCAACTTATACGGCCCGGCGGATAATTTTCATTTAGAACACGCGCATGTGATCCCGGCTCTCATCCACAAAATGCATCTGGCTAAAATACAAAACCTGCCCCACCTGGAAATATGGGGCAGCGGGAATACCCGAAGGGAATTTTTATTTGTAGAGGACTTGTCTGAGGCGATCCTCCACGTTCTTACGTCAAACATAACCCGGACGCCCTTAAATGTCGGAACAGGAACAGACGTGACCATACGCGAATTGGCTCAGACCATCCGAGAGGTCGCGCGCTATCCAGGGGCCCTCATTTTTGACAGCAGCCGACCCGAAGGCCCGCCTCAAAAATTGCTGGATGTCTCTAACCTCTCCTCCCTTCAATGGCGGGCGCGCTATTCCTTACAAAAAGGGATTGAAGCAACGTACCACTGGTTCGTCAATAATTTCGATAACGCCCGAAAATAAATCATCGTTTGCCCCATGAAAATCGGTTTCGTGATATTGAGCTTTAATGAAGTGGACGGATTGACCCATTATCTTCCGTCTATTGCGCGTATGGTTAATGAGACGCCGTTAAATATTTTTGCCGTGGATGGCGGCTCCAAAGACGGCAGTGTCCAGCTTTATCAAAAATATAAAATCCCCTATTATATTCAGGAAAAAAAAGGCCGCGGGGAAGCTTTTAAATTAGCCTTTGAAAAGTGCGCCGATGACGCCCTTATCTTCTTCAGCCCCGATGGTAATGAAGACATAGCCGACGTGCCGAAATTCTGCGCGAGACTTTCGGAGGGCGCGGATATGATTATTGCCTCGCGCATGAGGAAAGGCGCTCAAAATGAAGAAGATCATTTGATTTTTAAATGGCGCAAATGGGTTAATCAAACCTTCACCCTTATAGCCAATATCTTGTGGAACCGAAGCGGCCGTTATGTTACGGACAGCATCAACGGGTTCAGGGCCATCCGTCGCGACGCCTGGGCTAAACTCCGTATGACCGCCGGTGATTATACCGTGGAATACCAATCCACCATACGGGCCTTTAAACTCCATCTAAAAATCATGGAATTCCCGACCATTGAACGTCAGCGGCTTGGCGGCGAGAGCAATGCCAAGAGTCTGCCGACAGGCATTCGTTTCCTCAAATTACTTCTCCAAGAAATCCGNNTCGGACAAGGCCAAGAAATACGTCAATGATGTCTTGAACAATAACCGCCTTTCCTACGGCCCTTATCTCAAGCAATTTGAGACTAAGTTCGCGCAAATTCATCAAGCCCAGCACGCGATTGTGGTGAACAGCGGAACCGACGCCCTGCGCATCGCCTTGCACGCCCTCAAGGAAAAACATAAATTTTCCGACGGTGATGAAGTGCTCGTCCCGGCCGTGACATTTGTCGCCACCATCAATATCGTCCTCCAAAACGGCTTAACTCCCAGATTTGTCGACGTGGATCCTCTTTACTACGAACTGGATCCCCGGCTCCTTGAAAAGCATATTACACCCAAAACAAAGGCCATCATCCCTGTCCATCTCTTCGGTCAACCGTGTGACATGGATCCCATCATAGCCGTCGCCCAAAAATACGATTTAAAAATCATTGAAGACTCCTGCGAGACCATGTTCGCTCATTACAAAGGGCGGCCTGTGGGCACGTTCGGCGATTTCGCTTGCTTTTCCACCTATGTGGCCCATTTGATTGTCACCGGCGTCGGCGGCATCCTTTTAACGAATAATAACGAGCACGCTGTCCTCGCGCGCTCTTTGGCCAACCACGGCCGGGATCCGGTTTATATCTCTATCGATGACGACCAAACCGGCTCGTTCGAAGAACTCACCAATATCGTCAACCGTCGTTTCTCCTTCTCTCATGTAGGCTATAGCTGCCGCGTGACGGAAATGGAAGGCGCTCTGGGGGTCGCTCAGCTCGAAGATTATCAAACTATGCTGAAAAAAAGAAAAAGCGTGGCGCAGAAACTGGATGAGGCTCTTACGGAATTTAAAGAACATCTCCAACTGCCCGGGATACGGCCGGGAAACGATCATTCCTTTATGATGTATCCTCTCGTCTGCCGCCACGAGTCCAAAGAAGGACTGACCAATTTTCTCGAACAAACCGGCATCGAAACACGGGACATGTTCCCGTTAACCAACCAATCCCTTTACAAAGACATATTTAAATTCAATGAAAAAGACTTCCCGACAGCGGCATGGATCAATAAAAACGGATTTTATATCGGCTGTCACCAAGATATAACGGATGATGATATCGCTTATATTAAAGATAATTTTAGATCGTATTTTCTTAAAGATTCCCCTAAATTCAAGAAAGAACCGGCCCTGATCATTTTAAGAAACACGATCCCTGGATATAACAACTTGACCAAAATCAAAAACATTCCGTTTCAACTTTTTAAGGAAGCCTTGATTCTCGGGGATCCTGTCTCGGCTGAGGTCAAAGAATACATAAGCCAATCTTTGGGGCAAGTAACGCTCAAAGATAACATCCCCATGGCACGCCTTATGGATGTCCTGCGAAAAGAAACCCGCGCCGAGAACATTGTTTTCTTTGATCTGACCAACATGCATAATCCGCTCGATATCAAGCGGATCTTATTCAAACTGGAGAACGGAGCGGATATGGCCATTGCTTCGCGCTTTATTCAGGGGGGGAAGAAAAGCGAATCAGGCCGGATGGCTTACCGGGGGGTGGGCAACCGTCTCTTCACCGGTCTCATGAATATTATCTTCGACGGCAACTTCACGGACGCGATCACTTCTCTCAGAGGCATCAAACGTCCGCATCTGGTCCCCTTTCAAACAACAAGCGGGAATTGGTACGATTTTCACTTTAACCTTTCTATCTGCGCCATAAAAAACGCCCTTCTTGTCGAAGAATTCCCCTCAAAAGAAATCCTTTTTGAAGACACGCGTCCCGTCCACAATGTGTTTATCTCTTCCTTGATTTTATTAACATCGCTTATTAAAAGAGTCGCCGATGTCCGCGCTAAGACGGCCCACATCCCTTGAAAAAACGAACATCGGTATACTGACTACTACTCCCTTCCATTTTCTTACAGAAGTCTGCTCCCCGAAATCCTGCTATAAAAACAATCCCAACAGATGCAGATTCATGACTATTTTTATGAATCGAATGACCATGAGACCGCCCAGGCTCATAAAGACATTCACCAACATCCACCTTTGTTTCTGAAAACCCTTCACAAGGCGGTCAGAAAAGAACGTCGCTGAAATAATTCCCACGGGCGTTAAATAGATAAAATAGCGTTCACTGACGGCGTAGACCTCGCCTTCCCTGGCAAAAACCATAAAAGAAGCACTCACGGCAAAAGCCGCCAACACCATCAAGACTGTGAAAGCCAAATAAAACATGCCTGACCTTAAACCCGCGCGGTCTTTTTCAAAAAAACACGCCGTGTCTGACGACTCCCGTTTTTTTCTTCCCGCGATCAAAGAACCGATTCTCCAAACCGCGTAAAAAAGAATAACAAAACATAACTCCATTGGAAAATTCGAATCAATCAACTCCAGTGGAGAGGTCTTGAATAAATATTTGTATTGAGGAGCATGGAAGAAATAGTAAAGACAAACGACTCCCGGAAGTGCCGCGGAAAGAAAATGTTTCTTATAATCTCTTTCTCCCCGCAACCATAACAATAGGGTCACAATAGCTATCTGAACCAGACTGAAAATAATCGTCAAAGACAAAATAAAATGGGTGGCTGTAATTCCGATCCAGATACGCGAATTCATCTTTCCTTTCTCTAGGATGCGCAGAAAAAATAATGATTGCGCCGTTGTTCCCCAGAGCCATTGCGCGTATGGCCTGGCCTCCGCCCAATACACCCAAACCATAAATGACGAGAAGAAAAGAAACAAAGAGTAGCACCCCGTCCATAAAGAATAATAGCGGCTGAAAAAATAAAAAATCATACTCGCGGAAAGGGCCATAAAAATATTTGGACTTACGCGTAAAAGAACCTGTCCTTTTAAATCTTGAAACCCTTCTTCCAATCTCCCGGAATATTTATAATCGAAGAGCGCGCTTATCCCTTTTTGAATTAAATAAAAAAGCGGGCTCACGTTACCTTCGCTCCGGCCAATAAAGCGACCGGAGATAATTTGTCGGGGAGTAAGTCGTTCTACACTTACCGCCTGACTCCTTATTTCATCCCCCCACAAAGGTTTTTTGTTCGCTAACCCAAATCCCACCATCAAACTTCCAACAAATATCAGAAAACTAAGTCCCATAACAAGTCGAACCCTTCGTTTCTCAGACATAAACCATTTCTTTCAGAAAAAAATGTCCCTGGGCTAACGCGGAGTTAGGCCGTAAAATTTACGTAAATTCATTGAATAAGATTTTATTATAATTTATACTTTGATCAATCATACGCTTTTGTTATAAAAAATGGGGAAGTAACTTGGAAAGGAATATTTCTTGGGGCAAACATTTAAAAGAAATCTTGTTTTTAACATTAATAAATATCAGACACGTGTTATCTATCCCGTATTAGTTTCCTGCATCATAGCCTGTTGCTTAGCCGTCATCTGCTTGGCCTACTTTTATTATCCCGCCGATTTAAAAATCGTCCTTGACCTTAAATTAGATGATTTAAAATTTTATATCCCCTGGCTCCTCTTAACCATCTGCCTCATCATGGTATTTATCACCTTCAGGACATATTATATTTCCAATAAACTTCTTGGCCCTTTTGTGCGGATTATGCGGGAGCTGGATGATGTGATTGAAGGGAAAAGAAAAAATCTGCTAGGCGTGAGAAAAGGTGACGAGATGTTTGAAGAAATCCTTAAACGTATCAATAGCCTCATCAAAAAACTCCCCTGATACTCTTCTATCGAAAAAACATCCCTCGCGCTTTCATTTCCATGGGCCGTGTTGAAAGAATGCGCTATTGTGGTGGGTCAAATTCCCTTTGATTATAAAACTCGAAGTCATCAGCTAATCTTTCGGCGAATAGAGATGGTCTTGGTATATATCACGGGACGGTCTGTGGAGAGAAGTTTTTCTTCTCTTCGGAAGGTTGGGCGGCGGGTGTCTGAAAGGGTTCTCCCGTAGATTCCTGGACAGGCTTTTCTGACTGGACGATTTCGCAGGATTCCCCCTGACAGGAAAAAAAGAATTTGGCAAGAACGACTTTTGAATCCGAATGCGGCTTCTTTCGTGAAAGTTCCGCGGCTATATTCGGATCATTCGCCACTGGTGTGGGGAGGGGTAATAATTGAAGACTAGCCTCGACCGTCAGGATTTCTTCCACTCCAAATTTCTTCTCAAAATTAGGGATGTATTCCTGGAGGGCCCGTCGGTAGGCTTTAGCCAGATCATCAAATGGGACATCAAAACTGAAGATTTGTTTCTCAAAATGTAAAGATACCGTCTTAGGCCGCTCTATCAGCAAATTCTTTACATAACTCGACGCTGACAATTTCAGCGTTAGTTGATACTCCCCGCTCGATTTCCCATAAATAATGACATTGATTCCCAATCCTTTTTCAGACTGAAAGAGCTCGATGTCTTGAACCTTTCCCGAACTCAAAACCAGCCTATCATTTTGTTCCGCTCGGTGCTTCTTACTATTGGCAATAACCTGGTAACCCAAATAAAAAATCAACACACAAAGAACAAGAAAAGAAAACAAAAGAAGCTTTAAGCCTACCTTGGGATCATTTTGTTGAACGAAACCCATCAATCACCTGCTAAAATGATGCCCCGCACCTAAAAAAACAGCGGAGAAATGAAAATAATGATCGGGGAGGAGGGATTCGAACCCACGACCCCATGCTCCCAAAGCACGTACGCTAGCCAGCTGCGCCACTCCCCGAAAGATCCAAATAAAAATTTGTCAAGATAACTATTGCGCTGTCAAATTAATTGTTAATAGATATTTTTCAGAAAAGGCGCAATGTGGTACCGCGCCCAACTATTTATCATTAAGTTAACACGGTATCACACCCTTTTCCCGTCCCTGTCTCTCACGATGAGGACATGACCCCATAAAAGCGGATTACTATAACACGCCTTCCCTCTTTTTCAATGAAATTTTTCCGACTTTGTCTGGCTTTGTCCGTCTGCAATGAATGGCTATTGTGATTGATGAGTTAGGAGCCATAATATATAATACGCTTCATGAAAAAGAAAAATATTCTTATTTTGTTGGGTCTTGTCCTTTTAGGCGTGATCGCCTATCTTTACTTTAGAAATGTGTTCTTACCCATTAAGCTCAAAGGTCTTGTTGGAAAACAAGCTCAGGAATTCTTTCACCGCCCGACTTCTATTGGAGAAATTCATTTCAGTCTGATCGAGGGATTCATTCTCAAAGACATTCAAGTCCTAAGCAACGATGTTCCTCATACACCATTTCTTTTTATTAAAAAAGCCACTTTCAAAATACTGTTTACCCCTCTCATTAAGAAAAAGCAAGTTATCATTCCCTCCCTCAAGATTGAAAAACCTTTTGCCCATCTGATCCGCGAAAACAATTCAACCTGGAATTTTTCAGATTTGATCAACGCGAAGAAAGATAAAGGGCAAAACGGATTTTCCCTGCTCTTAGGGGCATTAGATATTTCTAACGGCACTCTTAATTTTACGGACAAAACCCGCGATCAAGAGTTTTCTGAATCCATATCAAATATTACCCTTCATACGGCATTTTCTTTAGAAAAAATTATCAAACTTTTCTTTGAGGCCAAAATTCCACAGGTGAATTCTCTCTTAAAAGCGGAAGGATTCTATGATCTGACAACCCGGAAATTCTCCTCGCAAATGACTGTAGAGAATATTGATCTCGGCCGCTACTTCCCTCTTTTGAATACAGAGAACGCCTTCCTGCTGAAAACCGGCGTCATTTCCTCAGCCGCTTTTAATTTGACTTATCAAAACCAAGACCTCCAATTGCTCGGCGGGGGCGATATTATGGATATGCATTTGGTTTTGGGAGAAAGTCGAGAAATAACGGGAAATTTAAAAATCACCGACTCCTCATTAACCTGGCAAAATGGAAAGCTGGACCTTAACGGCAGCTTCACCTTCCCTTCCATCCACCTCAACCTCGCCTCTCATAAAAACTTCCACGGAGACATTGAGGCCCATCTTAATTCCCTGATGATCTTCAATGATACTCTAACGGCCCAAGGAGATATCTTAGTTCCTAACGCCGTTCTCACGCTTGATGATAATATAACTTTTAAAGGCCATATGACCGCTCAGCAGGTATCATTTTCTAAGACCCCCCAGGATATTCGCTTGCAGGCGAATTACACGATTAACGCGGCGGATTTTAAAATGGGACAAGAATTATCTCTTCAAGGGAACATATCAACCCCCGGCACAGGATTCGTGTCTACCGCGGAAGGTATTGATATTCAAACAGGCATCAAAATTGAAAATGCCGCCATAAATCTAGGTTCAGGCAAAAATCTATTAGGGCAAATCACCTCTGAAGACACCCACCTCACGTATAAAAACCAAACTTTGCTTCTCACGAGTCAAGCATTAATCAATAACGCTGAAATCAAAATAGAACCTGGAATTGTCTTTAAAGGATCTCCTGACATTAAGTTCTCAGGCCAATTCAATCTACAAGAACATCCTGAAATCCAATACGAAGGTTCCATTACTCTCCAAGACGCCCTCCTCAAGGGGATTCCCACCCTGGACGCTATGGACAAAGTCAATGGGAAAATCTTATTCAAAACCAACTCCCTGCGAACGGACTCCTTAACTTTCAAGACGCAAAACGCGGACGTTCACCTTGCCGGGAGTCTGACAAATTTTACTGACCCTACCGTGGATATAACGGTCACCTCGGAAAATATTAACCTGGAACAAACCTCCGCCCTTTTCCCGGACCTGCAGGACAAGATCAAGATTCGTCTCAAAGGAGATGCCGGCGTCCAAGCGGCCTACAAAGGACCGGTTAAATCGCCTGATTTAACCAATTTAAATATAACAGCCCAATTGAGGGAAGCGGGTGTGTCTTCAGAGAAAATGCCGCAAAGCGTCTCTAAAATCAACGGCCAAATCGATTTCACTCACGACCTTCTCACCTGGAAAAATCTTCAGGGGACGTACGACGGGCAGACCTTTCTGCTCAACGGCGCGCTGAGCAATTTCTCCCGTCCGACCTTGCGGACCGATATTTCCTCGGAAAACCTTACGCTTTCTACCGACCTCAGAATCCTCCACAGCGCCTTTCGTATCGTCTCGCTTCAAGGAAAATATTTTCAAAACCCCTTTGATCTCAAAGGTGACGTCCATTTCACCGAAGGCGCGGAACCCCATATTGATCTTCGAGGCACATTAATTCTTGACCTCGAAAGTCTCGCGACCATGGCCCCTTTCTTGAAAGAGAGAATCGCTTCTTTAAAACCGACCGGCCGTCTCTCCATGGAAGGCCTTTTCCGGGGGCAGCCGAAAGACTGGCGGAATTGGGAGTTGACCCTCAAGATTCTATCTCCAGGGATTTCATTAATGGATTATCCCCTGAATGACCTTAATATCCAATTCACCCAACGAGACCAAAACATAAGTAAATGCGATATTCTGTCTAAAATTTACGGCGGGGGGCTGAGCCTGACGTCTTCCGTCGACCTGACGAAAAAAGATCTTTTGGCAAACGCCGTCTTCCAGATAACCAATCTTGATCTCGCGCAATTGCGGAAAGATAAAAAAATGAAGAATGACCGTCTCGCCGGCAATTTGTCCCTCCTGACCAATATCCACGGCCCGCTTCTGAATTTGAACGCGCTCACCGGCGACGGGACATTATCCATCACCGAAGGTTATCTCTATGAATGGAATCTCCTGAAAGGAATTTTCAGCCTGTTGCTGATCCCGGAATTAAACGACATTGTCTTTACGGAGGCCCTGGCGGATTTCTCAATCCGCGAGGGAAGAATTCACACAAGGAACGCCGAGTTGTCCAGTACGATCGTGAAACTCAGGACGGAAGGCTGGATTGATTTTTCTAGGAACATCAATCTAAATATCAGTCCCCAATTTAGCGAAATTGGCATTCTGCAGTCGGAATCCCTCAAGAAAGGTCCAACCGCTTTATTGACCCATATCATCAACATTCAATGCGCCGGTTCCATAGACAAACCGCGGTGCAGCGTGGATAAATCCCTCCCCCGAATACTTGAAAATACTACGGGGATAATCACAGACGGCATCAAGGGAGTCCTGGATGAAATATTTTGACCCGAAGCCTCTTCCGTAACGACGAAGAATTCTTACCGGAGATATTTCTGAAGGAATATTTTGACTTTCTTCAATGCCCTGGCCCGATGGCTGATACCGGCCTTAATGGAAGGATCCAGTTCGCCAAAAGTCTTATGGAAACGCGGGATAAAAAATAAGGGGTCATACCCAAAACCATTATGCCCTCTGGATCGTAACGTGATCAAACCGCTGCAACTGCCACTGACCACATCCACAACAACACCATTTTTATCGGCCAGGGCCGCGAAGCAACGATAACGCGCCTGCCGTTTTTCCATCGGTACGCCGCGCAAACAGCGCAATAATTTCAGATTATTTTTCTTATCCGTGGCCGTTTCGCCGGAAAACCGCGCTGAATAAATCCCGGGTTGATTGCCCAGGGCCTTCACCTCGATGCCTGAATCTTCGCCGAGGGTTAATTTCTTCGTGTAACGGGCCACGATCACGGCCTTTTTGACAGCGTTTTGGCGAAAGGTCTTGCCATCTTCTTCGATCTGCGGGGCATCCGGATAATCCGCCAGGGAAGTGATCACAATGTTAAAACCTTTCAAAAGATCCTTGATCTCTCTCAACTTGCCTTTATTCTTTGTGGCTACGACGAGTTCAGTCCTTACCCTCTTTGTTGAACGGTTCATCTTTCCTGAATCTTGGTTCATCAGATATCCAGCTCTCCTAAAGTCTTTTTTTGAATCATCATTAATTCCTCAATGCCGTTTTGGGCCAAGGTCAATAACCCGTCCATCTGTTTTTTGGAAAAAGAATTCCTCTCGGCCGTGCCCTGGACCTCAATAAATCTTCCCTGGCTGACCATCACGACGTTCATATCAATGTCGGCCTTGGAATCTTCATGATAATTCAAATCCAGAAGGGCCGTATCACCCAGGATGCCGACACTCACCGCCGCCACATAATCCGTTAAAGGGATCTTCGTAATAAGCCCTTGCTTCTTGATTTTCTTAAGCGCCAAGGCCAGGGCCACAAATCCCCCTGTTATGGAAGCGGTCCGTGTTCCTCCGTCGGCCTGAATGACATCGCAATCTATCTTCACCGTTCTTTCCTTCAATTGAGCCATATCCACAACGGCGCGCAAAGACCGTCCGATTAATCTCTGGATCTCATGCGTGCGACCAGATTCAGCGGCCTTATCGCGTTTGATCCTAGTTAAGGTCGAACGCGGCAGCATACCGTATTCGGCCGTGACCCAGCCGGTTCCGGAATTCCTTAAAAATGGCGGGACATTCTCCTCAATAGAAGCCGTACAAATAACACGGGTCTCACCAAATTCAATCAGACATGACCCTTCGGCATGCTTGATGTAATTCTTTGTAATCTTTACCTTCCGAAGTTCATTCGGCGTCCGGCCGTCAATTCTATTCATGCAATTCTCCTCTACTTTCTATTTCTTTTACAAAGGTCAGTCTATCTATTTCTTTCTATATTCCGCCGTCACCGTTGTCTGGATTCCGCCTCGCGGCGAAACAATGCCCTCAACCTTGGCCCAGCGCGGATGACAGGCATTGACAATATCATCCAGGATTTTATTGACCAAATGTTCGTGAAATATCCCGACGTTACGGTACGCGATAATATAGAGTTTGAATGATTTTAACTCCAGACAAAGTTTCGCCGGGCCATAGGTGACCTGAATAACCGCGAAGTCGGGCAACCCCGTCTTAGGACAGATACAGGTGCACTCCGGCACGTTCAAATGAATCGTATATTCCCGCTCCGGATACTGATTTTCCCAGACTTCAATCCCCGGCGTCTTTATAAACCGAATATGACTTTGCAATTCTTCATAAGAACTCTTTTTTTTCATCTTCCCCTTCCCCTCACTTGACAAACGTTAACGATTATTGAGCCGCGCTCAACGTGTCTAACGTAAATTCATCCATTTATGCGTCTGCGGCAGGACACGCACATCCTTGAGCCGTGACAAACACACTTCCTGAAATTCCAGGCATTTTGAGATGACGACATTATTGATCTCCGTACAACTAATGGAGCCCCTTCTTTTAGGGAACGGAGGTCGAGATACTGACTGCCGTAATGTTCCATTACTTTTAGGGAAGTCAGTAGGCATATCGTAATAATTCGGCTGAATGATCACAGGGATGTCCCGGGAAACCCCTGCCACGAGATCAACCGCCTTAAGAATATCCGCCTTCAAGGCACGCGTAGAAACAACGATTTTAATAAACACATCTTTAGCGACGGCCATTTTAAGAAATTCTTCCTGCTCCTGCCAATAGGCCCTGTCTTGGGTGGAACTGGGAAGCTTAATATCCATCGCGATGATATCAACGTCGTCCACAATTCTTTGGAATTGTTGATAAAGAATACCGTTTGTCTCAAGAAAAACGGGCATGCCGGCCCTTTTCATCAGCGGCAAGAGGTTCTCGATAAAATGCGTCTGAACCAAAGGCTCTCCTCCTGTGAGACTGACCGAATGGCAGTTTTTCCATAATGCAGAAACTCTCGAAAAAACGTCTTGAAGATCCAGTTCCTGATAATTGCTGTTACCCTCCCCCATGGAGACCGGCGTATCGCACCAAACACAGCGCATGTTGCACGAAAAAAAACGCACAAAAACCTGACGTACACCGGCGTATTTTCCTTCGCCCTGAATCGATTGAAAGATCTCGGAAATTTTGGCCGTCATCATCATTTTTGCATTAAAGGGCGGGCAGGATCAACCGCACCGGCCGCTTCAAATCCCCGCCGGCGCAACACACAGCTATCGCACTTTCCGCATGGCCGCTTTCCTCCACGGTAACACGACCATGTCAGATGGTACGGCACATGTAATTTAAATCCGAGTTTAATAATCTGCGCCTTCGTTTTGTGGATGAGCGGGGTATAAATTTTAATCGGCCTTCCCTCAACGCCGGCCTTTAACCCCTTTGCCAGGCTCTTTTCGAAGGCTTTGAAAAATTCCGGCCGGCAATCCGGATAGCCGGAATAATCAACCGCATTGGCCCCGATAAAGATAGCCTTAGCGCCAATGGCTTCCGCGTAAGAAGCGGCAACGCTCAAAAAAATAATATTCCTTGCCGGGACATAGGTCGATGGGATTTCTTTAGGATCAATCGTTTGGCGTTCAGGAAGATGAATTCTTTTATCCAGTAAAGACGAGCCCTTCCAGGGAAAAGCGATTTTTATTAAATGATAGGGACACTTGGTATAGCGAGCAATTTCCTGGGCCTGTTTAATTTCTCTGCCGTGTCTTTGACCGTAGGCAAAAATCAAACAAAAAGGGGCAAACCCTTTGTGCCGGGCATAATGAAGAATGGTCGCGGAATCGAGTCCTCCGCTTAATAAAACAACGGCTTTTTTCATAGTTTACAAAAAAATACCTACTCATAATACACAACACTCGAGGTCGATGACTCCCAAGCTTGAACGTGTTTTATTTTCAAAGGATGAATCATCTTGGCATACTGTTCATAAACGTATCTGGCGATGTTCTCTGTCGTGGGGTTCACATCCTTAAAATACGCGAGTTCGTTCAGACACATATGATCCAAGGAGGAAAGAAATTCTTTTAACTGCTTTTTAAGGATGGCGAAATCCGCCACCATACCCAGCCGGTCCAATTGACGGCTGGCTATAACAACTTCGATCTGCCACGTGTGGCCATGTAAATTCTTGCATTTCCCCTCATAACCGCGCAAGAAATGCGCCGAGGCCATATCTCCTTTGATGGAAAGTTCATACATTTTTCATTCCCTTTTTCTTACAGATAATCCCTCACAAGTCGAACTTTAATATCCTGCTCCAGAAAAGTCCCGGCAATCCTTCTGAATTCCTGAGGCTTATCACTGACGAGAAATTTATGGCGGCCCCGCTTCTTCTGCGGATTCCTTTTTTGTGTTCTTTCCAGAACATCCTTGACTTCCCCGGCTATCTCCATGGCCGAATCAATCAGAGCAACATCTTTTCCCATGACCTTCTTTAAGACATCTTTTAAAAGCGGATAATGCGTACAGCCGAGAATCAAGGTATCAATCTGAGATTTTTTCAACGGATCCAGATACACGCGCGCGATCTTGTACGTTACCTCTTTGTTAAGCCAACCCTCTTCCACCAAAGGGACAAACAACGGGCAGGCCTGATTGTAAATTTTAACCGACGGGTCATAACGCCGGATAGCCTTGGCATAAGAAAGGCTGCGGATCGTTGCCGAGGTCGCGATAACGCCAACCCGCTTGCTCTTAGTTATCCCGACGGCCTTCCGGGCGCCGGGCTGAATCACACCGACAATCGGAACATCAAAGGCGTTTCTTAAGGCCGGAAGGGCGTAGCTTGAAGAAGAATTACAGGCCACCACAATCATTTTAATCCGGTGCTTCAGAAGCACCTTCGCGTTTTCCTGGGAAAACCGTATAATGGATTCTTTGGATTTGGTCCCGTAAGGAACACGCGCCGTATCGCCGTAGTACACAATATCCTCATGCGGCATCTGACGCATGAGCTCTTTGGCAACCGTCAAACCTCCTAATCCGGAATCAAAAACCCCAATAGCATAATCACTATGAAAGGACATCGTTCTTTTCTTTATTGATGACTGACGTGCGTAAAACACGGCGTAATATACCGTGTCAACTCACTGGACGGCGCCGTAGGAATCAATTCTTGCGATTCGCGTATGCCATAATACTTCTGGCCAAACCGTTGGCGATTTTCTGCCGGTATAAACTTTTTCTAAGAAGCCTTTCTTCCCGCGGATTGGACATAAAGCCCACCTCGACTAAGACGGCTGGAATTAACGTGTTTCTCAAGACAAAAAAATGAGACTCCTTGATCCCGCGATTTCTGGATCCAATCATCTTCGTCGTTTCCTTGGCCACATATTCAGCCAAGATCCTGGATTCTGATTGCTTGTTCGTATACAGCATATCTTCCAGAATGCCCTCCACATCCCGGGCATTTCTTTTCATCGCCATTTTTTGAAACAAAATCTGATGATTTTCCCGGCGTTCGGCATCTTCTTTCTCGACGTAATTCAAATCTTTCAATGAATAAACTTCCAGACCATTCACGCTGCGGACAGGGTTGGAGTTGGCATGAACACTAATAAATAAATCCACTTTAGAACGACAGGCTATTTCCGTTCTCTCCTTAAGAGAAATAAATTCATCTTTGTCCCGGGTCATGTTGACCTTGAAACCATGCGCCTCTAACACGTTTCTGAGACGTTTGGCAATATCCAGAACAACCTCTTTTTCTTGCCGCCCTCCCCTCACGCCGATGGTTCCAGGATCTTTCCCGCCGTGACCGGCGTCAATCAGGATGGTTTCGACGCGTTTCACAAAATAATCCGCTTTTTCCAGCGATTGATTCAATATCTTATCAATAACTTTTTCCTGGAAATCCCCTGAAACGACGATGGAGCTTTTGACTGTTTTCAACGGCGCGCTTAATAAGACTTTTTCCTCACCGATAAGAACCACATCGCTCCCGACAAGCGCTTTAGCCCTGACACCCTTGAGACTCAACGTCACAACCTGTGAGACACTATCCCATTCCCACGTGATATTATTTTTGCCGCAAAGATCCTTCAAAAATAATCTTTCCCGCGCGGCTTTTTCCGTCTTCGTGCCCACCGAGGTGCACCCCCCCATGTGCATCACAAGGAATAAAATAACTGACCAGATGGTTATCCAATTTCTTAGCATACGTGTTCTTTATAACCCTCTTTCTGTGATCTTGGGGGTTAAAAAAATAATCGTTTCTGTTTTCTGAATCCGTTGGCCTTGATTTCTAAACGCGAAACCAAGCAGAGGCAGATCCCCCAGAAAGGGAATCTTTCTTACCAATTCAACAGACGCTTTTTGATGCAAGCCGCCTATCACAAGCGTCGCTCCCTTCGGGATTTTAACTGAAACCGCGGGAACGGAAGAAATCGCGGTCACGGGATTCCCCTGCTCTCCAACGGCAGTCAACGCGTTATTAGGCAAGGATGTTAAATCAAATTCCGGTTCAACCCGGATATCCAGCACGTCGCCCTCAGCCATTGTTGGTGTGATATGAAATTTGACATCTCTTTTTTCTTCCCCGCGTCCTCCTAACCCGCCTTGAGACGCCTCATCGTCATGCCCGGTCGCAAAACCTTCTCTCTGACGGTCATTCAGAGACTCATCCATTTTTTTGTCCAAGACTTGCTTCACAAGCATTTCCGCATCTTCATTAAGAGGTCTCGTCACTTCGGTATCGGATACTGGATAAATCAAACCCACAGTATCCAAGGCCTCTAATAGAACCGCGTAATCCTCTTCAGAAACCGTCCCCAAACTCAATCCTCCGGGATGATCCTCACCTCCCGCTGAGGACACGCTTTCTTCTTCCCCTCCAGACACATCTAGGCGCCGATAGTCTGAAACAATGGCTTCCCAATCAATCCCTTTCTTATGTTCTTCATTAAGCACGATCCTTAACACCTTAATCCGGAAAAAAACTTCTTTGTCACTTTTGTCGATGGCCCTAATGACTCTTTCGATCTCTTTAAGCTTCAAAGAACTGTCCGTTACCGTAAGACTGTTGTCCTGGGCGTTGAATTGTATTTTACCGATATTCTTAGTTAAACTTTCCTGCAGCTTCAGGGCGGTCTCTTGAGCCTTTACATATTTCAAAACGAAAGTTTTTGTCTCAACAGGCACATCCCATTCGCTGAGAACAGACACCATGGATGCCAGGACATCGGGTGTATCCATCAAAACCAGCGTATTGATCTGATCATTATTAATCACCTTGCCTAAGGGACTTTTCATCTGATCAAGGGCCTCCAGAAGATCTGAAGTCTTTGTGTACAACAACGGGATGACTCTCGACTGCGTCTTCTGGCCAAATGGATATCCAAATCTTAATTGAAACTCCTCTTTGGTCATGACAGAGATGCGTTGAGCTCCATCCGCTGCCGACGCTGTAAAATGATAGGCCAGATTATTCATGTCGAGGATAATTTTCAACACGTCCCGCATCTCGACATTCTTAAGATACAGAGTGGCTTTCCCCTGGCTGTTCGCGCTGATTCCTATGGGCAAGCCGCTTTTTTGTGAGATGATCTCCAGGACATCCCGGATATCCATCTCTTTGACATCCAGGACATCAATTAGAATGCCTCCCGGAATTAGGTCCGCTTCTGGAAAAGATCCCCCCAGAAAATTATCGGGTAGCGCTCCGGAAAGCGGGAGGGTCTCAGGAGACGCCGGCGCAACTTCTATTTCCCTGAAAGGACCGGCTGACTCTTTCTGGCTTTGTCCATCGCCGGCAATCTTTTCTTCCTCAATCGTATCGAGCGTTTTTTCAATGATCTCGTCCAATGGGTTCTCCGTTGAAACGGACTGGGCAAAGCTCCACTGCCAAGCCAACACATGAAAAACACATAATAAAACAATGGGCTTGAATAATTTTAACATTTCTCCCAACTATCCTTCCCAAGGACAAAAATGACTTCACGTAGTTTAAAATAGAAAAATATTGTTATATATTTCATATTTACTGTCAAGTCCTTTCTCGAGAGAAAACGACCGAATTTTCGTTTTTCTCTCCACCGTATTTATGGATCCGTCCATTTCCCCCCGGATTCTTTCATCTCCCTGATTCTCTGTCGCTGATATTCTTTTTCCTTATCCGGAAGGTCCTGCTTTAACAAATCCTCTCGAATGGCTATGGATTCCTCATATCTCATTAATTTAAAGAAAACTTCAGCCTTGGTGTCCACAAAAACATAATTCTCCGGATCAACTCTTAAGGCTATCTCGATCAGCTCAAAGGCCTCATCCAAATTCCTATTTTCCTCGGCGTAAAGCCAGGCTAAATCATTATAAGCCTCGGCTAAATTCGGCTGTTTTTCAATACTTGCCTTCAATAACCGCTCTTTCGTAACCGCATCATGATAAGGAAAATAAGCCCTATATTCAAAATACGGCGGATTGGTCATCAGCATCATAATGACAGGGATTATAATGACCCCCGTATTGTACGTATAATGCAACACAACACTGGCCATCGTTGTCCCGCTGACGGCCCGCATAATGGTCAAGGCAAATCCCAAAAACGTGACCACTCCTATCGCCAGCCAGTCTCCCCAATACTGTCCGAAGTGAAGCGCGGCAAAAACTAAGGCAATAAATATCACAGCAAACCTCTGCCCTCTGATTTTTCTGATCACATGAAAAAAATACCCCCTAAATATGACTTCCTCCACCAAAGGCGCTACTAGAATAGCCATGGCGACAAAGGCTAAAAGCATCCCCGAAGAACGTGTTGACTTGATGATTTCATCAAGGGGGGTATGCGGTTGAATTTGCCTTGTCAAGAGAAGATACGCCGCGATCCAGGCAAAAAGCAGTCCGATGAACAGCGGGACAAAAACAACGGTAAAGAAAGACCCATTCTCTTTTCTGAACCCCACATTATAAAAGAACCCCTTGTCCGAAAATCCCCTGGATGCCTGATCAATGAGCATCAAAATGAGGGCGGAAGATACGACGACAGTGATCAGCAATTCGCCCAATTCGGATTCAAAAGCCGGCCAGACAGCGACAACTCCTTTCGTTACGAAACTCAAGATAAAAATGCTCAGAAACCACATCAGGACAATCCCCATGGCGTCACTCTTCAGCCTGAAGAATTCACATCTTTCTCCAGGAGCGGAAATCTGTTTTCCCTCGTCCAGCTTCACCGCGGATAAGAACCGCCCGCGCCTTAGCAGGTAAATGGGCGCAACAAGAATGAAAAAAATCATCACAGGAACCAGCCACTGATCGAGATCGAATAACGCGGTCAGCGAGAGAGAAACAGCCACTAAGACACCTATTGACCAACCCCAGTGTTTCATTTCTTTGGGGGAAGTCGGTATATTACGCGCGAACGGAAAGACGTCCTTAAAGATGAGTGGGTGATATTTCCGGCAGATATTCATATCACTCACGATAGCCACAAAAAAACAAATCACAAAGAAATAGTCCATCGGCAGATTTCTTTCGTAGTTTTTCTTTTATTAAAGCGCTCTTTTCCCTTTGACGCGATTATTGGCCTACGCGCAACACCCGCGAAAGTACAAATATAATTATTTCTTCAAGAAATTGAATAATTTATAGTTATAGATTATACTTGTACTGCTTGATCAAAAATTGGCGTTGAGAATTTTATCTTCCGGGTAAAAGTAGTTTTTAGCTCTTAATCCTATGCTTTACAAAATATAACATAAACATTTTAAAATAAAAGACTTGCTAAGAAAATTATGCGGTTTCTTTCCATGAAAAAACTGAAAAAATCATCCGGACAAAACCTGATAGAATATTGCATGGTGCTTATTCTGATTATGACGGGCATCATCTTGATGGGGCCCTATGTGGTTCAATCCTGGAACGCCCATTTAAAGGGCTGGGAGGATTCTATCATTGATTCTTTTGAGGATCCGCTGGATCAAGCTAAAAGTGTGAATATCGATTTCCCAGAATGTAGCTGCGAATGGAAAGCTCCCTGCGCTACCCCGCCCTGCTGCGGATTTGAAGGCTGTTCTACAGGCCAAAGCGCTGAAGTCTGGACTTGCAATATTACACACTGTGAGTTTCCTAAGATTAGATGTACTCCAGACTCCGTGAACTGCAAACCTACTTATGAATGCCAAGGGGGGGAGCTTGATTCTGAACAATCTTTTAAACAACAACTATGTGATGGCTCCGATGAAGACCTCACTGAGGATGTTTATTACTCATATGTCACCGACTGTGCCTACCAAGGTGATAAAAAGTGTGAAGTACAATGTCTCAATCACTTTGTTCCCAAAGACAGTTTAAAAGACTTTGACACTTTGATCGACCAATGCGGTTGCCCCGAGTCAGAAGATTATACCGCGGTTTATGAAGACGCGACTAAGGAATTCCTCGAGAGATGCGGCTGTCCGACAGGTTATGTTCTGTGGGATGATGAAATGAAAAATCCCTTTGCTGGGGATTGCGGCTGTCCACCGGGGTATAAGGAAGAGTCGGAAGATAATGTGCTTTTTTAATATTTACAACACCCGCCTCAATTAAGAATCCGTAAGAACTTAGGCCTCACCCTGTAACGTTAAAAACATACAGCTTTGCAGTATACAGGGCCGCTATCTTTACCGTCTTTTCCCGTCCTTAAAAGCCACTCAGCGCCATCACGAACAACTTCGCATCGGGCACCATAAGCATCCTTGGGAAACTTAACCAGACCTAAGGCGCAAAAAGTGTGTTGACCAAGAGATTCTTCTGTCTTCCATTTATTATCCAAACCATCCCAATTATTGTCTGAAAGATCCTTAGCTTCGTCACCCGTAACAATTTTCGCACTGCCACCAGAGTCATCAACAGCAATCGTCATCGCCTCAACAACACTCTCCACACACTTCTGGGCCTCGGCTATAAGAGGTTGAAAATTTAATCTTAAACCGGCGCCCAAGATGCCAGCGGTCAAGGCCACAAAAAACAACTCTCTTTTTCTTATCATTTTCTATCCTCCTTTAAATTATTTAGTCGACTATTTATACCGAATTTTTCAGCGGAAGTCAGTAATGTAAAACTTGAGTTTATCAATCCGCCCAAAGTATACTGTATTTCTGCACGCCGCACAACCTTTGAAAGCGAATCTTTGGCTGTCGTCACGAACTTAACAGGTGATTGGCTCCCGCTCTGTATTATTGACCTACGGACAACGCCTGACGCCACCCTGTTTCATTGCTTTTGCGGAAGTCCGTTTTCCTCCGCTATCACCTTGCCCTGACGATCGTACTGTTTACGGGATTTGAGTTTTCCGGATTCATAAATCGCCTCACGCGCCACACCCCCGTCCGGATAAAACTCTGTCACAAGGCTCGTCTCTCGATCATCACTATATTCCACGATGGCTCTTATGTCCCCATTAGGATAATACTCCTTGCTTACGCCCGCGGGCGTCCCGCTCTCAAAATCCGTTTCAAGAATGAGAGAACCCTCTTCATCATAGGCCTGACCTGCTCCCTGCAGTTTGTCATCTTTATAATACCCCGCTCCTTTCAATTTGCCGCCGGGATAATAGGTCTTGACACTCCCCAAACGTTTGCCTTTCCCATAATGCGCCTTTCGCTTAAGGCTCCCATCCTGATAATACTCCCTGAAATCGCCGTCCCACTGATCTTCTTTATAATGACTCACACCCTTCCATTGACCGTTGAGATAATAATCACGGGCAATCCCGCTCAACCTTCCTTCTTTGTAGGTTCGAATAGAATACGTGCCACCGTTCGGGAAAAACATCGTCGCCGTTCCATCCTTCAATCCCACTTTATATCCCTCCATGGCCTGCATCGTGCCATTTGGATAATAGACCCGGCTTATGCCCTGCAAAAGTCCGTCTTGATAATTCTCTTCCCGGTTTAATGCGCCGGTTTCATAATACGTTTTTACAAGACCCTCCTTCTTATTATTTTTATAATTCCCTTCGACCTTAAGCCGGCCGTTATCGTAATAGTCTTTAAATGGGCCCTCGGCCTTTTCATGCACAATATTCAAGACATTGCTTAATTGACCGTTAGCATAATATCCTTTGGAAAGGCCGTCCAGTAATCCGTTTTTGTACTCCCCTTCACTGTGGAGTTGGCCGTTTTTATAATATTGCTGAAAGGCCCCGTCTTTCTTTCCCTGATGATAACGCCAGACAGCCTTCAATTCACCTCCGGGATAATAAACCTTATGCTCTCCCTCCCGGGGAGGCTTCCGCGCACAGCTTAATCCCGTGAAAATCAATAAGCCGCCCAAACTTAACAGAACAATTCTTTTCATTGGTTTCTTAAATGGTAAGGTTGCCGCCGGACATAAAATCCGGCACTACGGCGCCGTCAAATTACTGACTTCCACCCTGCAGATTTTTGAGTTGAGAGCGCGCGTTTTGGAGTTCCTTCTTAAGATCCAGAAGATGTTTTTCTTGTTCTTGAATTAACGCGTTTTTCTTCTTTAACTCTGTTTGAATATCCGCCAACCGCCCCGTCAAAGAATTCAGACTTTTATTTTTCTCTTCAATCCAAGCGTCCCTTTCATTCAACCAATACCGGTGTTGGCCGACGGAATCATTTAACTCAATGAGGTCATCAAGCCTGACCCAACGCCTCTGTTCCTCTTTCACTAAATCCAATTCTCCATAAACGACTTGATTCTTTAAATCATTCAACACATCGTTCCGAAGATACAAATACTCATCCACCGCCTGGAACATATTGTCCCGGCGCTTTTCCTCCCGCTGAGCCTCTTTTTTAAGCTGATGAACCTTTTGAGTCAAGACGGCGGCTTGATCTTCCCGGCCAAGGCCTCGCCCGATCAAGGCATCCAATTTTCCCTTGACGACCTTAATGTCTTCCTCCTTGACTTCCAACGCGGAAGATTGAACGGAAAGTTGGGTGGTAAACTGACTTTTCTGTTGTTCCAGCGTTTGCTGGTAATCCCGACTCTTATCCTGATAATATTTTTCCATTTGTTTTATCTGGGTGTCACGCTCGGCCAGATGCCTTTTATGACTTTCCTCCATTTGACGGACGTTCGCTTGAAGTTCTTGCGCCTTCGCTAATTTGGTCTGATTTTGTTTAATGAAACTATCCTTTTCTTCCTTAAACTGTCTGGATTGCTCTTCTATCTCAAGCCGTTGTTTTTCTAAATCAGTGACTTGTTGTTTATACCCTTTGACTTGATCGGCTAATTCCGCCACTTGCGAAGAGCGCGTCTTTATTCCTTTATAAAGCCCCTGATCCAAACCCAGCTCTTTTAAATATCGCTTTGCCTTCTCATTAGAAGGATCCACCAGCAAGGCCTTGCTGAACTCATGGATAGCCTCCTGAGTATCTCCTTGGTTGTAATAGGATTCACCCAGATCAGTCAAAAATTCCCCCATTTCGTTATGGGTGTCGGCAAAAGATACCCTTGTCCCGCCTATTAAAATCGAAAGGAATAAACATATCTTTCCAACAATAAAACATTTTTTCTCCATAGATTCTCCTCATGTTCTCTCAAATCCCAAATCTGTCGGAAGTATACCACCCAACGCCAATTCCTGCCAATGGGAGCGGTGAAACCATGGGTTCTGACAAGACCGGAAAAAGAGGCGGCCGCTAAAAAACTTTTATTTTCATCTATTTTGTTTTGTGCTATAAATGTAATCCGCATGAGCTCTTCGAAAATTTTTCCCTTTTACCTTTATCTTGATATTTAGACCCGGAGCCTAACCCTTGAACCCTTTTCCCCTTCAAGAAAATAACACGCTCTCTAAAACCATCGCCCCTCTGGACATCGAATCCGCTGAACTTAAAGGCACGCCGATGCTGAAACAGTATCAGGCGATCAAATCCAAACACAAGGACTGCATCCTCTTCTTCAGATTAGGCGATTTTTATGAAATGTTTTTTGACGATGCCAGGATCGTCGCGCGGGCCCTGGATCTGGTCTTAACCTCCCGCGGCAAGGATCCCACCCAAAAGATCCCCATGTGCGGGTTTCCCCATCACGCCGCGGATAGTTATATTGCCAAGCTCATTAAGGCGGGGCATAAAGTGGCGATCTGCGATCAACTGGAAGACCCTGCCCTGGCTAAAGGCATCGTCAAACGCGACGTCACCCGCATTATCACCTCCGGCACGTTCCTGGATGAGAACAGCGCCGACAACCGTTACCTTCTCTGCCTGAGCCCGAACGCGAAATCCATCGGCCTTTCTTTTACGGATCCTGCCATCGGCACGATCCAAACTAACCAGTATCCGGCGGATGAAACCAACATCGCGGAGCTGATCTGCAATTTACCGGTCTTCGAATGTATTTATCCGGCCCTGGCCGAAGAAAAAATCAAGACCCTCTTTCAAAGTCCTTTACTGAATTACAAAAGAATCACCCTCAGCCCTTTTGAAGACTGGTGTTTTAACGCTGAGATCGCCCGAAGGAATCTCTGCGCCCATTTCGCTGTCCATAATCTCAACGGCTTCGGGATTGAAGACATGCCCGCGGCGACTTCTTCCTCAGGCGCCCTGCTGGAATACCTCAAACAAATGAACAACCAGCCCTTACGGCACGTGGATAAAATTTCTCTCTATACCGATCACGATTATGTCTTCATTTCCCCCGCCGCCCGGCTGGGGTTAGAGCTTGACACGCTGATCAAAACAATCGATGCCACCTCCACCGCCCTGGGGAAACGCCTGTTGCGCCACTGGATCAACCACCCGTTAAAACAGCCGGACGTTATTCTCCGGCGGCAGACGGCCATTGAACTTCTCAAAAAACACCCCCAGATCCAAGCGGACCTTCAAACGCGGATGTCCAAAATCTCGGATCTGGAAAAAAACCTCTCGCGTCTGAGCTGCGGGTACACCCATGCCAAAGACCTGCTGGCCATCCGTAACGCCTTGACCCTCCTGCCGGAAATCATTGATCTTATCGAATCTTTGCGCCTGCAGAATCCGCTCTTTACTTTGGAGGACATCCCCGACTTACGCCAGTATCTTTTTAAATCCATCAATGACGCGGTGCCTCTTTCTCATCCTGAAGGAAAAATCATTAAACACGGTTATAACGCCGAACT
Organism: Candidatus Omnitrophota bacterium; assembly: GCA_003528115.1. Lineage (GTDB taxonomy): Bacteria > Omnitrophota > Gorgyraeia > Zapsychrales > Zapsychraceae > UBA10174. The sequence goes on from DOGZ01000009.1 coordinate 26,840, forward strand.
CGACAGCCTGCGGAACATCCAGGAAAACGGACGGGAATGGCTCCGCAATTTTCAGGAACAGGAAATCAAAAGGACCGGGATCAACTCCCTGAAGGTCGGATTTAACAAAGTCTTCGGCTACTACATTGAAATCACGAACACGAACCTGAAACTTGTTCCGGCAGATTACATTCGCAAGCAGACTCTGGTGAACGGCGAGCGATTTATCACGCCGTCGCTAAAAGAATACGAAGAAAAAATCCTCACCGCCCAGGATAAAATTCTCAAGATCGAAAACGCGCTCATCCAGGAAATTCAACGAGAGATCCTGGATCACTCCCTGGAACTCCACGGTTTTTGCCAAAGCGTGGCGACCTTGGATGTCCTGAGTTCCTTAACGACCCTGGCGCGGAATCCCGATTATATCGCGCCTCTGATCCACGAAGACACCCTGATCGAAATCAAGGACGGCCGCCATCCCGTCGTTGAGAAAACATTGTCCGGATCCTTTATCGCCAATGACACCCTGCTGGACGGTACTGAGAATCACCTCATTATTCTCACCGGCCCGAATATGGCCGGAAAATCCACCTATATCCGTCAAACCGCGATCCTGGTCATCCTGGCGCAGGCGGGAAGTTTTATTCCGGCCCACGCGGCCCGCATCGGCCTCGTGGATAAAATATTCACGCGTATCGGCGCGCAAGATGACATCACCAAAGGCCAAAGCACCTTTATGGTGGAGATGAATGAAACCGCGGACATCCTGAATAATCTGACGGACCGCAGCCTCGTCATCCTCGATGAGATCGGCCGAGGGACAAGCACCTACGACGGACTCAGTCTGGCCTGGGCCCTGGCCGAACATCTGCAAAAGACCCGCGCGCGGACATTATTCGCCACCCATTTTCACGAACTCACGGCCCTGGCCGACGAACACGCGGGCGTCAAAAATTACAATGTGGCGGTCAAAGAATGGAAGGACGAGATCATCTTCCTCCATAAGATCGTGCCGGGCGGCACGGATGACAGTTACGGTATTTACGTCGCCAAACTCGCGGGCATTCCTCCGACGGTTATCACCCGGGCCAAACATATCCTCACGCAACTGGAACTCAAGAACAATTTAAAGGAAGATCTTAAAGCCAACCGCTCGACGTTCCCCGCGGCCCAGGGATGTCCGGAGGATCAATTCAATTTTTTTACGAAACCGCCGGATCTCCCGCTCGAAGAAGTCCGGGCCATCCTTCAGTCGCTGGACGTTAACACCTTGACCCCGGTCGCGGCGTTGAATAAAATTCAGGAACTCAAAAACATACTGGATAAAACACCATGAAACGCGTCCACCTCCTTCCCCCGGATGTCATAAGCAAGATAGCGGCCGGCGAGGTCATTGAACGGCCGGCCTCCGTCGTCAAAGAATTAATCGAAAACGCCCTGGACGCCCAAACCGCGAAAATCGAACTCCACCTCCGGGAGGCCGGCAAGACGTCCATCCATCTGAACGACACGGGAACGGGGATCGCCCATGAAGACATCGAGACGATCTTTCTGCGGCATTCCACGAGCAAGATCACCACGGCCGAGGATTTATTTGATATCCACTCTTTAGGCTTCCGCGGGGAGGCCCTTTACAGTGTCGCGGCGATCGCGGATGTCGTCTTGCGCAGTAAACCCAAAGGCCAAGAGACCGGTTGGCAGATCCATATGCGCGGCGGTGAAAAATTGGAGATGCATCCGGTGAACATCCCTGAAGGCACGCAGATTGAAATCCGGGAACTCTTTTTTAACACACCCGCCCGCCGGAAATTCCTTAAGTCCAACGTCACTGAAATGAACCAGATTTTAAATATCTTGATTCCCTACGCGATGCTTTATCCCGATAAGCACTTCACGCTCACGCATGAGGATAAAACCCTGATCGACCTTAAGCCTTCAGAATCCCGGATCAGCCGTATCGCCGAGGTCTTACATTTAGATGAAAAGCATATCCTGGAAACATCCCAGCACCTTACGGAGAAAGACATCCGCGTCCGCATGATCCTGGGGGATATCAACATCGCCCGTTCCCGCAGGGATATGCAGTATATTTTTATCAACAACCGCCCTGTCGAGAATAAAACCATCAGTTTTCATATGAACAATGTCTATCGGTTAATTCTTCCGGAAGGCCGTTATCCTTTTTTTGTCCTCATGATCGATATCCCTTCCGGCGAGATCGATGTCAACATTCACCCTACCAAACGTGAAGTTAAAATCCGAGACGAACAAAATATCGTCGCGATCCTGCGGCACTTATGTGAAAACGCCCTGATGCGCTCAGGCCAGGCGAAACAGGTGGGTCAAACCGTTTCTCAAGCAAACGCCGCCGCTAACCCGCACGCGGACACTCCGCCATTCGCTGTACAGTCCTCCCCGACGATTTCTGAAAGACAAATAAAACCGTATTCGCTCCCCCAGGCCCTAGCGAAGGCCGGTATTTCAAACCCTCTGGGAGAAATTCTTCCGCTGGACATCTTTGAATCATTCACTTCCAAATCCGAAACCCAGCCCCCGACGGAACAATACACCTTTCCGCAGAAAAATTATTTTTCCATGGCCGGCGAGGCCCTCTACACGCAAAAAAAGGACAGCCTGCACAACAAGCTGTCCCAGGCCCGATTCCTCGGCGCCTTCATGAACAAATTCCTATTCTTTGAAACCGAGTCCTCCGTCCTCATTATTGACCAGCACGCCGCTCAGGAGCGCGTCAGTTTTGAAGCGCTCATCCGCCAAATGGAAAAAGGCGCCATTGAAGTCCAACACCTCTTAAGCCCTTACATCATCAAACTCTCGCCGCAGGAACTCCTGATTTGGGAAGAAGCCCAGGAGAGGCTCAATAAAATCGGATTTGCCAGCACTCAATTTGATCAAGCCAGCATCGCTGTTCACACGCATCCTGTTCTTATTAATGATACGGAGCGCGCCGTCCGTGAGATCCTTTCCGGCGAAAATCCCGCCCGCTGCGATCACGAAGCCCTGGCCCGCCGGGCCTGCCGGGCTTCCGTCATGGCCGGCGCCCATCTCTCCGGCGAAGAAATAGAATATCAACGCCAGCAACTCTTAAAATGCCTGGATCCCTTCACCTGCCCCCACGGCCGGCCCACTGTGATCGAAATGACCGAAAATTACTTAAACAAACAATTTTTAAGGACGTGATTTCCGGGATGCGAAAGATTTCGCATCTTTCCATGTGGTCTGCGCCCTTCCAATGGTCCAGGAAATGGATCTTGCACCGGTAACAGCGGTGGCGATATCTATCCCTTCCGCCTTTAATTCTACCGCCAGCTCTTTCCACATCCTTGTCTGTATTTTAGTGATTTCGTCCAACAGAGGCGCTTGACCATAGGCATCATAGGGAGACGGGGTTTCTCTTCGTAAGATATGAATCTGGCCTTGGCCTTCCCTACGTCCCGCTCCTTCTTGAATCAGGCCGCCCAACACCCTGAACACATGCAAATATCTCTGCTTCAAAAACAGATAGGCCTGGTTGATCCTCTCTTTATCATTATTTTTTAACGGACGATACAATTGTGGATAAAAGAGGTGATAATTAACAAATAGCTCGATTTCCCGTCTATTTTCCTGAGTTATCATAAAGGCAATCCTGGCCGCCGCCTCATTGGCATAGGAATCCTTCTCATGCCAGCCGGATGTGGAAAGCAGAACTCCTGTCTTGGAAAATTTCAGCTTCTCGGTCACCACATCAGCAAGATTGGCCTTCACGACCGTATCCCGGTAATGAAAGGGGTCATTGTTGTCATAAAAAATTGCTTCCTTCCATTCTCTTATTTTCTGCACCACGATAGGATATGGATAAAAAGTAAATTTCCCGGCATCGAGACAACAATAAAGACAACCGCTATAACAGCCTTCATGCGTAGCAGACTGCGTCAGCCAATATTTTTGGCTCTCTTTAGGACGAATAAATAGACCTTTGGAAAGTTTCTTACGGTTCCATCTGTCGATCAATTCAGCCAAGGTAGGCCCCGCCTCACCCGCGGGGATCGCCACCATTTCTCCTACCATCTGTGGCAGTGTCAATCTCTTCAATTTATCAAACTCAAGACCTTCCCATGTTGGAGGAAGAACATTATTCTTTTCAATATAAAGTAGCAGGCTCTTACCGTTGTCATTCAAAATTTGCTTATAACTTTTTAAAATATATGTCACCTGACGGATCAGCGGGGCATCTGCGTGAGGCGCCGCGTCAAGGGAAGAGGAAACCCTTTGAATCAGCTCTTCAGGATTGTTTATGATTGCCGGACTTACCACCGCTCCTTTCAGCGGAGAAATGTCGATGAGAGAGTCAACCGCTTTGGATGTCTCTAAGGCATAGGCATCACAACTGATCTTAATGCCCAGGTCGTAAAACAGCATCATTTCATCAAATAAGGCCTTATTCCATCCCCACTGCTCTTCGATCCTGTCCCAAGAATGTTTCTTGGCAAACAGAGGATCAACCTTAATCCGGTAACGCAGATGATAAGCCCTCTGCAATTCTTTTATAAAAGAAAACAGCCAGTCGACCAGAATAATCATTCCACCTTCCAGCTTTAATGTTATATCCTTGCGCTCCGAGCTAAAGCGATCCCAGGTATTGGGTATAGGAAGAATCACTTGATCCGAATTAAGTTCCTGGATTCTTTTGAACAGCCATTTTACCAATCCCAAATCAAAAGCCTCTATGAGCCGGTCAAACGGCTGTCCGGGAGTAATCGTATCGGCCATCTCCCCCAGCAGCATTACCTCTCTTGGCGTCAAAGTCCAGCCGATGACCTTCTTGCGCAGCGCGCTAAACCATTCAATATCTTTTAAAGAGATATCCAGCCCCAGGACGAGATTCGGCCTGCCCATGGCCTTCAAATATTCTCCAATGAGATAAACTAACGTCGACTTACCGCAGCCCGGCAGACCGTCAAAACCAACGACCATCGTCGCCTTCTCGCCCATTTGATCTTTTACCCCAATGATTTTGTTTCCCATGAATTGAGCAAGCGGCAATAATCTGTGTTTGATATCGACTGTTGAACTTACAGGGTTATCCTTGGACTGTTCCGCCGCATGCTTCCTGTTTAGCCTAACCTTCATGAACCCTTGTCTCATTTGGGCCAGCCGTTCTTCTTTTATTTTCCTTAAAACGTCTTTACGCATTTGATGGATCATCTTTTGGTCAACCAACTCATTTTTCTCAATTTTATCTTTGATAAGTTTTATCATGCCCCTGGTAAAATCACGACGCGCATCCGCTGTATCTCTCTCATCGCATCCCTCACCCAACAGCCATCTCATCAATGAGTACTCCAGCGTGTATAAATTCTTTTCATTCAACCGGTTCAACAAATCATCCAGTTTCTTTTTAAAAAACTTTTTGTCTGTCATCGGCACACGCGACCAGTCAAAGAAATGCAAAAACGAGACCCCTTCGATCCGCGTTAATATCTTCTCCCAATCAGGTTTCCTTTCTATCCGGTTCAGCAAGGCTGTCTGCGCTTCTAAAAGCAGGTTGATATCCGACTTGGCATTTACCTTTTCATTAACAAAATGCAACACCTCAAAATATTTGAAACGGACTTCCCTCTTACGAAAGACAACGGACATTTCATTATTAATGTCTGCCCTGGAAAACTTAAAGCCCGCCAAATCTATCCCATACGCAGATTCAATATCCTCAAGAAACTCTTTAAAGACCTTTTGTTCCTTGAAGAGCGGGGCAATCTCTCCAAAACCGAGATAACCCTTATCTTCCCCTTTAAGAAGCCTTTCAATGTCAAAATGTTCCCCCTCGACAACCTGATTCACCCAGCCCGCGGCGCTTAACACAAAAAGTTTTGTTTCTTTGAGTTCGTTAAACCCAAACGCCGTTTGAATCTGAAACCACGTTATTTTCCCCGGCTGTCCGTCCCGTTTTCTCGATGGAAGATTTAAAATATACCGGATAAATGCGTAGGCCTGCTCAACGCTGAGAATATCCCATGGGCATTGGCTCCGGCTATCAGAAGTTCTTCTTAAAATAGACATAATCTGATTATCTGTTATCTTCTCGAATTCAATTCTCTTCAAAACCGCCTGACGCTCTTCATCCAATTTCTCAAAACTTTGTTGAGATAGCCTTTCCGTGACTTCCCGATGGACCATTTCTTTCTTAGAAACACCCCTCACCGAACTGGAGAGAGGCGCTGGATGGCCAGGGTCATCACCCGGGCCCGTCTCCGGAGCGGGCGGGGCCACTTTCTCGATCCATGGTCGAACATCCAGAAGGCAGGCCTTTTCCAGTTGGGGCCTAGCCACGCCCCCTGGCCTGCGTTTATATTTCTCGTATAATCTTTCACAAATGCTGATTCTTTGATTATTGTCCGGGATTCTGAACCTTGTTTCTTGGAGGAACTCGGTAACGGCCTTAAAGGTTGGATTAATAATTCTCTTTTTTTTGTCGGTGGGATTCTTGATTCTGTAAGGGATAAACAGGATTCGCCAGCATTTTATCAGAAAGCGCTGGGCATTAAGAATTCTCTTCTTCTCGTCCGGCGATCCTCGGCTGATATTGGCCTGCTTAAGATACGCGAGAAACAACTGCTCAAAGATGTCTTCCGGCAAGACATGGTCGAATCCTCTGTTCAGGCAGGCCTTCACGTACATGTCTCTGAAATATTCCGCGAATCCGGCCTGGGCATCGGCTTCTTTGATGCTTTGAGAAACAGCCTCCAGAATTCCCCTGGCTTTTTTATCTTTACCCTGGACCAAAGACGCCCTGGCATACCCAGCCCGTTGTTTGACCCCGTCGTATTCCGGTTCCTGAAGACATCTGCTCTCCTTGAAATCATCGATCCTCTTTATGACTATTTCTTTCCTTAATCCTTCTTCCATGCCAGAAACAATCCTGTCCAATTTCTCCTTCAGCTTTTTGTTCCTCAAGTCCACCATCCATCTCAAAACCGAAAGTCGTCCTATCTGTGTGTGACTAATCATATCAAGTATATTCCCTTTCCGGACCTCTAAGAATTTACTGATAATATAAGCCGTGTCCCGGGCCCGCTCTTTATCCTTCTCCTTGAGCTGGGACAATATAATCTTTAAACCGACCAGGACGATTTCCTTTTCTAATACCAGGGACCTGTCCAATTTAACAGCCAGGGACTGCATCTCACTCTTCTTCAAATCGTTTTTCAATGCCTCAAGGCCATGATTAATCCATGTGATTTCCTCAAGGTGATGATCCATCTGATGATCCACTGCGCGGAAGGCCTCCCACAGCAGGGTATGGGGTTTTATGACAGCCTCCCTTATCTTCACCGTTCTATTTCCGGCGAGCTCAAAATTAACCCACTGGCCCTGAGGAACATTGTATTTTCGATGTATGAAGTCATACCTGACCCGGACCTTTTGGTAATATCCTTTTCTTTTCAGAAATAAGGCCAAATCAATGAACAGCGTTTTAATCACTTTAAAAAGCGCGGCCAAGGCACCGGGCTCATTGCGGCTAGCTACCAGTCCCGCCGCGGTCTTCCATTCCTCCCGGATCCAGTCAAATGCCTGATCTTCCCTCGCAAGTCCAATCAACTCTCCGACGATCCTCTCCGCATCCCTGTCTGCCTCTTGCCGCTGTTTCGGGTTATCACCAGACTTCAGCCGGATGGAGCGCAGACCCATCACCTCAAGATACAGCCGGCTGGTTTCCAAAAGATAAAACCTCAACAACGCCTCCCGGCGCTGCAACATTACCGATCCTGACACAATACTGGACCGCGCGGGCCGTTTGCCATTGTCTGCCAACGCGCTGGACATCTTATTCCGTCTGCAGCCATAATGTTTCTGCCAATAGGCGTCGTAAACCCTTCTTTTATTTATATCCTCCAGCATCTCCCACGCTGCCGCGGCATCTCTGAACCGTTGCTCGCTCTTTTTGTCCCCGGGGTTTCTATCCGGATGATATTGGAGGGCCGCTACCCGATAGGCTTTCCGAATGGTATCTCCATTATCCTGCGGGCGAACTCCCAGAACGGCATAGTAGTCCGGCAGCGGTGACCGTTCGTTAACTTGGGAATGCTCCCTCGGGCCACGCTCCTCCTGCTCATCAAGTTCATTAATCAATTGTTCCAAACGCTGCTCTAAATCCGTGAGTCTTTCATCAATCCAGGCAAGCCATGGTAGAGCCTTTTTCCTCAATGCCGTCTCTATTTGCCTCTTGTATTCTTCAAACTCCCGCATCCTGTACGACCAGGCAAGCGCATTTAAATCTTTATTTCTGTAAACTGTTAAAACGATATCCCCCAACCATAACAGCCGCTCTTCAACGATATGACTATGAAGCACTGTCCGCAGGGAGCGCAGAGCCGGCTTTGTCCCATGCTGGACGATCAAAGACACGATTTCACCGGTCACGCGCAAAAAAGAATTTTTTTGGGACTTTAGAAATGGCGCCATCGATGGAAACATCTTGATTTGACCGGCTACGCCTTGAATGTTTCTCACCAGGCACTTTTCATCGGCCTTGAAAACCAGGAAAGTATTTTGAAACGCTTGGATAGAAATCCGGTAGCCAGCCCCGCCCATTTTTCCAAATGAGCGTGCCTTCTCAATACGAATCTGGAGCATTGAATCAAAATCAATTTCCTTTTTCTCGTTTCTATCCAAATCTATTTTATAACTATAAATAATATCTTTGCCCTCCCATACAAGCTTCTCAGCCAGCAAATAAAAAGACTCCGTCTTTATTTTGGGAGGGTGCCGGCGCCAGAACACACCCGCCTTCAAACCGTTGGTGATGCTGTACAAAATAGTACTCAGCAACTTTTTCCTGATATTTTGACGAGTAAGTTCAAGATCCTCCCTAAAGATTTGCTCGAAGGAGACGGGAGACGCTGTCTTAAAAGGAGGGGATGATTGCGGCCTATGATCCGCCTGTGGAGACAGGAACGCATGACGCGTTGCCGTCACCGGAGGGGCATGGATGAAACGGCGCAGGTATGTTAACAAATAACCTCGCCCCACCGGGCTGCCTGCTTCACCGGCGCGCGGGTTCCCTGGAATATCCATCTCTAATTCGTAAAAACCACCCGCCGGATTATATTGACCGGCCTTCTTTAAAACTTTGGGGGGGATTGTTGTCATCCATAATTTATGCTCTTCGCTGCCCGGATAGTATTTGGAAGTTATTTTATAGACCTTCCTCTTTACGAGCTCTTTACACGCGGCTTGATATAGAATTTTGGCTATATCGAGAAACAGATCTTTATTAAAAATCCGTGAATTCTCGACAACGGCCTTTTCTCCGGATATCTCCACATCCATAAGACCTACGGGCCTGCCTTCCTCCAGCGCGATAAACATGGTCTCTGGATGGCGCGAGACGATTGTCCCATTTTCAAACTCAATCCATTTCTTATGGACGCCCTGCGTTAATTCGGCCAGGTTCTTGATGACCAAAGGTTTTTGGGCGCGTCTTTCTATATATTTCTCTAACTCCTCAAAACGCAGAACCAGTTCTTTTTTCTCATACTGATTAAATAAGACTTCAATGTCCAACGGCACGCCGTTTAGCGCCAAAGATATAATCTCATAAAAATCCGTCAGCCTTTCCTTATCCGGAAAGGAATGATCATCGTATTCGCCGTCGTTGGCGTGGTAATGAATGTTCACAATCCGCTTTCCCATCTTTTCATCTAACTGCCGATACTCGTCCAGAGTATGATCGGTCAACCGAGCATGCCCCGCTTCAAAAGTCTGCTGAATACACTCAGGAGTACCTTTGAATATAATTTCAAAATCCCGCGGGGAATTTCCTACCGGCCAATCGTAATTGGACGGCATATTTTCTACACCGACCATAATCTTCCATTGTTCTTCTTCTATTTTTTTTCCAAGGATTCTAAGGAACGCGTTAAAGACGTCGAGCATTTCGTCGATTGTCGTATCGGGGACACGGCGAGGCGGATGCAGGGTAACGACTAATTGCGGGGTCAATTCATATTTTCTTCTCATGGTCTCCAGGAATTCAAAATACTGGAGGAAATAAATATGGTCTTCTCCGCGGGCAAGGGACAGCTCTCGCGCATAACCTTGTTCCAATTCAACAGTGAGCTGAAAAGGGAAATGGACCTGCGCCGTTAAATTTTCTTTCTTGATGAATTCCACTAACCTGCGCATATTAGACTCATCCTCAACAAAACCGTCAGCCCAACGATGAAGAGCGTCTTCCCCTTGAAACCCGTCGAACTTGATCTCAATCATATTCACCGGTAACTTCTTTATGATCTTCATATCCTCAAAGCCCTGCATATGCGTTCCCCAAATATACGGTCTGACAGACTTCAATTCCCTGGCGCGTCCACCAACCAATCGTAAAACTTTTTGTCTAAAACCCCAAACGTTTGTCGATACAATTTGTCTGCTGTGACGGTTATGGGAAATAGAGAAAGAATTAGGCATTTTCTTGAGCGGACTGCCGGCGGCATTTGAGAAGTCGTGCAAACGGGCAGAAAAATCTTGGCCATGTTGTCGCGAGTTCATTTGAAATCCGCTGTATTCATCCCAAGGATTCACCTTGGGTAAAATCTTCTCTACCTTATGCTCTTGAATGAGTCGTTCCCACGTCCATCCTGTGGGAAGAATTTTCTTCCCCAAATGAAGCCAGGCAGAAACAAGGACTTGAGCCTCAGCATCCCAGCAATGTCCGGCGTTTTGCATCCAGGTGTATACAGCGGCTTCATCCGTTGTGGTCAAGCGCATATCAAACCCGTTAAATGTCATGGACTCAACCAGAGAATAAAGGCGAACCACAACAAAGACAACATCGCTCAACGAAAACTTTCCGGCGTCAAACTCCCGCAAGAACTCGCGCAGGTAAGAGGTGGGATCTCCCAACGAAACGCGCCTTTGGATACAGTTCAATTTCCTTTGTACTTCCGCCTCTGTCCGGCGGGCTAAAGTCCGCGTCTTCTCTATGGCCTGAAACACCTCTTCTGGCCTTAACGCCATTATCTCTCGATCCTTCACCCTGACAGGAAACCTGGCTTTAATAACGACGAATTCATCAGAAGCGAATATCTCTTCAAACGTCTTTCCTCCCAACATCGCGGGATAATCTTTAAAAATCTTCTTCACAAATTCCTTCAACCCTTCCGGTGGAGGAACAAGGCCGTCTTTCTTAAAAAGTTTCGAGAAATGAACCTGTTTCGCGTATTCTTTCGTCAACGCCGACTTCAAGATCGTTTGTTTGGACGGCGTAGAGAAATCCCCAAATGTTTTCCATTGGATCTTGCTTTTTTGGATCAACGCGCCATAAAATTCAATCATGTACACCGTTGCTCCGGTAAATATATTCGGATCTCCCTTACGATGACTTTTCACGCTCCCCCATTCCTCCCCCCGCATTAAACGCGTCTTATGGATTGTCTCCAACCCCTCAACCAACGCGATGATGATCATCCCCGGAGGCGTCAGCCAGGGGAATGGATGATTCCTCTCTTTTATTCCCGCGATGACTTTCATGGATCGTCTTAAAAGCCTGCGCTTCTCGTCTCGTGTAAGCTTTTCATCCAGCTTGCCAAGAATACCGCGCAGGGTCCCGATAAATTTGTTGTCTGGATCTCGGAAAGATAAACCAGCGGCACGGGCAAGGGTCCGGAGAGATTCCTGGCTAAGGCCAGAAGACGTTTTGGACTTTCTCGCCGGCGAAAAAGCCTCAACGCGTCTCCCTTTCATGACGAACGGGACCACCCTTTCCTTAACGGATGAAGAACCACGGGGCTGACGCCCGACACGTTCCTCGTTCTGCCCACCCTTAAATCCCTTCACCGCCGCGTAAGCTTTTTGGGCTGTCGGCAGTTCGATACCCTTATTCGCAAACGTCGTGACTAATTCCTCGGCAATAGATCGCTCACTCTCTGTCCCAAAAAACATCCGCACCAAGCGCCCCTCCATCTTGCGTTGGATGCTGGTGCCGCCTAAAGAAAGAATCAACTCAACAGCCTCAAGCCGCGTTTCTTTATCCTCACGGCATAGGGCAGAGAGAAGGATATGATCCAGCGCTCTTAATGTATCCTCCCAGGAGGCCGGGATCCGCAATAGACCAATCAACTCACGTTCAATCCTCGTATAAACCTTGCGTTCGACTCCATTGAGAATGGGATTCACAGCATCGGTAAAATTCTTAATAATCCGACTGAGTGGTTCATTCAAGTAACGCTCAACAGCTTCCGCCTTCTGTTCCAGGATAGCGGGATCGTCCTTAAGAAAATCATAGGCCACAATACTGTCCAACTGCTCTTCTAGTATTGCCGTGTTTTCAACAAGATGTCTGTTATCCAAGATTTCCGCGATCCGTACGATGTGATCAAATTTATTCCGCGAAAAAACAAAGTCATCCAATTTGATGTCCCTGTCTTCGGCTTCCCGCGCTATGACGCACTCAACGATCTTCCTAAGTAAACCGTTTAATCGAAACCCGCTTTTCACAGCCTTCTTCAAAAATCCTTTTCTAAAAGTTTCCTGAAAAATTTTTATCAGGATCCGGTGAAAGAATTTTCCCATCCATGTGCGCTTTTGCTCCGTAGTTTTCAGCCACTGTTTTTGAAATCCGATTCTTTGAAACCATTGCTCCAGAATATCCAGAGCCCGTTCATAAGGCCTTTCAAAGTTCCGCGACTCCGTCAGAAATGACAGCAGTCCTATCCGACGGCAGATGTCCGGGTAGTAACTGATTGAAACGGTTGTCAGCAATTTGAAATGAAGATAAATCCCTTTTTTCTCCAGGCCAGGCCGAAAATGCGCCATATTATCCTGGGCCTCAGCCAGGAGGGAAGACAAGCTGAACGGCTCCAGAAAGAGTTTTGAAACCGCGCTGAGTGGTTCCTCAGGATTTCTTTGAGAAGCAATCGAAATGTCAAATAGCGCAGGTGAATTAAAACTGGAAACCGCGCATAAAAATCCCCACCTGTCCAATACACGCATAAACAACATCACAGCAATCCAGTGTTTAAACCGGATATCAATAACGCAATGCCCATTCCCTATTTCCACGGTTCCCTGAAACAAGAGTAATAAACGCAAGAAATTCACTGGTCTGCCAGAGTGAGGGATACTTTCTTGCTCATACTGAAGATGCACCCTAAGTCTAAGTTCCGGATATGCGCGATGGCAATTGTCAAAGAACTCCAGGACGCGCGCCATGCGGCTGATAATTTCCATATAAACAGGCTGACCTTTGTGGAATCTTTGGACTACATCCATCAGGATAATCTGCTGGGAAGACTGACTCAAATCACGGACGGGAGGGGTCAAAAGTATTTTCAATAAACTGCCAACTTTCTGATCGCTCAAGTAACCCTCAAAAATTTCACTCTTCATGATACGCACGATATGCCAGCGCGCCTTAAAGGGCATGACGTCGCCGGTTTGCTGAAAATGCCTCAAGAGAATCCCGATATCCTCTAAAGACAATTTGCCTTTATCAAGAAGCGTTTGAAGCAGTCGGGCTGGAACGGAAAAAGCCTCTCTTTCCTTCTGCCCGTCGCTTGAATTCCCCACAGGCGTTGAGGTCTTTGTTGACGGATGCCTGTTGGCAGGCCTGGATAGTATTCTTATAAATTGTTTATTTGAATTCATCAGACGTGTGGCTGGGTCATATGAAGTCTTTTGGCCTTTTTCCGTCGTTGCGAGAAGCAAAGCGCCGAAGCAATCTCGATGACATATGAGATTGCCACGCCACTTCATGGCTCGCAAAGACGACAGAAAAACGCCATTTGGCCCAGTCTCATGTTTGATGAATTGGCTTTGGAAAGGGTTGATAAAAGAAATTGGATTGTGCTTTGAATCAACAGGATATGGATTATCTCCGGGGGGGGTACGCAAAAACTTACGAAGATATATATCTGACGCCGGTGGCGCTGTCTGCCAGATAGAGTAAAAGAATTCTATCATCACGATCAATGCCGATTTTGATTCTAACGCGTCCCGACGGATATTTACCATCAGAGAGCTTCCGACCTCATCAGAAGCCGACCTGCCGGCAATTACTCGCCGATCACTACATTTTCTTACAGTAATTAATATCCTATCTTTCTCATCATCGCTACGAACAGAATCCCGATTTATTTTAAACCCGCTTTTTTCAAGATATTCTTCCCAATCACATACATCCCAACCCAGTTCAGAAACGGCTGAATACGTTCTTATATTAAGAATACCCTCGGGCTTAAGGACCCTATTGATAGAGTCAAGCATACTTATCCTCATTTTAGGCATCAAATTAAAGAAAAACCGGCTAACAATAATCCAATCAAATAAATTACTTTCATACGGTAAACGAGTGTTTTTTACTAATTGTAATTCGATATTCGTAATGCCCTCTTCCTGAATATGTTTTTCCGCCTGTTTAATAATTTCCGGAGAGATTTCAGTGCCATAAACTTTCTTAACCCTTTTGGCGACAATTCTTGCTATGTGAGCTCCAAAACCTACTCCCACATCTAAAACTAAATCGTTTTTATTTAAATGGGAATATATATTTTCATCAATTATATAATCCTCTGCGTCATAATGAGCTGTCCTTGATAAATCCTTGTACGCAGAAGAGCCCTGTAAATTAGCATTCAAGAATGCTTCCTGATAAGGTACGCTCATTTTTGTCCAGCCCTCATCTACCATATCCCAGAATAACTCCAGCAATTCCTCTGTGGTCTTTATTTTGGATAAATTAAACACGTAAACGCTATTTTCATTAATCGCATTCGGCATCTCATCATTCATTATAAACTGATACTTGACTGAGAATGCCACATCATCTGAAAAATAAGTGTCATTTTTCCAAATATCAACAAAGCGATCAATGTCTTCAACCTCTTTTCTCAACAACGTATCCGCGATATCACGATTAAATAAAACAACCCGCATCGAGCTTCCCGCCTTGCCGTCGGAAGGGCTGCTGCCGTTTTTTTCCTTTGCTTCGCGGTCAGCAATTAATTGTGAAGCAATAGCCCATAAATCGTGTTTACCGGTATCAAGCTCACGCTTAGGCACAAAAGAATTACACTCACCGCCGAAACCTCGCGCAGTGATGACAATAATCGGCATTGAGGAATCCATTTCAACTACTTTTTCTATAAGTTCTTCTCCGCGCATCTCATCCATATCCAAATCAGTTATAACCAAAGAAATTTTCTTTCTCTCTTTTTGGAAAATATCCCAAGCCTCTTCTCCATTCTTTGCCTCTATTATTTGAAATTTATTTTTTAATAAACCCTTATATTTTTCTCTAAATTGCTCTTCGTTCTCAACGATGAGGATGACTCTTTTTGTGTCACCTGCCGTAGAACTGGAAGTGGATGATACTTTTAATATTTCTTTTAATGCGATGACCGCATCCCGCATTTGACCAGTTGACATAGCATCGTAATGGCCATCCACCTCAATCCAGCGGTAATCTTTATCGGCAAGAAAGTAGGGGATCCATCTATCTTTGCCCCCGTTGGAGTTCATAATCAACCCTGAAATCAGATTAACGACTGGAACCTCTAAGGCAACGTCCAAATGCACACCCCCTCCCTCTACTTCAATAGCGGCATCGGCAAAATATTTAATATATTTAGTAAATTCCTTTTTCTCTGGTTCATAAATGCCCGGCAAAATGTGAATGTGTCGTCTCGCATCCACACGCAATATGGCTTTAAGATGATCTTCCAAAAGTTTTACTCGTTGTTGTGTTAAAAGTTTGTTGCGTACAATCGCAATGTCACCTTCAGTTTGTTTGTATATTTCTTTTATAAGCCTGGCCATTTGGGCCATATCAGAAAAACCCTTTTCTACTTTCATGGAAATAAATCGACTACCCAATATTACAGCGTTATCCCCTGTCCCGGCGAAAATGATAAACGGCTTCTTTCTCTTGGAGGGCTCTGCCGCAATATTCTTGCTGCTTAGAAATTCCTTAACCTCCTGAAAACACCTTGAACGGGTATCAGTGTATAAAGCGGGTTCCCTCATCCCTTGCTCTAATCCAAAAATTTCATGCCATAAAAATACTTGCGCGTATTTATTATCGTTTGATGGCAGCTTATTCCAGAAGTTCACAGATATATCCCGGAATTTGATTTCTCGTGGCGAAAATTCGACCATATCAAGCACGACTGTATTGATATCCTTTCTTAATACCCTCTCCCAGGGATATCCTTCGATAGTACCCTCATACAAATCATGAGAAATAACAATCATATCGAACTCATCATCTTTAGCTATAGCTAAAAGTGAATCTACGGTTGCCCTGCTATACGGATGCACTGAAAAAGCCTCCGCATTGTAGATATGATCTGATATTGAGTAGACATGAACATTCATCTCTGGATATTTTTTGCAAAGTCCGCCTAATAAATACGTTCTAATTAATTGGTCTCCATATCCCCAATAATCGACTTGTTTGCCATCAATCCATAAAAGGCTGCGATGACTTAACGACAAACGTTTTCTGATCGCGGATAAAATGGTCCGATCGCTATCTGACATGTTGAATGTGGAACTGGCTGGTCTCTGATGATCAGGAATTCCAACCGCAGTGGATGACAAACGGATACCTTTATGCGCTTCAATCCGATAACCTACGGTCTTGAATGACTGGTTCGGCCTTCCAGGCGAATGATACCCCACCGCTTGATCGCCGACTGTCTTTGATATATACGGAACCCTGATGTCATGATCCTGCTGATCATCCATCACAAAACCAGCTTTCAGGAGATACCCTTTCCAATTTTCCAGAGTCCACACTAACCCCGGATTCTTGGCCGATGTGTAATCTTCAACAATTAGGTTTCCACCTGTTTTAAGCACCCTGTACAATTCCTTGAGTATTCTTAGCCTTAGTTCATCCGGTCCCAAAATGCTCTTCAGCGCGAACGCGCGGTCAAAATACTCAGCCTTAAACGGAAGCGTTGTCGAAGAAATATGAACAAATTCAATATTTGTTAAATTTAATAAATCGACCCGTTGTTTCGCCACCTCAATAACCCGCCTGGAAATATCAACCGCGGAGATCTTCGGATTGACACAATACGCCAGCCGCGCGGACAGTAACGCGCCGACTCCCACACCAAAATCCAGAATAAAATCCCCAGCCTTTATCCCGTTTTCTCTCGAGATGTTTTTAGATAAAACTTCCTCTTTATACTGTGACGGAATTATTTTAACCTTCGCATCCTCATCCGCCCATCGAGAGTAAAAATTGTCTTGATGCCTGAGAAATTTCTCTTCAATGATATCCCAGTAAATTTTGAATATTTCTTCTTCATTCACTTTATTTAAATCAAAAATCAACGCCATGTTTCCATTCTCGGTATGTAATGCGAATTTCTTATCTCCCGGCAATGAGCTAAAGATAAACTCTTTTGGTAAATCCTTTCCAAACTCTAGCGGTAAGCTTGATCTCAAAAGGGCGGATCCGTTATAAGCACGCATAAATGCTTCAAGTTCTCTACTTGTTTTATTCAGCATTTCTCGAATTCGGTCAGCATTCGCAAAGGAAGAACTTGCGATAGAGAGGAGGTGGGCCTCATCCGCCCGACGGGATTGGAAAAAATGATTCATTACCATCAATGGAGGAGCGTGGATGGGATGGTGATAGGATAATAGATACCTTCCCAACGGGCTGGAGTTTTGTTTTTGGCTTTTTATGACCGTCTTAATTTCTTTTAGTAAACTATCCAGGTCGGAGCCGGAGAAAATCAACTTTTTCATTCTTATTTCCTCAGCCAGACCATAAAGCATAAGCACCTGGAGGTGACGATCGTTCAAGGTGGTTTTCTTGATTACTTCCAATAAATCAGCAAGGGTCGGATCATTTAAGCTTTCGGTTTCGTTTTCTCCGATCAATGTTTTGATAAACGCGTAAATCTCATATGTCTTTAATTCGTGTTTTGGTTCATCAAAAAGCTTATATAGACGGACACCGCCCATTTTTGAACAATCGCCAGGACAGAAATCTTCTTCGCGCCTTATATTAGTTTTAGCCACTAAGCTTTTTACCAGCTCTTCTATTTCTGCTCTTAACTTCGGTAAAGTGTGCTCATGTTTACATGCTATACAATCTATATGAATCAGCCATGTATAGGAGCGCGTGTCTTTTTTAGGTAATAAATCCCTAACCGCTTCTATCNNCTATCCGCAAGCACCTGAACCCAAGGATGAATATTTCCCTCTGGACTCTGCTGATAACGCAGGGCCAAGGCAATATTTTTGGGATCATCTTTGGCCGCGGCATCCGCTGTCTTAATCCCTACAATGATACTCTCTAACTCTTTCAGATCATCAACAGCTAGGTCATAACCTGCCTTAGACCAGAACTCACCCGCGGCCTCAAGCATTGGGATGATATCGGCGATACCCAAGGCGCCGATGGCCCTGGCAGCCACAACCTGGATCCGCGCTGAACCCCAAATTTGGTACTTCTCGATATTTTTTCCCTCAAGCAGTGGCATTAGTATTTTTAATGCCCTAAAATCCCTGAACCCGCCAAGGGCTTTAATGGCGGCAACACGGACCTCTCGCCGGCCTGTTGTCAGAGCGACACACCGCATCAAGAAATTAACCGCGCCATCCATGGTCCATTTCCCTGTCAAACCAATAATGTGTACCAGCATATCCAGATTAGTTTCTCCCAGGTCTTTGATGTAGTTATCTAATGCTTCTTCCACTAACCAGTTTGCTTTTTGGGGCCGTCTTCTAAAATCATTACTGATGAAAGCCGCAATCCCCTCAGCAGCCTTTTCCCGAACAGCGGGGTGTTGGTCTTTCAGGATTCCTATCAAAACAGGAAAAGGCCCGTTTTCTAATGAGCCGGTAATAGAAATCCCGACATGGAGTAACGGCAGTAACGCGTTTGCCCGGGCATGAAAATTTAAGCTATATTGAGAAACATACCAAAGCGGCCCGTAAGCCCGGTTACCGATAGCCCGCAATTTCCGCTGAGCATATTTGGAAATCCCCCGCCACTCCACACCCAAAGCCTTTATTAGAATAAAGAGCCTGCAATCCCTTATAAACTCTACCGAAATATCTGTAATAAACACGCTCAAGTTGCTGGAGTTTACTTTCCGTGTAAATAAGGATCCCGACCGTTTCCCATCTTCGCCAAGCGGGCTGCCGGCCTTGCCGCCCCAGAAATCCACCCCGCTGTTGTCGACACGATTGTCCGTCAAAGCAATGGTTCTCCTGCGGCGGCTGTTAAAATTAAGCCGGGCATCAACTTCACCTTTATTCATCTTATTGGCCGAAATAAACGATGAAGAAATAATTTTTCTGGCAATAAAGAATGACTTTTGACTCTTTAATAAATTTATAGTAAGCCGATCCTGATAATACCCTTGCGGCGGCTCATCACTTTCCGAAATGTTGCTTGCACCAAATACCCTTTTCAAACTCTCTCTAAAGACTTCGGCTCGTAATCCGTCTCCTGTTCCATCCTTATAATCTTTTCCAGTATAAATTATCGCGATCCCCCGGTTCCTTAAAGCGGAATGCATTGCTTTTACCACTATATCCGAACGAATATCCTCTAATAAGGCGTTCGGGGTGTTCAGGATGACGACATCCGCCTTCTTTATTTTCTTCGGTAAAGGTTGACGATAATCGTGCGCCATAAACTCCAGGTTATATAATTGGTGACGGAATTTTTCTCTTTGTTCAGGTGTTATTTTAATTTTTCGCAAATCCATGTTTATTACCCTGGATTTCAGCAATCTCTTGCTCCATCTAACAGTCTCATCCTTGTCAATTCCAATATAGTTAATGTTATAAGCCAAAACCAGCGATGCCGGCCACTCGTAGAAATCAAAACCAAAATCAAAATCAATCACCCTGGCGCCATGATAGAAAATCTTTCGGGCATGAGAAAATCTACACAGAGGATGATCCGACCAAACTATTGTCCTGCGGCCCAACTCAACGAGCAGACTGTTTATCCCGCTTATACACTCATTAATCTGCCCGGAGAGATTATGACGACCATGGGAGCTTTTTGCCAATTGAGAAGCGCAAAGCGGTGTTTGTATCAAATTATTAATCATGGACTTAAATGAATTTCCCTTTTTATCGTAATTCCTGAAAATCGGCCATTGCTGTTCTTCCTCTTTTAACGAGGAGACATAATCATGGATCTCCTGGCTGATCCTGCTCATCTCACGCCAATCGCACGCCTGCATGCCCTCTTCCACCTTTTTCATCCAGAGAGCAAACTTGCTCAAAATCTCCTGAGTTATAACAAGACTATTGATAAATGAAGGGCCCCTCCCCTTTCCTTCCAGCGGGCTGCTGCCGGGAACAGGACCATCTCCTTTTATAGGGTTGGATAGTGCTGCCTCCTTTAGCTTTTCCACAGCCTCTCTTGCTTTCCTTAGGACATACTCATTATCCGTCTCATCATCCACAATAGCTGTTAAAACGTCCATTGCCTCTGTGGCCTTAAACGCAACTAAAATATTTATCGCATCTTGTCGGTTTAACCTATCCTTCCCTTTATTCTTCACAAAAATAATTAATGGTTCAATTGCCTTTCGATGCTCTATTTTAACCAGTCCCCTTATAGCTGCTCTATCAAGACTAAAGCCGTCTTCTCCCCAATCTTCACTCAGAATGTCCACGAGAGGCTCAACGAACATCTCGAAATCCCCTGAAAGGGACATATCCCCTAATTGATCTATGATATCATCGACCCCGTTTCCCGCCGCTGCGCGTTCCTCCAACTTTTTGTCCTTATCAACCAAAACAACAACGGCATCCCGCAAAATATCCATCACGAGCGTAGCCTTTTCTCCCTTTTCTAACTTGTTAAGGTCTATCACATAGCCCATAGCCGCGCGGAGTTCGGGGTCATACTGCCTATCTTTTAGGACCGCGAGAAAATCCTCATAAAGAATTTCCCTTACTTTATATAGTAAACTTCCGATACTGCTATAGGTGTGATACCGTGCCGCGCGGATCAAACTCTTTTTCATTTGATCATCAAATAAATTAGCCTTCATATAAGCGGCGATTCCCTTCAGGCGCTCATTCCCTTCTTTCAGCACTTTATCCAGCAAAATCAAAATCCCCGCCCCATACAGCTTTTCCAAAGCTGAACCGATATCATAGAAATATGCCCTGTCGCCTTGAGATAATAGAAGGAATAACGGCCTTAACCTTTTCGGAGAATACATCTTTTCCAGGGACTCAAGCCCTGCTGTAACACATGACTCATCTCCAAAGTCTAAACTAATATCTACGAAACGGATCACTCCCACTAAAACCGGTTTTGCCATATTATCAATGAGATGACGAATGAAATATCTGGCTCCCCCGCCTTGGACCATCTGAAGTAACGCGATCGAAATCTGAGGATCCCCCACCACATCCCCTATGGCCTTGACAGCGGCTTTCTCCAATGATCGATTATAGGCCCAGCACATAGCCATTAAAGCATCAACAACTTTTAAGGATAGTAATTGATCCACGATCTCTTCAACGATTTTGGAATTCTCCTTATGTTTAGACAAGGCCACCAGCGCCGGTCCAAAGAAATGCCGGCTCATCTCAACCAACTGCCGGATGGCTTCTTTGGATTCATTGACAGCACAAATCTCGCCGCGAAGAATAATCACCAGGTCTTTTAAATGCTTCTTTGCAAAGTTCTTAATCTTCTCTTTTATAAAAACTTTAAATTTATTTCTCGTGGAATCGACATCCGCCTTTAGAAACATCCCCACCAACGTATCAATCGTTTTTTCTATCTCTTCAATTTCCTCTCTGCTTAATCCGGATATGCCGGAGATTATGTCCCTGTCTGAGAATAGAAACAGTCTCCTAAATTTTTGAAGGATGATAATTTTTATAATCCTGGCAACGGCGATTTTTTGTTTCGTTAGGGATGAACTTACTGCTTTCTCTAACACTGTGGTTCTGTGGTTCAACTCTCTCAAGCCATTTGTCCTGTTCCTGTCAAAGCACGTCGATCTGACGGAACTATTATCATTTGCTTTCTTAATAAGGCGATCAGGTTTGGAATTCTTTGGCAAAAAGACATACGGGTTAAGCATAAGAAACAATTCTACAAAACCATTGTTTAAACGCTCAGTGATGATGGGACGGCCTATGGCCTCATAAGGAATGGCGATGCGGCCGTTGGATAAAATCAAAGGCGCTGGTCTGCCGGCGTGCGGGATAGCTTCGATCGGGAAGGAATACAAAACAAACGTGATGACCTCAAACGGCGGGGCGTGGGACAAGGTCGCGAGATACTTAAGCAGATACTCTCTGAATATTTCAACCTCAACTTGGGGAAGCACACCGCTTGCGGCTTTATTGTCTCTTATCGGACTGTCACGCCTGTCCTCACCCTGCTTCCTGTTGATGGATGATGAGACATCTCTTTGTCCTGTCAACGGGCTGCTGCCTTTATTGGGAACTGGTTCAGGCTTATCGGCGTTTTTCACGCAATCATCAACTATCTGCTTAATCATCTTAAACGCTTTTTGGGCAGATAAACCAACAACGCGGCTAACCACCTTAACCTCTTGGGCGAAACCTGGCTTGTTGGGATGAAAATAATCTTCTGAAGCTTCTGGATTGTGGCTCTCGTCCTCCTGTGGCAGGCTATACATCAATTCCAAAAACCATCTTAAGAATACGCGGCCGGCATCTTCCAGCCAAACGCAGTCCGCGGGTGAGAATATAAATTTATCCGGCACTATCCCCTTATAATATCCGTTCAGAAGAACTTCCACATAGCACTGTTCAGCTACATAAAAAGGCCAAAAGCCAGGATCTCTTATCCCGTGATAATCCGGCCTTAATACACTTAACTTATTTTCCACGAATGAAATAGTCCGCTTTAAATTATCAATAATATAAACCGCGCTTATATCCGCATCCGGAAAATCCGCAAACGCAAGCGCGCCGTTACTCTCTTCATCCGCGGCGTAAGAATCCAATATCATGAGGGACGCTTCGGCCAACCGGAATAACCTACCCCTCCCGCAAGAATCAAGCAAATGATCCGTTTCTATATCATAATTTAAACAAAGTTTCTCCAGGTTACTAATATGGCCTATGAAATCTTGCGCTTTTCGGGACGCGTTTTCTTTTATATCGGCAAGAACGAATTTCTCTTCCTCTTTCCTATAAGCTTCTATAACCATATCGCTGGCCCCTAATATGTAAATTTCTTTAATATATCTATTCCCCTCCCTTACAATCACCGCATCAGGAAATATCTTTAGTATTTTCTTATTGATAAGCCTGATAACTTCTTCGGAAGAAGACCAGGAGTTGGTATTTTCCTCATTAGGCATAATTCGAACTGAATTATTTATCTCATCCGCGGAAACCAAAGAAGGCCCAAAAAATTCGCAAACAGCCGCAACCATAAACGGAAAAAACTTATTAGCAAACCCCTTCACCGAGCTGCTGCCTTTAGACTTATCTTCACGCTGCTTGATTTCTTCCATGGCCTCTTGAGCACGAAGTTGGATTAGCGGATCCGTCTCATCCAAAACAACCTTTTTTAACGCATCCAGCGCTCTTTTATCGCCTATTTTCTTAAGGGCCGCGATGGCGGCAGAGCGGACATGCGACTCCTTGTTTTCCAAGGCTTTAATCAGCGCTTCCACAGCTATCGGATCCGCAATCCCACCAAGGGCTGCTGCCGCGTAATAGCGAACTATATAATCCTCATTATTTTTTAAAGCATCAATAAGATAGTGAACTGCCGGTTTACCTATTTTTTCTAGTGATTGGATAGCAGAGTAACGGACAGATTTTTCTCTGTCAGTTAAAGCCTTGGCAAGGGGCTCTACCGCTTTCTCATCTCCTGTTGCTCCTAAAATCCTGCACACAGCGTCGCGCGCGAAAAGACTGGAATTCGCGTTCTCAAATATATTAATGAGATGCTTAACCGCGGGCCGGCCTATTTCTTTAAGGTAAGAAGCGGCATAGTTATGAACAACAGTATCCTCATCCTCTAAACTCCGCGCCAAGGCCTCAATGATTATATTGAGGAATCCCTCCAGTCTGATTTCAGGGAATGAAGGATCCCTGCTCAAGGCAACGCCTGCTCTCCCAAGACTTTCCACAACAGCGTAACGGACATCAGGGATATTATTACTTAAAGCCCAATTAAGCATTTCAATCGTTTTACCAAAGATATCAGCCGCGTGATAACGAAGGCGCTCATTCGCATTTCCTAAGGCTTTAATTAACGCTGTGTTTATCTGCGCCAGCTCCGATATAGCATTATAATCCTTGCCTATTTTCTGAATGAGATTATCAATTCTTTTCCGCAAAATATCCGCCGCGCTAAGCCGGGGGGTTTCCTCTTCCATGCCTAAATCAGAGACCATCCTGGATATTTTTTCTTCTGATGTTTTCTTTTCCTCTTGAGCCATAGCGTTTGAGAATAACGAAAGAGAAAACAGATGTTCTTTGATGGATAAAAATAGCGGCGAGACAAATCCAAATACGGCTAGCGTAATAATTGAGACTGCCTTCCTGGAAAGAGACGGGCTTCCCACAGATTTAGGCTTATTGACTGCATGTCCAGGCCCATCTTTTGTTATAAAATGGCTAGCCACGCGGCCGTTGGATAAAATCAAAGGCGCTGGTCTGCCAGCGTGCGGAATAACTTCGATCGGGAAGGAATACAAAACAAACGTGATGACCTCAAACGGCGGGGCGTGTAACAACGTCGCGAGATACGCGAGCAAATCCTCTTTAAATATTTCAACCTCAACCTGGAGAAGAACACCGCTTCCTGCTTTACTGTCTCTCATCGGGACACCCTGTGCGTAAACCTCGGGCTTCTTATGGATAGAGGAAGAGAATCTGCCTTTCCTTGTCATTGAGAAAGTATAGATGAATAATGAATCATAAATAAAACGCGCTTCTTCTCTTGATAGAACCGTGGCCTGGACCATAGCCTCATAGCGCTCTGCTGTCATCGCGTCATAGGCTTTCCTTATGCGCTCTCTAATCACCGCTTCACTGTTGGTGCCTAGCCCTCTGCCATCGGGGATATAATTCAGAAATAATTTTCCGGCCCCAACTCTCCCTTCCATAAAGATTTCCTGCTTACGCGGAATCAAAGATACTTCATGAGGCCTGATCCTTAGATTAACAGGGCGCCCTCGATCCTTGATGACCTGAATAAGAAAATATGTATTTTCCGCCAACGCGTAAAGATCCTCTCCCCTGACCTTGATCAATGCTCCCGGGTATGCCGGAAGGTCAAAAAACCGAATATCCTCTTTGGCTGTAAAAAGATTTTCCTTTAGAGCATCCGTTGGGAAGAATTCTGACGAAAACTGAAAATGAGCGTGACCGGGTAAGCTTGCACCCGCATTACCCATATTAAAAATGACGCCCATATTCAAAAACGCGCTCAACGAAATAATCGTGCTAAGGGTGTCGAAATCTAATACCGCGTTATGTTTTTTAGAGGATACAAGAAATTGGTGCGGGAGATACGGGTAATTATTTAACAAGATAAAATACGGAAATCCTATCTCGTCATCTAAATCAACAATGATGTTTTCTTTTTCCGGTTGACAGAAGATACAGTTTTTATTTCGTACCGCCGCGTTACAATTCAATGTCTTCTGAGCCAAAATCGGATAATAGCGAGCCACCCCTTTTATCCCCGATCTTAAAGTAAGCTCCTTTGATTCAGTTCCTGGATCTGCCGTGATGTCCCAGCGAACCCAACCCTCTCGAAGCGCCTTTGCAAGGTAATCTTTGATTCTTTGGGCGCACTGGATCCCGTTTTTTAAATCGAGTTCACTATACGTAATAGAAGACCCTCTTTTATTTCCACTTATAGACGGACTCATCAAATCTAAAATAGATATACCGGCCTTTCCCTTATCATTATCTTTTACGGAACCGGACACACTTGGAGATATGCCTGCAGTAGATTTTAAAGGAGAAGATTGAACGTGGGGATTCCATGCGGGAGATTCTAACCCAGACTCATAAAGCGGGGCGTGGCTGTTTGCATCTTTACTAAAAATATTCTTAATCCTCGGAACCCCGCGAAAAGTGAATAGTGAAGAGGACGTTACAGGAATCTCAATAACAAATCTCGCGCCGCTCTTACCATCACCTCTCTTTTCCGCGCGTATTTCTCCCTGGTGCTGACGGATTACTTCCCACAACAATGCTAAACCTATACCTTTTCCTCCAGACCTTTGAGTGTAACCTAATTTGAACATATTTGGCACACCGGATTCATCTGTTTTTAAATCCTCTTCAGAAAATCCTTTGCCATCATCAATAATCGTGATGACCACCTTTTCACCCAGCGCATAGGCAGAGACCTCAATATACCCAACCTTAAGATGCAGCATATTACTAATAATACGGGGGATGCCTAATTCTAATCCCTGCCTATCCGCGTTGACAACAATTCCTTCTTCTATATTCATAATTATTTTCGAGGAAATCGGGTTGTGGCTCTTATGAAATTCATTTACACCTTTTTCAAAAAAATCATACAAGGCCATCTCTTCCCTACTTACGTCATCTCTGATAAACCGTACCTGCCAATTTAAGAACGAAACAGTTTTTTCGAAGAAGCTATCATATCCTTCCATCCATTCACTGAATTCATGAGGTTGAAACCTCTGTTTTATGTTCTCATAATCTTTAAATAAGCTATTGAACTCTTTTTCACATAGTTCTAATCGATTAAGGTGTTCTTCCTTTACGTCCTGAATATTATTGATCTCACCAATCAAACTCATTATTTCTCCTGCATGCGTACAAATGCCCTTAACAAAATTATTTAATAATATTAATGCGCTTGGATCGATTATCTTCATTCTACTTATGAGTTCAAGCCGCGCGGTTACTCCATCCAGCTTACCAAAGAGTTTATACAATTCCCCGCCGCGATATCCATGGGTGATTATTTTTACTGCTATAAACATTCTCTGCTTAACGCCTTCTCCCACCTGGCTGCTGACTTTACCTTCACTGCCGGATAAACGGCTGCTGGGGAGATCAAAGATTTGTATAGTCGGAAAGATGCTGTCCATGGATTTTGATGAACTCCTGACGATGCCTTGATCAAAAAGTGGAGAAGAGTTCCCCTCAAACCTATTGTATTTTTTCCCGGTTTGATTTCGCCGCGTTTTTCTTATACCGCTAAGTCTTAGATTATTCCTGAAAGCGTGGCCTGGGATTAATCGGGGATCGACAACGGGTTTTCCATGAAAGAAAAAGATGTTATATAACCCCAGACACCTTGTGATAAAAAGCTTTGCTTCACGGGTTGTCGCGAATCCGAATGTTTTCCTTAATTCAGGCCATGTCTTTTTCGGACTTTTTGTTTCGGGGAATATAAACTTTCCGACAGCGTAAACCCTCTTAATGAGTTCAAAAATATTATTTTTACCGGGATCGCTGAGGACAAAAAGGGGATGCTGCTCTCTTCCCGCTTTTGTACCCTTAAGATGGACCAGTACATTTTCATTGATGAAAACCCCGACGATTAAATTCTTTTCAAAATTTTTAAATGTTTCGGGCCGCATGGCACACTGAACGTCATGAAAAATGTGTTTCAACCGCGTTAGCACGCGCCCCTCGTCAATTGATTTCAGCCCCAGAGTGACCCATTGTTTGACTTCTTCTGCCAGAGACAAATCGTTACTAGATAGCCGAACGATTACCCCCTCCTTCATCTCATAAAAAACTTTCTGATAATCCAGCTTGGGGAAATAGCGTTCAATCCCCTGTGAGAATAAATCAGGGAACGAGTGAATAATACTGTTCAAATGAAAATAATACCCCTTTAGGCTGACAACACCGCTTTTAATCCAGGAGCTGTTCATTTGATACGCGTTATTCCCTATATCCTGAATCACCAGAATGGCTTCATGCGTCAATGGATCTTTAAATATCAAGGAATTATCTTTAATCAATTTTTCGTATTCAAGCTTACTCTTCTTTGACACGACAAATCGCGCGTTTTTCTTGAAAGAAATGACCCTGTTTTCAGCGCCGGCCTTTTTGACATTTCTCGGCCAATTGACTCCTGTGTTAAAAGATATAAATAAAGAATTTTTTGTCAGCCTGATGCTGTTCTTTTCCTCTCTCAATTTCATAAATTTTCCTGCTTCGCGGAATATAATGAACCTGTTGTCCTTAGAAGTTATAACGACAAAATGACCCGGATGAGCTTTTTCAACGAGCGTAAGCTTCTCTCCATAGACTGAGCTCTCTCTGCGCATCACAATCAGTCCCGGGTGATTTTTGTATGATTCCGGCACCCTGAAATACACCCCGCAAAATTTAAATCTTTTGTCCTTCAACGGCACCAGCTCAGCCATAAGATCTTGGTCGGGCCAGTTGATGCCGCGGTCAAATATATTGAACAGCCTGCTTTCTCCAAGACCAATGTAATCACGCCTTTCTAAACGCTCCGGGCTTTCGGCTTTATGATAAATCCATACTTTTTTCTTCTTTAATTGAAGAATGATCCAGTTATCCTTGTTTTCTTTATCAACAAGAGCTACCTGCTCTCTTGCTCCGGACGGGTCGGCATAGATCAAAACTCTGCCGGGATAATCCTTGTAATGTTTGGGCAAACCGATTTGAATGCCACTCAAATAAAACCTTCGGTCATTTAAAACTTCCGGAGTGTATTTATTTTTTAATTCAGAAAAAATCTCAATCGCCTTCAGGTTTTCAACGAAGCTTGAATCCTTAGTGATAAACATATTATTCTTACGCCCGCTAGAACTAACTCTCTTGATAACACCTGCGATCTCCTGCCGTGCCTGCTTAAGTGTCATGCCGGGATCGCTGACATAGGTGTCCAAAACTTTTGCGACCAGCGCGTAGGTTTTATCCGTCAGCTCATTTTTTACCAAACGCACACCCCAGGGCATCCCCGCGCCAACCTTGACTATACCCAACGTCTGAAGCGCCACGATATCCGGCACAGCCATCCAGATGCTCTCACCTCTTCGCTCGGCATACGCCTGAATGGTTTCTTCCTTTAGCGAAAGCGCATTGTATCCATCCAAGAGCAATTTATTTTTATAAACACATTCCCAATCATGCGTCAGCCGCTCGACTGTCCACCAGGGTTCTCTCATCTTTTGCCTCAAGAGGTTTGTCTCATGGGGATACCGCGCCATGACTTCATCGAGATTATTGTTCGCGCGCCTAAGAGTCAATCCTGTATCACGCAGATATTCTATTCCCGGCGGTTCGTTGGCCAATGCCCGTTCGATATAATAATCCAGTCCGGCTATGGCTCTGGCGTAAATAAGCTCAGCGGATTTTAAAATAAAGAGCGTGCTGTTCCACGCGTCCTGATGAATATGCAGAGAGGGAAGAACGCCGGATTCAAAGTACTGCGGATGCTCTATCATAGATGCCCTCAAAAGCCCCGCGATATGACTGATGGATATATGATCTTCCAGAGTGCGTTTCTTGACGGGAATCCAGAAAGCGACTGAAAAAGCCTCTCTCAGCCACATACCTTCGCCCGTGTTTTGGTACACTTGTAAATACTTGTCCCGTGTCGCCCTTAATATTTCTATGATCGCCTCATCGTTATTACCCGAAGAAAACCGTCCGTTTTTCATACCGGTTCCAACACTACTGCCGACTCGCGGCCTTCCGTTATCGTAACGATTTTTCTTTTCCACGTCACCCAACACCTCCCATGCCTCGGCAATTTCCCTGAACCGCTTCTCCGATTCTGTATCTCCCGGATTTCTATCAGGATGGTATTTAAAAGCTAATTTACGATACGCCTTTTTCATTTCCTCCAACGAAACACCATCGGAAACACCCAAGACCCCATAATAATCTCTACGCGCATATTGAGGCGCCGGATCCAAAATACCCATATAGTAAAGTAAACGACCCGACAATTCAGTCAGCGCTTTAGTATTACGCCGGATTTTATTAAAAAGTTTTTTGGCTTTCCGATCAATCGCGGTATGTAATGCCTTTTTAATGTAACGGTCATTATCTTCTATATACCTATGCAACCTTCTCGATATATCCGTTAATTCCTGATTCACGAAGCGTTTCTTTAAAACAATCACCCACAGAAAAGTCAATCCAATATCTGCCATTTCATTATACCCGTTTAGAATCTCTTCATTTTCAAGCCTGCGCCTTTCACGTAATTCTTCTAAATTTATTTCGTTAGCTTTTAAGCGCAATTTCAGGAATATCCAATGAATTGACCTCGTTAAGGATGACGATATCTTAAAATTCGGAACAGCCCCTATTTCTTCTCTATCTTTTTTCCCCATCGAACTGCCGACAGGATCATTCAGTCTCGCGCGAGCAATAACAACACTTCGTTTTCTCTCCTCAACTTCGTTCTCGGTTAGAACACCCATCCTCCTATTTCTTTTTATCTCAAGCGGCGGCAATTTGTTTGATTTTATATATGCCAGAAGCCTATCGATATATTTATAGACTGCGTTTACGCCTACCTTGGCATCCGTCGCAATCCCCGGCAAAGTCCATATTTTCTTCTGCTTTCTCTTACCCCTTCTTCGCACCCAGCCCTCTAACAACCCTAATACCGGCGGCCTGCCGACCTTGGGTTCTATATTCACTGATTTTCCATTGACTGAAGCATATTCCTTAATCTCCGACCAAAGCCTGTGGGCGCTGCTTTTACTTATCCCAGCCTGAGGGGCAACTTCAGACACAGGGGATAGAAGTGTTTTTCTTTTCTTTGCAAGGTGAAGATATTTATCTCTGGCGGGAGTTTCATATACTCTTTCATTTAATTCAATAGGGTGTAATTTGTAGTGTTTTAAAAATTGCAGCACAATCCCGAGAAGGCAAATGTTTCTACTGCCGATTTTGGCGGCCTTGGTAATCTCGCGCTGATAATATTTCCGCCCTTTTTCCTCCTTTGGTCTATTGATGGCCCATTGAATAAATTTCACCACCGGCGCTATCCTGCCGTATCCTATCCATTTGACAGGCTTCAAGGGATATCCTATTTTCTCAAGACCGGCTTCTATCCATTGATATGACCCAACCCTCAGCGAGCTGCTCACATTGATTTTTTGCCCTGAATACGGTGTCACGGTCCCCGGCCTGCCTAATCCCCAGGCAAAACCCTCCCTTACCTTTCCCAAGGATTCCCTCATCTTTTCCCGCAGGGATTTGTAGCCTTTCAACGGATAAATCACAAACAGCTCCGGAGAAAATAAAGGCTTATAAATCATTTCCATGTGAGGCTCATAATAATAAAGGACAAGATTATCCAACCAGTCCACAGCAAAGGCCTTAGGTTTAAGGCCATAAGAATGGATCCGGGAAATTCTTTCATCTCCCAGGAAAATAATCTCACCATCGTAGTATTTCAGCAGCTTCCTGCCGCCGTCGTATTCTTCATTAATAAGTTTGGCCATGGCTTTGAGAGGATAGAAAATGCTTATGAGATTTCCTAAAGAATTGCCAATTAACATGGCGGCAACGGCTGTGAACAGACCATAGAAAAATTCTATTCCAAGATTGCCCGGTCCTCCTTTTAATATTTCTTTTAATCCCCAAATCAAGAATGGCTCTTTAAACACCCAGGCGCAGCATTTGATAATAAAAATCCTTTGAATATATTTCCTAAGATCAAACGGTAAATTCTTTCTGGAAATGACGATTTTATGTTTGGTGAGTGCCGAGCTGGAAGCTGAGCCTAAAATAAAATAATCAATATTTTTATAGGATCCCTGTTTTCCTGTCATTTTCTTGTTCAACAATCGCAAGAATTTATTCAACCTTACTTGATCATTTCGGTATTGAAAAATATTTAGCATAATCTGTCTAGCTTCGGCTATTTCAGCCGCTGTCATGCAATCTGTGCTCGTAATTGCTTTTACAAATTTATTTCTAAATTCTGGATGCGGTTCTGGTCTGTTGGAATAGTTTTCATAATTTTGTGAAGTTTCAAATTGGATTCGTTTATCATTCCAAAACTTAGAACCCGGATAGGGAACAAACACAAAACATGATATTGCCGTTGGGTTAGTCTCCAGAATCAATCGTACTGTCTTAGCTATGCTCTCCCAATCCTGCCCCGGCAATCCCACTATTAAGAAATACTTAACGGAAAGACCTTCCTGGAAACACAGCTTCCGTACTTTTTTAACCGCCCCCAGCGAGTCTCCTTTTCCGATGTCTTTCAAAATTTTGTTGTCACCTGATTCAACCCCTATTCCGATACCTACGCAACCTGCCTCTTTCATAACCCTTATTAATTCCCGATCTACTAGTTCCGGACGCGTTGCCGCTATCCATTCAATATCTTTGTGCCATGGCTTCTGCCGGATTAATTCACATAATTGTTTCGCCCTTTTTATATCCAAAGAAAACGTTTCATCAAGGAATTGAAACAACCTGAACCCTTTCTTATATAAGAATTCCATCTCGGAAACGATGTCTTCGATAGATCGATACTCAACGCCTGGCGTTGAATTAGCACAAAATTTACATGAATAAGGACATCCACGCATAGTAAACAAATTCGCCAATACGCCCGTCCTTGTCCTTCCTTCAAGAAGGAAATACGTTGGTCTATATTTTTTGAGAGATAACAAGTCAAGACTCTTCGCCGCCCAAGGCATTTCCCGATTATAGATCTTTCGTACACGCGGGGCTGTCCGTATAACATTATCGCGGGACTTATAGATTATTCCGTTAATCGAAGAGAAATCAAAAGAGTTATTCCCGGTATACCGTGCACATATCTCCAATAGCGTTTCCTCTCCCCAGCCCAAAACACCAATGTGAAATTCTGATTCCTTCATGGTTACTTCAGGAAGCGCGCTGACATGACGACCCCCAATAATCCTTAATGCTGTTGGGACCTCCTCTTTAACTGTTTCACAAACACGCTTTACCGCTGAAAACACCGATGTCATTCCCGTTACAGCCACTATGTCCGGTTTCGTCTCTCTAAGGTAATCGCTAAAATTCCATTCCTTGTCGACGGCTCGCAAGTCTAATATTGTCACATGAATTGCAGGGAATTTTTCCTTTAAATGAGGATGCGATCTCTTGAATTCTTCAATATAATTTCGATCTCTTAAAATACTGGCCAAGTATAATAATGTGAAAGGCAGCTTTTCCGGCTTCTCATTTTGGCCGGACGAGCGAACAGCAAGCAATAACACCTTCAACCTCCGTGAATTCTTTTCCTCTCTACGAGGATCAACGATACCAGGACTTGATAACAGTGCCGAGCTGATCTTTCGTTTTCCCTTCTGACTCACCCGGTACTTTTGATATTCCGGGATTAACTTAAAGATGTCTTTGCCTAAGAGACGGGCAACTGCATAACAATCTTTTACTGTGACATGCCCGTCCAGTTGGTTATCCAATTTCTCGTTCAATATCCATCGAAGAAAGCCAAGATTATAGTTATGCAAAATGTCGCGTAGCTTAAAATACATCTGTGTCTTTTTAGATAAAGATTCCAGAGACACCCCCGCTTCTTTTATTAATTTATCCGCAGGAACCAGTCTTCTCCTTTCCATTTGTTCCAAAAGGATCCGTTTGGATTCATCTTGCTTACAAGAATCATACGCTTCCCTCATAACCTCATTTTTCCACGCATCAAAATCTTTAGTTATTTGCCCTTCCAAAGCTTTCAATTCTTTCAAAGGAATTTTAATCATGCCTTCTTTAACAAGAATATCCGCCACCCCTAATGTTCTTGAAACCCTGCCTTTTTTCTCTACTCCACACTTTTTGCTATTAATACGTTCTCCAAGACGCTTGTATACGTAGTCGCAGGCCTTTTGTGAATTTCCTTTCTGCTTTTCCAGCCAAACCAACACGCGGTTAGAATTCATGCCGCCCTGATCGCTATACTTGTTAGATAAAAATTCAATAATGTCCTTGGCTAAAGTCTCGACTTCTTTCTCCGGCACATTGGACTGGTTCAATAAACCCTGAAGCCTGACCAGACTTGCCTTAACAGCTTCTTCATTAGAATCTGATTCTTTCTTTGAACGAGCAGCGCTTGAGGAGCTCTCCGGTTTCTTGAAGCCAGGGGTGAAGTGAACCCATTTGCGAATCGGCTGACCGGGCCGCGACTCGTTCCCGAATCGATTAACCCTATCCAGAACAGCGTTACGGATATCCAGTGGGACGCGTTGTTTTTGCTCAAAATAAATAAAACCGCTTTCGATACGCAAAAGGCCTGCCGCGTACATGGTGATAGCATCGTCAAGGTTATCATGCGCGTAAAGCATGTCGGCGCAGATAAAGAAGGTCTCATATTGTTCAGGATCCAGGACAAAGGATATTTTGAGTTGCGTGAGGGCTTGGCTGAAGCGACCCAAACGTTCATAGGTCACGGCCAGGAGATTATGGATATCAACAGTATAAAAGGATGATCGGGTGGAGTGCCGCAGGGCTTGTACGAGGGAATCCATGGCCTGTTCATAATGCCCTTCCTCCATCGCACGTTTGCCTTCCAGAAAATAAACCTCCACTGCCGGAGGCCCGGTGCGCCAAACGGCAAAGAACAGAAAGACAGACAGAATCACCGAGAGCGTAGGACCGAGAATATTCCTGTGAACTATGCTCGATGATGGCGTGGTATCAACCCCAGGTGCATTAAAAAAGCACTCTATCTCCCAGATGGATAACCGGTATGTTAGGCTGTTATCAAAGACAATCATGTGCGGGACGGGATAATAACGCTCACCCTTATCTTGACTTCCATAAGGCCATATAGTATGGTTTAAACGCGCAAGGGAGGTATCCATGAAAAGGAAACGCGAATTCACTGTCTTGATTGAAAGGGATGAAGATGGCATGCTGCTTGCCTCTGTCCCTGCCTTAAGGGGTTGCCACACACAAGCCAAAACAATTCCCATACTGCTGGAAAGGGTGCGGGAGGCCATCAATCTGTGTCTTGAAGTAGAAAAGCCTACGAACTTCGAATTTGTCGGCTTGCAAGCCATAACCGTATAATGCGTCTCACGCCTCTTAAGCCTTCTGTTGTTATTCATATCCTTAATAAGCTTGGCTTCGAAATCATCCGCCAAAAAGGCAGCCATGTCTTTCTCCGCCATCCTGATGGAAGATGTACCGTTGTTCCCGTTCATAAAGGTGAGGATTTGAGCCGTGGACTTATTAAATCCATCCTCAATGACATTGAGCTTTCCTGGAAAGAATTTATCAGCCAGAAATAATTTATACCGAATGCGCTCTTCCGATCGCTGACTCTTTTTTGAACCGCCGCGATTTCTATCCCCATCATTCCCCGCCGGAGCTGTGAGGAATTGTATTAGCTTGCGCAGTTCTTTCGTCCAATAATCCTGCCGATAGACCCCTATGGCCAGAAAGACGATAACCGGATTTCCTTTTCTGTCATTATCTAAATAAACGCTGGCCGTTGATGGGAAGAGGGAATCATGGGTGAAGATAAACGTCGTTAAGTTGAGTTCGTGCAGCATCTGCAATTCATCCAACTTCAGCCTGGCCAAGATTTCCTTAAGGCGCGTGACACCATTCAATTCTTTAAAATAAACGGTGAATGCGTATCCCTTGAACGATATCCGGTTGAAATCAAAACCCCGTGTAGAAATAAATGTCTTTTCGTTTTCCCGGGCCACTTGCTGGAGGTCTGTCATGGTCGGCCACCGGCCCAGGCGAATACCGATGAGCGCGTAGTTAATGAAGAAGGCGATGAGAAGAATACCGGTCAGAACCACACCGACGGCAACGATCTGCGGCGACGGAGAGAAAATAGGTTCATTACGAGCGCTTTCTGCGAAGTAATCTCTCAGTTTGTTGAGATTGCCGCGTCGCTTCGCTCCTCGCAACGACAATGTAACTTTAGGAATAACGCGGTCTGATATTGCAGAGAAAGACTGATAAACTTTCCTAAAGAACATTCTCGGCGGACCCCGCGGGCCAAGATATTTAACGAGAGCCAACCATAAAGAAACTTTTCCAAAGGCCAACGCTTGACGCGTCGCGGATAATACATGTTCCGTGGTCTTCCTTATAGCCGTAGCCAGAATCTTTCCGGCCTTGTTTATGGATGATGAAACGCGATTTCCTTGCGAAGATGGATCAGACAGCGGCCTGGTATCCATCTGACTGTATTTCTTAAAATAAACAGCTTCAGCTCTATCTCTCCATGTCTCCAACTCTCCTTCATGGAACGGTGATCTGACAATTACTTCAAGGACATTTGGCGTGTTCAGAAAATCCGTAGCCTCATTTAAAATATCTTCTAAAATAGATGCACGATTTTGGATAATGTAAAGACGATCGTTTTTATCAAGGTTCTTGACTTGATCTATGGCCGATCTTAACC
Organism: Candidatus Omnitrophota bacterium; assembly: GCA_003528115.1. GTDB lineage: Bacteria > Omnitrophota > Gorgyraeia > Zapsychrales > Zapsychraceae > UBA10174. Next base: position 63,186 of record DOGZ01000009.1, read on the forward strand.
GTCTTATGAGTCCGGCCGGCCTGTCGCCATACAATTTTTCCAAATACAGATCTATGATTGCATCAGGACTGTGCCGTACCTGAGGCCCGTTGGGCATGGATGCGATTCTAAACTGACAGCCTCTCTTGAGAGATCTTAACACCCTGCGATGGAAGATCGCGTAAGCCCCCGTAAGAGCGATGATTGTCCAAGCTTGGGGAAACGTAAAGCCAACAGCTGCCAGCAATGATATCATCAGCGCATGAATCCATGAGACAGTCCCAGAGTCCATAGTTGGACGATAATAAATCTTTTCACCAGCTTCCCGGCTATTGATGAATTCAAGAGCTCTCAAATACTCCTTCTTTACAGAACTTGACGTTCCTCTTCTACTCTCTTTGCTCTCATAAGACTCTTGCTTTAATATTGACGAGGATTTTTTTTCCCACGCACCGAACAAGGGAATCAGATGAAGGACCTGAATATACGGACGACCGATTTCCACTTGAACCCTGGGCTCATAGTTGACGCCATAGTCAATATTCAAAATGCAATCTTTAACCATATATCTAAAAGACACCATGCCTGCTGTCATCCAGTCGGGCAAATTAAACTCTGCCTTCACCGAACGATCGTCGTTGGCCAGGGTAATAAGCACCAGGTACTTTTGACCGCTTTCTTCAAACAAAGCGGCATGGATGATCTCGTTATTTCCTTCAACCATTTGAATCTTATCCGACGATCGATCGTTCGAGAGATATTCGATTAAGGCTTGTCTTTCTTCCAGGCTCAGGCTGTTATTCTCAAACCAAGTTCTGATCGCGTCATCACCATCAAGACACCGCTTGAGAAATTGTTCAGGGGTTAACTGACGCGAATCCATTCTTATTAAACGCTGCCTATCACCATCAGGATACTGATCCGGGTTTTCAGCGGATGTTGAGCTGCTGGAGACAACTAAGGGTTGAACTGGAATACGATTTTGCAAATTCTGACTCTTGGCAAAAAAATGGTCATATTCCTGCATGCCGATTTCATGCATCATATCTTTATGAACCTTAAATAAATAAAACTCGTGAAGCTGCTTATTTGTAAAAAGATTTTTTATACGCGCCGCCGGATCTTGAGTGCTTGCCAGTTTCTCCTTAAGCATAAAGGAATCACGCAACAGAAAATTGACCAAGTGGTCAACATCCGCCCTATCCGGTTGGATGACCTCGGAAAGTTGATGAAAGTTGACATCCTTTGTTCCTAACATGTCCGCATAATGATCTGCCCAGGTACTGCCAATATAGAGACGTTCTCCCAATCGTTTAAGCATGGACCAAAATCTCCAATGGGTAAAACCACGCAAAGCCATGGCCTGATGGAATGAATTTGAAAGTAAAATATCCGGAGAGAGAAAATATAATATGTCACTTTTGATACTCAAACCAAGAGGCTGATCTGTAGCTCTTCCTAAATCAAGAAGTTGAATAAAAAATTCACGCTTATTGGTTTTAGAATCGTATTGGGTATGCGCGCCGTATTGCTTAACAAGGTTATCCCAAACATAGACCCCCAAGCCCAGTATTGCTTTCTCTGTATCAAGTTTTGCTTTAATGAATGGTTTGATGTACTTTTCAGCGAATGCGCTATCTTCAAGCAACACTTCCATAACCTCCACTATGGTTGGGCGCTCGGCCTGAATGACATTCCAGGGTGAAACAATTTCTTTCACCTTGTTGTTCTGGTAAACACGGAAGGAAAGTTCTTTTAATACAGAAGTCGGAGGCACAAAATTGTTTAAACGCGCCAGACCGATCTTATACCCTTGAGTTGTTAAATCATCAGTGTCCTTGAGTGCCTTGATCACGAATCCTGAATCCTTCCGATGAAAAACAGTCATCTCCCCGGATCGCGTTTTAATTTCTGAGGGCTCGTAAATTATTTTGGATACCTTATCTTGAAATTCTTTGAGCGAATATTGTTCGACAAAACTGCTGGAACCTTTGACCGCTTTTGCCTGTCCTGTCCAATCTTGCAGCTGTCTGATCCTCTCTTTAAGAAAGGCGATCTTTTTATTCGCTATCTCAAGTGCCGTGGTATGTAACGGACTGTTCCAGAATCCCGGCTTACGCATGATGATGTCTACATAGACAGGGTCTTCAAATTTCTGCCATTCCTTAATTGCCTTTTCGTATGACGCGGTATCATTGAAAATCCTTCCTTGTTCCTCAAAAAGGTTGGCCCTGGTGGTCTGAATAGTAATAGACGCAAATCCTTCCCCTCTAAAAACATCTTCTAAAAGAGACATAGTTAACGCGAACTCATCCCTTGACGCTTCAAAAAAACCAAAATCAGCGAATCGAATGGCCCTGTAACGATGCCCTTGAACAATAGCGAACAAATGTCCCTGACTTTTTTCCGTTGTTTCTTCCTGAATCTCTTGTTTGATGAGCTCGTGCTGCTGGTGCATCGCCTTTTCCCGGGTTAGGGTGTAAGGAATATCTGACCTTTCCAGTTCAGAAAACATCACTCCGGAAACCGACGGATTTAACAAAGCAACCAGCGTGTCCATGGTAAGTCCAAGTTCAAAAAGATCGCTCATCAACTCAAAACCTATGAGGCCTTTTCTGAGCTTTTCATCTTTACGCTTTAAAATCTTCGAGATTTCCTCTTCCGAAACACCCAGCGCCATAATTTCCTCTTGAGTCCCAAAATTTAATACGTCCCTGTTCTTTTTCAATTCGAGAGAAATCGCCATCCGTTCAGAAGGTTTTTTGTCCACCCATATAGTTTCAAAACAATAATTTAACCAGGCCTTTCCGCCTATTCCCTTTAACGCAAATTGATTGAAAAGCGTTTGAGTAATCGTCAGTTTGTTGACCATAGAAGGCTCCTCTTTATGTTGACGGTAATACCCTTCCACTTCTTTAAAGTAGGCGTTAATGGCTTCTCTCATTTCCAGCGCGTTGATCTTGATCATCAGCTCGAGGTTCTTGGAATCCAGGAGCACAGACTTTCCATTTACTTTCATTTTCTTCAACAGAACGCGTTTGTACCAATCAATGGCGTCTGTGACGCGCTGCTCCATCAAATTTTTGTCTCCTAAATATTCAAAGTACCTTTTGATCATCCGCAAAGGCCTTAAATCAAACGTATCCGACGGATCCAGCAGATACGCCTGGATCAAATGTTTCTTGATCATCGTAATATGCCACCATTTTTCAATGATGCCGTACCCCCTGTTCAATATCTGGACGGCCTTCAGATATTCCTCTATCGACCTTACAACATTCTCTTTGAGTCCAGCCAAAGGTTCTGCCTCTAAAGCCGCATGAATGGTTTCAAAGGCCTTCTTGATCTCTCCAAACTCCGCGTACTCAATAGCCAGTCTGGTCAGTATTTCCCGTGTTGATGGTTTTTCTGTTTGTTTCACCGCCGTATGTTTCCTCATATATTCCGCAAGCTTTTCCTGATAAGCAACAATTGGTGTTTTATACGTGTTCCGTAAAATCTTGACTTCTCCTGAACCGCCGATCTGCAAGATATTCACCCGGGCCATCCCCTGCTCATCCGGCTGGCTGATGCCTGCGATCTTTTCCATATACCCGTCTTGATCTGTTGCCCCCACGATACCCGTCTGATCCTTTATCTTCCACCCCCTGACATCAAGATCCTTAATCACCGCGACAGTCACTAATGTATCCGGATCTTTCACCAGTTCATCTTGCGTATAGACTTGATCCAAAAAGCCAACAAAATTGTCTGGCCTTGTATCCCCGGACAAGATATAGCCAAAACGCCGATACACATCCATCTCGCGGTAACTAAACCTGTTCCAGTTGGCTTTCTTGATCAAATACGCTCCATTACGCGCGACCTCTTCCGGCAAAAGACGCCAGATCATTTCTCCACCCAATGCCTTGACCATGATCGCGGAAATAACCCCCTCCGCAGTTCCTCCGACGCCAATCATCAAATGCGCCTTCCCACGCAGGACATCCATGGTCGGCATCAAATCATCATTTTTAACAAGAATTAGATTGCCGTTTTCAACGCGTCCGTCACTGGCCTCAACCATCTTTTTCATTTTTTCAAATGAACTCTCCTGTACCACGATCCCCGCCTCTATCAAATCCCTGATCAATAACTCATGTCTGTCGCGGAACAGAACAATCACCTTGAGTTTATCCAGCGGAATTACTTTTGAAAGGATAGCAATATTTTCCCGCACCGTATGGACAATGCTCACACCCAACCCTTTTGCAATGGGGCCAACAATAGCCTTCATCATATACCCGTCAGGACCGCTAAAAAGCGCCCTGGCCTTTGCGTACGCCGCGACTATAACCGTCCAGAATATATTTTGATGCGTTATCCCTTCGGGGCTTTCAATGGCGCTAATGGCGATATCCGCGGCTATTTTACTCTCATCCTTTTCAATATCATCGCGCTCAAACCCGTCACGGCCGACTTCCTCGCCGATATACAACATCGGAAACATCTTGCGCACCCCTTCGGCAATCACGACCCTGGCCTTCCACATCAGTTGATTATAAATATGCCGCAGCCACCACACCATGGATCCCCTGGCCCTGAACAGATTGAATTCATCCCGGCTATCTCCTAAGTATTTAACCAGACGGATCGCGGCTTCCCCCACCCCATGGACAACGTCCTGAAACTGCTCAATTCTTCCTTTTTCTCTTTTGGCTGTCTGTACGTAAACCGGCCTTATCTCAACGATATTATTCAGTAACCCTTGAGGACTTTCCTCAGGGAATATCCCTGTATAAAGAAGGACAGCCTCACGGGAATCGCTCTCACGGATAGCCTGCTTGATCTGCGGCGCAACAGACAAAAGAGGAGAAAGCCTGATGCGCGGATAAATCGAAAGCAGGTAGAGATAGAAAGGCACGAATTCAGCATCATTGACCAGGTCTCCGGCAAGGATGATCTCTCCCCCTTTGATCTTTTTGTACCTTTCTTCCTTTGCCTTGATCTCCACGATCTTCTTGATCAAAGCAAACGCGCGGTATTTATCCCCTCCGGCGGACTTGAGCAAATCCCCGGTCCCGACAGTTAGGAAATCCGCGTAAAAATTAAAGAACGCCGTGTTTTCAGCGCCAATAACATTTTCAATCATGGGGCCGAAAGAAATATTAAAAAACTTAGGCAAGGTTGCCGTCAGGAATTCTTTTCTCCCCTCCTCCTTAACTTTCTCCCACGCGTAATCATCATATGTTTGTTCCCAACGCTCTAGAATCAGTTGGCTAATCTTATTTCGATCCTTGACATATCCTTTCATGTTCCAAGGCCTATAAATTTGCTTAATAAGGTCATCAAAATTTCTCATCGTACTCATTTTCTGAAATTCATCCTCATTAAAGTCCTCTTCCACCAAGGCGCGCTTTCCTTTTTCTACCTCAACTATCAATTGCATGAGTTCTTCTTTCGTCGCGACCATGGGGAAATACAGCCGAATGTTCTTTTTCTCAGATTTGGCCCAGGCTTTTATAACGCTGCGGATCTCCCGGCGCAGAATCTCTCTGCCTTTGTCTGTTTCCAGCAGGAATTGCAGATTCCACTTGCCCGAGGCATTGGCTAACTGCGGTGGATATTTATCCATGGTTATGTCTGAAGTGCGCACCAAAAGTGGCCCTTCTATCCCATCGGCAGTCTGGACCAGCATCGATACAATTTCCTTTTCTCCCGGCAATGTGTTGGTCGTTGTGTATTCGGATTTAAAATACATCCATTCCAGGGGCAACACTCCTAGACCGTTTATACCGGATCCCTTGACCCTTTTGAGTACCTCCTCAACGCCGTCTTTTTGCGCGTACACATCCGTCGCTTCCCCCAGCAAAGGGATCAGTACGCCGTCTTTAGTCTGCGCGGGCCGCCGATCTTCTACACCGTCGACTTTCCTTGCTTTCATTTTGTTTTCAAAGATGCCATTGATACGCTCCTGTGATCTACTCAAAACGAATTCCTGGTTCACGCCATCCAAAAGCATCCATTCTCCACTCAGGACATGGGGATAAAGCGGTTCCTTGGGGAAGACGCCGACAATCCCGGCCTCCCTGGCCGGCTTCTTAAACCAATGGATCCATGGATGCCCCATATCGCTCATGATCGCCTCTAACCGGTATTCCTTCTCCAGCCGCTCCTTAATCTTCAGATACATATTAAAATCCAGTATTTCTTCACCAACGACAACAACTGCCTCTTTTTCGCCGATCAATGAAGAAATATCCAAATACCATTCCTGATTGGTCCATTTTCTTTGAATATTCTTGAGCATGCTTAAAACTTCTATAATCCCCCCAAAGTATTTTCCCGAACCTTGCATGGCTTCCCTTATTTCTTCCAATTTTCTCAACTCCTCTTCCAAAACACTCTTCTCCTCTTGGCCTTTTTTTATCTTTTCAGAAATAGTTTTTTCCGACTCTTTTAGGCTGACAATAATACCTGCCGCCTCACCGCTCTCTTTCGAAGATTCAATCTGCCTGATTTCTTCATCCATTAACTCAATCAATGAACGTTTTGGCGCGTCCATTTCCTCCAGCTTCACCCGCCACGCGAGTTTAATGACCCTCGCTACGATAATCTTGTTTACCCCGTTAAATATTCCGGTAAAAGTTTTGTCCTCGTTGGACGACTGTCCTGTTATGCCGCTGGAATTTCTTGATTCATTTCCTGATGCCTGAACTTTTTCCTTCCGGGATTGCAGGTATCGATCATAAGCCACCTGATCGAGGTAAAGGCCTTTCAAATCATTTAATATCCCGTCAAGTTCCTTAATCTTTATCTCTTTATAATGCTTATCAAAGCGGTCATGCTCCCTATACTGCGCTTTAATATCCTTAATTAAATTTGAGAGATATTTTCTCTGTTTCTTGAACTGGTCCAGATAAAATCCATAATAAATGCCTTCATGGAGAAGAACCGCTTGCAGTTTCTTAAAAAGCGGTAATGTCTGATTTTTCATAATCTCTACTGCCTCGTCAATCCACCATTTTTCTATAATCCTATGGATTAGACGATTATAATCCCACAGGGTTAAAAACAATTCATCCTTAGCGTTAGACGTCTCCTCAATCAACTCTTCATTTTCCTTGATGATATCAAGAATCGTCTTCAATTCTTTCTTCTCTTGGATGCGGTTAGTAACAAATTTCAAGTATTTGCGGTTTTTGTGCATGGCCGAGACAGCGTCCTCCCGGGGCATTCCAACGTTTGACCCGACTGTTTTCCTTGTATGCGCAATCGGCAAAAGGATGCTAAAGGTCGTCCCTTTGCCCACCCCACTTTGGCTGATCCAAATCTTCCCGCCGATCTTTTCAAGTTTACGACGAACTTCATGAAGCCCAATCCCTGTTCCCTGAACCTGACCTTGTTGAGCTTCTTGTGTTCTGTAATATTTCTCAAATATCTTATCCCAATCCGCCTGCGGAATACCTGTACCACCATCCGCCAAATCAATTCGTAAATAATTCCTGTCATCCGCATAAATTCTCGCTGAGGCCTCAACGAAAGACCCGCCATACTTTCTAATATTTTCCATCAATTCATCCAGAATGGAACGAAGCAATTTCCTGTCCACTTCCACCCTCGGCAGCGCGGCCTCCAGAAGAAATACTCGTTTAAATTCTTTCGGTACAGCCTCAAAAAACATCTGGTCCATATCCACGGATTCAAATAAAAGGACAGCTCGCACCGTTTCGGTGGATTCAAACATACGGATAAACTCATCATATTGCTTCTTTAACTTCAGATAGAGGGATCTGATTTCCTCGATATCTTCCTTGGCCGGCGCGTTCTCTCCTTTATCCCACGCGCTGATCGCTGTCTTCAGGCGACTGTCAATGGCATTCCAAATCTCCCGAATTTCGTCATAAAGCCCCATCAATGTCTTTTCTTCCCTCAGGTAACGCGTTTGGGCATCGGAGATGTTTCTCAGATCGACAAAGAATTTTTTATCCGCTGAAGATATTCCAATAAAATCCTTGTTGATCAGCTTACTACGCCATCGCATAAACAAATCATTGACCTGTGAAGGATCTTTAACTGAAATACTCCTGGAAAAGTCACCCAGCATGTCCATCATNNACCATCGGCGGGACATCTGAGATTTCTAAATTCTTTACTTTTATAAGCGCATTCAAAGATAGCAAATCGTTTTTCATATCATGCAGATAGCTATCAAAATGCGTATGTTCGTCTTGAAGACACCCACTGTCTTCCTCTTTGCGGGATCGAATCCTTTGAACAGCCAGACCGGACAGCGAACCAAAGGTGAACAGAAGGTCTCTTTTCTTAAAAAAGTCAGCCTTGTCGAAGAAGAGGGGTTCGGCCTTTTGAGGATTATCCGCCAAAGGCTTTTTCCATTTATCAACGCTGATAATACCGACAATATTCCGGGCGTAATCTCTGATGACCACATGCAAAAATTCTTTAACCCGCTCGGAATGTCCATCTCCGTATTCATTAACATCCCAATTTAAAAGCGATTCTTCAACAATCTGTAAACCTCCTTTACCCTTGATATGCTTCCTGCGGTCGGCCAGATAATGAATATCCTTGTTCTTCTTTGATGCCTGATTAAAGTAATATTCCTTTTCATCACCGGCAGCGCGTTCTTCCTTCACATAACGATTTGATCCTCCTTCTTGCCCAACAAGCATCCATTGCTTGATCCACCATTTCTTTGTTTCCTGATCGTATCGTGTGACTTCGTAAAATTTAACACGGCTGAAACCCAGGATTTCTATCAACGCGTTCTTAATAATGCCCTCCACCGTTTCCAAATTCTGGGCAGTTAAAAGCTGGGCCGCGTATTCAAGGAGTAACTGATATTCTTTACCCGGTGTTGATAAACTACTCGTCACTGCGACCGGTTCACTCGCGTTGTTAAAAGGATCCCTGCCAACTGTTTTCTGTCCTTCTAAGGGTAGGGTGATAATAAACTCCGCGCCATCCTTATATTCTTGATTAACAATAATATCCCCTCCCATGGCCAGCAGAAGACGTTTCGCGAAGTTCAAAGTCAATGACTTGCTATCAAGTTTCGTATAAAAGAAGGGAAGGAACACATAGAGGATATCGCCCTTGTGAATCCCGCGTCCCTTGTTCTTAATAGTAATTCTTAGATATTGATCTCCCCTGGCAAAGGCCACCCATACGTGTGTAACAATATCCACTGAATAATCCTTGGCATGGCTAATTAAATGAAGAAGCACCCCTCTCAAATCCTGGTTCATAGGAAGAACAAGCTCGTCGGCCTCCATGGACTCAAACGACACATTTAACGCCTCATCCCCTCTCACTTTTTCCCGCAAAAAACCTTTGAGATCGGAAACCCGTGTGGGAACGAGACCAGGGACATCAGGACCCCGGCCATTCTGGACAGCGGTCAAAATGGCGGAAATTCTGTTAAACTCCTCCTCCATGATGGAAAACACATTTTTTTGCGGTCCAGTGCCCGATGCTAATTTTTCTCTCAAAATTCGCATTTCTTCACTGGTCTTGTTAAATGCGGAAACCATATTCATCCAGAATGAAGTCACGAGGGTTTCAAGGAACAGGAATTGCCGTCTCTCATCCTGAACTTCTTTCATAAAATATTTCTTCTGACCATTTACGCCAGTTTTAACGAGATTTTCAAGCTCTCCCATTGAGCGGATCAAATCATCCACCCGATCATCCTTAAATTCTTTCTTTAATTTTACGGCCCAGCTCCTTAAAGTAAAAATTGGGCTTCTTAACATATGCTGCGCGCCATGCATCATCTCGTGAACGGAAAGCCTTAAAAATGTCTCCTGGGCCTCCAGACGGACACCGGCATCCGGATCTTTCATGAGGGAAGGTAAACTTAACGAGCCCAACCGCCGGCTCAAAGACCGCAGGTCAATCGTCAATTGTTTTCGGATCGCCGGATCCTCATGTCCAATGACCCCTTTAAAAAACACCTCCGCCTGATCAACTGTCAACAAACCCGTACGAAAAGCAAAATCTAAATAACTTAACAACTGCTGGCGCCTGTTGGACAGAGCATCACTGATGAATCTTATATAATAATCCTTGTAGGAGCCGTTTTCCGCCGGAAGAATTAGCGCCGGATGTTTAAGAATAGCCTTAACATTTTTCTGCCATTCGGTGGCTGATTGGATATGTCCTCTTGTATCCTTAAAATAAATACTGAATTCATCCTTCCCGACGGCATAATCAAAAACGGTAATCCTGACGCGGAAACTCCGGCCCCGGACGGTTCTTAATACTTTGCGGGAAGCCTCTTCGAGCATATCTTTCCGCGGCCATACTTTCCCGGCCTCAAAAGAACTTCGTCCGCCTGAAGAGACATCTACCACCTCCGCCTCATCCGTTTTCCAGTGGGTCTCGCCTGAATCTGACCAGAGATTAATCCGGATCACCTCATGTTCCAGAAGCTTTTTGAATTTATAGAGGGAAACCTTTCTGTCCAACTCAACATTGGCAAAAAGCCAGAACGGCTCTCCGGCCGTAAGCTCCATAACATCCATCTGAGCCGGCTCTTTGATTTGACGGTAAACAGCATCTTCCCCCATACCCCAGGCGTCGACAATTTTAATCCTGCGCAACGATGAGGAAATATTCTGGTTGGGAACACTGCCGCTGCCACCTGTCTTTTTTTGATCGTCTATCCGTCCGCTAAAGTCCTTTAGGATAAGGTCGATCTCCTCCAAAGAAGCCTCCATACCTTTCTTCTGATCTTTGGCAGCATTTAACTTTTGGATTATAAGAATTCTCCATCTAATACTACTGAACTTGTTTCCTAACGCGGCAAACAGGGTAGGACTGCCACTGTAGTTATTGAAGACCTCCGACTTTTCTAAACTTCCATTCGCCTCTCTGAAAAATTGCGTAATCGAAGCAATTTCATAATCAGCGTTAATATATTTATTCTCTAAAATACAGTTTTTCACCTTCTGGAAATGTTCTTGCAAAAATGCCAGCACATCCCTGGCTTTGATGACGGAGTTTGGATTTTGACCCGAACTGCTCACTACCATATCTGGGTCATATGGTTGAAAGTCTTCTCGCAGACGCGTATACTCATCCCATCTTTGCTCAAAGATATGACGCTCTTTCCGGGTGAGTCCCAGGGCTAAAAGAACATCGTTGACGAGATAGACATACGCCAGTTTTAAAACGCCCCGTCTCTTCTTCTTTTCGTGAGGATATTTTTGTTCAGCTCGTAAACCGAACGCGGTGATGGTGCCGATGATCGTTGCCAAGCCGGCATTTTGTTTGATCTCATCTTCTCCTAATGTATCTCTGACCGCCTGCATAGCCCGTTGCGCCGGCGGATAAAGGCCCATACTTCCCTGAAAGACCGCCAAGAATGGTTTTAAATTGATGCCTTCCTGGACAAAGGCGGACATAATTTCTTTATTCAGTATTAATATGGACCTAATGGATTCACGGAATCGCATACGATATTCATCCAGGTGCTGTTCCAGCTGTTCCTGTCGTAAAGGATTTCTAACGTCCTCAATGATGTCTTTGAACAACTGAATCTGTGTCTTGCTCGTGCCTTCGCCTTCCGCCATTCCAATCGTGTCCTGCATGATCTTGATGAGAAGCCCCTGAAGATACAAAAGCCGAACGTCGCCTTTAAGCCTTCCGGCTTCGTCGATAACCTTGATCAGCGTTTTGATATCAACGGCCGTAATCGTTTTGTCCCAGACAAGCAGTTTGTCAACGTATGTAAATTCCAAATTGAAAATAAATGCCGAGGAAACTTTCTTTTTACTCTTCTCGTTTTTCACATAATCTGCCAGTGACTTCCCGTTGAGGAATATTATCCGTGCAACCTTCCCCAAATCCTGAAACGGTCTGATGCCCGATGAAACCTTGCCGTGAACAAATCCCTCCATCCATTGGGCAGGACTTGAGTTCACTTGTTTTTGAGATAATGAATTTTCTTCGTTTATTAGAAACTGTTCTACTGTTTGATTTAATCTTTCCCATAATGCCTGAAATCGGGATACCCTGTCTGAAAACTTTGACAATAAATCGTTCACTTCTTCCGGTTGAAGTTTGACAATTTTATATACGGAGGAATCCAATTCCTCAACCATACGTCCATCAGGTTTGACCAAGAAAAACGCGCCGGCGCGATAAGTTCTATCAGGAGCTAGTTTTATATCAGGCAGCTTTTGAGGATCGATGACAAGTACCGCGGGAACGCTTTCCAAACGCGCATTATCGCTATTCTGTTTCAAACGCTGAAGGAATCGTATGACCGCGATTGTCGCCGCCCTCCGGTACACGTGCGGATCTTTTTCGATCGAAAATACTGTTTTACAAAACTGTTCAACATCTTCACCCAATCCTAATGTGCCGCCATTTAGCAGGACCTTCTCCTGCTCACCTTCAATCTTCCTAAAATAAGCGGCAATAATATCCATTTTCTTTTTAGAAAATTTAACTTTTTTCAAAGAGATTACTTTATTCCTATACGTCTGAAAATCTACGAAAGCATATATGCCAGGGGGATTTTCCCCATTCTCATCATCTAGGCCATTGATTTCTGCCTCACAAAAGAGGGGCTTCAATTGACCGTCCGCTAATTGTCTCTTTAAAGCTCTATCTTTTTCCTCTAACTTTTCTACCGTTTTACGGCATTCCTTTTTAGATTTTCCGGATAAAAGTCCATCCATATCAATATATTTCGCGCCCGGCGGGAGGAGAAGATGCATCTTTTTTGACTTTGGATCCATATATAATCCCCCCAATAATGGCTTGACGGGATTCTCTTTCTTTCGCATCTTGCCGCGCTTTCCTGCAGGCAAAACATTCTTTAATGATTCTATTGTTCTTGCGGAACCATGATACCAATACTTTTTCCAAGCATCTTCCGTCAGTGAGAAAGAGGAAGAAACGCTTTGCGGGGTATTCCAGGGTAATACCTTCCGGTTAATAACAGCCCCTGACGAGAATGTTTCGGTCGCGGGGTTGTTTCGCCCTGATGAGTTCGCAATGACAAGAAACTTGGACATCCGGGTTTCCCGTGGGGCTTTAACTGCTGAACCTGCTTTACCAAGTTTTCCATCATACTTATAGATATCATAGAGGGAATAATCTGAAGCATTCTTGAGATATTCGAAAGGCAACCTGATCGTTGGNNATGCTCTAACACCCCAATTTGATTACGGATATGCCCCGCGACATTGTCTTGCATCACAATGGCGTCAAAGAATCCATCAGTGAATTGATCCAGGGATTTCTCACGAGAGATATCCATCACAGCATGTTTCGCGGAGAGCCGTTCATAGAGCTCTTTCATCTTTTCCTTAGGAACTTCGGGGAATTCGCTCAGCATATACTTGAGATCGCCTAAAAGCCTTTTCTCGCTATTGACAGAATAAATTTCTAATGACGGATTTCCTGATAACCATTTCAAATCTTCCCTTCCCCTCTCCGGGCCTATGGAAAGCACTTTAATCGCCTTTCCTTTGTTCTCTCTCAGAAACGCGTTGAACATCCCGTCGTAAAGCCGCTCTCCATCGTTCCATCGTACCGTCGGCGCGATCTTTCTTAAATCTTCGCTCAAGAAATATTCGGGATAACTGTCTTTCGATCCACCGGACTGGGTAAAAGATGAAGAAACACCCTGCGGGGTATTTTGCCAGAGGCGATAATCCAGCGTAGGGAATATGTTGTCTACGTCTTCAACCTTCTTGAGGAAATCCTCGTCAATTTTTTCCAATTTGATCTGCGCGTAAAGTTTATTGAAACGGAATATGTGGTCTACGGTGCGCTTCAATGAATAGTGTATTGCCGTACCGGTATCTATGAGGAATGCCCAGTCTGAACTTTGAGCCAGCAAAAGTTCCCGGCCGGCCTGATTTAATGCCCGACGCGCGCGTTCATCAGGATTCGAATATTTGTTGGCGAGCTCAATCATTCTTTGCGCGGCCTTTAAAAGGTGTCGGTATATCCAGGCGTTTGCCCCATTAAGCCAGACGGAAAAGTCACCGTCTCTTCCCCAGGAGGAAATGCCTGGTTCAGCGCGTTGCAACGTCCTGTTTTCATCCAGATATTCAGATATGGTCACCGGCCGGACAGTTTTCTGGTCATAACGAAGTTTGCGCGTGACCATATCAAGGAAAACTGGCCCTTCATGCCACCAGTGGCCATAAAGTTCAGCGTCGTAGGCGCAGGTGATTAAAGGTTTTGTAAAATGCCCTAAACCATAATCTTCCTTAAGCCTCCAAAAAAGCCCATTGAGATATTTTCCCTGTCCACAACGGGCCGAGACAAAATCTCCCGCGTGCTGTGCCGCCGCCTCCATCGCCCACTGCGGATTGTAATAGTCCTTTTGATGCAGGGGGACATCTTTTCCGGTGATACGACGGTATTTAATGCCGACGGGCCGCTTGCCCAAATGCGCCAGGTATTCGCCGATGTAATCCGGATTCGCGTCATACCCGAGATCCCGGTTCAATTCCCTATAATTGACGTGACCCGGGTACCCCGCGTCGCGCGACCATACCGCTTCTTTGGTTTCAGGATCACGGGACACAGCGACAGAGCCAAAAGGCGTTATCACCGGAGCATAAGAAGCGTATTTACCGTCAAGATAACGGCCATAAACGGCCTGGGGATTGGCGTACGTTAGCGCGTGCGTATCCGTAATAAAGAAGTTAATGCCCGCCTCGCGCAACAACGCGTCAATGCCGGGCGCGTACGCGCATTCCGGAAGCCATATCCCCCGGGGACTTTGTCCGAATACTTCCCTGTACTGCTGAACGGCCATGCGAAGCTGTGCCCTGAGCGCGTCAGGAAACGCGTTCATCAAAGGCAAGTATCCGTGCGTTGCCCCGCAGGTAATAATTTCCAGAAAACCCATATCCTGGAAACGGCGGTAGACCCGGGTCAAATCTTTTCCATACCTCAAGAAAGTTTTCCTGCTCCTTATCAATTCCTTCAATTGAACCTCGACGGTATTTTTCCAGGGATGATGCTTTTCGCGGGCATTGCGATATTCCTTTATGGCAAGCTTAATCAGCTCTTTCATATACCTTAACGTCCTCTCCTGCAGTAACGGGTCTCTCATCATGGAAATCAGCGGAGGCGTCAAGGAAACGGTCAGCCTGAAATCCACGCCATCCCGCAGCCAGTCTTCAAAATTGGCAATAAGCCGGGTATAGGTATCCACCACGGCTTCAAAGTACCATCGCTCCTCAAGAAAATTGTCGTGTTCAGGATGACGCGCGAACGGTAAATGATGATGCAGGACAATCGCCAGATTCGCTTTTTCCTCGTGATTATTAAAACGCCGATCATGAAGGGAACGGTAGTGCTTCAGGGGAGGACCCGGAGTATATCCGTATTCCACATGGCCAAAAGATGGTTGCGCCTTAATCTCCCAGTCGCGGGCCGTCATGATCCGGTTGGATAGGGCCACCGGCTGGTAGTGCCCGTTGACATCATAATAACCGGTCTGACTGATGTATTCCCTGCCGGGGTTGAGGTTAGTTAACCAGTATTCCTGACTCCAATTCGTGGTAATCTCGACCTCGTCAAAGCCGTTATGATTGTATCCCTCAAACGCGCCCTGTCCGCTGACATCATAGACACGCATGACCGCCTTCTGTCCCGCCATCTTCTTCCTGTCGTCGGGAGAAAAATCCCAGAAACAATAAGCAACCCTGGCATTTCCCTGGCTCAGCAGATGGATGCCGGTCTCATTATAAAACGTCGGAATATCTCCCCAGGTCGCGGCGATGGTGGAGCTCACGAAACCAACAGGCTTGAGAATATCAACAGCCATTTCCGGAACAATACTCCCCTGAGGACTTACTATATCCGACGAGCCCCGGATATGCGTATCCTGCCAGGCCGCCATCTTCGCCCCGCTGGCAATATCCGTAATAGCCTTGATGTCATGAATGAGCGCGCCTTTCCCTGATGCGTACGCGTGCACTTTCTCGATACGGCCCCCTTTGTCTCTGGTCGTAACAAAGGGATTATCTACTATGCCCTGTTCAATCAGAAGATCGTACCTGCGCATACCGGCGAAGGCCCCCAGGGCGTTAATCAGATCACCAAGGGGAATTTCCGGCGAGAGTCCGCTGTGCCGGTATTTCAGTGACATGGAAACACCCTTTTCGATCGTTTCTTGCAAGGCTTCCAAAACGGCAAACCCGTAAAGCCGGCTGTAGGGAATACCGCCGAGACCCTGGGCCAGGGCCGGCGCGGTCAATACGGTCAGGCGCTGTTGAATTAAATCCTGCTGGGCATTGAGGGATTCCAGGAAAATCACGCCGGGCGCGTGCCTCAACTGGAGGGCCAGACCCCCGATCTGCGCCGCGGGATTCTTCATCGCCTCAAAATATCCGTTGATGCCTAATTGCTCCCGAAGATACAGAAAGGCGCTGAACATATCCAGGTCCACGGCCAATTCCGGATGCAAGAGGACCAGGTCATTCAATCTCTGAATCAGGATGTACCGCACCCCTTTTTCTTTCAGATGATCAAAGACAGGCCGCGTCAGCGGACGTCGTCGACCATCCCGATCCAGAGTATAAACATCCATATACGCCGGATTCATCATGGAAGGCGAAACACACATCCAGGACAACTGAGCCGCGGCATAACCGTGATTCCATGAATCCCTTTGATGAGGATATTCGACCACCCTATTGTCTTTCATCCCGAAGGTGGGGCCATACCCTCCGTTAAACAAGAGAATATTTTCGGGGTTGAATCCATAAAACCTGTGATTCAACAAATCATTCTCGACATCTTCACGGATTTCATTGTTGATGAGGATAATTAAAGGTGTCTTGTAAAGAATCCGTTTACTGTCGGCGCCTTGCTTCGCGAGATCCTCGATCCCGCGGGCCAGGGCCAGGAGACGGCGTTCTCCAATAATCCTCGGCTCTGCCGACGGTGGGATTCGCAAATCCTGAATCTCCTCCACGGCCCTGCGGAGGGTGGCCAGATCAGCCGCCTTACCCTCATCCCCTTTTGCCCGGACATCCTTTATCCGGCCATCCAAACGGCCCCGGATCTGTTTATCCCCCTGGATCGCCTCCACAATTTCCCAGGTGTTCAGCGACCAGATCCGATAATCTTTCTGTGGCAATTCCACGCCGGCCATGACAAGGCTGTTCTGCATCCTTGAAGCCCGTCCCCCGCCGACAATCAAAGGCGCGAGCCGGCCTTCCTCGAGGATCTGGATACTCTCTTGACGTTTTTTATCTTTATAATCCTCGATGTAATAAATATCCGCGGCCTTGAGTTGAGACAGGAGAGGCGCGATCGCGCGGCTGTTGATCTCGTTGATGATCTCCACAATTTTTTTCCCCACCGTCTTTCCGGATTCTTCTCTGGCATCCAGATTCGCGTAAGGCGTTGCGTCGATTCCGCGGAGTTCCGCGAAAAGCCGCCCCAGCGTACCGCGGGCCCGCCGTCCGATAAACCGCTCTAAAGACCCAGCCAGTGTATCCGACGTAAATACCTTCCGGTTAAATAGAACCGTGGAGGAGGACGTTTCCGTCGTTGAATTTTTCCGGGATAAAACGCGTAAAACACTCCAGCCCGCCACCTTTTCCAGAAGCGCGGAATTTCCCAGGGCCAATTCCAAAAGAACTTTCTCCAATACCAACTCCGGCGTCATCTGGACTTCCATCTTTTGAATGGACTCAAGAATAAGGAATTTGTAACTGTAATATTTTCTCAGGAACTTGATCAATGAACCGTAAACAGGGTTAATGATAATGAACACGTTCCGGCCGGGATCCCGCCCCGCCTCTAAAGATTGCTCCACCTTTTCTTTTAACTGGCCCAAATATTTAAGGAACTCCCGCGGTGCTTCCTCCCGCACCCGGCGCCAACCAAAATTCATGAGCGCTTCCTCAGACATATTGGGTATCCTCGCGTCCCAATCCGGCTCTATTTTTACAAAGGCGAGCATCTGGTCATAGATATCCAAGGCCTTCTCCGGATTTATTTTATTCCCGTACACGATCTTCCCATTATAAATAAACGCCAGGAACCCGCTCTTCACGGTCGTTTGAACAGATGGAGAATCCCCGCCGAGAGAAATGGTGACGCGTTTCACTAACTCAAGGCAACCTGGATAATAGCCGGCCGCCTTCCCGCCGGAAATTTCATCCAGGAACTTTTTCACAAATTCAGGATTTTTAAAATGCCCGGAGATCTTTTCAATGTCCGTCTTTTTAACGGGATTCCTGGTTAAGTCCTTCCCTAATCTTGAATCATCAACACTTGTCCAACTCTTCGAGAACACACTTTTCTTTGGAGCGGGGGAGGAAACCTTAGACGCGGTTGACGAAACCAAATCCTTTGTCTTTACCGCGGAAAAAGCCCACACCAAAATTTCCCCTCCTCTGTTACGGATAAGGCCGTCGTCGCCATTGCGGCCGGTCACTTCAAATCCATAGCGGCTTAAAAGATTTTTGATGGCTGGAAGATCGCTGAAATACGTTTCTATTTCCTTAACGACGAATCCCAGGAGACCCACATATTCCCGTTCCTGACGCGACAGTTCATCCACCGACGCGTGAAAATCCCCCAGCCGCTCGTGATTTCCTTCTTTCACCGTACGCCGCGTAACCTCGCCCCCCGCGAGAAGTTTGTCTATATATTCCGAAAACTTTCTGTTGATCGAATATCCTAACGCGGTGATCAACGCCAGCTTTTCTTTCTCCAATGCCGGCTGTGTCATTGTCAAATCAGCGGCGTACTTCTTCAGAGTTTCCAGAAATGGAATATATTTGTTTATCTTAACGTCCGCCTTCTTTCTGAAATATTCCGTGATCACGGAACGCGGATGGTGAAGGATGAAAATGCTGTTTCCATCTTTTTTCAAAACCCTGTTCACCTCACGTAAGGCGGCGGCTTTATCGGGCACATATTCCAAGGAATTCTTCAAAACGGCCGCGTCAAACCCTCGCGAAGACAAGGGGACATTCTCCAGAGAACCCCGCACAAAGCGCAGTCCATCATTCAGTTTAAAATCTTCTCCGTTGAGATCGGCATAATCCACGGCCGTTATTTTATCGGTAGGGAATGTCTCTTTTAACCGCCGGCTCACCGCCAGCTTTCCTGCTCCAAGATCCGCGATGTGGAGCGCCTGCGTTCCCGCTCCCCGCCATCCCGTTAAAGCGTCCTGAATAAATTTCATGCACTTATGAAGCACGATAGGGTCATCAAAGAGTGAATCATTGCCGTTGCCATACCCTTTCCAATTGTGTGTCCAAAAGTCCTGGTGCGTATCGCGCGACGCTCCTTCTTTGAAGAAATCTGATCCGATGTTGCTTGAAACAGGCACGGGGATGGCGGGAGGGTTGGCAAGTGGGAAATATAACTCAGCTTGATAAATTCCGAGTTCCTGCAGAATTTTTCCGTACTTTTCATACTCTATCGCGTGATCGGTTTTTGTTATTTTTTGAATAACCTTCTCAATCTCCTTATTGGTCACATCATCCCTGCATCTAAAACCCCATTTGAGATAAAAAAATAGCGCCCTAGCCCCCTCACTGACTCTATTAGGCGCTTTATTATCAAATTGACTCGGGTTCACTAAAAACTGTTCAATTTTCTTGCTATTCATTTCATATATTTCTTTCAAGCTGGCTAAACGCAGTCCGAAAATTTTCTTACTCAATTGCCCCCGCTTTTCTTTAAATATGTGCATCTTAAGAATCACAGTTTTACTGCTATCCTGCCACTCATTAACCCCATATCCAATATAGTCATGATTCGCTGTGTAAAATTCATAACTATGAAAATCTAATGCGCTCACCCTGATTATAAAGAACACAATTCTTATTTCGTCCTCTAAAACTTCAAACCCCTCCTGTGGAACTCTGTGACGGAATCCCGGTAAGCTTAAATTCCTTTGATAAAGAACATTCTGAAATAAATCCCAATCATAAGATGTGTCAAGTCTCCGGATCCCATTTTTGTTAAACCTTGTGCGAATACTCTTTGCGTCATCCAGATGATGCGGTGAAGAACTCGAAACGCCACGGCCCGCTGTTGTTGCAGGTGTCATTACTGGCACCTCGGCCACGACCGTCGGTATCAAACGAACCACGCTTGAGACCGGTTTGGGCCGGCTGTCCGCGGTACTACCCATTGAAATATCATCAGATGACCGCTTGATACTCCGCGGTTGAAATGATATAGTTGAATCCAAAAGGAGGGATGAAACATGATTAACAAAATTTCCGTCGAATTGACGCCGCGGCAAATCGAAGAGGCTGTTGACAAACTCTCTTTGCGGGACAAGGTTCGTATTGTCCGCAAACTTGAACGCCAAACGCTTGGGAAAACCCTGGATACTGTTTTTAAAAAGATTGACCAGCGGCGAAAGCAATTTCCGATATCCCAACGGGAAATTAATGAAGAAATAGCCGCTGTCAGAAAAGAAATTTATGGTAAGAGTCGTCGTTGATACCAATGTCCTCATCTCCGCTGCGCTTAAAGGCGGTTCTCCCCGTAAAATCTGGAATAAATTCCTCGAAGGTGAAATAATTCTTGTTTTCTCCATGTCCATGCTTGAGGAAGTCGCCAAAACCCTGCGCAAGTCAAAATTCGCCGACTTAATCAGCGAAGAAGAAACAAAAAGGATCCTAATCTTTCTTGAATTATTCGGTGAATTTATCGAACCAACTGTCCATGTAACTGCCTGCCGTGACAATGCTGACAACCATATTCTTGCCGCGGCCTTAAGCGCCAGAACAGATTTTCTCGTAACCGGCGACAAAGATCTACTCTCCCTCAAAACCTTCCCCTCCACCGCCATCATCCCGCCGGCGGAATTTCTGAAATTATTGACATAACCAAAAGGATTCCTTCTTCCGGACTGAACAATATCTACGCCCTTCGCTCGCGATGACGTTAGAGAGGATGGGGCATTCGAAGAATTCCTCTCATTTTCAAATGTTCGCCCTTCCGACTGGCCAATCTGATTCTGACCCTTCACCCTCAAATCTTCCCGCGCGGTTGAAATCAGGTGAAGCAGGGTGTCGAAGTCGATGTCTTTAACAAGATCGAATGGGAGTTCGTTGTGATCTTTGCCGGTCAGATTTTTGATGACCCACAGGATTTCAAGATCGCGGGAGGATGTAAAATCCCTGGAAACACTCAAAAGCCCTGCCATGGTGGCCAGCATCTCGTTCCACGTCCCGTTACCGCCGAAGGCAACGTCCACCCCGTCCTGCCATGCGCCGTTTTCTTGCAAGAGTCTTCGGGTGGCGCCCTGTCCGTAAATACCATCCAGCGATTTATCTCTGTAAATATCTCTTCGGACTTCTTGGGAGAGTTTGGTCAACTGGTGCGTGAAAATATGGTAATACTCATGCGGCAGGTCATAGCCTTCCTGGAATGTTTTGTAATGGCCGGTTGTTTTCTTGAAAGAATGAGTATTGATCTGAAGGCCGAACGTTTCAACCGGATCATTTAAAAGGATCACGGATTCCGTCATGGCCCCGCCATGGCGCACCATCTCGCCGGGACGGACATAGACCGGATACTGTCTGATCTTAAATAGGTTTTCATCCACAAAGCCAAACTGGCTCTTCACCGCCGGCGCGTAGCGTTGCTTTAGGCGGCTGACGAACCGGCTGTACCCAACGATGTTGCCCTGGATGACCTGGCGCAGCCGTTCGTAATTCACGTTTACATCCAGCGTCTGTCCCAGGTACTGATAAATAGCGTCTTTAAGGTCATCGTCGGTCAAAAGCCTTTCAAAGTCCTGACGCGTAGCGGCTCCTGACAATTTCTTACTCCACGTCTGAATCGCCTGAACCTGCATGTCGTGCATGAATTCTTTGGGACCCTGATAACCTTGATCCTGAAGCGCTGTCTTGATCCCGGCCGGTATCTCGACGGCTTTCCAATCATAAAGCTTACTGGCCGCCTCCAGACGATTCAAGATGACCTGGATGTCATCGCTTGCGTCTTCAATCTTTACAATCTTCCGCAAGGTCCCGCGCGCCGCTTCTTTTGTCTTCTGCAAGATCAACAGATAATAAACATCCCGTTCCACGTCGAATTTCTCCTGGCGCGTCTTTGTATCCGGATAAATAAAGGCATCCACGCCGATGCGGTTGATCGGAGCTGTGCTGAGCAGTTCCGAAGTGATCAGATCATCGGTCTCCATGGCTGAGGTGAAATGCGCCTTAGCCAAAAGCTCGTCGCGTTCTCTTTTCATTCGCGGATGCAGACCAAATAACCTCGGATCAACACCAGACGTCTCCACTATTTCCTGCACCGCCCCCATGGTCAGGAGATGATCTTTCTTCTTGCCCTCATCCAGCGGGTCGATATGTTCGGCCTGTTTCTGAAGGACGGCATAAAGGGCGAGACATTCTTTTGTAAGGGAAGTCGCGCCGGGCTTAGCCATCTGTTCCAGGAGATATTGGTAGGTGTACGAGATCCCTCCCGAGAGAAGGACGGAGGCCGGCATGGCGTTGATGATTTCTTTGGTCGCGGACAGTTGCTTCATCGCGTCGTAGGCCAGGAGGATCTGTTTGTATCTCTGACTGCTGAAGGTTCTGCCCGTCACCGTTTCAAAGAGAGCGCGCAGTTCCATCCCCGACCCCCTCCCGTCAAGGAAAGAGAATACTTTTTGACTGGACTGGGGCGGCGTGAAACTGAAGACCGGGAAGGTCAGCGGCGCGTCCAGATATTTCTTGTCCTGGCCCATCTCAATAACTTTCCGGAACAGCGGCGATTGGATCTTCCCTTGACCCGCTTCATGGATAACCGTAGCAAAGATATTTTCAGGGCGATAATCCTCGATGGTCAAACTCAAGGCGAATTCTTCATTCACATGATTTGCCAAATGATGGAACTTCCTGTTTAACTCTCTGGCGTACGCCTTCCACGCGCCCTTGTCATACGAACCCATGGGTGAGAACCAATTCGTCCACCGGTGGACGAATTCAGTAATATCTTTTTTATCGTCGAGTTTTGTGCCTTTAAAGACGTTTGAAATTTTCAATAATTGAGCCAGCGTTGGACTGAAGGCCTTTCGCATGAGGCTCAAATAGGCGTAGGAGGCGTGGTGATCCTTACTGCTGACGAAGCGCGTGCGCGCCTGATTCATCTCTTCTAATATTTCTTCAAAGACTGATCTCAGGCGAGAGGGTTGTGCATTCAATGCGGGAATGATACCCATCATCACTCGAAAGATGTCACGCGGACTTCCGGCCCAATAAGCCCGTTTGTAATCACGCCATTCTTCCGGCATGAAATGACGCAAGGCCACTCCGGCCTCCTGGGCTTGCTGACGCGCCAAAGCGGCACTGCCGCCTAAGCCTTGCAGGATATCCATGCCTCCGTTGACACCCGTGTTGACATCGGCCAATGATAAAATCCCTGCCTCCATCACATCTCTCATAAATTCCAGGGCCTCAAGCATCGCCGGCTTACGATCTTCCGGCAGAAGTGTAACCGTTTTGGACGAGATCCCGGCGGCTTCCTTTAAACCTCTATTAATATCCCGGCGCTCTTCTTTCTTGGATTTAATCAAGGCCGCCGCGCCCCGCACCAGCCCCGGCATCACCATCTCTTGCTCATCTGAGGCTTCACCGGCTGTCTTTGCCTTAACCCAAAGCGTCATTTCAGCTAATCGTTTGTCATAATCCGTCAAGGATGTTCGGACTTTCGCATCGGCCTTTTGGACCCGCCTCAACAGATCATCGGCTTTGACCGGTATTTTCGTGTCATCTATTTTTGGCCGCAAGGCCCCCATCACCTGAGCGGCGGAGGCGCCGATCTGACGGCTGGCAATCTGGCTGATATCACTTTCCACAATCCGTGACGGGACTATTTTTTTGCTGAGCCTCCCGGCGATGATGGAGATATCCTTGTGTACCTGCCGGCTGCTCGATAAAAACGCGTCGAAGTCAATTGTTCCTTGTGGCGTCTTAAACTGCCCCGCACGGGGGATGTCCATGCGCCAGGCGTTCCAGTCCCGCGGTTCCCGCGTGTGATCGCCCAGGCGCGCGGCTTCCTCTTCCATCAGGATGTGGATCAAACGCGATTCAGCCTCGATGATCGCGCGCCCGTCGGCACTTAATCGCCGGCCCTGAAGCTCAAGATCCAGCATGTCCTGCCACATCCTCGCCGCCTGCTTGAGAACGGACTCCAATTGCAGACGCAGGCGTTCCTCCTGGGAGAGCAGTGTCTCATGCAGTTGAGGCACGCTCGAATACTCTCCACGGTGCTCCTGATTGATCATGTGCTCGGCAAAAGGACGATCGGCCTCGCTAAAAATTTCTTTATTCCTCCTTAATTCCTGCAATGGATCAGAAATATAGGTCGAGTGGAATTGATTGATGTTCGCCTTGTCCGCGCTCTGGCTGACTTTCAAAATCTCGGCGTAGCGGATGAGCCGCTCCCACACGTCGCGGATCTTTTGATTCCTGACACGAGGATGACCCGTGAGGCCTTTGATCTCTTCAAAGACCGTGGCCGGATTAATCCCCTCAAAAATCGTGTCCGGAATCAGGTGATGAACGCCCGCGGAACACAGTTCATGGATTTTAGCGTCCGCCTTCATCAGCATCGCTAAAGTATCGGCTTCCTCTATAAAAATCACTACCCGTCCCTGGCGTTCACCTTTACTGTCCCGCGTTTTCATCAAGCCCTGATTGCGGTTGGTCCGGGTGAGCCAGTGGACGATTTCTCCCCGCGGCACGCGGTGCGCGTTAATAATAAAAATATCCGGATTATCGAGGTAATCAAACCCGCGGGCGAACGACGGATCCGCGACAAGGATTTCTTTGGCCCCGGCGGCCACACCCCGACGCAGGCGTTCGATGTCCTTTGTGCCGCACCCTTGCGTTGTCTCGACGCGTCCTTTAAATGTCTCTTCCAACCGGGCATAGAGCCTTAAGCCCGAATCCGCGTCCGTTGTAAAGAGGACCATCCGCCGGCCCGCCTTAAGAGAGTGTTGAATATGCTCCTCAATGCCTTCTTGCGCGGCGCCCATCAACGCGAAATGAATATCCTTCGGCAGCGGCGTCCCTTCTCTGGATACCCCGTTTTGCCCAACGTACGCGACCCCCAGTTTGGCCTCCAAAACCTCAATAGCCTGCGGCGTGGCTGTCAAGGCGTTGATCTCCATGCCCTCTCCCTTAAACTGATCCAGGCCGGAATAGCGACGGGTTGTCTGCTGCGTAATCCGGACATCACGCGTATCCAGAATCCTGCCGTACCGTTTCTGGAGATACTCCCCGTGCTTGAGGTTATACTGATGCGTCGCGGCAATGGTCCTGGCCAGATTGCCCTGAATAAGATCCGGATCCGCGATCCCCTGATCCACCGCCGCCACCAGGCGCAGCCTACCGTCCGGATCCTGATGAAGGGTAAGAAAATCTTTGGAACCCGTTGTATCCAAAATCCCTTCAAAGACACTCTGGACCAATCCTTGCGGATATTCGTTAAACAGCTCAAAGACCGCCGTCGAAAGTTTCAGCTTGCCGCTGGTGATATTGGCGTTGCCCTCCAACCCTTCGCGGTAACCGGCTGGTTTATGACGGGAAAGCGCCTCTGTAAAGCTTTCTTTCAAACTTCCTTCTCTGGATTCGAGGAAATCTTTCATCTCAAACTTCCCCGTTTGAATCAGCGTCTGGATCCTTTCAAAAATCACGCGCGCCTGTTCAAAGGTTCGCTTGTCTTCCTCACTGGCGCCCGCGTACGTCACCGCGCCGTCGGACTCGGTGTAATCCACATTTTCCAGGGCCATCAGGTCAACCTCGTCCGGCACAAGACTTGTTTTATGCCTCCGAAGAAGTGTCAATGCCTTTGAAAGATCAGGTACGGCGTCTTTGTATCTCTCGGCGGTTAAATCCAGATACCCGCGCTGACGGGTCGAGATGACCTTGATCACATCGCGGTTGGACAAGAGATCGGCCATGCGCAGGGCCTGCTGCCTGGCCTCCTGAATCCTGCCTGTCCCTTCCAGCTCTTTAAGCCTTTCCGCCTCCAGGTCAAAATTAATGATCGCGAGATCCCTGCCGTAAACCTCTCCTGTTAATTTCACAAACTCTTTTTGAGACAACCGCATACCGGCCGACGGAGTTTCGGACACGTACGCGGGGGTGAGGCGGTCATTGGCCGTGAGGATAACGGCATTGTAATTCCCGCTGATGATTTTCCAGAGCTGAACAACCGTCGCCACCAAGGTCTTGCCGCCGGCGTTGTCCAGATTCGTAATATATCCGCGTTTATCTTTTTTCAACAATTCGGTCAAGAGCAGGGTCGCCTGGACCTGTTTTTCCCCCTTCACCCAGTCAAAACCCCCGTCGGCCTGAAGCGCGAAGGCCCGGCGGATAAACTCTTCACGAGAAGGAAGACTGCCTTGATCATTATTGGCTTCTGAGAAATACTTTTTAATGCGGTTAGCCGGTAAAGAAGGCGCCTGGGTAATGGCACCCAGGAGGAACGGCAGGAACAAAGCGTCGGGATTCGATCCCGCCCCAGCGTACGCGCCCGCGCTCAGCGCCGCGCCAACAACCGCCAGAATCCACGTCTTTGCGAGGAGATTCTGTTCTTTAAAGGTGTTCCTCAATCTCTGAATAAAGGAAGACAGGAGTTGTTTGATAGGAGAAGGCTGGCTCAATAAAGAGGCCAGTTCCGCTTTACAAGCCAATAATTCTTTCTGCAAATCGGACAAATAAACAGCCTGCTCAAGCTCTACGTGTGCCTCTTCATGACGATTAATGGCTTCCTGGTATTTGGATGACAAGTGCCGGAAGGCGCAACTGCGGGAATACGGCGTGGCAATCGGTTCGTTGAAGGCGAGCGTTGGCCCGCGGATGATGCCGAATTCCTTGATGAATGCCAGGAAGATTTGGATATCCGAAAGCGCCAGCACACCTAATCCCAGCCAGCCGAATTCCTGCTTTAACGCGCGCCGCACCGGCCACCAGCCGAGGATCTGACGACGGTCATCAGACGGACCGTGGGTCTCCGGCCCCTGTGTTGGTTCCCTAAGAGTCGCGGCCTTCAATTGTTGAAGCAGGGGGCCAACATGAAAGGCGGAGGAAAGCTGATTAATCTCCGGGACTGCTTTCTCGACGGCATCTTTGGCAATAGCCAGGGGTTCAAATCCTTGTATTCTTTGGTATTCTTTTTCTGTTATTCCTCCGCGCATCTCCAGATCAAAGGCCACGACATAAACATTTTCCGTGCCATCAGGTTCTCGTCGCACAACGAGCCCGAAATGCTGATCCCATGCCTCTATCATATCAAGCTTAATTAGGGGGTTCAGGCCTTTAGCAGTAAGCATCTGACGAACTAATTTCTTATGTTCAGGCCGGCGACCCAATCGTGTCATGACACTATCCAGAGGTATCAGTCTCTCTATAATATCCACAGGCTGGCCCGGGACATTGACGACGCGCGCGGTAACGCGGTCATTATGGATACTTCTGACCATATCCGCTTCCGTCTGATCAAAAAGCTTGTCGAACAAAATCTGCATCGGGTAAGTATACACGCGCAGGACAAGGTGTTCGCCGATTTGATACGGGGCTTTTTTATTGGTCGCGCCATTCCCCTGCATCGGGACAACAGGAGAATTCACGGCATGTTTGATTGCATCAACTATGTTCGCGACATCCGATTTCGAAAAATGTCCCCACCATCTGTCCAAGACTGTCTTTGTCTTCAGGTATTCTTGCATTGTGACGATAAAACCATCCAGGAACTCGCCGCCTCTTCTTGCCATGCGTTCCATTTCCTGAAGGATCTCTTCTCGATCTTCTGGAGCCATTTCTGTTTTCCGAACAAGTTCCCTCACCTGGCCTATCTTAAATGCATGGAGCCCCACGGCTAAAGCCGTGGTCCCATCTAAATGACCCGTCTTCGCTCCAAAACTTTCGTTTGGGAGCTTCGCCGGGTTCATCCGCCTTTTCCAGATAAGGGCGAACATCCGCCGTAGCCAAACTTTCTCCCCACTTTCGCCTTCCTCCACGGGCAAGCCCGTGGTCTCCGGCGTAGGCGGATGAAACGGATCAATACCTTCCGGTACCTTTAGGAATTGTCGCTCCTCTTTAATGATATTTTTATTCGAAAAAATTTCCGGCCGATTCGATTCCCGCGTCCTGAATTCCGTGAGCATCAACAGCGCGTGGTCATAATCCAGTCGTGCCCCGGCGTTTTTATAAGTACCGTGAACCTTCGTGGCCAGCCCCTCCTTAATGAGCCTCAATAGAAATTTAAAGCTATCCATGGAAATAGTACCCAAATTCAAGATATCGACTTGATGCAAGGCTGTCACGTAGGCATACATCAGAGACATGACCCCTCTTCCTTTAAAAGATCCCGCGGTACCTTGCTCACTGACAACCATGACTTTCCCAATCCGTGAACTCTCAATGGTGTAATAGACATACGCCAGAAGCGTTGAATCTGATCCCCGCAGTTCAAGTTTACGGATATCGTGAATGATCCGGATAGAACCGGCCTGATCGCGCAACAGGTCCTCCATTTTCTTGATCAACAATCGCTCCAGCAATTCCTGCTTCTGAGGTGATTCCATCGTCGAAGTCCGGGTTTTCAACAAATCAACCCGCGCCTTTTCTGCGGGGCTTAACGGCTTCATAAAATAACGCGTCTCAAGTTCAGCCAGCCATCCGGAAATAAAATCTTTTTCATCGCTGGAACCATTTTTATATGTCTCTATAATTTCCTTAG
Source organism: Candidatus Omnitrophota bacterium (assembly GCA_003528115.1). Classification (GTDB taxonomy): domain Bacteria; phylum Omnitrophota; class Gorgyraeia; order Zapsychrales; family Zapsychraceae; genus UBA10174. Next base: position 91,884 of record DOGZ01000009.1, read on the forward strand.
CCCCTTTTCTAATGTGCCCTAATAAACGCCTCCCTTGACGGCGGCTCCATCCATCCTTCAGGAAATTCAGATTCCTTTTCCAATTTTTCCTCATCCAGGCAGGTAAATCACTCAAAAGTTGATCAAACATCGGATGCTTAAGAATTTCTCTCTCTAGGAACTCAAGGCTATCCCGGGCTATTTCTTTATCAGAAATTGTTTTTTTCCATTCGTCTCTGTAAAGGGATCGGATGCGCGCGAACCTGGTTTTTGTATCCAGAACAAGACCTGCCACGACTTTATCCATAAGACCTAACAATTCTGCCATTTCTTTCAATTCTTTCCGTCTTGATTCACTTTCAAAAGACGCAAGTTTTTCATCAAAAATAATTTGTTTGTCTTTATTCCACGGACAATCTGTCCCTAAAATCATCAGAATCACAGCATCTATGTCAATTTCCATGTTACGCAAAACAGCTTTAAGCGCCTCATCATTTTGTATCTGCGCGATGGTTCGCTCAACCTGCGGCGGTTCATAGGCCGGCCTCAGGTCATAATCATGGAGAACAGCGGCAACCACAAATTCCAGTAGTTGTTTCGGAGAATATCCTCTCCGCTTTCCTGTCAGATAAGCCACATAGGCCGCTTCGATGCCGTGCTCATAGCAGTGATGCCCTTGCCCTTCTCGGCCGCTTTGTCCTTTTTGGGAATCCAAGAAAGCCGCGAATTCATCCCAACGCGGGTGCAAGGTGTGAAAGAGCAGCTCAATCAACTCATACGATTCCTTGAAATCAAACATCCTGCCCGACGCCTCCAACTGTTTTAACCGCCGCCGGGCTGTAAACGCTTCAAGGCGTTGGAACCATCGCTTTATGGCAAACCCGGACCAAACAACCGCAAGACAAAACCAAAGCAAACCGAAAGGCAGAGCAATGTCTGGATGCTCAAGCATCGTGAACGTCGCGCCGATGCTCAAAACCGCGCCCACCCAATTCGGGCTATGGAGTCTGGATTCCATCTGAATATTTTCTTTATTCGTCTGTCCATAGGGAATCTTAATGGTGATTTCCATATCCTCATCGCTTTTGTTTGCCCAACTGATCACATTCTCCAACCCCGGGACATCCAATAAATCCACCAGGGCAAAGGTCAGGCTCCCGTCATTGAGCGGGGTAAATTCAATCTCCCAGCGCAATCTTCCCTCTGACCAATGGGCTTCCGAAATCTTGACCTCTTCCTCGTCCAAGAACCGCCAGCCTCCCAAACGCGTGTTGGTCCGCGCCACCAGTTTCACACGCCCCACCAAATCCTGCCGGCTAAATGGGATCTCCACCGACACCGCTACCGGTTCATTGACCGGCACATCGACCTGCCGCGCGCCTTCCTCAAGGCCCTTGGGCTCAAGCACATCAAGCGCGAACATTTGTTCCGTTTCCTCCTTAACGGCTTTCCTGTCCTCGGGACTCATGCGTGAAGTAAGACGCACACGCCGCTTCTCCTCCCACGACCCGGAACTCGCGATCACCTCCAATTCTTCATCCGCGGCCACCATGCGCTCAACCGTCCCTTCAAAAATCAGCCGTCCTTCCTCCTCAGCAATCAGTTCCATAGCGATCCACCGTCCTGTCGAGCGCAGAATTACAGCCTCCACCATCTGCGATGGCATCCCCTTGGGATCCACCTCGATCTCAATGCGCATGCTCCTGTGCGGTTCTGTGGGGGCGTTGTAAAAAACCTTTTCCCTCCATTGGTCTCTACCGGACATCTCAAAACTACCGGCGCGGGTCACCTTCTCTACCCGCACCTCACGGATGGCCACCTCTCCTTCGCGCAAGGGCTCTTTCCCGTCGGGCTGGACAAACTGCTTGTATTCCTCAATAAGGCTCTCTTCCAGGTTCTTGCCGTATTTTGTCATGATGACCTGGCGTTTCTCATCTTCTTCCTGGATCGTCTTTTCCCATGCCCGGGCGTAGCCAAAGGCCGTCAGCATAACATCCACCGCACGGAAATGCAGGAACCCGTCCACCAGATGATGGATTAAAGTCTTGTCCTGATGCGCCTTCGCAAAACGTTTATAGACGGCAAAATAAGACTCCGGCTGGTCGTCCATCGGATTTGGATTGGCCCCCCGGCCCTTCATCCAGTTGAGCATGGACTGAATGAGCTGGATAAACCCATGCAGGGCGGCTGTCCCGCTGTGAATCCACGTGTGAGCCTCGGTAGATCCCGCGGCCTCTGTCCCAATGACAGGATCAAAATTATCCTCCATCTCCGAATCCTGCATCTGTAAATGCAGAATATTCAGCAGGAGTGTCTGCTCCGGCAGTTTGAATTGCTTTTTGAAGATGACCTTCCCAATATAATTTTCCTGATTGATGGCGCCGGCAACCTTGATCAATTTATTAGCCTCAAAATTGCTTCCCCCCTCTTTATCCGTGTCCGCGTTAAACTGCACATTGCCCAGAATGATGAAAGCCATTCCCAGCTCTGTGACACCCCGGCGCAGATTCTCATCGCAGTGCGCTCTCTTACGGCCGTCTTTTTCACTAACCCATCTTATAGATACCCCGCTCCATAACAGATGCGCGAAGACCTCCCAGTAATCCTCATCGCGGCCCTCATAAGCCTTGGGGATAACGATGCCTAACTGTCCTTGATAAGGCCGGATATATTCGGCAATGTATTTGCGTTTCAGCGTTAACACAACCTCTTCGAACATTTGGGCAATCTCTTCGCGGCTAGGACTTTTCTCATCGATGTACCGCCACACCGCCTCATAAATCATCTCATCTTGCTTCTGCTGGATGACCGCTTTCCCGAGCTTGTCTGTTTTTTCCTTCTCTTCTTCTAATTCCTTGACCGCTTTCTTTGTCTTCTCATCCGCGTATTTTGTTCCCATGAAGACCCTATCGAATTCACGCATGGTCAGGGATCCCAGATCGCCGTTGGTGATCGCGACCAGGGCCTTGCCTAACTGGGGATCGAAGTGACGGACATCATTGGCATGGGCCTCACTGACCGCGTTGGCAAAACCGCCGAACCACATAACCGCTCGCATGCCGCCGCTGGTCAAATCATAGCGCTCATCGCCCCAGGGCATTTTGCGCTTAAACAGCCTCAGCCAGGACTCAGGAACTCCCGCCTTCAACAACTCTTCGCGGAAGGCCCCTGGGGTATCGCCGAAGATCCGGTTACGGTACGTATGCGTCGTCACCATGTAATACGCCTTTAAGAGGACCTCGGTCTGGAAGGCTTTGTGAAACAACCGCCAGGTCGCGGCCATCACCGTCTGCCCGTCGTTAAGCGCGATGACCGGCGCGGTCCATACCTTTCCTTCGGCTTCCAGACTCTTTTTACGTTCACTCTCTACCAGGTCAATGAGTTTCAACCCCGCCTTGGTCACAAACTCGGTGGCCTGGAAATGCGTGGGAAATTCTGTTCCGTCACCATAGGTGTACAGCACTTTTGTATAAAAGGTCTTGCCCTCTTTATCCACGTCCCTGTATAACAGGACCGGAGTCCCCGCGTCATTCACTGCTTTGTAGCCCAGGACGTCGACCTCCTTGCCGCCGATGTCCACCGTGTAGCGGTAGGCCGCCTGCTCCGGGATGTTCAACGGAATGTCCAGCTCCCCGTAATCCAGCGGTACCATCTCCTGTTTGCCTGTTGCGCTGTTGAGCCTCATTTGATAGGGATAATTCGGCTCAACGAAGATGACCTCGAGACCCATTTTCTTTAACCCCCGGCCCAGATACTGCATCACCCGGCCCAATCCGCCGCGCAGGAGGGTGATCTCGGGCGCGAACAAATATACCTGTCTTTTACCCAGCATCAGCGCAGGGAAGACCACCCCGGCCCATTTCACGATGTCCTTTATGCCCCTCAACATCAAGAGGATCGAATCGACCATGATCCCGCCGGTGCCCTTGGCCCCTTTCTCAAAATACGTCTTCTGCAGAAACTTGACCAGATTCACCCTCTGCCGGCCTTCCAAGCCCAGCACCGCGCGTAAAAACGGCTGCCTGGGTTCGACGAGACTCAACGGATTTTTCTCGCTGATCGCCTCATAACGGCCGAGCATGGCCAGCAAATCCTTAGGGTTCTTAATTTCCGCCTTATTATCAAAATGCTCTCTCAACTGTTCCTCAATATGTCCGTCCAGCCGCGCCCAATTGGCCATGATCGCCGGATCGACCATAATCCTGTATACTCCGGACTCTTCGCTTACGAAACCCAACTCCTGCAGATAGGTAAAAATGTCCCGCACCTCAACGCCTGTGCTTGGGTCCAGCACATTCCTGAAGCCGTAGGCCTGATACAAATAAATCTTCAGTTCCTCGTGTGCCTCCTTGATCCGAATCGGCACTCTTCCTTCTTTCTCCCAATCCAGGAGTTTATCCACCGCCCCAAAGGCCATGGCCCAGAATGCGTAAATATGGCCCTTTTTATCCCGCCGCACCTTCTGCGGCAGAGGATACATCACCTGTGTTAACTCCTCCGGAATCCCTAATTTTCCTTTCTTTCTTCTCAGGGAAGAATCGTACCTCTTTGCCGTCGGGATATGAAGAGGGGAGGCCTCGATGATCTTGACTTCACCGTTTCCGTTATCGGAATACTCTTCCTCTCCGGCCGCGCCTTCGAAAATAATCTTAAATTCAAATTCGTTATAAACCGGAAGGGTGATCTCATAAACCGCGTGACCCTGCTCATTGTTCTTCACAAAGCTGAGATGTATGTCGTAAGGTTCCCAGTCTCCTTTATAGTTGGACCATAAGATAACCCGCCTGCGTTTTCCGCTCAGTTCCGGCCGACGGGCCACGGCTGTTATCGTTACGGATTCCCCCCTGGCTACCTCGTGTATTTTTTTATCAAGATAACCGCCTCTGTAAACTTCAGGTATCGACAGCCCTATCACCTTCGCCAGCCGGACATTAACCTCCGTCAGACCTCTAATGACATTCTCCCGCAGGACGTATTGCAGAGACTCCCTGATCCCCTCATCCATTTTTATACGGTGATGCAGACGCTTGTGAACCGCCTGATCCTGTTCTTTATGCAGCATATGATCAATGACATCGGCCATCACCATCTGGGCGGCATTGACCCGGTGGATGGCGTAATGGGAATCCCCCTGAAGCTGGGGATGATCTTCTGTCATGCCGGCGTGATAATAAACGATACCCTTTTGGACATAACCCGCGGGTCCTTTCTTTCCATGAACCCGAATAATTACCATCCCCTTCATCTCATTAAGCCATTTCTTGAGCGTCGGCAGGTCTTCCTTGGTCTGAATATAGAAGGCGTAGACTAACGCCTGTTTTAGGGCAGCGAGTTTATCCCTCAATGATTCCAGCCGGGATTCATTCCTGAATTGAACATCAACCCGGTCATGTTCATCCAGACTGACTCGGGCCTCGATATCCAGGACCGGCCGCTCCATCGGACCGGCCTGGATTTCGTTAATCCCTTGATAAGAGTATTCAATGAATTCTTTGCTCATCACGCGGACGGATTGACGGATGTGCCATTCCATCTGCTCATCTGAATTCCATCGCTCAAAATAATCCGGATGGTAAAGGAAGGTTTTCGTATCGACATCAACCGCGGCGGTAAGGCGGGCGCCTGTTTGAGGATCAATGCCCAATCTGACGGGATCTGTCGTGATCTCAAAATGGTAGGCATGTTCTTCGCCGTGGGACCAGCGGATCTCCTCGGGTGTCTTGTGGGCATTATGGATCAACACCTGTTTCCATCGCGGCCAGACCGGCGGCAGGACCCCCTGATCGGTCTCTACGATCACGTCGTGATTCGCCAGGATCCTGACCCCTCCGGACACCAGCGTGTCTGAATCCTTGAGAGGCGCGCCTTCGCTTACTTGAATGAGCTTAAGCACCTGATAACCCCAAGCGGGCAAATCGATAACGCCTGTGGGGGTGAACGGCTCAACCTTATCGGTTTTCAGATTTAACCAGCCCATTTTTTCAATATTTTCTTCCTCTATTCCCCATTGCTTGAGATCCCATTTAATAGAAATCTCTTTCGATTGAGCGCTGTTGTTGGCGATGACAAATACCTGTTCATCGTCTAGCCGGCGCTGCCAGGCCAGCACCCTGTCAGAGAGATGAAGCCCCTCAACCCTGTTAATCTCTCCTCGACGGAAAGTATCATTATTCGTAAGGGGCAGCCATTTATCAAAAAACCGTCTTAAGATTGTATCTTTCGTCTCTTTCTCCGGATGCTGCGTGATCCAGGTCGCGTCCGGTTTTTCTTTGGAATGTCCGCTGCGCTGTCCTGTATAGATCATGACCATGCCCGGGACGGTGAGCATAACCAGATTGACCAGCTCATTTTGTGCCCGGGATAATATTTGCGCGATTCTTACCCCTCTGATTTCGTCCTGGGTTTCGATGGAATGCGCTGTGTGCCGCAGATATTCTAAGGATGTTCTGTGACGACTCGTCAGGTAATCCATAAAATCACTTAAGGAACGTTTTCCTTCCACAAGATATTCAAATACAAATCTGTCATACGTATAAGTAATACCAAGCTTCTGACCATATCCTTCGCTCTCCCAGTACATCTCCGCCAAGAATACCGCTCCCGGAAACTTCTGCTTCATCCTTTTGAGAATTCCCTCCCACGGCTCGGACTCTAAATCACGGGAAGCGCCCCGCGGTCTCCAATAACCCATAATATGACTCTTGAGCACAAGATTGAACATGTCCAATCTCGCCCCGCCGCCATTGGTTAAATCCAGGACATATTCTGAAACTTTCTCCATCTTTTGCTGGGTTTCCGGATTGGTCCAATCAAGCTGCGCGTCATCAATCCATGGATAGAATTTCGGATCCCGCCCATGGGCTATAACTCGCCGGCCTTTATCCGTATCCGCCATAAAATATTGCCTCAAATATTTATCAACATCATTTTTAAAACCAAGATAATCATCAAGATGATCCGTCGCGTAGTTCTCGCTGTTGGGATCCTTGCTCAAAATTCCTTGAGGGGCATTGACAAATAACTCCGGAGTCTCTTTAAGCCATGGAGAATCCACGGCCATATGATTGGGAGCAATATCCGCGATAACTTTAAGGCCGGCCGCGTTGGCTCTCAGGACAAAATCTCTAAAGGATGCCTCATCTCCAAATTCCTCATTGATGACATAATCATAAATACTGAAAATAGACCCGACCCTTCTTGGATCCCACATTTTATTGAACTTTGTGGTGAACTTTCCAATCTTCCAGATCCCCAACATCCACATCACATTAAAGCCGTCGCGTCTACGTTTTTTCAGCATCTCATCGGTAATCTGATCAAAACGCAGACGTTTTTCCCGCATATTCCAGATATCCAGGGTCACACCGTTTTTCTTGATGTCCTGATTCACGGCATGGGCAAGCAGAAGATTCTTGAGCTTGCTCTTGACGCTATCCTCATCAGTTAATTTAAATTGGATATGCGTAAGCTCATGCAGGTGGGTAGCGAGTTGCTCCTCTGATGTTAATCGCTTGAAATACGCCGGATGATGGATGACTGTTCTGTGATCGATATCTGAAGCGGCAATGGTAGGCAGGTCTTCTTGAGAATCTCTGCCTAAACGGATGGGGTCGGTGCTGACCTCAAAGAGGTAGCTATATTCTGTGTCCGGCGGGCCGCGGATCTCCTCAGGGGTCATCCCGGCATTGCGCCGCAGGATCTGTTCCCATTCTTCCCACCCCTTAGGCATGTCCTTTTGATCAGGAACAATCTTTATCTGTCCATCAGCGGCAATGGTCAGCGTTCCGGTGACTATTGGATTGTCCTCGCCATAAACCTCTTTGGCCTCGCGTTGTTCGTCCTCTGTGACAGGAATATCGGACATCGCCCAACATTTCAAAGGAATTACCAAAGAAGGCCGCCGCACGGCTGCTAAGAAGATCAGCCTTTTCATCTCTGCCAACCAGCCACGGATGGTTGCGATGACGCGGCGGCCTGTCTTTGAGACTCGATTCAGCAATATGTTATACTTCATTTGCTGTTCCCCATTATTTTTCCCCAAATAATTGCGGGCCGCTGTGAAGAGGGATCGTATCCTTCTTATGCTCCACATCAGCCACGGTGAGAGGAGACACAGCGGCCCTATATATTTCCCCCAAGCCTTTACAATTGTCGATTCCTCCCCATGGATGGGGAAGGTGCGGTGGGGGTGGGGGATCTGCTTCGCAAAGAACGCGCGCAATGACAAAATTATGCGCAACCCGGCCAATAGGCCGAATCCGGCAAAGGCTGTGCTTCTTAACTCCGGCAGGACCGCCATCAGACCTAAGGCCGCAAACCCGACTCCAAAAAGAACCCAGGGATTTGCCAAGCCTTCCGTGAATGATCCCCCTTGATAGAACAATCCCTTTATCGATGGATTAACCGCGGGACTGGTCGGTCCATTTAACACATCCTTGATTTCCTCGCGTCCAGGCACATAAATAATCCCGGTCCCTGTGTTCGTCGGTATAATCAAAGAAACCCTCTTTCCCATGGTGACTGTCGTTTCTTGCCCGTCCTGCTTCGTCTCTTCAAGATCCAGAATTTCTATCGGCAGGGCAGGCAATTCCGTATGTAAAAATCTCATTAAACCAAGATAATCTTTCACGCCGAGAATGTCTGATTCCGTAAGTTTCTGAATAATAGACAACAACGCCGGTCTATTGCTAAACAGCGTTCTGCTTTGATTCAATGGATCGGTCTCATATCTAAACTTGATTCGCTCAAACTTCCGCAAAATACCCTCTTCCCTAGAGTTATCATTCAAGCCATCAACAATATACGTCAAAATAATTTCCATGATACTGCGGATATGCGCCTTCTCCGGGCTGATCATCTGAGCCATGGGCTTGATTGTCTCCCCATCCACCAAACCCATCAGCCCACGGATATTAGTATGCTTGGTAATGAATTCCCGAACATTCCTTATTTCTCTATCTTCTGGACCCAGTATTTTCTGGGAAGCTAAAACCTCTAATTCTGATAAAGAAGACATATGCACGTCCCAGATAACATGAAAATCATTATAATCCGCATGTGTATGTCCGCTGTGATGCGTGAGAAGCGTTACCTCTGTTTGAATAACACCTTGTCTGTAGAGACCATAATATTGTCTTAAAGCCTCATGCAGGGATTTGGTCGAATACGTATCTCTTTGTTCGTGAGGGTGGGCAAGGAGGAAAGATTTCCTTTGCGCCGGCATAATCACAATCTGCCACGGCGCGGTGTATTCAACCATGACCGCGTCTTGACCAATCTCGGATAATTTCACCTCTTTGATGTAATCCGACACCGTCACGATCTTGCGCAATCCCTCGTAATCCTCCCTGGCTTTAGACAGAGAATCAAACATTTTGCGCACCCGCACCCAACGGGCATCTATCGGAGATAAAATGTTCCTTCCGAAACGGATGGTAAAGCCCGTCCCCTGGACGTTGTTTCGCGCGGTCAATACGTCTATCAACTGCCGGATACTTTCGTTATTTTCAGGTATCAATTTTATATCCGGCGAAGTCAGGAGTCTGAGCGCAAGATACATGCCGAATAGCCGATATTGATTCTCCTCCTTGTTTTCGAGATCACGGTAATAATCATAGAGCTGCCGCAGAAGTCTGTCGCGCTCATCCGCCTTAAAACCTCTAAACGCGATATACAAGGAGACACTCTCCTCTCCCACAAACCGATCAAAGGTCTCATCCTTTTGTTTAACAATGTGACCGCGCCAAAGCAAATCACCGCTGAACGAATCAATCTTGTTCCATAAATTTCTTTCTAAATATCTTCTCATTCTTTTTCGACATTCTAAAGACACTCCTTCATCCGTCTTGATGATACTTATCAAATCTTCAATAATCGCGGTTGAGCTCAGTGAATCCGGGATTAAGGAAGAAATATTATACTCATTAAGCTGATTAAATGCCGCTTCCCGAACCTTTGTGACAGGATCCTTTTTCATGCAATCCCTTAAGCACTGTATAACTTCGACAGGTGCCTTCTCCCTACCAGAATAGTTATCAGTAGAAAGCATATCTTTAATAATATATTCACGAACCCGTGGATCTGATTCCTTTTTGAATATATCCACAGATAATAATGGACTCCCCGAATCTTTTAAGAAAAGCAATCCAGTTAAAGCTCTCATTCTTAGCAATGCTATCAGATGATGTCGCGCGACATCCTCATACATCGAGCGCATTTCTTCTCGAAGAACTCGGTCCTCATAATGTCTTGGCGAAGTCATAAGAAAATTCAAAAAGTCCCACATCACCTCATTAAGGACATCCCCATCCATCCCGCGATCATTGAGAATAGACCTCAGCCTTTGAATACCTTCAAGGGTTCGTGTTGTATAAAATAAGGAAATTGTTTGAACCAATAAACGCAGGGTATCTCGTATCTGTTTAGATAACATTCCGTTTTCAGCGTGATTCCCTTTTAGATATATCTTCTTATGTTCACTAATTCTTTCGTTAAGAAAGTTCGTTATCTTTTTCAACAAATCAAGAACACTTGTTCTAAACTCGCGCCATTTATCACCACGGGACGGCTTCCAAATGAAAAGGGCTTCGATATCCTCTATGGCTTCTTCTTTCCCGTTGATTAAAGCTGTTTTCCACATGGATTGAACCGCGCTGGACCCAAGTCTGGCTAAATAACCATTGATGATATGGAGTCCCCTTCCTATCAAGGGAAGTCCATTGAATAATCTCAGCCCGGACATTTTCTTCAGTGAATGATGAACATAAAACAGGCCGGCCAATAATACGCGTCTACCTTCAGGGAGAGCCGCCGTATTAACATTAATATGTATAAATACCAACTCAATGAACACAAACATAAAGAAGTTTTTCCCTGTCACATGTTGGAGCTGGGAGAGGAAGGCATCTAAAATAAAAAGAGCGCCGCTCAGGCCATGAATCAGCCAGAGGCTTGTGCGATTGGCCTCGGATAGGCGGACATATGGGGCGGATAGGTGCAACACATGTAGCAAATGCCAGGCGGCCACAATCCCAAGACGAATCGCAAGCGACAAGCCCAAGGAATCAGCGGGACTAAGACAGAAGGTTGCCAACGTCGTAAACAGTGCCATAAAGAGTCCGGACTCAACCACCGCCGGTAGAAACGCGTAACGCAACCATTTATTATCGAACTTGCCGTAATACCACTCCATCCACGGCCAAATGCCGCCTTTGTCAGAAAGGATCGTCCGCGCTAAAACAGATTTGATCCGTTCATATTCCAATACCGCCAGGATAAATTCTCTCTGGGACCAGCCCAAGGGATAAGCGCCGCGGGGTTTACCCGTCGTATGATCCACCTGCTCGGCTAAACCTTTATCGAATGGGTTGTACTCATTGTCCATCTGAAACGCGAGCGTCTGTTCGGCGCGTCCCTTTAAGGCCTCAACCATCCTATCGAAAATTTGCTCTCCACGGGACACGCGCTGGCCGGTCTGAATAGCCCTGATAAACTCACCCTCAGCTTTAATTCCATACACGGCAGGACAACTTAAAACTTCAAGCAAAGAAACAAGGGCTGGACGATTGTCTTTCTGACCCAGTTGTTGCAGCGTTTCCCTATCGACGGGCAATTCATCCGGCTGGCCTTTGAGATGAATCTGTTCATGGGCGTCAATGACAACTTTGGCCAGGAAGGTGAGATAGTTTTGATATTCTCGATGAGTATTCTTGAGGTCTGTCAGAAGAGTCAGATTGTAAAGATGAATAATAAGGGTCTTCGCGTCAACGTCGACGGAGGCTATTTTGCCGTTTGTCCGCGACCAATCGGTCGTGATTTCAAGACGCTGCGGCGGGGCCTGGCTCAAAGAACTCCCGGCAACTAATTCTTCCAGGGCCTTTTGCTCATCTGCGTGTAGTTTCAGAATGGAATGAACATCCTCTTTAAATTTCTTTTCACTTGGATCGAAGGTGAAAGCAGCGATGCCGCTCCTTCTTTCTTGTTGAATCCTCTGATTAAAATTACTCTTATGCTCGTCACTGGGTGAAAATGGCGCCGGTGATACAGGTTTCTTTGTTGAAGAATCCGGCTGTTTCAATGTTTCCACCGCGCTGACCCTAGTCCGACCTTGCGCAAAATACGTCGGCCCCAGGACGCCCACCTCTTTATCATTAGGAACCTTTAAGATAAAAATCCGGATATCGTTATTTCCTTTAAGGTCTGCCAGACCATTCTTGACATGGCGTCGGGCTGTCTTGACAATAAACTCTTCTAAGCTATCCCTTACGCGCATGACCAGAAGATTTGTCCCCAAGCTTAAGTCTTTCTCCCTGTTTTGCCATGTCCGCTCCGGCGTCAGTTGATTGAATTTGCCTTCATGCACCCTCAGAGCCAAATACGCCAGGGCCTCGCCCATGACGCTTATGATCCGCAGGGTCACTCCGTATGCCCTGGATTGATCCGATGGATGACTTTGGCTAAACTCTTGCTTCAATATTCTCTCCAGAAGAAGCCCGTTAATCTGTGAATGCGCGTTCTTCAAATCCAACTGATCCCCAAAACCGATAAACTCCAGATGATCAGAACTCAAAGCGCCGGTATATTTGCCCGACGCCCATGCTTGCCATTCAGACTGCTTGAGACTATCAAAATCTTTGGTCACCAGCGGCAGGTAAACCGGCCGCGCACCTTTGGTAATGCAGGACAAATCAATATCGCGCGCGATCTCCAAAAAGGCATTGGCCGACAAAAAGTTGGTTAATCCAATCCCACCGTAATGCTTAGGGAGACCGATTTCCATCTCCTTTCCATCCACCTTAAACGTCATCCAGCGTTTCATCAAGACGGGAGGAATGATCATATCGCTCAACGGCTGGCTGGTGACGATCTGCGCGAGGCCCATCACATCGCCCAGGCGAGTGATGACACCTACCCCTAGCCGCGTCCCTAAAATAATTGTTAACAGTTTCTTGCCGACCGCCAGCGGCCATTGTCCTGTTTTCTTTAAATACATCTTAAACATATCCGCGATGAACAACGCCCATGCCGAACTGTCATTGCCGACAATAACCGTGTAGCCCGTATACCCTTTGGCATCCAGGGCCGTTTCAATCTCCCTGCCCGGGTTGATCTCTCCTTCAGCATACGCGGCCACATCGCTAAAGATTTTTTCAACGCCCACGGGAACTTTAATAGTTCCTTGCAATTCCTTCCTTAAGCCCGCGTAAAATGTGGCGATCATACCGACATAAATTGTCTTCTCTAACTTAATAGACGGATTTTTCTTCCCGGCAAATTGAATAAGGCCGATGATTCCGTCAGCCACTCCCGCAAGAAATTCCTTCACCATGACCTTGCGTGGTTTTTCCTTCGCCGCGTAAAGAATATTCCGCAGGCCGTCTTCATCTTCCTGGACAATCGCGTATTTGATGGATGTCCCGCCGATATCCACAGAAATCCTGCTCCCGACAATTAACCCCATGGTTCCCGAACTTAGATCTTCATACTCAATAACACCCTCCAGCGGCTGATCCTTTACAGTTATGGGTGAGTATCTGTTTAAGGCCTCTGTCCATGACGCGTCCATCCAGGCAAATTCCTGAGTCAATACCCCGCGCCTTAAAAGCTCCATCTTCGACGCGGATGTCAACACGTTCAGATTAATAAATCCCGGGACTGTGATTCCCTCCTCGGATGATTCACCCGTTTGCGCAATACCGGTAAATTCCAGGATAACCGGTTCATACGCCTTGTGTTTCTCTTCCTTCAAATCTTCCGGCGATATCCAGTCCGTAATCTCTTCAATAGATGATTTCCCGGTATGATCTTCTCTTTTTTCCGGCCTGTTGGTAATGGACGCGCGTTCAAGTGCCATCTCTTTTTGCCTATAAAATGTATTCCTTTTAGAATTGCCCGCCCGAGTCCCGTCGCTCCGCGCCCACTCCTTCACGATCCCGCGATACGTGGCGTGATACTGCACATTCCCATGGACAGCCTTACGGTACGCTCGCACGGCGTTGTACCTGGTATTACTGTCTCCTTCGGTTAAGAGCGCGATCAGGATATCTTCCGCGGTTGGATCACCCGTGATCGAATCAAGGTCGGTTGAAACAAGGTAGACATCATTGGTATCCTTACGGCCTTCCACGTAATAAAAGTCCTGTTCCGCGGCGCCTTCTCCGTAAAAAAGATTCTTCTCGCTAATCAATCTCTCAAGGCGATTCAAAAGGTTTTTGTCATTCTTGGCCGCATACGCCATCACATTCTTTACAAAGTCCGGTCTGTCTCCTATCTCAACAGGAACAGCAATATAACCGCCTCCGACCTTAAAGCCGTCTTCGGGCAATTGCGTCACCAGATCCATAAACCGGTCTCGGATATCCGGGATTGTCTTGTTCAGCCGCGGCCAGCCGTCAACCTTAACGACCTCCCCCGGCTCACCATTCTCTTTGAGAACACCTTCGGCCGATTTTAAAAACGGCGCGGTCATCAAAAGGGTTTGTTCTTTGGTTATCTCTACGGGGTAAATTTCAATGGTTGTATTTGCCTCAAACGCGCCAATCCCCTGCTTAAGATACCGGTCCGCCGCCGCAATCATCTCCAGATGCAGACTGTTATAAACGCTCACACCGAAAAATCGGACGCCCTTGGCCTTTTGCTTTACCTCTTCTGTCCACCTTCGAGATACCGTTAACTGCGCGAATTCTCCCTTGTTCAAAGACAAAGCCAAAAAGGCCAGAGATTGGCCCATCCGGTCCATGATCTGACGCAAGACATCCTGAGCCCTCTTCCAGTCGTCGACGGCGTTCTCCAGCTTAAACACCCACTCCAGGAATTCATTCGTGATCGGCGATGCCGCGTTCCCCGCCCTTAACTGTTTCAATAAACCAATGGCCGCGGCATGACGGGCTTCTATAACTCCATCAAAGGGGTGATTAGCCAATTGCCGGGCAAGGCTTAAATCTATCGCGTCAAAATGATCAATCACCAGAGGCATGAAGACAGGCCGCCGTCCTTCACGAATAAGGGCCATATCCACGGCGCGGGCCCATTTATAGGGAGATATTTCAGAAAGGACATCCGTCAAGACAGGATGTCCATAAGAGGAATACAGGTTTAAAGGCAAATCCTGGCCGTCGACATTCAGGACGAACAAGCGTTCGCCGAGTCCTGAGAGTTCCATATCCGTTAATGGGTGCGTGGTGAGGATCGACGTTGGCGCCACTCTTTCCAGATTATCAAGGACTCCCACGCCCAGACGCGGGCCTAAATGAATCGCCACAAATTTCTCACTGGATAAATCTATGCCCGCCCCTTCCCTGTCTTTCAGAGCCTGCTTAAAGACATCCGCCATCCACAAGGCCATGGCTGAACTGTCATTGCCTGCTATCGCATTCCATGCGACAAAGCGGTTCTTATCCCTGTCCATATCCTTAAGCCAATGCAGGAGCATCTGGGCGGGATTAAGCTGCCAGTCGACAAAGCGTTCGGCATCCTGGAATATCTTTCCCACACCGACGCGTTTTCTGATACTGCCGACCAATTTCTCGCTTGGGCCTTCATAGAACGTTGCCGGGAAGGCCATGTGAATGGTTTGATCCAGTTGAACTTTCCCGTCAAAGTCATTGATAAGATAAGCAATATTTTTGCCCAGGCATTTAAAGAAGTCCCTGGCCGTCGGGTTTTTCATACGAATCTCATAGAAGGTCTTTTTATCCGGCGCCGCGGCCAGAGACTCCACCACCGCCGCCGGCTTCCCAAGCGCGTCCGTTTCCACCAGCCCCACCAGCGTCTTTTTCCAGCCGACGTAGACGGAGATGGCATATCCATGAATTGATTCCTCCCCCTGTCGAGGGAGGGGAATTTGCTGCGCCATGACATAAGCATCCTTCCATTCCTCATCCATCCAGGCGTACCACGTCCCCTGGGGATTTAAATTAAATCGCAGAATAATCTCCACTTTCGAAGCCAACATAAGATGATTAGGATTCAGCGGCCCGTTGAAATTTATTTTAGTCTCATGCTCAAAATTAGTCTTTTGTATCCTCTCTTGATCCCACGAAGCCTGATCACCGTCAGATATCAATAACTTTTCAGCATCGTTCCCCAGGAGAAACGGCGCGTACCTTTCTTCAAAAGGTCGTTCTCGCTGCTCGGTGGACATCAACAGATCCAAATCTTCCGTCGTGAAACTCGGATCTTCGCCACGGCTCGGAGTAAATTGACCCGGGACTTTGGTGACACCGTAATCCCAGACTTCCGTCCATTCTTCCGCGCGCGTTCTCTGGCCCGTTAGAAAATGCCGCCACTGGCTCAGCGCCTGCCTGTCGTCATTCTTTATCCATGTGTCCACCAATCCCTCAAACGTTCCCAACCATAAGACCGGCCGCTTTTCCCCCCTTCTGATTGCTTCAATGAAAGGCATGCTTTGGAAACGAATCATCCTGGTAATAGAATGTGCCGATATCCGTCCATCCGAGGACCCTTTATTTAATTTGAATAATTGTATTGAGGGAATTTCAGCTTCTTTCCGCGATGAAGCCTCCCACGCGGTCTTCCACTCGCTATCCATCCAGGCATACCACTTCCCTGCTAGCGGGCTTAGTTTGAATCGTTGAACGACTTCTCTCTTGGAAACAAACGTAAGAAAATTAAGATTAAAAGTCCCCCGAATATCAATTATGGATTCGCGGTTGAAGTCAGTTTCAAAAACACGATCCTTTTCCCAATTCCTCGAAGCATCTTTTTGGCTGGTTAATAGTTGAAGCGCGTCAAACTCCAGGAGAAACGGTCGATACCTTTCTTCAAAAGTCCTTTGTCTCTGGTCCTGAGACATCAACGCATCCAAATCCTCGGTTGTTTTATAAATTTCCTCCCCGCCTGATGGAATAAATTGGCCGGGAACCCTGACATTATTTCCATAATCTAAAATGGACGCCCATCTTTCCGCTTCTTCCTTTTGGCCCGTCACTGAATTCATCCAATCGCTCCCGGCCCTTTGCCCATCATTCAGCCAACCGCCCACCAGCCCTTCGAAAGCCCCAAGCCACAAAACTTTTTCTCCGCGGCCGATAATGGTTTCCTTAGTTTGTTCCCTTTTGGCAACGAGGATAGGAACGGCCGCGAATTCAGTAAAATTAGTCGTCGGATAATCTTTAAGATCCTCATAAACTTCTGTCACAAAACCAAGGGTGTTAAGTTTATTTTTGTATAAATTCTCATACATGGATCTTTCTTTTTCCTTGGCAAAACGGACAAAAGCCATGCCCCTGGCATTCTGCTTGAAGAAATTGTTCAAATATACAAATGGATCGAAGTGCGCCTGCGGGGCGTTGATAATGACAACATCAAATTGATGCCGATATTTTTCCTGGTATGCCGCTTCTTCGAAGTAAATCTGCTCAAATTCGACAATCTTATCAGGGCGATCCCCGTAAGTTTTGTCGATGGCATCAATCCCTGCCAGCCGTTTAAAGACCCTAGATGAGCCTTCGTGTCTGGCCAATTGGTCCAGAAATGAATTATCCCCCGCGCCCACATCCAAAATCGAGAGGTTATCGCCTAAATAATCTCTAACGCTCGATAGAAATGACGGCTCTTCATGCCTTATTTTTACATCACGCTTGGGATTCTTTATCTGCTGTTCTTGACCGGTAACAGGCACGGGCCAGCCGAGGAAAGATTGCAGCATTCCCATCAACCAGCCACGGATGATTGCTGACCGGCCCGTGCTTGTACCAGTTATCCCTGACGCAAAGACAACCGCCTTGTCATAGAAGGCAGAAATAGAAAGGGCCGCTTTGGTAAAGAGGATTTTGCATCGCTCTTTTATCCAGCCAACCAGCCACGGATAGTTGGATCGCAGCGGCCCATTAGATTTAACAGCGGCAATCTTACATATTGACGAGATTGATTCTTCACTTTGTCCCTCAATAATCGTGACAAAAGAAGCTGCCTCATGGAGAGAGCCTGTATAGAAAACGAAGGCGGTCAGGCTACCTGCTGTATTCAGCCATTCACGCCCCGCATCTTCACGGGCCTGGTTCTCCACGTGGGATAATCCTTGAGGATTCTCTGTTGTGGCAACCGCACCAATTTCATGCACCAAAGACAACGCGTGTTCTTCGATTGTTTTAAAGGCGGGGTAATTATTAGAGAGGATGATTGTTTCCGCGCCGGCGACCATGGCGGTCGTAGCGATAAACCCAGCCAGCGGCCCCGCCCGGATTCGTACTGCCTTTGCCATATATCGAAGCCTCTTCGCCATCCCACCCACCCCCAGACTCCTCAAAATTTTCAAAGCCAACTTCACCTCAGCGCTGGCAATCCCCAGCACCTCGAATTGATTAATATCATGCTGCAAAACTTCGGTTTTAACCTGCGCCTCACTCAAGGGTGTACTCCCTGGCAGGCCGCGTGTTGGATCCTTTTGACCTTCGACTGACCTTAAATAGGCAACATGGTTATAATATCTTGTATCGTTAATCTTGGAATCCGAACCACGAGCGGTTTGATTTAATAAACGGAACTTGCCGTCCAGCATAACCCCAAGGGCTACGGATGAAGCGCTGTCAAGATCCAGGGCATACTGAATGGTTTGCCCCTTGGAGGCAAAATACTTCTGAATCCACATCACTGTTTCCTTATGCGTCGCCCCCGTCCTGTTATTTGCACGACCGTCTATGGTCACCAGGAAAAAATTTCCTTTATTCGTCAGACCAATCGTTGTCCTGGCCTCGTTTAAATTAGCCTCCACAGGCGTCTCCTGTGTCCTTTGTGACGATTCCAGCGCCCATCCCTCAAGATGATAGACCGTATAAACAGAACCCTGCGGATCATAATCCAACTCCTCGACTTTCCCATTGTCAACCATCAAGAGCGCGCCCCCCATGATCCATCGGGCATCTTTCCAGACCGGATCAAGACTGATGTCAAAATTGACTAACACAAAATCGTCGATAACTATCGGGCCGTCGGATACCTTTGCGGTCTCCTCATCAAGCGCAGCCTTTTGCGCAATTGTTAAAAATTTAGCCGGGACGGAAAGGACCGTTCCAAAAGGAGGAAGTTCCGTCCTGCCTCTGATGACCCCGAGCAACTTGTTGTTAACCATGACAAAATTGTAATTATCGCTTTCCGGAACAAAATAGATGCTCCTTGTCTGGGCGGACGAATGCGGAGCCTGATAACGGGAATCTTTCAACCTGTCATCAAACGGCGTATAGAGGACAACCTGATTCCCAAATCCTTCCAACACGTTGACCGCCCCCCATTCAAAGGTAACAGTCTCCCCTCTAACGGGAATACTGACCCTTCCCGTCTCCGGCATCTGGATTCGGCCGAATATGTAGGATCCGTCTTCTTTTAAGGCAAAGGCGCCCTTGTTATAGAGTGGCGGATAAACGGTCCTTACCCCATCAAGCTCTATCTGCATAAATCCGATACCGTCACCGAAGAAGCGTATCCCCAGCCTGAAGTGCGGAGTTACACTGTTGTATCTTGCAATAATATTGCGGGTAATAAAATAGAGAAAATTAAACCCAAACATAGCCCCTTCGACATTGCGAAGGTCATCGAAAAGCACCTTGGTTTTGGGCCGACCAGTATAATCCCGGATCTGGTTAGCATAAAGCACGCCGAGTTCAAGACTGTCTCCGTTAGCATTCCGAGCGCCCTCCGGGAAGTTTATAATATTCATAGACCGAATTTTCCCTCCCCAAACCTCGACGTCAACCCGCTCATACTCCCCGCCAAACTCGAATATCAACGCCTGTGCGGCCGCTATCTTTTCGTTCTGATCCGGGCCTTTGATCCTTCTAACAGATTCTTTCTCTTCTCCTGTCAAAACTCCGGAATCAAGAGCAACATCCATAATATTTTCGCGCTCAGAATGCCTAACGGATTCTACCAGTTTCCAGAATGCATCTGCCGAGATTGCCCGATAAATTAGGTAGAACTGCTCAGCCGTCAATTCAGACGTGATATCAGGCACATATTGAATGGCGGGACGTATGCCGGCCGGAGCATAAACAATCGCTATATGCGGATATTGGAACTCTTCGGTGTTTCTCTTCAATCCTGTATAGAAAATATTGGCGAAATCGCTGATCGGATAAAGCCGGAAGATCTCCGCCTTCAATCCATCAACCATAATCCCGTTCTGCTGTCCTTTGGCAATCACGACACCGGCGCCGGCGATGGCATCAATAACCTGCTGTGATACATCCGTAAGAAGCGTCCCCGGGATATTTGACGAAAATGACTCAACCCTGAACAGGCCAACACCCATCATCTTTTTCAGGAAGGCCATCGGGTCCAGCCCCAACAAATCCAAAATATTCTTGGCCGTTGCATTGCGCTGCTTGATCTGGTTATTATTCCTCGGTGTGTAATTTTCATTGGCCACAAAGGTCACGGACAACCCTTCACTCCTGGCATGAGCAATAACCTCTTTGAGATCACTTAATTTATATTCTTTTTGAATTTGGCCTAGCCAGAACTTAAGTAAATATTCGCCAAAGAATTTCATATCCGCGGCCAAAGTATTGATATCTCCAATCAAAAAGATCACGCTGGAGCGGTTTTCAACGAGCTGTTCAAACAGTTTGTCTGAAAAATCGATAGGCACATTCAGACCAAACGGCGTCCCTTCTTTATTAAACATCATCTCTACTTCTTCGAATATTTCCGCCTGATCTTGTTTAATCAATATGTTGAAAAGATCCAGGGCAATTGTCAGCAAAACAGCTTTTCTAAAATCTTGAATATTGCCAATGGTGAGCTTAGACAGGAATCCTTCAATGAATGAAATCAACGTCTCGCTGTTCTGAACAACCTTTATATCTTTGTCAATCTCCCAATTCGATATCTCAGCACCGAATTTTTCTTTTGCCCTCTGCCAGAGGTAGGCTTGAATTTCTTCATAGTTCTTCGAATCAATATCGAATTCCGGCCCCTCGATCTCATGCATAAGCTTTCTCGCGAAATCGGCTGTATCCCTTCCCAGGACTTCAGACAAGGTATCAACCAATTCCGTTAAGGTGTAATAATCCGTATAAACTCTTCGTCGAATGTCGGCAATGTCTTTGAAACTACCGGTTCCCCATTGATAATTATCAATGTCGATTATTGTATTTAGAGTGTTGCTACTTGCCTCCGGTAGCCCTTCTACCGCCTTTAACCATTCGCGAGTTCTTTCTTCCCTCGCCGTGTTTTCTTCATCGCTTAAGTTGAACTTGCGGACCGCCCCGATCTCGTGGACCAGGCTCACGGCCTGTTCCTGGACCGTGCTAAAGGCAGGATATTTATTGGAGAGGATGACCGCTTCGACATCATCGACCATGGCGGTCGTAGCCAGGAAGCCTTCTAGCGGCCCGGCCCGGACTAATCCGCAGGACGCCAGCCACTTCAGATACACCGCCTTCTCCGTTTCGCCCAAGGCTGTTAATATCTGCAGGGCCAGCTTGACGACGGCATTATACTCATCCAACGCAGTGAACGTGTTCACGTCATGCTTCGCTAACTCCGCGGCCACGGTCCTCACGTCAGCCATCGCCTGCCCGGGTAACGAGCGAGTCGGGTCTTGTTTGACCATATGTACAATATCCCCAACGGAAGCACCTGTTTCTATGCGTCCGGTCTTCAGATCCTTGGACAATAAGGTGACATAACGATCTATTCTCAGGAAAACCGCCATATCCAATCGATCGAATGTGAACTCTCCAAGATCCAGTCTATTTTCAACGGAACGTAACGCCTCAACAAATTTCTGATAATCACTGGGTTGATCCGCGACATAAGCCAAGGAAATATGTCCCGAAAATGCTCTCATCGCGGTTTGAGTAGCTTGCTGAATATTTCTCTCCATACCGAGAGTGGTCTGAAGCCCTGTAGCGGTGTTAAAATGCACAAGGACAGAGATCGTTTTTAGTAAGCCTAAGCCGTTGACTGTAGTCTTCACCTGACCAGGTTGACCGATCGCTCTGAATGCATCATTCACTTGACGGATTCTTTTAGCCAAACTAGACACTAATTCATCCGAATTAACCGCAACCTCAATATCGGAAACCGTCATATGGAAATATTTCGGATCCAAAAATGCGACGGTATGGTCCATACCAACAGCTTGTAATGCTTTTCTAATGCGCTTTTGCGTTTCAACCAATCTTCGTGATAAGGCGTTATTTTCATTCACAAATACAACGACCGTTGTTCCGAAAAACGGCTTAAACTCGCCTTGGACAGTAACCTTACTACGGGCAATATGTTTGCCGGCATCAAACGCTTTACCTAAGTAGTTTCTAAGATCCCTGATTTCAAACCTGCCTTCATATTCCTGCAAACTGACCTCGTTCTCTGAAGATCCGTCCACCTTGCGGGTTAGATTCTGACTTTTGGATGAGTAAGAATATCCTGCTGAAGTCTGTTTCACTACTTCTTGCGTAACGCTTTCGAAAATCGTCCTGACGGATTCAATGATCTCGGGGTCTGTAGTTATAAACGTTACGTCTTTCACCACCGGAGGGGCCTGCGCGCGGTTTGCTTCGTTGATCGTTGACGCTTTAGCCTCGCCTAACGCCTGTATGCGGTTAGTATCAACAGACAAAGCTGCCGGCAGAATAATCTGATCAATGACCTCCATAGAACCCCTCGGGCCATGGACCGGCCAAACCATAACATTTTCCGGAGCTGTCTCCGAGGCGCCGACATAAATATTAATCTTGGCTCCCCTGGTGATGTTTTCTTTCATGAACGCATGGTCATTGTTCGAATCTCCCATCGTAAAGACAAGCGGATTGCTGAACGCGGGCTCAACCATGATATTGCGGAAAGTCATGAGTTTGTCACGCAGACTGATATCCATGTAGGTC
Organism: Candidatus Omnitrophota bacterium; assembly: GCA_003528115.1. Lineage (GTDB taxonomy): Bacteria > Omnitrophota > Gorgyraeia > Zapsychrales > Zapsychraceae > UBA10174. The sequence continues at coordinate 114,710 of DOGZ01000009.1, forward strand.
GGTCCGTGGATTAAAAGCGGCATCCTGAGGCCACCCAAGGCCTCAATATGCTTAACGAATCTCTTATGAACATCGGACATAAACCCGTCATCAATCCAGCGGTCGTCCGCTTTTTCATCTTTCGACGCCTTCATCTCCAAAGTGACCTTGCGCTCATCCCCGTTGTCGATACGCGGCTGGCCGAGAATGGCGCGGTTGGCCTCAGCGAACCGTCGGAAAACATCCTGCGCCTCCGCGATGGTTGCTACACCAGCCACTTCCGAACGGAAAGACTCAACCTTAAGCGACGGCTCGGCACTTTGGGCCGCGTCCATGAACGCCATGGCCGTCGCGACAGATGCGCGTCGAAGCTCTTCTGCAGTATAACTCTCGGCTGAAAAATGCAAGTCCCTTTCACCGGAAGACTTCCATGTTAGATAACCATTGTCGCTTGAAAAATAATAACGGAAATACTGTATCCTGTCGGTAAGACCAGCGCGGCGGGCCGCCTGTTCAACGGGTTCAATAAGGTTTGTCAATCCAAGTTCAAGCACTGCACCGGTCAGAACGACAAAATAGGCCCTATTGCGAATGATTTCAATGATCCGTGCAATCATGCTCTCGTCTGCCGACTCACTGGTCGTAGTCAACGTTCCATCTTTGTCTGCAACCACAACGACCGCGGAGAACTCACCAAAGACCTTCTCCAGGCCTCCGGTACGCAACAACCAGACTATCTTTTTCTGGTCACTTCTTAGAAGATGCCGATGAATCGACTCGCGCACAGCGTCCACACCTTCTTGGCTGGAAAGGACATCCATACCTAGCGCTGCATAATCGATACCCATGGCCCTGGATGCTGGTTTATCAGCCTGCCAAGCTTGAACGTGGCTGATTTCCTTATTAATTTCCACCCATTCGAAACGCTCGACTTCACTCGGTTGCGGATCAATCGCAGCTATCTCATCAGCATTGGCAAAGTAGATAAACACCCCGGCGCGCTCGTTATCCATAAGCCTGTATTGTGGCAAATGATGTTGAAGGACAACACCGCTATCCGGTCCGATCTGAAGCATCCGCGAACGATCAAGCTTACGCTTCAGATTAAAGACCTCCTCCTCAGTCTCATGAATCGCTCCATCAATGAATTCTTCAGTCAAGCCCAAGTGCCCCGATGCGGAACAATCACGGCAACCGGCGAAAAACTTTTTGTTGCGGGATCGAATCTGAACCAGGAGCCGCCCAGACTCGTCAAAAATCAGAATCAGAACCGCACGATGCCATGTTCCATCAAGATGGCACAGATCGCGTGGACGGATGTCTCCCGTATAAACGCCACTCTCATCAATCAAACGCAAATACTCAACCCCATGGGGATATTCATCCTCCTTAAAAGTACTCATCTGTTCAAATGTTTTATCCTGCCCTAATCTTTGCTTTAATTCCTTTTGCCAAACAATAAGAGTTACCCGCGCAAGCTGTTCATTATCGTTAAAAAATGCTGTTAATGGCTTGAAATCTTTTCCTGCTTTTTCTTGCATACACTCACATAAAAATCTTCGAGCACATTTTTCTCGTCTAATATTATTATCATGAGGTAAATTAAACTGGCTAACTGCCCCGATCTCGTGAACTAAGCTTAACGCCTGTTCTTCGACCGTGTTAAAGGCGGGATAATTACTAGAGAGGATGATTGTTTCTAAGCCGGCGACCATGGCGGTCGTGGCGAGGAACCCTTCCACTGGACCGGCTCTAATCAATCCCGCCTTGGCCATCCATTCCAGCTTGTCCGCCTTCTCGCCTTCACCCAAGGCTATTAAGATCTGCAGGGCCAGCTTGACGGCGGCATTATTCTCATCCAACGCAGTGAACGTGTTCACGTCATGCTTCGCTAACTCCACGGCCACGGTTCGCGCGTCAGCCATCGCCTGGCCCGGTAACGGCCGAGTGGGATCTTGTTTTTTGTATAAAGCACCATCGGAGTGTCCAAATCTATATCCTTGCGCTTCAAATTCCCGTAGCCTTTGAGGCTTTACTAACAAAACCATCTCTTCCATGCCCAAATTACTTTCTATAATTGTGTTTACATAATCAGCATATTTATCAACAAAGGCATAGCCTTTGTCAGACAATTTATTCATCGCCAACTTTCGAAAAGATTTATAGAAACCCCTAGAATAAGGCACACTCCCTGGAACAAAAGCTTTCTCAAAATAAATGTCAAATTGATTTGGAAGGTTTTCTGGAAGTTTATCAGCACTAAGAATGTGCCCTCCTAAATAAATAATAAATCTATTCTCTTCTTTTTGTGAAAAAGGATGCTTAATGGTAAAAGTCGCAATCTTTATATTAGGCTGGCCAACTACTTCTAAAAGTCGCACCTTATCTGCACCAAGAGCAAATATCTCAAGAAGAAGGGCCGGTTCGATACCACCATAAAAGATGGGGTGTCCTCCTATTGATCTAGGGCGCCTCATTGAAATCTTTTGAGTTTGACAAAATCCTTTTTGATCTTTTTTATTTTTTATATAATCTAATAACTGCCATTCTATATTCTGTTCCGGAAGCCATTTAATTACACGTTTTCTTCCCGCCAATCCCTTAATAGACCTTAATAACCGTTCCTCGATTATTTTTTTGGCCAGATCCCTTTCATTTCGTTTAATTAAGGCACACAACTCAATAGAAATTCTATCTGCAGGAACTTCATATTCAATTAAATCCTCAATCCCCAAATATGATTCATCAACAAAATAATAAAAATCCGCATCGGTGGCCATGAAAACACTGCTTATATCCGCCCCGGCTCCTGGATAGAAAACAGTTGATAAATTAATTTTCCTCTCAATCATCCCATACCATTCATGCCAATATAATTTACATATATTGTTATAGTCAGCCATGCTTCCAATACATTCCAACTCATCTTTAGAAAGACTTGATCGTGCTATCGTCCTGATTTCCACAACATGAAATAGCGCACCGTTTATTTGGATAATTTCAATATTAGAAAAATCGCTGTCAGAGCTTTTTTTCTCTTTTAAAATAAAAACACCTGCTTTTTCCAATAAAATTAAAAGCTGACAAGAAACATCAAAAGCTAATCCTAGTTCACGCATGGAAAGAAAATAATCTCTTAAGAAACACCAGCACCTCCTTTGTTGACGCGATCCACCATACCCTGAATTTCTTTCCCAGAAATCAATAACTACCTTTATAGAGTCAAGTGATGCGTCATAATCAATGTATTCCTTTGGAAAATCAAAACCATCATCGTTACTTGGCCGCCAACTATCTGCTAATTTATAAACGATCGATTTGTCTGTGATAAACTGTGTTAAAATCTCCCTCTCTTCAATACATGCACCAATAAATCTTTTTAAAATAAATGGCTTAACCCGTTCAAGTTTCTCTTGATTCAGATAATGCTCGAAATCGCTGATAGCTTTTATTTCTACTGCCATTAAATCTTTTATTAATTCTTCCCGCGCTTTGTTTATTTCGTGAGTAAAACCTTGCTGACACGTTTCTGTAGGGACTACACCAATTTCATGAACCAAACTTAGGGACTGCTCAACAGTAGTATTAAATTGTAAATATTTATTGGAGAGGACGATTGCAATTCGTCCTTTAATCAAAGTAGTTGTGGCTAGGAAGCCCTCCACCGGCCCGGCACGGATTAATCCTGCTTCGACCATCCATTCCAGTTTTGCTGCCATCGCAGTTTCATTCAAACCACGTAAAAGTTTCGCCGCCAACTTGGGCGCAGGAGAAACAATCATCTCTCTTGTTGATACTGCTTCTGCTATTAATAATTCGTATCGAGGATCATTCAAAATAAAAAATTTGTTCACATCGTGTTTTGCCATCTCTTTAGCCACGACCTCAGGTGAGGGCATCGGTATTCCGGGCAGAGGGCGAGTGTTGTCTGTTCGAAAAGGATATGATTTCATAAAGAAATTTTCATCACGGAAGGCCGTGACCAGCGATTTAGTGTATTGCTCTGGATGCGCCATGATCCGCGCTCGTAATTCCGCCAGCGGTACCCAGAACGTTGTCTGAATTCCGTCCGCGTGATCCACAACGATGAGGGCTTCCTCTTCGGCATTCATCCTGTACTCGTAGACCGCGTAATGCGAACGGTTGATTGCGTGTTTTGCCCCAAAGATTTCATCCTTGAACACGCCAAGATTGACCAATCGCTTATTATCGATCAGCTTGACTCCAATCTCTTCTGCGATCTCGCGATGTACGTTCTGGTCATACGTCTCACCGATTTTGGTATGACCGCCAACAGACTCTGCGAACAAGCCCGGCTCAATGTCCTTACTCACCGCACGTTTCTGGAGGAGCACCTCGCCCTTGCTGTTGATCACTAGCACCCGTACATCCCGATGCCAGTCCCCGTCATAATGCACCAGCCCGCGCGGCTTCACCTGCCCGGTTAACTGCCCTTCTTCGTTTAGCAATTCAAAGTATTCTTCTTTTTCCAGGAGATCCTTAAGACTAATCTTCTTATTTAATTTTTGGTCATATTCCGCCTGCCAAATTTTCAATTTAGCCAGCAAAGAATTAAAATCCTTATTAAAATACGGCAATAATTCTTGCCCTGCCTCTGACCACTTAGTCGGCTCATCCCCTAGATAATCATCACTAAACGGCGATATAAAAATACTCGTGAGATCATTCCCGTATTTCTTTCTTAACTCCTCAAACCACGATAACCCGCATTCCAAAATCACGATCTTCCCACCTTGGAACACCGCGTCCAACCCTTTAACTTCAGCAACGCCTTTATACACTTCTCCTGACTTCGGATCTTTATACTCGTAACGATCCACAAAAGATCGCACGACCATCCCCTGCAACTGCCCGTTAACCAAAGCGGTAATTACGTTACCCGTCCCTGCTAATGCTTTAAGCGGCTCTTCATTGCGATAATGATACGGCTTGCCCATCTTTTCCCCATCCCGGATGTTTCGCGTATGGAACAACACGAATGAATCCACCAGATCCCCATAAAGCTCGTAGAACTTCTCCGCCACCGCACCTTTGCCTCCTCCCGGCGGACCACTGTATATCGCAAATTTCGCAATCGTATCGAACTTCGTTAAGTCCACCCTTTTCAACTGATTCGCCATCTCTGTTGCGGTTTGCCCAGCCAGTCCTTCCATCCCAATCGCCTTAAGAATATTTCTAAATATGCCGCTGGCAAACTCCTCTGTCAACCGCCCAATCGTCGCTTCATATTCCTGCGGAGTATTGGCCCACGGATTGACCAGCACTTTCTTGTATTCATGCCGCCGCCCTACCTGCACCGCCGCTTCGTTGATTCTATTCACGAACTCTTTTTGAGGAGTCGGCAAAAAGAAGTTTGTGATGATTTCGTTTTGGGCTTGCTTTTGACTGCTCTTGCTTTTGAGGCTCTCTGCTTCCTTATACTCCCGATGATGTATCCGCTTGGCAATCTCAAGACCTACGACCGCTGTTTGGCCTAAGAAGGCCTGTGCACGCTTTTCGTTTTCTTCATCGGTAAGATTAATCCTGGCAGTCGCGCCGATCTCGTGGATGAGCGACGCCACGCGCTGGAACATATCTTTATGGATGGATTGTGTTGCTTCATCAACGAGGACGATGCCCTCGCGACCATCTGTTAAGGTATGTACTGCGGCCAGGAAACCCTCAAACGGCCCCGCCCGGATCAATCCCGCTTTGGCAATCTCCTCTAAATACGCCGCCATATGCGTTAAGCCGACAGACCGTAAGTACGCTAACGCAATCTTCACTTCCGCTGTGTCAGCCGCCAGGGCCCGGGCATTGTCAAAACCAATCCGTTCTACTTCAGTTCGCGCTTGCTCCGCCGTCACTATCGCCTGCCCGGGAATCCCGCGCGCCGGATCCTGTCTCTGAACATCCTTGACCACACCTTTAAATATTGTCTGTGCAAATTCATCGGTTACCTTTGCCACCATCTCCTCAAACATTTTTGGGGACTCTTGATAGGAATTTACCAATACCTTCCCGGACTCATGACACCTGGAGAGCTGCAGCGCCGCTTCCTTCGCCCGTTCTTCAAAATTCTTATGCTCTGTGATCTGATGCGTCGTATGTCCCCGCTTATGGATCCCCACCGATGTCCGGTACGCCACCGTATAATATTCCCCGTCCTCGGCCGCCGTCTTAAGCTCTTTGTCTGAATAAGGACTGATAAAGATGGTCGTAATCTCTTTTCCGTATTCCTTACGCAACGCCTCAAACCAACCTAATCCGCCCTCTAACACAAAACCCTTGTCTCCTTCAAAGACCTGATCTAATCCTCTGACCTGCGCTTTCCTTGCCTCTCCGCTTTCAGGATCTATGTAATTATCTTCAAAACTCACCACCGCCAAACCTTGCAATTGATTGTTCACCAGCGTCGTAATAACCTTGCCTTCATCCGCTAAATGGTTTATATGATCCTGCCTTCTAAAATAGTAATTCTTATCCTGCTTCTCCCCGGGCCGCATCGGACGCGTATGGAACAGCACAAACTTCTCAACTAAATCTCCGTATTCTTTTGTGAATTTCTCCCAGACCGTGCCTTTGCCCCCGCCCGGCGGCCCGCTGTAGAGTACAAACTTCTTCTTGGTCGTCGTCTTCTTAAGATTATGCTGCCTTAAAACCTCGGCCAGGCCTTCAGCTTCTTTAAACCATGCACGTACCTTATCCTCCCGTATCTGATTATCTAAATGATTGTCATTATATTTAATGACAGCGCCGATCTCATGAACCAAACTCAAGACGCGCACCTGGAGGGTATTAAACTGCGGATATGTGCTGCTGATCAGAAGATATTCTTTGTTATTTATAACCACTGTTGTCGCTAAAAATCCTTTTAACGGCCCGGCACGCACTAAGCCATTCTTAACCATCCAGCTTAAATAATCCGCCATATTCGCCCGGCCTACCGCGTTCAACACTTTTAGCGCCAGCTTAACTTCAGGATCCTTCTTCGTCAGCTTTTCAAACCTTTTCCCATCATGAATATCATGCTTGTCTATTTCCTCTTTGATCTTATGCGTGCTCGGCATGGCTTGTCCTGGAATAGGTCGGATGGGGTCTTGTTTCTTGGTTTTTTCTTGCAATATTTCTTTAAGAATTCTCAGTTGTGTTTTTTTGCCGAACAATCTATCACTTGCCAAAGTATATTCTGGACTTTTTACATGATACTCTACCAATTCATCATCTCTTGGCTCAGAACCTCCCCCTGTCCAATACTCTTTTACAATATACTTTCTTGGAATATCTTCCACTTCACGCTCTGATATCTTTATGTAAATCTCATAAGCTTCAATTCTTTCCTGAAGTTCTCTAACTGATAATTTCTTTTGTTTCCTAATCCAGAAAATATTATCGTATTTATAAACTCTTTCCCCTCCCCGACCAGGTTTTACAGGATATAGATGATCAAATATTTCAGCTAAAGTCATGTAAGCACCAAATGCAATAAATATAATAATCCACCAGCCATATTCTAAGAAGAAATCTGCAATACATTTCCATCTATATAAAATAAGATCTTTATCTAAATCGAGAATGTCTCGAGCTTGAGTTACAGATGGAATAAATAGAATCGTTGAAGCTAAAATTAACGATGCACCAACAAATTTTGTTAATAGTTTATTAATATTTCTACGTGAGAACTTAATAAGACCAACAAAAAATTTATATATTGAATTGTCCACAAATTCATTAAAGAATCTATTCAATGTGATTTGTAGACCATAACGAACAGCCAAAGAATAGGCATTGAAGAGATCAAAGGACGATTCTTTTTTCCTTTTTTCATTGATCTTCTTGTTCAATTCATCCTCCACTTCTTTATCCGTAGGAGTTCTGTTAAGTTTATCTTCTAATTCTTTCTTAGCTTCTTTTTCAAGATTCAACTTATCTTCTTCGCTCAAATTAATCTTAAACCGTTTAATATTCACTATCGGATAAATTATAAAATTAACAATAGCTGCAATAACGACAACAGACATCATCGATATGTTACTGAAGAAACCAGCCGCAAAAGCAATACCGGCAAATGCTCCAAGAATTATGTTTACTGCTGCTTGTGTTTTACCCAGCATGAGTGATTTTCGGCTGACAGTTCTTTTCTTTATATTCTTTCCTTCTTTATAAAATTGTTTAAACTTATCTTCCTTAGCATCTTCATCATTTAACTTATTCAGATTAAGAAAATCATTGATTGAAATAAAATCATAAAGGGTATAAAAAACCGCCATAAGACCATGGACTATTCCTTGGGTATATTTTTCCTTTAAGATGATTCCGACACTAATAATAGCTATACCAAAGGCCGTAAAGATGCTTATCCCCAACCAAGCCGGTAAAGCTATGCCGAAGAAGACCGGCAGGATAAAGTAATAGCTGACAAAAGCGGCAATCAGACCACCGAACATCGATCCTGAGAGCCACGGTCTTGAATAGCCATTTTTCATAAACGGACCAAATATGAAGGCAAACGGGAAGACATAGAAAAATAGTTGAAAAATTACGGCATAAGGATGTGCTGGCGCAAACACGAGGATGCTACCCAATAAGACACCCCATCTTATAGTTGTACGGTACATATCAAATAATTTCCTGAATGTAAACATTGGATAAACAATGTCTTTGACCCCGCTTGAGAAGATTCCAGCCTTTCCTTTAAAGGCGTTGCGGACCTTTTCATCATGCTGAGGAATAAGGGCGGCAAACGTAAAGACAAGGCTCCACATTCTCTTAAGGTAACTAAAGTACCCTTTCCATCCTTTCTTCGATACAAATAACCTCACACCTCCGGCCGTGATAGCTTCGGCCAGCAGATACTGGAGACTGATGAGCAGAATCGGAAATGCCATATAAGAGAATGGTGTAAAGGTCACAAAGAAGGCGAAGAGGAAGATAAGCAGATTATAACGAGGAATCAACGGCTTATTGATATAGAAGTCAAAATTCTGTAATAGCGCAAACTTCTCGGTGTAATGCAGCTCATTGCTGGCCAAGAGTTTCTGGAAATTTGTAGAAAGATACTCATCCAGAACCAGGCCGCCAAATCTATTTTGGAAGTCTAGAATAGAACCCATAAGCATTTCTCTTGGACGTGTGATAGTGATCTGTGGTGTATGTTCTGCGCGGTAACCTATCAGATGTCCTTCGTCAGCAGATCCAGTATCCTCGATGTTGGACATAAACACTCCAAACCTTCGCATCATATCCCATCGGACAATTCCAGGACCATAGAAAGCATGCGTCCCTATCTCTGACTCTGCCAAGAGAATGCGTGTATTCCAGACATCTTCTGCGACTTTATGATCAGCGGCCGCCGGTGAGACAAAATCTGTTTTAACCGTCATCCTCAGCGTTAATGACCCTAAACGTTCGTCTTCGACCATGCGGTTGGCGACCAACGGCAGCAGGAAGAAATCTGCCGGATAGAAGAAGTGGTCTCTGTCCAGATTAACAACCATCCCATCGGTCTTTCCAATAGCCTGCAGATATTTCTCGATAAAGCGTCCTGTAATACTCCATTTATCCATCTTGACAGTCCAGCGCGCGCCCTGATCTTTAGCAAACTGATAGGATAAATCATTATTATCTGTCGCATCCCCTTTCTTTGGGTCTTGGGTGGAAACAATAACCTTGTTACCATATTTATTTAAGACATAGCCCTTTCGCGGATCCTTTACGAGCATATCCATTAATTTCTTAGGATCTTTTCCTCCCCATGGTTTCTTGTTAAGAGTTTCTATTTTTTCCTCAAGCTTTTTAATCTTGTCTTCATAACTGCTTCTACTGTCCGCATCGACTCCAGTCTTTAGGCTGTTTAACGCATTTCTGGTTTGTTCTAGTTCATCCATCAGTTGAGGCAATAGTTGCGGATCATTGTCTGGGTCGATATCTTCGTGTACATGGACAAACATAAGATATTTCTTCAGATCTTCTTCTGTAATTTCACGTTTTAAACGATAGGCAAGAAAAGCCTTATAGGTCTCCTCCCCGGCTTTCTCGGCAAAAAGCAATGTCTTTAGATACCCGTCCGCTCTAAACATGATCCATTCGGTAACAATCTTTTTCTCTACATATTTCTTCTGCTCATCATCACTTCTTTGGCCACGAGGTAATTCCACAGCAGCAATAGAGATGGTTTCCTCAAGGCTTAATTTTGGATTAAGCATCTTTTTGATAAAGGCCCTTTTATTATTTTCATTTAATCCCTTACTCAATTCTTCCGTTAAATAAACCTCCCAGGATTGTCCTTGATTCTCCTTAAACATTTGGAAGCCGGATTTAATGACTTTATAGTATTCTTTTTTGTCCCCATCCAAAAATCCAACTTCAGGAAGAATTCTCTTTTTCCCTGTACCCTTAAAAATCACCGGGATGAGTTTCTCTAAAGATATATTACTGATAGTTTGGTCAAATTGTTTTGCTCCGCCAGCCTGATTAATCTCCATAACCACCTTATTGAACCAATTGACAATGACTTCTTCTGCCTCTTGGCTTAAATCGATATCATTAGGCAGCGGGCCTTTCGACGCATCAACCGCTACTATTAACTTATCAGCATCTTCCTGCCAAATGAGATGGAAATCGCGCAACGAGGCTTTTACAAGGACAGTCTTGTATACAAGTTTAAGATATTCGCTGTCCCGCACCATGTTCAGGATATCTTCATTGATCCCTTTATAATTCTTAATCGTAGAAATCTTTTTGTTTTCTTCAATCATCGTTGCTGCTGACTCTGCAAAAAGATACCAGAAACTTCTAATCGACTCTCGTGTCGTAATGACAAGAATAATCGCTCCTGGGAACCACGCAAACCAGGGCAGGGTCGTTGCCGCATACATAATCCCCCCTGACCATAGCACTATATTCACGCCTATGACCGTAAATAAATACGTCCAGAAGAACCGCTTCTTAACTAAGATACGCTTTTGCATGAGAGGATCATCTTTATACTTATAATTTTTACGGACCTGAATAACCCTGTATATTGACATCATCCAATCAACGAAGTGGAACTGCAAATACGGGATCAGGATAATAACTTGTTGTAAAATGACCCCCAAAACAGCTGAGATAAAAATCAATCCTGGCAGGGAAATGGCCATCATCGGGAAAATCATATTTGAAACAAAGTACACGATTCCAAGAGGAAGAACAATAATAGTGGCACCCTTAAAGTACCTAACCGCTTTGAAGTTCTTAATCGGGAAAGTTGGTTGTCTAAGCTTTTCTGCCTTATACCTGTCAAGCAACCATTTTTTAACACCCATAAGCAGTTCTTTCTCTACTTTAGATCCTATTTCAATATTTTTATCTTTACTGTCCTTTTTAGGGTTGACTTTTAGGCTTTGGATATATGCCGTTGTGAGAAAATGATTAAGCCCATGTCTGATAATCGGATCGGGGTCTTTATCTATTCTTCGATCTTCCCTATCGATGAAATAATATTCAAATATCCTTCTAAGATCGCGGTCCGTGAAGACAAAATAGCTATACTCCTGCTTTTCTTCTTTATAAAGTTTGTCTAAATATGAAGGCGATTGGCCCTTTAAGGCAGAATCCCACTTTTCGGCCTGATCAATCATGATGGAAAGAAACAACTCGGAAATCGGACGGACAAAATGATTCTCAACAAACCTAAACCTATTCTGTTCGTCTCCGTCATCGTTCACCCCTTGCTTGTTTAAATCTTCCAGAACAAATTTCCTTCGCTCATGCCCTTCGGGATAATATTTGTCAATGAGGACTATAAGTTTCTGTTGATACAATTCTATTAAATAATCAGTAAATGGTCCAACCAGATACAAATGCCGGTTTATAAAAGCTACCCGAGTCCTTATAGCTAAATTTTCTGAAGATACTTTAACGCCTTCTTTTCTGGTGTTCTCATAAGTCTTGCCCAGATCAAGGAAAATTCGAAGTAACCAAGTAATGGCCCGTGTCACAGCCAAAAGTGCTAATGGCAAAATCAATGTAATGACCAAAACTCCAAGAACAACAACCGTTATAAGCGAATTTATATTGTTGCGCTCAGAAGATTCCTTTACATTAAGAATCCAGTTATTTTTCTTGTGATGATCAAATTGAATCTCCAAGTATTCTTTGATTGCTGACAAGCCTGATTCTCTATAATCAATCCACACAACCGGATTATACTTATTCGCAATATCGTACTTGGGTGTGTCCTGATAATAAACAGTTCCCTTTCTCTGAGCCAGGGAGACCGCCTCATCCCACTTCATGAACCTGACATAATTAAACACGCTGTTTCCGTTAATATTAATAATAGGACCACCCTTAACGTTAAAGACATCTTTGGTGATCTCCAGGCCTTCAACAAAGTTATTACGGAAGACACGCCCGTCTTTCAGACGCAAATCATCCAGACCCATATTTCCTCTGCTGTCATAATCCCAGACGGCAAAGAAGCTGTGCAACGCCTTGGTTTCCTTAGCAGGTTCAAGATAAACCGGTTCAAGTTTAACGGTTCTTGGATCGATTAACGCCACAAAATGCCTGGCAAAAGAGGTCCTTCCGTTTTTATCTGTTAACGCGGTATTAAAGCCGTTGTTCGGGATAAAGGTCACCAGCGGGAAGCCGTTCAAATCCATGAAGACCACCTTGGGTCTGTCTACAAATATCTTTCCTTTGTGATACTCGGCAAACAACCGGCCGTCATCCAGTCTGCTGGCACGGCCCTGGACACTCTTCTTGGCCTTGCGGACATCCTGGGCGTCATAGACCGTGGCCAGCACGTCTGCGCCGTTGGTATCTTTCGCCAGCAGGATCCTTCGGTCATCGTTGACAGCAAAAATTTTATCCCCGGCATATTTTTCCAAATCAAATTCTTTTTCCTTGTAACGATACATAACGCTTTGCTCAGCCAAGCGGTCATCACCGGTTTTCACATATTGTAAGAACGAAATAAACCTCTCCGCGTCATCTGCTCCAAACTGAGTTTTTGAATCAAATTCCTCAGCGCCGCTTAAGGCAATGCTCAACCTGCCCTGGCCGCTCTTTCTTTCTGTTCTTGTTTCAGAGATATATTTGAATGCCAGATCGTCCTTATCCTTAAGGATTTCTCTCAGGTATTCATAGCGTTTGTTTTCCTCAGCTGTCTTATTCAAGCCAATTGTTATCTCATCAGCAACAAACCCTTTCTTGACCTTGAACACAACCTGGCCTCGACCTTGATCCGCGGCTGTGTTGTTGGAATAGGAGACCGGCAATTCAATTCCTTCGACTAAAATTGATTCAACCGTCTTGGTGGCAAGGCCGGATAAGAATAGCTGACTGGGGCCACCCAGATAGAAACTGTAGCTCTTCTTTTCGACATCCAGCGCGTTCTCTCTTAATTTCTTAATGTGATCCTTGTTTTGGATCTCATCGTTGTTGATCAGAACAGGTACATAACCCTGTTCATTCTTCAGACGTCCGATATGCGTCTCAACCACAGAGCCCAGATTGTTCCTGATTTCTCTGTAGTCAATCCTTCCTGCCTTGTTCTCTGGCAGATAATAAAGCTTCTCCCCCTGATACCTGACCTTTTGAGAGCCGTTAAATATTTCGCTGAAATAATTAGTAGAACCATTTTTAATTTTAAGAGTATCCAGCTCAACAGCCTTATTTTCCGAGTCACGCAGCCAGGAACGGTCAACGGGTTTTTCTTTATCTACTTCAGCCGCGATCCCGTTCATATTTGAAATGTTGTACGTAACAGCGTTGTCGGATAATCCGATCAACCCCGGCAGACCTTTGTAGGTTTGATCAACAGCAAAGTTAGGCGTCAATTCTGTTGATCCTGTCACAGAGGTGATGGTGCGGGTGAGCTGATCGTGCTTATTCATGACCTCGCGCCAGAAGAGCCTTCCTATTTTGACATTGTCCAGATCAACGGTTAATTCGCCTGTAAGCGGATCATAACCCGTCGTACGGGATGACTTATAAACTTCACCTTCTTTCACCTGGGGATATGAATTGATTACTTGAGAAGTAGTGGGGATATCGTAGAAGTACAGCGGCAAGCCAGATGGTCTGATATCATCATTCATTGCGTAAGCATGCGTGGTCTTTTGCTCGCATTTATATTCAGTAAAGTCCTTAGTGACTGTCTCGTTATTATTATTAAGATAACGGACGTTCTCTATTTTACGGTTCCTTCTATAAACATCCTTGCGTTCATACCATTCAAAATTTCTTAAAAGATCCTTCAATCGGATTATCAAAATACCGTCTTCAAAACCGGAAAACTGAGATGACATAAAATCGATTGCAAAGTCTTCTTTGTTGACCACGCCCTTAATAGAAGTCGTGCCAGTGCTGGAGAGAAGTGGATAATCTCCATCATATTTATAGGAAACAACTCTTTTTGCTTTACCGATGACTTTTTCATTCTCTATGACATCAACGACCATGTCTATTTCTTCGGAAAGCGTGCCGTCCGCGTTAAAGGTTTCAAATACAGTCCTATTACCGTGATGTTTTTCTTCCCTCGTTCTGGAAATTTTGCCATTTTTCCTCTGGTAATCCCTATAGACAAATTCCTCTATCCATTCTTTTTTCGGCGAATAATATTTCAGCCCTCTGCCGCCAATCTCCAGACCTTTTTCGTCATACTCAGGCACATATTTCCTATCCATCCCATCCTTAAAGTGGAACACCCTTTCCACCATCCCTCCCAAAGGCAGGAGGATGGTCGTATCCTCTCCCAAGAAAATCTTCTTGTCGTAATCAAACCACTGCACATCCTTCCTCGTTGTCTTGGCAAGAACATCCATGCCGGACACTTTCTCGAAACCATGGTTATATTGTGACGTGATAATCTTTTTATGTTTTCGGGTGTCGGTTGTTAAACTTGAAATTGTGCGGCCTTGCGGATCATAAACCGTCTTGGTCTTTCTTGTTAATATCTCGACCCCCCTCACCATCCCCGCCGTGTTAAAGGTGTATTTCTCCGCCATCTTGTTTCTTCTGGTCTTGTCCGCGATGAGGTCTTCGACGATTTGCTTGGTGCCAAAGGAATTGGCGCTTTCGGATTTCTCGATGTCTCTCTCTAAGGCCTGGCTAAAGAGGCGGCTGTTCAGTTTTGTACCGTTGGCGCGGTAGCGGTTGAAGCTCAAGCGCATGTCCGGAAGGTCCGGCGCGAATTCGCCTTCGATCATGGTTACGGCATTGAGTCCGCCCTGGGCCGCGGTGAGCCGGGCGCCTTGAGCGCCATTGGTATTCACGTAATCCGCCCAGATCCGGCCGTTCTCCCAATCCGTCACTGTCGCGTCGGTCCATGACTTCTCAACGGTTTCTCCGGTGGTTGTATCCAGCGTGGTTCCCGCAAGAGGACGGCCGCGTTCATCGCGTTTGGTAGTTGATATGTACGTAGTCTTATTTTTGTCACCCAGATCAATATTTTCATTACTGCTCATCACCTCAAGCCCGAACATCCGCGGGTTGGTCGCGCTGTGGCCGCGGGAAGAATCACGTCGGGCAAAGGCACCCAGGATCACACCCTGGATAGGATCGATCAGAACATCCGGGTTTGACGCATTGAGATAATACCCTGAATGGCTGACCATATTATCCGGATCGCCGCTCACAAAGGTCTTTTCGCCGTTGAGCATCAGATTTCCGTCCACGATGCCGTAATGCTTCAGGGTCTTCCAGATGGTTTCTTTATCAACCCTTTGCAGCGCGCCTTTGGCATCAAAGACCCAGCCGGTCTCGGCAACAAGTTCGGATTCCTTTTCCCATCCGGTCACGGCGTCAAAGGCCACGTTCTGTTGCTTGGTCCCAAACGCCCAGGTGTAGTCGAACAAAGACTCCTGCCGCGCCCTGTTCACATCCGCTCTCTCGGCCTTGAGGATCCAGTCATTCTCATTACCGTCGCTAAAGACCACAAAGCCTTCTGTCCTCTTGAGCGGATCATAAGTCCTGCGGATGTTCAGAACATGATTTTCGTTGTTTGTCTTCACATTAATCCTGAAATCATTCTCAGCGCCGTCAGCCGCGTCCTGGGTGTAGGTGGTCTCGGTCAGGCCGTTGGCCGTGATTTCCTGTTTCTCGAGGCCTCCTTCCATAACCTCAAGGGTCTCGGTGCGTTTGACGTTAGCGATCTTATTAACGATTTGAGCCGCGCCGTTGTTGACGGTATAGGTATAAGCGTCGGTGCGGGTGCTGGTCTCGAACTCAGTCTCGTCATACACAATGTTCACGATCAGGGCCTTGCCGCTAAACATTTCTTTCCAGCGTCCGTCATCATTCTGAACGCCCGGATAGATCCTGACCTTTTCGATTAGGCCATTGGTGAAGCTCATTACGTATTCCATTGGTGCCAATGTGTCCTTTCTCAAATCCACCATGGTCTGCTCGGGGTGATTAGCCCTGAGCAAGAGCGCGCTTGGTATCGAAATCTTCGTTTTCTCGTCAATAACCGGCATCGGACGTCCCAGATCATCCAGATGACTGCGCGTCTCTTCCATAATGCCGTAGTCGTTGTACTGAGCGCTCTGTTCCTGGATATTCAGGCTGTTGAATTTCATATCCGTCGTTGTTTTCTTGGACGGAATAGAGATGCGGGCCGTAGTTCCGTTAGAGAGATCCGTAAAGAGTTCGCGGCTGAAGAATACTCTGTCTTCATCGCCGTCAACCACCTTGGTCTCCGTGACCTTGAGTGTCCGGTAAGAACCGAACTTGGTCTGGATATCTTTTGCCCCAACAGGATCCGGCGTGAGGTAGGTGATGAGATTCCCTTCTGTCTGATAAGCACTGTGCCAGACCTTACGGTCGCTGCGTCCCGCGACATTTCTGGCGGTCAGGTAGGATGTCCCCTTGTGCTCATACGCGCTGATGGTCACGGTATCGGCTGTAATGATCCCGTCGTTGAACTGAACATCTTTGCCTTCATACACCCTTTCCTGACGGCCTTTGCGTCCGGATTCCCGAATCACGCGGCGGTTCTCGATGAGGAGGTCTTCCTGGGTCGTGACCCCGCCGTATTCATTGAATCTCAGGAACTCGCTCACAGCCGTAGTCAGGCCGGTCCTGAGGTCCACGGTCTGTGCCTTCGAGGCCGCGCCGAATCCAGCGGCTTGGGCAATTTCATAGGTGCTTGTTCTCTCTCTCAAGGCAACCCCGTTACGGCTGGTCTGTTCATAGTACGATTTTTCCATGAAATCGATTTCACTGATGCTCTCGGTGCCTGTGAAATGATCCTTGCCGTACAGGATGACGCGCGTGCCGTACGGTGTAAAGTTGAAGATTGCGTTCTCATCCGCCGTGTCTTTCTTGATACCGGCCTCGCTGATCATGATCCCGGCGCGGTCGTATTTCACGGCATGTCCCAGACTCAGCACTTCATAGAAGGCCTCATGGCTGGTATACGTCGTCACGGTATCCTCGTCTTCTTCCCGGACCACGCTCCCTGATCCCATATTGAGGATACGTGTAAACTCCGCGGACACGGCGCCCGTGGGGGTATAGCGGGTGATCTTCTGGGTGATCCGCTCGGCGCGGAAGTCCACATCCGTGTTTTCCGCGGTCTGGAAGCGGGTCAATTGTCCGTTGACATCCACATACGTCGTGACCTTGCTCGGCACAAAGTACGGCTGGCCAAAGTCATCGTGATACACGGCGCGGTTATTCTGATATTCAAAATGTTTCACCAGCTTATACCCGGCCTCTGTGTCTTCCTGGACTTCCCTCAACTGTTTACCGTTGTAAGAATCAAAGACCTGCTCGACGTGATAAAGCTCCCGGCCTTCTTTGCTGAAGTAGTACTTTTTCATCGCGACTTCGCGCAGGTTGCGGTTGACCGGCGCCTGACGTACCGCGATGGACGAGATATACGTGGCGGCCTCGAGCGCCCCGGCATCCGCGCTGAAGCGATGGTTGCCGCCTAAATTAAATCTGTTACGGATCTCTTTTAGGCTCGGCGCGTCTGCCACGAAACTCACACTGAGGTACGCGACCCCTTGCGGATCTATCTTGCTCTGGACCGTGTTGCTGTCAAAGATGTAAACCGTCGCGATCCCCGAAATAAATCTATAAGAGAAGCCGATCTGGTCCGGCAGGGCGTTGAGCGGACGTTCGCCGACCGCGGCCAGGCGCTCGTTGACGGCATCGCGCGTCCCAAAGACCTTGGCCACGGCCTCAAGGTAAGAGGCGGCAAAGCGCTGAGGATCCTGATTGGTCGCACGCATCTGTTTAGCCACGTCAAAAACCCACTTGGTCGCGCGCTCCACATCCAGCACATCGCGGCTGTTCGGATTAAGATTGAACTTCGCGTTGTGGGCGGTCTCAAAAGCGAAGAAGTAATTGAGCGCGTCAATGTACCGATGCTCCGCGGGACCGGCCTGGATCTCGCGGACAAGCCCGGCGGCAAATTTCAGAAGCGCGGTAAAATCCTCAACGTCAAAATTGATGGACGTCACAAGGGTGCTGAATATCTTCAGAGCCGCGTCGGAATCATTGTCCTCGCCGGTCTCCATCTTGCGGATAAAGGCGTTTAAGTCCGTGACCAGCGGCGCACCGTGGATGTTCAGACCGTAGACGATATTGAAATCTTCCAGGGCGCTCTTAGAGGACATCAGTTGATCCAGCAATTCGCCCATGAGATTGGTGATCCTGATAAAGTTCTTCTCGCTGTAATCCGGCGAATTGACGATCGCGCTCAAGAGGCGGATGGCCTGATCGACCCCGGTCACGGCGCTGTTGCCGCTTTCCATCTTCATAATCAGGGCGTTCAAATCCGGCACCACGGGATTGCCGATCTTGATTCCGTAGACACGTTCGAAGTTATCATTGCTGAAGGCGTTGGCGGTCACGAGGCTTTCAATGCTGTTCACAGTCTTGATAAACGTCGTTTCGTTGTATTTCGGAGAATTGACGACCGCGCTCAAGAGCCTTATAGCTTGATCCACGCCGTTGACTTTTTCGTTTACGCGTTCCATCTTCAAAATCAGGGCGTTGACGTCCTTCACCACAGGATCGCCGATCTTAATGCCGTACACGCGCTTGAAGTTCCCATTATCGAAACGCCCATTCTCCACCAAATGCGCGATTCTGTTGATCGTCGCGATGAACTTCTTCTCGTTGTATTTCTCGTTGGCATCGGTCCCGCTCTTGTCCGGTGTATTGACAATCGCGCTCAACAGCCTGATCGCCTGATCCACTTCCGTTACCGCGCTGTTCCCGCTTTCCATCTTCTCAATTAACGCATTCAGGTCGCTCACTACCGGATTCCCGATCTCGATCCCGTACACCCGCTTGAAGTTCGCGTTATTGATCTTATCCGCCAGGCTCGCTACCTTGGTCACGGTGGAGAGGAACTTCGCTTCCACATACGTCTCATCGGCATCCGTATCGCTCTTGTCCGGAGTGTTCACAATCGCGCTCAAGAGACGGATCGTCTGATCCACTTCCGTTACCGCGCTCTCACCGCTCTCCATCTTCTCAATCAATCCGTTTAAGTCTGTTATCACCGACGTGGCATTGATCTCGATCCCGTACACCCGCTTGAAATTCGCGTTGTTCACATTTTCCGCCAGACTCGCGACCATCGTCACGGTAGAAATGAACTTCGTCTCATCGTACGTCTCATCGGCATCCGTATCGCTCTTATCCGGCGTGTTCACAATCGCGCTCAATAACCGGATCGCCTGATCCACTTCAGTCACCGCGCTCTCCCCGCTCTCCATCTTCTCAATCAATCCGTTTAAGTCTGTTATCACCGACGTGGCATTGATCTCGATCCCGTACACCCGCTTGAAGTTCGCGTTATTGATCTTATCCGCCAGGCTTGCTACCTTGGTCACGGTGGAGAGGAACTTCGCTTCCACATACGTCTCATCGGCATCCGTATCGCTCTTGTCCGGCGTGTTGACAATCGCGCTCAAGAGACGGATCGTCTGATCCACTTCCGTTACCGCGCTCTCACCGCTTTCCATCTTCTCGATCAATCCGTTTAAGTCCGTTACAACCGACGTGCTGTTGATCTCAATCCCGTACACGCGTTTAAAGTTCGCGTTGTTCACATTGTCCGCCAAGCTCGCTACCTTGGTCACGGTCGAGATGAACTTCGCTTCCACATACGTCTCATCGGCATCGGTATCACTCTTGTCCGGCGTGTTGACGATCGCGCTCAAGAGACGGATCGTCTGGTCTGTGCTCGTCACCGTTTTCACGTCGCTTTCCATCTTCTCAATTAACCCGTTCAAATCCGTTACCACCGACGTGGCATCGATCTCGATCCCGTACACCCGCTTGAAATTCGCGTTGTTCACATTGTCCGCCAGGCTGGCCACCTTCGTCACGGTCGAGATGAACTTCGTCTGATCATACGCCTCGTTGATATTCTCCGTCTCGCTCTTGTCCGGCGTGTTGACGATCGCGCTGAGGAGACGGATCGTCTGGTCTGTGCTGTTAACATCACTCTTCCCGCTTTCCATCTTCTCGATCAACGCGTTCAAGTCGCCCGCCACCGGTTCCGCGTCTATCCCGTACACCCGCTTGAAGTTCGTACTGCTGAAACTGCTGTTGCCCACCAGGCTCGCGATGGCGTTCACCGTCTTGATAAACGTCGTCTGGTTGTATTTCTCATCGGCAGTGGTCCCGCTCTTGTCCGGCGTGTTGACGATCGCGCTCAAGAGACGGATTGCCTGATCCACTTCCGTTACCGCGCT
>DOGZ01000020.1 GCA_003528115.1 Candidatus Omnitrophota bacterium
AAATATTTTTTAACAAGGTACTGACATAAGTCAGTAGGATATGGTTGGTGTCGGTAAGGGGCGTCGGTAGCGTATTTTGAAGTTAGAATTTGCGAGCTGTATAAATTCAGATCGTCTGTGGACAATAAATGGAAGGGGTAAATATGACAGTAAAAGATGTTGCAAAAAGCGTGATCAATGCTTTGCCGTCAAGGGCCACTATGGACGATGTTATTCATGCCTTATACGTCCACGAGAAATTTCGGCATGGGGAACAGGAAATCAGACAAAAAATGGGCGTGCCGCATGAAGCGGCGAAAAAAAGGCTACGTAAATGCATAAAATAATTTGGGCGCCCTCCGCCCTTGATGATATTGAATTAATCGCTCAATTTATTGAACGGGATTCCTCGGATCAAGCATCCTTGTTTGTTTCCAGAGTGATCGAGATGACGGATCAACTGGAACGTTTCCCTCTTTCAGGTCGCGTTATTCCGGAAATGAGCAATGCGAATTGCCGCGAATTGATTTACGGCGTTTATCGTATCATGTATCGTGTAACTAAACTTGAAGTCTGGATCGTGGGAGTTATTCACGGCGCCCGTAACTGGCCTGGCGGCTCTTCGCGAGGAGAGTGACGGTTGTCGGGTGAACCAGTTGGGAGTTGGCGAGTTGGCGAGTTGCGAGTTGCGAGTTGCGAGTTGCGAGTTGCGGGTTGACGAGTTTACGAGTTGGGGGGATGTGAGGTGGGGTTGAAATTTTGCTTGACGAATGTATATATATAAACAATACTTTATTTATGCAAGACAAAAATAAACACTTACTTAGATATATCGCCGCCGCCGTTTCCGGCGTTATAGAAAAAAAGTATTCTTGCCTTATTCTGGGGCCGCGGCAGGTTGGTAAAACGACGCTGGTCAATGAATGTCTGAAAGATGTCCCTCATTCCGTGAAATATTTTTTGCAGGACCCTTCTTTGAGGATTGAATTGGAAAAGGCCCCTTCCAGACTGATCGGTCAGATACGCGCGCTTGCGGGGAAAAAGCCCTGTGTCTTTATAGATGAGGCCCAGAAGGTCCCTGCCTTGTTTGACGCGGTCCAGGTTCTTATCGATAACAAGGACGCGTCATTTATCCTTACGGGGTCGTCCGCGCGAAAACTCAAACGACACGGTGCCAACCTTTTACCCGGCAGGATTAAGCGTTACAATTTAGGCCCGTTGTTATGGGGAGAATTGGGTTTTGTAAAAGAATCGGCCATAAAAGAACTTTCCATCAACAATATTAATGAGGGGATAGATTACTCTCTGGAGGATACGCTTGTTTTTGGGGCATTACCGGGAATTTTGAGTTTACCGGCGGAAGAAAGATCGGACTTTCTGAAAGCTTATGCTGAAATTTATCTGGAGGAAGAAATCCGGGCCGAGGCTCTGAGTCGGAAAATCGGTGCTTTTTCACGTTTTCTTGAGCTTGCCGCCGTTGAATCGGGAACAAGCCCGAACTTCTCCAAACTCTCCAATGAGTCTGGAGTCAGCCAGCCCGCGGTCAAAGAGTTTTATAACATCCTTGAAGATACTTTAATCGTCGAGAGGGTTGGCCCTTATTTAAAAAACGCGCGCAAGCGCGTTCTTTCTTCATCGCGGTATTATTTCTTTGATTTAGGGGTGAGGAACGTCCTGGCGCGTATGCCGCTTGATCCCCGTTTGATTCCTGCTCAGAAAGGGATCCTTTTTGAGCATGCCGTTATGCTCGAAATCATCAGAAGGATACGGGTTCTAAACAAAAATTATAAAGTGTGCTATTGGCGCACGTCTTCCGGAGCGGAGGTTGATTGTGTCATTGACATGGGGAGTTCCGTCATCCCTATAGAAATTAAGAGTTCTTCGTTTGTCGCTGGGTCTGAGATAAAGGGATTAAAAAGTTTTTTAAAGGATTATGACAAAACGGCGAAACACGGTTATGTGATAACGATGGGGGAAAGGAAAGAAGTTCTGTCGGATCGGATTACTGCCATCCCATGGTTTTGCCTGTGAAGGGGGATATAATGAAAAAGGTATTTTCTCTAATAATCATCTCAGGGTTCTTGTTTTTTTGCGCCAGGGGGCTGTTCGCCTCGTACATACCTTTAAAGGGCGGCGGCAACATCGGGGTCGGGACGACCGCGCCGGGCGCGCTGCTCGATGTGGGCAAGGGGACCCGGACCAATATCGACGGCGTTAATGATCTCTTGGTGGCCGGAGACCTGGAGGTGGACGGGACGATCTACGGGACGTTGGCCTCCAGCGCGGAGACGGACCCGACCCTGACGAACGACGGCGGGGTGACGATCGGCAGCGGATCCGCGGATCCTGTGACGTTGACTTTTAACGCGGATGGCGGGACTGACGGGACGATCGTGTGGGATGGGATCAACGATGACCTCACGATTCTCAACGGCAATGTCGGCATCGGGACGACTTCACCAGACAGCGTGCTTCAAGTCGTCGCTGATACGGAAGGCGGGTTAAGTATGAAAATCGCGAGCGATAGTAGCATTCTTAATCCTCTAATTTATTCCACGAGGTCCCGTGGTACCGTTGCTGCCCCGACAATCGTCTCGAGTCAGGATACTTTGTTTGAAATCTACTCTATAGGCTACGATGGCGCAGCATACCGAGAAGCTGGATCAATAACATTGACAGTGGATGGAACGCCGGGTGCCAGTGATATGCCGGGGCGCTGGGATTTTTTTACGACACCGGATGGCAGCGCGTCCCAGCAAAATCGAATGACGATAAAAAATAGCGGCAATGTCGGGATAGGAACATCCGTGCCGGCCAGGCTTCTTGAAGTTGCAATGAATCAAAACGCCTCAACGGTTATTAAGACCACTAATACCACGGCCGGTACTTCTGCCGAAGCGGCTCTATTAATGACTAGTGACGCGGGG
>DOGZ01000024.1 GCA_003528115.1 Candidatus Omnitrophota bacterium
AGTAAAGAATTTTGACAGAACCTTAATATTTATCGGGGGAAAAAATGAAATCCTTCATGATAGCCCTTGCAATGACAGTGGTCTTATTTATCTATGGGTATCTTTTGTCAACGGCAGGGCATGATCATTCCAAGCATAGTCCTAAAGCGCACATCGAAGTCGAATCAGGGCATGAGCATGCAGGTCATACTCATTGATTCATTACAGAAAGGGGAAGGAAATGTTAGATTATCTTATTCCTTTGCACCCCAAGGTTGTCCATTTCCCGATAGCCTTGTTTACAACGGCCATCGTATTTGATGTCCTGGGTTTTATTTTTCGCAAAGAAGATTTACATAAAACAGCCGAGCACATCTATGTCTTTGCCGCTTTGTTAACCCCTATCGTTGTTCGAACAGGGTTGTGGGAAGAAGAAAGGCTTCATTTGAGTCATCCTGTTTTGGATAAGCACAGGATGTTCGCCCTCTGGACAATGTGGGTCTCATTGATGTCTTTGCCGGTTTTATGGTTTGTAAAGAAAGAACTGTCACGCTATTGCAGGGTTATGTTTCCTATCTTTCTCTTGGTAGTTGTCACTTGTGTCACCATGGCTGGACACAACGGCGGCAGGATGGTTTATGAATATGGTGCAGGGATTGAAGAATAGATCATTGCATTGAAGAGAGGACAGTCTTCCCAGATCGATGAGCGAAAAGGGGTATAAATGATTGAAACTCCCGACGGTTTACACACCATGAACTTTGTCTGCTTTCTGACCACGTTCACCTTTATCTTTGTATTCGGGCTGATGATCTGGGAGAGAATTCCCAGAATGTATCTGGCCATCTTTGGGGCCGTTCTTACTTTAGTCTGGGGTGTTTTTGATATTCAGGAGGCGATCAGTTTTGTGAATTGGGAGACGATTGGTTTTCTGCTGGGGATGTTTCTCTTGATTGAAATCCTGGTAGAGTCCGGCTTTTTCCGCTGGCTGGCGCTCAACATAGCTGGAAAATTAAAATATGATCCGTTGAAGATCCTTATTTTCTTTCCCGCGGTGTCTTTTGTGTTAGCCGCGTTTATGGGTTCTATTACGGTGATGGCGTTCTTAGCTGTGGTCACTCTTGAATTGAGCCGTCTGCTTAAATTCGACCCTGCTCCGGTGGTGGTCAGCGAGGTTGTGATGGCCAATATCGGAGGATCCGCGACTATTATGGGAGATCCCCCGAACATTATTTTGGGAACGGTCCTGGGATTTAATTTCAATGATTTTCTTCTGCATAACGGCCCGATTGCCATCCTTTCCGGCGCGGTGGCTTTGGGTGTGAGTTTCTTGATGAACAAAAAAAGTTTCAGCGCACCGGTTCAGCCTGCGGCATTGGAGGGGATAAAGAATATAGCTCCAGGAACACAGATCAAAGACAGCTACCTTCTTACGTGCGGCCTCATTGGCATGGGATTCGCCTTATTTTTTCTCATTACTAAGCCTTGGCTGAATGAACTTGGCATTCCCATTTATATTTCTACCGCCTCATTGTTGCCGGCTTTTTTTATTCTTGCCCTGGGTGGAAAGAGAATATACCAGCATCATTTTATGCGCAAAATCGACGCCGAGACGATCATGTTTTTTATCGGTTTATTTATTTTAATCGGCGCGTTGGAAAAAAGGTTTATCATTCAATCGACGGCTGATTTTCTTGCGTCATGGTTCAAGACGTCCGCGGGATTCATCACCGCCATTTTTTGGGGCTCAGGGATCATCTCGGCGTTAGTGGATAATGTGCCGTTGGTCATGGCGATGACGGTTATCATCAAACAAAGCGTCGCGGCCCAAATAGTCTCCGGCGCGGGGATCCTCGTTTGGGCGGTGAGTCTCGCCGTGGATTTGGGAGGGAATCTGACTCCCATCGGGGCATCGGCCAATGTCGTGGCGTATGCCTTGTTAGAAAAGAGTCATGTCAAAGTCGGGTGGGTGAGATGGCTGAAATTGGCTCTTCCCCAGGGTCTGGCCGCGCTTTTAGTCAGTTACGCGGGCGTTATGCTTAAATTACACTTAAAGTTTTTTTAACAACGGTGGAGGGATATGAATAACTGGTGGCAATACGAGATTCAGGATATTGTGGCACGGCAAGAGACGGATCTGAATAAAGGACTGAGTTTTGACCAAACTCTCACGCGGTTGAAGCAATACGGGCCTAATCAATTAATAGAGAAGAAAGGCCGTTCCGTCTTCGGTCTTTTCTTTGATCAATTCCGGGATTTTATTGTCTGGGTCCTGATCGGCGCCGGGTTGGTTTCGGGATTTCTTAAGGAGTGGGTGGACGCCGTCGCGATCATCGCGATTGTGATCCTCAATGCCATCCTGGGATTTATTCAGGAATACCGCGCGGAAAAATCCATGGCCGCTTTAAAAAAATTGTCCGCGCCGAACTCCAAAGTCATCCGTGATG
The DNA here is from genome assembly GCA_003528115.1 of Candidatus Omnitrophota bacterium. GTDB lineage: Bacteria > Omnitrophota > Gorgyraeia > Zapsychrales > Zapsychraceae > UBA10174. The sequence goes on from DOGZ01000024.1 coordinate 2,427, forward strand.
GACAACATCACCTGATTCCCTCATCAGAAATGGTTCCCGGGGATGTCATGGAACTGGAAGCCGGGGATCATGTGCCGGCCGACAGCCGGTTGTTTTACGCGACACCCAATTTTATGACGCAGGAGGCCAGTCTGACCGGAGAATCGACGCCGGTGGTCAAGACGATTCTGACCCTGGAAGAAAAGGAGGTGCCCCTGGCGGAGAGGGCGAATATGGTGTACACGGGGACCTCGGTGGCTTCGGGCAAGGCCCGGGCTTTGGTGGTCGAGACGGGGATGCGAACCGAACTGGGCAAGATCGCGGAAATGATCCAGGACATCGAAGAGGAATCCACTCCGTTGCAGAAAAAGTTGGAAGAGTTTGGGAAGTGGATTGTGTATCTCTGTTTTGTTCTCGTGGGATTAGTCTTTCTGCTGGGTGTTTGGCGTGGAGGCCGGATCCTGGATATGTTTTTGACCGCGGTGAGTCTTGCCGTGGCCGCGATTCCGGAAGGTCTTCCGGCGGTGGTGACCATTGCCCTGGCGCTGGGGGTGCAGCGGATGGTCAAGAGACACGCGCTCATTCGAAGACTCCCGTCGGTTGAAACCCTGGGCTGCGCCACGGTCATATGCTCGGATAAGACGGGGACCCTGACAAAGAACGAGATGACGGTGCAGGCGGTTTTTACAAATAATCGGCTGTTTCAGGTCAGCGGGTTGGGTTATGAACCCAAGGGGGAATTTTCTTTCGAACAACAAAAGGTAGCCCCGCAGACGTATCCGGATTTAGGCACGACATTTTTGTGCGGTGTCCTGTGCAACGGAGCGCAGTTGGTTAAACACAACGGCGGGTACAAGATCCTCGGCGACCCCACCGAGGGAGCTCTCCTCACCGCGGCGGCCAAGGCGGGGATATGGAAGGATCAAAAGGAACAGGCATTTCTTTTTGTGGAAGAGATCCCCTTCGATTCCGAGCGCAAGAAAATGACGGTCGTGCGTAAAGATAAAGAAAAATATGTTGCCTTTGTGAAAGGCGCGCCGGATATCTTGCTCAACGATTGCGTAAGCGTGCAGGAGAACGGGCAGACGAGACCGCTTACGCAGAGGGACACAGAGCAGTTGCTTCAAGTCAACGCGGATTTAGCCAGTCAGTCCATGCGGGTTTTAGCGGTAGCTTACAGGAATCTGGATCAAGCCCCGGACACTTATGAGGCGAGTTCGATTGAGAAAAATCTTGTCTTTGTGGGGTTGATAGCGATGATGGACCCTCCCCGTGAAGAGGTCAAGCGGGCTATCCGAGATTGTCAGACGGCGGGCATTAAGACAGTGATGATTACAGGTGACCAAAAGCATACAGCCATCGCCATCGCCCGGGCACTTGGGTTTTTCCCGCAGGACGCGGTGGCCCTGACAGGAGAGGAACTGGATAAATTAAGTGAAGAGGTTCTTAAGAAAGAGATCGAGAAAATCCCGGTTTACGCGCGGGTTTCTCCTCAGCATAAATTACGGATTGTGCGCGCTTGGCGCGAGCGCGGGGAGGTTGTCGCGATGACCGGCGACGGCGTCAANNGACCGGCGACGGCGTGAATGACGCCCCGGCGGTCAAAGAAGCGGATATCGGCGTGGCCATGGGGATTACAGGCACCGACGTGACCAAAGAGGTGTCGGACATGATCGTGACCGATGATAATTTTGCCTCGATTGTTGCCGCGGTCGAAGAAGGACGGGGGATCTACGATAATATAAAAAAGTTCGTGCATTACTTGCTTTCTTGCAACGCCGGGGAGATACTGGTGATGTTTGTTTCCGTGCTTATCGGCTGGCCCGCGCCTTTGCTGCCTATTCATATCCTTTGGGTTAATCTGGTCACGGATGGTCTTCCGGCGTTGGCCTTGGGGGTGGATCCGGTGGATCCCGCGATCATGCGGCGTCTCCCCCGACCGAGGCATGAACCCGTTGTGACAAAATCGAGAGCTCTTTGGATGCTGGCCCAGGGCGTTTTCATGGCCGCGTGCAGTCTTCTGGCGTTTGCCTTTGTTCTTTTTATCGAGAAAGAGGGAATTGAGCGGGCCCGGACGGCCGCGTTTATTGTCCTGGCCTGCAGTCAGCTCGCGCATTCCTTTAACTGCCGCAACGAGAAGGAATCTTTGTTTACCATCGGGTTTTTCACGAACAAGAAATTAATTTTGGCCAATGCGATCTCCTTTTTCCTGCAGATGGCGGTGGTGTATGTGCCGTTTTTGCAGGGGGTCTTTAAGACCCAACCGCTGGGGTTGTTCGACTGGGTTTTAGTCATCAGCCTTTCGTCATTTCCCCTCTGGGCCATGGAGATCATAAAAATCTTAAACAGAAGAAAGGAGAATCTCAAAACGAATGTTTGAAGACAATAAATCAGGTTAATTTCAATACCCCTGGATTTGACTCGGGGTCAACACAAAGGAGAGTAATAACATGAAAGTTAAATTAATGATTATGACAACAGCGGTAAGCCTATTCGCGGCCTCAGGGTTTTATTTTGTTTCTGCCGTGACCGCTGAGGAACAGGTCGTGTCCAGCGAGGCCGTTCAGATTGTGCCGGAGGCCGGGGCCCCCGCGGTTGAACTCCCGGTAGCCGCGCAGGAAGTCGCGGGTCCCATTGAGGTAGGCAACAAGATCTGTCCCGTGAGCGGCGAGAATGTTTATGAAAAGGGGGAGCCGTTCAAGTTTGAGCATAACGGCAAAATATATAATTTGTGCTGCAAGATGTGTGTGAAGGATTTCAAGGCTGATCCCGAGAAATACAGCAAGATCGCCGAGGAAGCCGCGGCCAAGGATGCCGAAGAAGGCCAGGACTCTGCCCTGGATGTTGCGGGAGAAGAGCCGGGACATGAGCATGGTCCTGAAGGCGAAGGGCATGAAATGCATCATGAATAGGGTTTGAAGGAAACGGGCGAATTCGACAGGCGCCTGTTGAATTTAACAGGCGCCTGTTAAATTCAACCTCCGTAGGTTGAATTGGGTGGATGCGCGGCCCACAACGGCGTTCCAGTGTTTTCACGCAAGTGTCCGATCGAGCAAGAATAACAAAAGGAGCATGGAGCATGGTCATTGCGGATTTGCCGTATCATCCCATGGTGGTTCATTTTCCGATTGCGCTTTTTCTCAGCGCGTTTGGTTTTGAAATGATGAGTTTCGTTTTTAAAAAAGAGAGTCTGCACCGCACGGCCTTTCATCTGTACCTGCTGGCCGCCCTGGCCGCGCCGTTGGTTGTGCAAACGGGTTTAAGGGAAGACGAGGAGTTAAAGATCCATCATTGGATTCTCGAGAGGCACGAGCATCTGGCGTTGTGGACCATGGGCGTGTCTTTAGTCAGTCTGCCGATCCTGGGCATCATTTATATTTTTAAGAAAGAGATGTTCCGTGTGTTTTTTGTCTTTTGTCTTGCCGCGCTGGTTGGGCTTGTTTCCGTGACGGCTTATTGGGGCGGACGGATGGTTTATGAGTATGGGGTCGGGGTTGAGGCGCAATAGGCCTGGGACTTCCGCGTTGGGCGGTCTGTATTGGTGCATCTGCCGGGTTACTATCTGAACGCGAAAGCCCTGGAAATAAACTGTTCAAAAGTTTTTGAAATGAAGTCGTGGATATGTCGGAAAAGAAAATAGATCCTGTCTGCGGTATGGAGGTTCATGCGGATAAGGCCTTGACGGCGGTCGTTGCCGGCAAGGCCTATTATTTTTGCAGCGGCCGGTGCCGGGACCGGTTTGTCAAAGAATCGCGTCAAGATCAAACCAGCCCCTCCGGCGGCTCCTGCCATTCAAAAAAGAAATCCGTCGAAAGAGCGACAATGCCTTCCTCGCTCTACACCTGCCCGATGCATCCCGACGTCGCGCAAGATCACACCGGGGATTGTCCTTACTGCGGGATGGCCTTGGAATCCCGAGGAGTGCCCGATGAGGAAGAGAATAACGAAATCCGGGTTTTATCCGGAAAATTTTTCACAGGGTTGGCGTTGACGGTCCCGATTCTCGTTTTAGCCATGAGGGACATGGCGTCGGGAGCCGCGCTGGATTTTATTCCTGAGCGGATTCTTCGCTGGATGGAATTTCTATTGGCGACGCCGGTGGTCTTTGGGGCGGGCGGGATTTTCTTTCAACGGGCCTGGAGCTCTGTTTTGAACCGCCGGGCGAATATGTTCACGCTGATCGCGATGGGCGTCGGGGCCGCGTATTTTTACAGCGTGGCGGCGGTTCTTCTGCCGGATGTCTTTCCCGAGTCACTTAAGAAAAATGGATCATTGGGACTTTATTTTGAAGCCGCGGCCGTGATCACGGTCCTGGTTCTGCTCGGGCAGATGCTTGAGGCCGGGGCCCGTCGTCGGACAGGTCAGGCGATCCGGGCTCTGGTGGGGTTGGCCGCCCGCAAGGCGCATCGTCTTCAAAAAGGACGGGAAGAAGATGTCCCCGTGGAACAGATCCGGAAAGGCGATTTGCTGCGTGTCCGTCCCGGCGAGAAAGTACCTTTGGATGGTGTTATTGTCGAGGGGAAGAGTACGGTTGATGAGTCGATGATTTCAGGAGAGCCGGTGCCTGTTGAGAAAAAAGAAGGTGATCGTGTGATCGGCGCCACCGTTAATCAAACCGGGACATTCGTCATGAGAACGGAGAAGGTCGGATCAGAAACCATGCTCGCTCAAATTATCCAAATGGTGGCTGAGGCCCAGCGCAGCCGGGCGCCGATTCAGGGGGTGGCGGACAAAGTCGCGGGGGTTTTTGTCCCGGCGGTCATGGGGATCGCTGTTTTGACTTTTGGGGTTTGGTGGCTGGTGGGGCCGGCGCCGTCTCTAGGCGCCGCGCTGGTCAACGCGATTTCTGTTTTGATTATTGCCTGCCCGTGCGCCTTGGGGTTGGCGACGCCGATGTCGATTATGGTCGGCGTGGGGCGCGGCGCGCAGTCGGGGATCTTAATGAAGAATGCCGAGGCCATGGAAAAGGCCGAACGCGTCACCCATGTCCTGATAGACAAGACCGGGACACTCACCGAGGGAAAGCCCCGCGTGATCTCTGTGGTCGCGGCGCAAGGGGAGGATGAAAACGAATTTCTTAAGATCGCGGGATCTTTGGAGCAGGCCAGTGAGCATCCTTTAGCCCGGGCGGTGGTTGACTACGTGAATGGAAAAAATATGGCCATGGAAAAGGTTCAGGATTTTGAGGCTGTGATCGGAGACGGTATTCAGGGAAGACTGAACGGGGCGGCGGTTGCGTTGGGGAAAGAAAAATTTATTGCCGGCGCGGTGGATCATGTGCCGGAGGATTTGAGAAGCCAAGTCGCCACCATGCAGGAAAGAGCGCAGACCGTGGTATGGGTGGCCAGGCAGAGACGGGTGATCGGGATTTTAGGTCTGGCGGATCCTGTTAAGAAAACGACGCCCGCGGCGATCCGGGAATTGCACCGCATGGGCTTAAAGGTGATCATGCTGACCGGGGATAACCGCGAAACGGCTCGGGCTATCGCGCGGGAGTTGCGTATCGACGATGTGCGCGCCGAACTGGCGCCCAAGGATAAACAAAAGATTGTCCAGGAGCTCAAAGAACACGGCGCCCGGGTGCTGATGGCCGGAGACGGGATCAACGACGCGCCGGCGCTGGCTGAAGCGGAAGTGGGTGTGGCCATGGGGACGGGCACGGATGTGGCTATCGCCAGCGCCGGGATTACCCTGGTCCAGGGGGACCTGAACGGGATTGTCAAAGCGTTGCTCTTAAGCCGGCAGGTGATGCGTAACATCCGCCAGAATTTGTTTTTCGCCTTTATCTACAATGCCCTGGGGGTTCCGGTGGCCGCGGGGGTGTTGTATCCGGTTTGGGGGTTGTTGCTCTCACCGATGCTCGCCGGTGCCGCGATGAGTTTTAGCTCCGTTTCCGTCATCGGGAATGCCTTGCGGTTGAGAAGGGTGAAGTTGTAGGTTTTTCTAAACACGTTTATTCGGGAGGGGGGATTGTGGGATTTAAAATGAAAAATAATTCAGGGTTAGAGGCCAGGATCAAGAGGGGATTAAAGACAGCCATCATCAGCCTTCTTCTGAACTCCCTGTTGGCCATCATCAAAGTCGCGACGGGAGTTTTGGGGAATTGTTACGCCTTGATTGCCGACGGGATTGAATCGTTAACAGACATTTTCAGCTCCACCGTTGTTTACCGGGGCATCAAGATCAGCTCATTGCCGCCGGATGAGAAATACCCTTTTGGTTACGGCAAGGCGGAATCCTTAGCGGCGCTCATTGTCTCTGCCGTCCTCCTGGGCGCAGCTTCCACGATTTCCGTACAGTCCCTTCGGGAGATCGCGCATCCCCATCACCCGCCCGAACCGTACACGCTTTATGTGCTGATTTTTGTGATTCTTGTGAAGGAGACCATGTTCCGGTTTTTTCATAAGACGGGAAAAGAAATCGACAGTATGTCTATTCAGGCCGAGGCCTGGCACAGCCGCAGTGACGCGTTGACGTCGCTCGCGGCTTTTATCGGGATTTCCGCGGGGCTGATCGGAGGGCCGGGATATGAAAACATGGATGATTGGGCCGCTCTTTTTGCCAGCGGTGTGATATTCTTTAACGGATTTCGAATTCTGCGCTCAGCCATTGTGGAACTGATGGATGCCGGGCCCTCGCCGGAGATAGAACGGAGAATCCGGGTCATCGCGCGTGAAGTCCCGGGGGTGCGCGATGTGGAGAAGTGTCTTGTACGCAAGAGCGGGTATAGGTATTTCGTCGAGGTACACCTGGAGGTCGAGGGGACTATTTCTGTTAAGGAGGGCCATGATATCGCCCATGAGGTCAAAGATCATTTGCTGAATGCCGGAATGAGCCTTATTAACGTCGTCATTCATGTGGAACCTTACGGACAGATAAGATCCAATGGTTGACCTGCGTTCCTACGACGAAAGTCCGGTTTATTTTCTTTGAGAGGGGTTTGGAGATGAGTCATCATCAAGGACTGTTGATTGTGGACGTTCAGAATGATTTTTGCCGAGGCGGGGCCATGCCGATCGCCCAGGCCGAGACGATCATTCCCGTCATCAATAATTATATTGAGTATTTCTACACGCGATCCGCCGCGATTATCGCTACGCGTCATTGGCATCCGGCGACGACAAGTCATTTCGAAACTTTTGGAGGTTTGTGGCCATCGCACGGTATCCGGGATACGCCCGGGGCCTTGTTTCATCCCAGTCTGACATTGCCGCGGGACGTCCTTATCGTTTCCAAGGGCATGCAACCCGATGAGGAAGGCGGGTCGGCGTTTGAGGGGGTGGACAGCAAGGATAAAAGTTTTTTAATGGTGCTGAAAGAACGTAAAGTCAAAGAATTATTTATCGCGGGGTTTGCCACGGAATATTGCATCAAAGCCACGGTCCTGGACGCTCTGGAAAACAATTTTGCCGTCAACCTCCTCATGGACGCGATCAAGGGAGTTCATATAGAACCCGAAGAGGCTGAGTATGCCGTCAAAAAGATGCTTAGAAAAGGGGCTAAAAAAATTGTTTTTGGTGATTTAGAAAAGTAGGTTAAAATAGCATCGGGACTAAAGAGAGGAAGGCCCCATGCGTATTCAGGATTGGAAATCAGCCGCCTGTGCGGTCTTTTTTCTTCGCGAAGTTTTCCAAGAGACGTCTGTTTGGAGTGAAACAGTTTCAACCCAGGCCGTCCGGCCGAGCAACATAAAGGAGATGATTCAAATGCACGCGGAAACAGCCAAGAACTTAATCAACATGATGATTGAATTCATCGTGAAGTACAGTTTTCAGGCCCTGGGGGGGGTCCTTGTCCTTTTTTTGGGCTGGATGGTCGGGAAATATGTGGGGCGTTGGTTGCATGGCATTTTAGATAAAAAGAAGTTGGATATCACCGTCATTAAGTTTTTTATCAGCAGCGTCAAGATGCTGATTATGGCCTTCGCGGTGATCGTGGCGTTAGGGAAGTTTGGGATAGAAATCGCTCCTTTGATCGCCGGTGTGTCTGTCGCTGGATTCGGTCTTAGTTTTGCCCTCCAAGGTTCGTTGTCGAATTACGCGGCCGGGGCCACGTTGATTTTCACCAAGCCCTTTAAGGTCGGGGATATTATCGAGGTCGCCGGCGTGGTGGGGGAAGTCACGGACATGAAACTGCCGCGGACGGATATCAAGACGGTGGACGGAAACGCGATCTTTATCCCCAACAAGCATATTATCGGGGAAATCATTCACAATTATTCCAATGTCAAGAGGCTGGACATCAAAGTCGGGGTCAGCTACAAATCGGACATGGAGAAAGCGATCCGGATTGTTAAAGAAGTTGTTCAGGCGGACAAGCGCGTGGTCAATACGCCTAACGCCGGGATCGCGGAATTCGGCGATTCCAGCGTTAATCTGATGGCCAGGTTATTTTGCAAACAAGATGATTACTGGAATGTGCTTTTTGATTTAAACAAGAAGATTTTCGACAGGTTTCACAAGGAAGGCGTCGAGATCCCGTTCCCTCAAAGGGATGTGCGCATTATTCAGGAGGGGGGGGAGCGGCGCGGAAAGGAAGGACTATCATGAAAAAATGGCTCGTGGGTCTTATCGTTGTCGTTGTGGTCCTGGTCGCCCTGGGGATGGCCAAAGATGTCGTGATTCGCGGGGTTGTTCAGACGATGGGTTCTCAGATCGTGGGAGCGCCCATCAAGGTCGGGCATTTTTCTTCGAGTATTGTTTTCCAGAAAGTCCACATCAAAAGGCTGCGTCTCTACAATCCGCCGGGATACCCCTCAGAACCCATGTTGGACATCCCTGAAATCCGCGTTGACGCCGATCTGTTCTCGTTGATGAAGGGCAAGCTGCATTTTCCTTTGGTTATTTTTGATTTGAAAGAGGTTGTCCTAATTAAAGATAGGGCCGGCGAGTTGAATGTCAACGCGTTAAAAGTTTCCCGTCAAAAACCGGAAGCGGAGAAAACACGATCCGACGATAAAACACAGAAATCGAAGTCCTCACCGATGCCGATGCGCATTGACGTCATGAAATTGAATATGGAGCGGGTGATCTTCAAGGATTACACCAAAGGAGACCAGCCCGTGGTTCAGGTTTTCGAATTGAATTTAAAAGATAAAATATTTAAAGATATCCAGAGTCCGGAACAACTGGCCTCGGTGATTATGATCAATGCCCTGGGGCCGGCGGGATTGCAAAGTGCCGGAGTATATGCCGCCTCGACCCTCCTGGGGGTGGGGTTTCTCCCGGCGGGCGTCGCGGGGGTCCTTTTAGGCAAGGATGACGCTGTCCAGGAGTTTTCTCAGCCTGTTGAAAAGGTATTCGCGCAGGCCGTTAGTCTTTTTCAAGAAACAGGTCTGTTGAAATCCAAGGATAGCGCCAAAGGGATCGTTAAAGGGATCATGGACGGCGCCGACGTCACCCTTGTGATCAAGAAGAGCGCGAACGGAAAAACGGAGGTTACCGCCTCTGCCAGAAAACTTTTGATCCCTAAACCGGATATCGCCGGAGGAACGCTGTACCGGTTGTCCGAGCGGGTGAAGTAAGAATACACGAAAATCCTGTTTGACAATATGACTCAAGCCTCGGTTTCCTCGGCGTAGGATATTCTCCGCAACCAGTTTTCAGTTTAGGCATCGCCTTGCATAATGGATTCTTGACGTTTTAGGCGATTGAATTGGTTTGATTTGGTGTCCCACTTTGGTGTGGAGTGACATGTTGACAAAAATAGTATTTCTGTTATTTTTTTAAAAGGGATTTTTAATTAATAACTGCTTAATTGTTAAGAGGGGGGCTAATGAAGAAATATTTCTTGATTTTGATGACGTCTCTGTTAATCGTCATGGGTACGAACAATGCTTATGCGATTTTTATTGTGGATACAGGTCAGCCTCCATCGTCCTCGGGAGGAAATGTTATCGCGGGACAATGGCTGGCGTCCCGTTTTGTTACGGATCGTTTCTATATGATCACGGATATTAATGGCTGGGTCGGTGTTATCGAACCCGGTGATCTCGACCTAACAATTTATCAGGGCACATTGTTTCCTTCCGCGCCTGATTATTATCCGATTCCGGATACTTCAAATATTTTATTTCAAAAAACATTTAACATTAGCGACCCGGAATCAACTAATGATTGGTACGGTTTATCGGGTTTAGATCTCGAGCTGGAAGCAGGCGATTATTGGGTCGCATTTGAAGGATTCAGACCTGAACCGTCTTTTATCGGTTATGCTCCTTCCGGTTCACCAAACACATTGTTGAATTATGCTTATTATGGTTTGGGTAATTCCCGTTATATAGGCTTTGATGATCAATATCCGCCTCGATGGGGTTTAAGAATCGAAGGTCAATCATTTGGTCTCCAAGCGCCATCAATACCAACATCACCCTTCGCGCCGACATCACCCTTCGCGCCAACATCACCAACCGCGCCGATATCCCCCTTCGCGCCGAACCCGCCGACTTTTCCTGTGTTTTACTCCGCGCAACTCCAAGGAGAAGAAATTCCAACCGTTGCCAACCCGGAACCATCCACCGTGCTCTTATTGGGGAGTGGTTTAATCGGTGCCGCGGCTATGCTCCGACGTAGAAAAAGGGCATAACTGTATAAAGGAATTGAGTATTATTAAGAAGCCTCGGTTACTTATTGTGGTTGGGGCTTTTTATTCACGGACTACTTCAAGACAGGGAAGCGACAGGGAAGTAAGACAGTGAAATAAGAATCCATTGCAAATTCTCAAGTTCTGTAATAAAATCCTGCCTTCCTTCAGCAAGGGAAGAGAGAACATCAAGAAGGCATCGGCATTAAAAAGAAAGAGTGGAGTTCATCAATGATTTCTACCAGCGGGATCGGGTTACAATTCGGGAAGAGAAAACTCTTTGAAGACGTCAATATTACCTTCAATAAAGGCAATTGCTACGGGCTGATCGGGGCCAATGGTTCCGGGAAATCCACTTTTCTTAAAATCCTCTCAGGTGAGATTGAATCTACCGCCGGCCAGGTGAATGTCAGAACCGGCGAGCGGATCTCCATCTTAAAGCAGGATCAATTCGCGTATGATGAATACACCGTGTTGACCACCGTGATTATGGGGCACAAAAAACTGTATGAAATCATCTCCGAAAAGGACGCGATCTACGCCAAACCGGATTTCTCCGATGCGGATGGCCTGAGGGCTTCAGAGCTGGAAACCGAATTCGCCGACATGAACGGCTGGAGCGCCGAGACGGATGCCGCCAAGCTGTTGAGCGATTTGGGGATTGGAGAGGAATTCCATGGTCTTAAAATGAAACAGCTTGAGGCCAGTTTGAAGGTGCGCGTGCTTTTGGCTCAGGCCTTGTTCGGTAATCCGGATGTCCTTTTGCTGGACGAACCCACCAATCAACTGGACGTCGAGACCTGTATGTGGCTTGAGGAATTCCTTTGTGAATTTGAGAATACGGCGATTGTCGTCTCGCACGACCGGCATTTTCTGGACAAAGTCTGTACCCACGTCGCGGACATTGATTTCGGCAAGATCCAGCTCTATCCGGGGAATTACACGTATTGGTACGAGTCCAGCCAGTTGGTTTTGAAACAGAAACGAGACGCCAACAAGAAGATGGAAGAAAAGAAGAAAGAACTCGAAGATTTTATCGCCCGTTTCAGCGCTAACGCTTCCAAGTCCCGTCAAGCCACGTCCCGCAAGAAGATTTTGGAAAACTTGACTATTGAAGCGATCAAGCCTTCTTCCCGGCGGTATCCGTATATTAGTTTTAAATCTGAAAGAGAGGCCGGCAATGATCTCTTGAACATCGATCAGTTGAGTAAATCGATCGAGGGCAAGGGGATGTTCAGAAACCTCAATATCCATGTGAATAAAGGTGATAAAATCGCGTTTGTCGGACGCAACGATTTGGCCAAGACAACCCTTTTTCGGGTGATCATGGAAGAATTGACGGCGGATAGCGGCTCCTTCAAATGGGGGGCATCCACGACGCGAGCGTATTTCCCCAAGGATAACAGTGACTATTTTAAAGTTGACCTGAATCTCATTGACTGGCTGCGCCAATATTCAAAAGAAAAAGATGAGAATTTTGTGAGGGGTTTTTTTGGACGCATGCTTTTTTCCGGAGAAGAAGTCTTTAAGAGTGTGGGCGTCCTCTCCGGCGGAGAGAAAGTGCGGTGCATGCTTTCCCGCATGATGCTCACGGGGGCCAATGTCTTGATTCTGGATGAACCGACGAATCATCTGGACCTGGAATCCATCACGGCCCTTAATGAAGGTCTCATCGACTGCAAGGGGACGGTTTTATTTTCCTCGCATGATCACCAGTTTGTGCAGACCGTCGCCAACCGGATCATTGAAATCACGCCGCATGGCTATATTGACCGCCAGGGCATGACCTTCGATGAATACCTTTCGGATGAAAAAATCAAGAAGCTCAGAGAAACGCTCTACCAGGAGACGCAAGAACCGGCTTCGCATACGCCGTAAGGCGAAATCCAATTCCCCAGGTTTTGCTTTCCTATGGTATCCCCGCATTTTTTCCCCTCATTTCTTGACGTATCCCCGCGTCTCCCTATAATGAATTCATGAAAAGATTTAAATCATTTTTTATTTTCGCGCTTATAGGTTTATTGGCGTATTTCTTTTACGCGCGGGTCGTCCATTACATTCAGGAAAACGCCGTTCTTAAGCAGGTCATTGCCCGCCTTGAGGCGGATTCTCGGACAGCCGAAGTCTTGGTCACCGGCGTTAATTTCGATGAAAAAACTCGAAAGACTTATACCACAATAAAGTTTTTAGAGTATGATGTAAAAGGTCAGCCGATGGAACCGAAGTATTTTACATTTTCAGGCAACATTATTCAGTTTCAGTCCTTGGTCATCCGTTTTGATGATATTCATATCCGTTCAGCGGATAAATTTAAAGGGAAGAGCGCGTATCTTTTTTGGAAAATATTCATGCTGGACGGCCCCAACACCCGGGAATATGAAATAACACCCGTGCATCAGGTCCCTCATGGGTACCGTGTGCAAGGGGGACGCGGCGTCTTCGAGGAAAAATTGTGGATTAATTTTTGGAAGTACGCTTTAAATCCGAAGGCGGCTGAAAAATCCGGGATCAAGAGCGCGCAGATTGAGGCGCCGGGAACCCTGTTTATTCCAGGCGTTCTTTACATGATCAAGATTGAGCATGACGGAGGGCTGAGAATCGACTCTACGCCTCTTTCGCCGATTTTGAAGGGGGAAAAGATTCCCGGATAAAAATATTTCGAATAGAATTGAAATAAAATTACAGAAAGGACGAAAAAAATGCGAAAGAAAATTCTTGGCGGTTTGCTGACGGGGTTAATCCTGTTGACTCCTGCCTGGGGGTGGGCCCAGGCTTCAGAGGCACAGATGACCCTGGCCCAGGCCCTCGCTCAGCAGGCCGTGATGCAGGCTTACCAGAATGTCGTCGGCCGCGTTGTCCAGCAAACGGTCGCTCAGCAACGTCTGAACGCCGCTCAACATATTATCCCGCAGGTGATCCAGCAGACGGTCCTTCAGGGATTAAAAGAAGCGGCGGTCAAACAGGCCGTCAAGCAGGCCTATGCCCAAGGCGTGGAGATGTATTTGCAGCAGCAAATGCCTCAAATTGCCGAAGCGCTGGTGAAGGAACGGATGCAGGAGGTCATTGAAAATTCCATCAAGCAGGCTGTGGTGGAACAGGCGACCAAGCAGGTGGCTCAAAAAGTCATTCAAGAAAGAATCATGAAACAAGTCGTCGCCCAGAAAATGGCGCAAGAGACGATGAAACAACGTTATCAACAGGCCGTTCTTCAACAGCGGCAGGATGCTATGAGAAAGGCTATTGAACAGCAATACATGCAGGCGATCCAGAAGGCCTTGGCCGGCCAATAGGGGATGGGGAAAATGAATAAAACAAAGATTTGGCTGGTCGTGACGTTTTTGTGGTTGGGCGCCGGCGGCTTATTAGGGGCAGACACCATTAATCATCAAAGTGAGGTTGATCGGGTCACCCTCCTGAATCAGATCACCGATGCCGTGGCCACGTTGGGAGATTCGCCACAGGAAAAAGAAAGAACGATGCGGCAACGGAAGATCTCCCGAAGGAAGGCCCGTTTAAGAAAAGAATACCAAAAGAATCTGGCTGAGCAGCGACGGGCACAGGGAGGAAGGTAGACTGGAATAAATACGTTACCACTGAAAAAGTGGTAACGACATAATGAATTTTGGATGAAGGCGCTTATGAATTCTGAGAAGATGTCCAGGAAAATACTGGTGGTGGATGATGACCTGGGTCATGTCAGGCTGCTTGAAACGATGTTAAAGGAAAACGGTTTTAATCCGATATCGACTGTTGAGGCCGCCGATGGCCTGCAGATGGCCATGGAAAAACAGCCCGATTTAATTATCCTGGACGTAATGATGCCGGTCATTAACGGATATAATTTTTGCCGTTTGCTTAAATCAGAAACGGCGTACAAAAATATTCCCATCATTTTTCTCAGTTCGAGAGGGGAGAAACAGGATTTGCGATTCGGGCAGGAAATGGGGGCCGACGCCTATTTAACGAAACCGGTGAACACTCAGCAACTGCTGGTCAAGATCAATGAACTGCTGAGTTCCGCAAAATGATTTTTACAACCTTTTCTTTAATGCTTCGTTACCTAAGTTTTGAACAGATGGATGTGCGGATGAAGGAAGTGTTGTGCTGTGTTCTTCCGTCAATCATTTGGGTAACACCGTACTTATTCCCATGATTAAATTTTTTGAGAACATCGGTCGTTTTGTCAATAGTTGGATTTATATTGTCGTCGATTTTATCCGCCTCGTGTTCGAAACGTTTTATTGGATTTTCTGGGGGGCTTTCGTTAAAAGAACAATCCGTCTGCAAGCGGTCTTTGCGCAGATGGTCTTTATGGGCGTGAATTCGATCGTCATTGTCTTCTTTGTTGTTTTCTTCACGGGCGTTGTCCTGGCGATGCAGTCCGCCCATCAGCTTTCCCAGATGGGGGCGGTCATTTATGTGGCCAGCCTCGTGACGATCTCGATCTGCCGCGAGCTGGGGCCGGTCTTAACGGCCCTGGTGATCGCCGGCCGTATCGGGGCCTCGATAACCGCGGAGATCGGGTCTATGAAAGTCAACGAGCAGATAGAGGCGTTGGACACCATGGCGATCCATCCGGTGCGGTACCTCGTCGTTCCTAAATTCATCGCCCTGTTTGTTATGCTCCCGTGTCTGACGGTGATCGGTGATCTCTCCGGGATATTGGGGGGATACTTAATCGGAGTATTTAATCTTAAAATTAATTCGGGGTTGTACATTCAAACGGCCTTAAAGTTTTTGACATTGAAGGATATTTACACGGGATTGTCCAAATCGTTCGTTTTCGCTGTCATTATCGTCATGGTAGGAACGTATCAGGGATTAAAGACAGAAGGCGGCGCGGTCGGTGTCGGCAAGGCCACCACCATCAGTGTCGTGGTCAGTTTTATCTTAATTATTATTGCCGATTGTATTTTGACAGGCATTTATTACTTCGCGAGATTTTAATATGGCTGAGAAGAAAATCGCGATATCGATAAGGGATTTGGAGAAGACCTTTGATGGCCGAAAGGTCCTGGATAATATCAATCTGGATATTTATCAAGGAGAGATTTTTGTCATCATGGGCGGCTCCGGGAGCGGAAAAAGCACTTTGCTCAGAATGATGACCGGCGGCATTCAACCCACGGCCGGAAAAATATTATTTGAAAATCAGGACTTGCATGAGCTCAACCACGCGGAAAAAGAAAAGATCAAGCGCCGGTTCGGGATGAGTTTTCAGTCGGCCGCTCTGTTGGATTTCCTTACCGTGGAGGAAAACGTAAGTCTGCCCTTGTCCGAGCACACGCAGTTGACGCCTAAGATTATCAGCATCATCGCCAAAATGAAACTGAACTTGGTGGGATTGCAGGGATTTGAGCGTTTTATGCCCAGCATGCTCTCCGGCGGAATGAAGAAAAGAGCCGGGCTGGCCAGGGCCATCGCCATGGATCCGGAGATTGTTTTTTATGATGAACCCACGGCGGGGCTGGATCCGGTTGTCTGCGCGATTATTGATAATCTCATCCTGGATTTGACAAAGAAACTCAATTTGACCTCTATTGTTGTTACGCATAACATGGAAAGTATCTTTCGGATCGCTGACCGCGTGGCGATGCTGTATAAAGGGAAATTGCTGGAGGTGGGGACCCGGGAAGAGATTCGCAATTCTCAGGACCCGATTGTCCGGCAGTTTATTAATGGATCCATCGAGGGGCCGATTAAGTTGAATGAAGAATAGACATCCTAAAAGGAGTTGATGATGAGGCTCAATAATGAAATCAGGATTGGCATGATGGTCAGTGCCGTGGTTGTTTTGCTGGCCGGGTTAAGTATAAAAACAGGGAATCTCAATTTTACGCGAGCGGGGTATGTCCTGAAAGTCCGATTTGGGAACATTGACGGCGTCAATGTCAACGCGCCGGTGATGGTCAATGGTTTTGAAGTGGGGATCGTTAAGGATATTGCTATTAAGGATGACGCGGATGAAACGCAAATGGAGTTGACTTTGTGGCTTGACGACAAGGCGAAAATAAGAGAAGGGGCGCAGGCGTATGTGAAAAACCTGGGTCTTCTGGGGGAAAAATATGTGGGGTTATCGGCCGGTCCTAAAGGCGGGAAGATCTTAAGTCCCGAGACGGTCATCGAAGGGGTAGAACCCTCGGATTTAGGCAAATTGATGTCCGACGGTCAGGAAATCGCAGCTCAGTTAAAAGAAATTTCTCAATCCATTAATGGACATCTTCAGAAAAACAAAGAGGCCATCGACAGCATCTTGGCCAATATGGATGTGACCGTGAAAAACATGTCCTCAATCACGAAAAATGTGGATGAACGTTTGGAAATGAACAAGGCGCATATTGATGAAATGATGGTCAATTTACACGCGGCGTCCGTTAATTTGGATGAACTATCGTATGATTTAAAGGCCAACCCCTGGAAGCTTTTGTACAGGCCTAAAGAGCAAAAGAAAAAAGATTTTTAGAAATAAAATCCTCCCTGTCACCCCTCCCGTCGTAGAATACCTTCAACGCCCCTGAGGCGGCGCTTGGCATTTAGTCAAAAAATATTTTATACTTCCAGTACTTAACAGAATTTTAAATAATTTCACTGGCCTAACGGTATTGTTGGGTTAGTTCATTCTATATTCCTAACATAGAAGACAAGAGCCGGACGTTTTATTGATTTCCGCAATGTTTCATTATCTTTGCGGAAGTCCGTAGTCTGCGGGAAAAGAGGGGCCTTATGAAAAGAAAACTTCATGACGTTGAGAACTGGACAGATGGTATGGCGCGAGAAATAGACAGTGGCACAAAGATGAAATGGATGAAAAAAATATTAGTCATTGAGGACGATGAACAGGATAGAAAGAGTATTTTACGTGTTCTGAAAAAGGCCGGTTTTGAAGAAATCGCTTCGTGTGAGACCGGCAGAGAAGGCATCGTCATGGCCGAGTGTTTAAGGCCGGATTTGGTTATTGTCGATACCGTGCTTCCCGATTTGGATGGATTTGTCGTGGCCAATGAAATCAATGCCATTCAGGATTTGACCGTGAAAATTATTCTGTGTACCGGTTTTTCCGATGCCTATGACCCTTTTATGGCGCAGTTAGCCGGGGCCGATAATTATATGATGAAAATCGCCGGCTTTAAGAATTTATTGGAGAGGGTCGAAGAATTATTGGCGCACACTTCATAAATCTCCACTGCTTTCCAAGGATATCCTCCATCAAAGCTGCCCCCATGCTGTCCTCCTGATCGGTGCGAAGGGTTTCTTCCACCCTGGGAATACAGCAGACCATCCCCCCGCGCAATTTTTCCCGAAGATTATTAAAAAAAGCGGAAAAAGGTCAGAAAAAAGTTGGAAAATTTCTTGTAGCCGGAAGAAAATTCTTCATAATGGGCTTATTCTTTCGTCAAATATTCACGATGGAGTTTTTCCAAGAAGTCTGACAGGGGTACCAAAAAAGGAGGCAAGAGCATGAGGCGGTTAAAATTTAATGTTCTGTTTTTAAGTGTATTTCTTTGTTGCATGGCAACGGGTGTTCAGGCCGGAGAGCTGATTAATCAACATCTGCCCAAGTGGGTGAATGTGGATCTTCAATTCAGATACCGATATGAATCTCCCGACAATCTGGATTTTAACGATACCCTTGAAGATGATGAAAGTTTTCATCTCAAACGCACGCGGTTAGGGATTACACTCAAACCGGTTGAGCAATGGAAACTCTTTTATCAATTGCAGGATTCTCGCATCGAAAATGATGGTTTTGAGAATAATACGCCGTATGAAAATTATGCCGACACCCGACAGCTTTATCTGGAGGGGAGTAAGTTGTTTTCTTTAGACGCCGTCGATCTCAGCGGCGTCGGCGTAAGGCTTGGACGTCAAGAGCTTTCTTATGGGGCCCAACGGTTGGTCGGCGGGTTCGGATGGTCTAATATCGCCCAGACGTTTGACGCGGCCAAGATGATGTTGAATTTCGAACCGCATCATTTAACGATTGACGGGTTTGGGGGGACATTTACCCAGATCAATTCGCCGGATGAAGCGGATGATCTCTTCGAAGGCGAGGCCCATGACAATATCGGCGGTTATTACGCGACGTATAAGGGGATTAAGGACGTGACCGTTGAAAATTATCTCATCAGGCGCAAGACGAATAAGAATATTACGTATATTTCCGGGGTGACTGCCGGCGAGTTGGATATTTTTACTACGGGAGGGCGCGTGGTCGGCAAAGTCCCGGATTCAAAGTTTGATTATGAGCTGGAGGCCGCTCACCAGTGGGGGAGCACCAATGCCCTTGATGTGAGCGCCAATATGCTTGTGACTATTTTAGGATACACGTTTGATCATCCCTGGAAACCACGGGCCGCTTTTGAATTCGATTATGCCTCAGGGGATTCAGACACCTCGGATGCGGATTTAAATACGTTCAATAACCTTTATCCGACAAATCATCTTCAGTATGGTTATATGGACCGCGCCGGTTTACAGAACCTGAATGATTACCGTTTTCAACTGAAGGCCAAACCCACGGAAAAATTAGCTTTGCAGGGGGATCTGCATCTTATTTTTGTGGACACTCCGAAAGACGCCTTCTACGCGGCGGGACGAACAGCCTTGCGGACCCCGCCGGCGGCTTCGGATGTCAATACCCATGTCGGGAATGAGGTGGATTTGACCGCCAATTACAAATTATGTAAATACGCGGATCTTTTAGTGGGATATTCTCATTTCTTTGCCGGAAAATATCTGCAGGAAACCGGGGCCAACGATGAGGGAGATTTCTTCTATGTTGAAACAACGTTTAATTTTTAGTTGAGAGAATTTATTTATAAGAAAGAAATTCATAAAGGGGGATGTTTCCATGAAAAAAATCATCGGTTTATCGTTGAGCGGTTTGATTCTCACGATGGGATTGTTTATTTCAAACGTGAAGGGAGAAGGGCTGATGGTCGAGAATGGGAAGAAGGTAAAATTTGATTATACTCTTAAGGTTAATGGGGAAGTGGTGGAGTCTTCTGTCGGAAAGAAACCGCTGGAGTATGTTCATGGTCAAGGTCAGATCATCCCTGGGTTATCGGCCGCTCTGGAAGGGCTTCACGTGGGCGATGAAAAGTCCGTCACGGTCGCGCCGGCACAGGGGTATGGGGAGGTGAATCCTGAGGCCTTTAAAGAATTTCCTAAGACGGCCTTCCCGCCTGACTTTGCACCCGCGACCGGCATGGTCGTTGAGTTACAGACCCCGGAAGGGCAAGCTGTTCCGGCGGTGATTAGTGAGGTGAAAGGAGAAACGGTCAGCGTTAATTTTAATCATCCGATGGCGGGCAAGACGCTTGTTTTTGACGTCAAGATCATTGCCATAGAGTAAATGATTTTATGGTTGGGGCTTTATCCTAAAAGGTGAGGCCCCATTTTTATTTTTCTCCTGCCGTTGCGCGTTATTCCATTTTACAATCCGCCACATCTTCTCAATAGCGATCCCCCCCATAAACAGGGTGGCTTTTTTATCACCCACTTCGACAACTTGAATAATTTTATCCAGAGGATTGATGGGATATTGAATGGGATCGGGGTAATCACTTTTAAAACCGATCCAAATTGTTTTCGCGATATTCAGATTGTCTAATCCCGGGTAGTTTCGAATTCCTCCGAAGGTGATATTCATGCCGTAGAGAACAACGTCGAGCGGTTTGGTCACATAACCGAATTCAGGAAAAGCCAAATAGTGAGCGGTAATAAAGGGCGCGCCGATGGTGGTGCCGGGATAATGCTCCTCGAAATCCCGGGCCAGACGCCTGTGCAGGAGCAGATCATTGCGATATTCCAGGCTTCTTTCCAAGAAACCGTAGGCGTAATATTTGCTTTCAACCCTGCTGGGATAGAGAAAACCATAGGACGAGAAATAAGAGATCAATATGGCCGGAATAAGCGCCGCGGAGAAGAGTCGATGAAAAGGAATAAGGCGATCGACGGCGAAGAGAACACAAAACAGAAGAAACGGTGCCAGCAGCAACTGGTAGCGCGGCCCCATGACAGCGACGTTGAGATGCTGCGCGTGCCAGAGCCCCGCGCATAGAAACAGGACGAGGGGGGTATGGTAAAGGGAAAAGAAGGAGGGATTTTCCGGCGACCGCTTTGTGAACAATGTGTGCTTCAGGTAAAGCCCCGCGAGGACACAGAGGCTAAAGACAAAGAATTTGAAAATAAAAGTGGAATGGACGACATGGTGCCAGCCGGAAAGGAAGGCCACGCGGTTGTGCCCCATATCCATGTCATGGATAAAATGATTGCGCAGATAGACCTGTGCCGCGGCGGCCAAGAGGGCCAGACAGCCCCAAAGAAATGAAGGAAATTGTTGTCTTCGGGGCCGGGAAAAAATTAAGTTCAATAGAGTGGTGAAAAATACCGCCGCGCAGAAGAGGCTGCCGTTTCCTTTAATCAGGACCCCCAGGACGGCAAAACCTGTGGCCCGGAGTATTTTTTTCTCGATGAGATAATACGCGCAGAACATGCCGAAAAACAAGCAGGGAATTTCCGGGTTGAAGATCTCTGTCTGGCTTTGATAAAGAGGTAAGGACAACAGAAGCAGGGCGGATAAAGTAGCGGCGGCAGAGGTAAATATTCTTGAGATAATTTTTCTGAAAAGGGCGACGATCGTGGCGGAAAAGGCGAACACAGTCAGATGACTCACGATCAGAAACGCCTGGACCGGATGGATCAGGCGCATCAGCAGGGCGTAAAATCCCGGATAGATGGAAAAGAAGAAAAATTTCGGCCCACCGTTAATGGAATTGTTTTGATGAAATAATCCGATGTAGTCATGATGATTTCTGGCCAGCCAGACGGCCTCGGCCCAAGACCCGCCGGCATGATCTCCCCAGGGCGGATAAAACAAAACGTTGAATTTGGTCACGACAAGAAAAATAAAAATCGCCAGACCAAAACGAACAGCCGAGGCGTTTGGAAGATAGATGAGGCTCAAGGGAATGAACAGGAGAGCGGATAAAACCCCGGCGATTGGGCCGATCCAATGTTCTTGCGCGGTTCCAAGATAATAGTCCAGAGATTGTATCTGATTTGCTCCGGAGAGTTTATTGAGTACGCTGAAATTTCCCTGGTCATACAAGATCTTCACGCAGGCGGGGCCGTAGAGGATTAAGCTGAAATAAAGAACGGCGATGAAGACCCCGAGAGTCCAGAAAATGAATGATGTTTTCTTATTTGTTGTTATGGTCACGATCTTTTTGAGAAAATAGTTCTTGGCGCATCAGACGCTTGGGACGGTTTCCGGTTTTGTTTGTTGGACTTCTTGAAGAGGGGCAGGCGATTTCCGGGGCATTGTATAAATGAATGGTTCAGAGGTCAACGGACGAGTGGCCGGCGGCGTCTTAAGGCCAAGCTTGCCCCAAAAGAAACGCCGGATATGATAAAGGTTATGTTTGGCATAGGCCACATGGGTTGGATTACCTGAGATTAAACCAAAAGAGGCGTCGACAATAAAGCTTAAGAGGGAGCATAGCGGCATGGGCAGCATTTCAAAAAATTTTGGTTTAAGTCTCCGGCGCAGACTGTCAGGTAAAACAGGGATGAGTTTGAAAAATACCTCATAGGCCTTATACCGTTTGATCTTCTTTTTATCTTGAACCGTGTTGGCTGAACGAAAGAAATCGAATCCCAGCCCGTCATTGAGACGGTCAACATCGGGCTGTGTGACAAGCCCCATGTCGAGCGCTTGCTGGACCATTTCGGTGCCGGGTAGAATGTTTGTCCAGAAAGTCTGGATCCGGTGAGGCGGATGGTTGATATAGAGTTTAAGGGCGGTTTCCTGGGCCTCTTCAGGTTCTCCGGGCAGGCCGAACATGTGGTCACATTTGACCCGGAGGTGATATTTACGCATGATGTCCAGGGCCTTTTCAACGTGATCGGATTTTTCGTAACGTTTGATGGTTTGATACTTGTAATTGTCATCCATCGTTTGCACGCCGAGCTGAATATAGCGACAGCCCGCTTCCGAAAGCCATTTCGCGATATCGTCATCCATATACGTCGGATGGGTCAGGCATTGAAAGGGGACATCGATTTCCTTTTTGTATTGACGCGTGAATTCCAGGATCCATTTCTTATCGACGGTGAAGACATCATCCTCGAAGTTGATCCTGCGCAGTTTATACCGTCTTTTGGCCAGACGCAATTCATACATCATATGCTCCACGCTTCGTTGGCGGACATATTTCCCTTTTTTTTCTTCCGGCAGTTTGGCGTAAAAACTGTTGAAGCAGAATGTGCAGCGGTACGGACAGCCCCGTGAGCCCATGGTCAGGTACAGATCGCCGATGCGGATATGGTCTTCCCACAGAACCTTATCAAAAATCGGTAAGGCGTCGAGGTCCTGGATAAACCCCGCCTGCCGCCCTTGAATGATTTCTCCGTTAGGCCGTTTAAAGCGTGTGTTGATAATAGGCTCTGCCGTAGGGCCTTCTTCCATGGCCTTGAGGATCAAAGGGAATGCTATGTCTCCTTCCCCGACGACCACAAAATCCACTTGCGGTTGAGCCAGGACCCTCTGTGGAACGGCGGAGGCATGGACACCGCCGAATATAGTCTTCACATCAGGGAAGAGGGCTTTGGCTTCTTGGGCGATGGAGAGCATCCATTGATATGTCCCGGTTAAGACTGAGAAGGCCAGGACATCCGGTTTTTGGTCTTTGATGGCCTGAATCACTTCCTGACGGTCGTTAAAGAAAGGGGCGAGTTGAGGGATGCTGAGATTATAACGGTCATTAAAGGTCGAAGCGCTGAAGGCGAGCCGCACTTCATGACCGTGACATTTGGCAATGGAAGAGAGCTGGCTGATAGCCAGTTGCTCAAAACCCATGGCAACAAATGTAACGCGCATAGGATGAATAATGTTGAAGAGTTAGAGAGGATATAAGATGTATTTATTAATAGTCTGATAGAACCACCTCAAGCTACATGAAATACCCAAGACTGTCAATATCAAAGTCTGCAAAAGTTGCAAAAATATGTAAGAAAAAGATTTCTTAACAGTTCCAAATTCAGAAATGCCTTCTGGAAACACGTCTTGAAATGCCGACCCGGCTCCGACAGGCTCAATGAATTTCTGTAACCCCAAAATGGTAATGTCC